>CATJWN010000040.1 GCA_949745595.1 uncultured Clostridia bacterium
ATGTACTCTATATTGAATATCTATATCTGAAGAAATTTTTATTGCTTCTATTCTTAAGTCTTGTCCTGTTGTTCCTGCTATTCCTCCATTTGATACTGGGTTTTGCCATCCTATATTTTGTACATGTGCTTGATATGAGATGTTTGGTACAACTGGTGCTGGATTTTCTTGATTATAACAAGCTAATAATCTTGTAGCAAAGCCATGAGCAATAGCAAAATTATTCGCTCCAAAATAAGTAAATAGTGTGTTAAAAGCATTATTTACAAATCGGTCTGGATTCAAATATGAATATGCAAAATTATATATATCATTAAAGTTAGTAGAACCATTTGGAATTATTTTTTGAATAAAAGTTGCATATCTTTTTCCATATCCATCAGAACTTACATAATATTCTCTAAAAGCTTGGTATATTGGATTTAACTCTGCTCTATCCTTTAAACAAACTGCATCTATGTCATGTGTCCAATCTTCATATGCAAATCCACACTCATTTACATTAGTCATTCCATATTTAGTTAATATTGCCACATTATTAGTAGCAATAATTTGTGAAGCTTCTTCTTTGCTTAATGTTACTGATTTCTTTTCAAAAACTTCTCCCATTTGTACTAAATCTCCAGCCCAACAGCCTAAATTATCTGCATCTTTTTCTTCTTCTCCCTCAAAATTAGGATGATCATACAAATAACCATTTAAACAAGCTGCAAGATGTGCTATTTTAATACCACTTGTTACTACAGAATCTGGTACAATAATATTGTCTGGCATTATATAATTTAAATCTACAATATGTTTATTTTCTTTAACAAAGTTTATAAAATCATTATCTATTTTGCCATATAAAAAATTAAATGAAAAACTATTATAATTAATATGTCTTAAAAATTGAAGTACTAAAATATTTTTTTCTTTAATACTTGCATTAGGTTTATACTCACTTGCTAAAGTATATAACGCTTCCAATTGATTGAATAATTTATTAAAAGTAACTCCTTCAGAAATATCTGGATAAATAACTGAATCTCCAGTATTTTCCAACATATTTATTGTACCATTAAAGAATTTATCTCCATAAGAATTCATATTAGTGTCGCTATAATCTGTTGTAGGTGGTAATTCTAGTAAACATGAAGCTGCTCCTATTCCTGCTTCATTTTGTAATGTCATACCCTGATTTATTGAATTGTTTACCCAGTTAATTAAATAACCTGAACCATAACTATAACTATGTCTTGACTTAGGAATTCCAAAACTATTCCAATAAAATTCTCCTAATTTAGAATTTCCTACTGTTTGATTATACCATCCATGAACATCTATTAAAATATTTTGGCTTCTTCCAGCATTATTACTAATTGTTTGTTTCAAATTAAATAATTCAATAACATCTGAAAAATCTTCAGTATTTCCCATGTATTCTCTTCCTGTTTTATATCTTGGGCTATCGTTTTTTACAAAATCTCCTGGCCAATTTCTATTTGGATCTAATCCACTATAAAGACATCTACCAAATCCATTATTGCTATATCCATTTACAATTCCATCTAAATTAATTCCTGCAAAAACAAAAATCGTCCATTTACTTTTTATTTGTGCTATTTTTTCAGCTGATAAGTTTCCAAAATTTTGCATAAATCTTTTAGAAATTTTTATTAACATATTTCCATCACCATGATAAAAACTACCATCAGCATAAGTTCCATCTTCCCAGCCATGTAAAGCAAAAGTTAAGAAAATATGGTTTGGTCCTGTACCAGTCTTATAATATACCATATCCTTACCTAATTGAGTTTTACCATACACTTTTCTTTCAAAATGAGGATATTCTACAGTTAAATCTTCTAAAGGATTATTTTCTAAAGCAAAACCACCAACACTAACACTTGCAGGATCTACATATCCTCTTTTCAATGCTCCTGTTGTATTTACAACATATTCAATACAAGTTAATGGTGCATTAGTTGAGTTTTGATTCCAAAAGCATGTAACATTTTCATTATTAACACTTCCTATTTTTGCATATGCAGTTGATGGTCCTCCATATACTGGTACTGAACCACTAGTTGCTGGAATATGTGCATTAGCTGGTGTTTTATAAAAATCACTAAATACAGTACCTGAAACATAATCTCTTGGATTAACCTTTGTCCAATCTACATAACCTCTTTTTCTTCCTTTTGCTGTATTATATTCAACATATATTACATTACCTTCTTTTGCAACTACTCCCATTAGTTCATTTTGATAAATTGTACCTAATTGTGCACTTATTGAGAAATTTGGTGTTGCATAAACAGGTAAAGTTTCATTTGCAATACATACAATTGTTTCAACAGGGAATTTTAAATAATCAGAATATACATAACCTCTTTTTGTTCCACTTGGTGTAGCATATTCAATAAATGCAATATTTTTATCCCCAACTCTGTAAGAGAATAAGAATGTACAACCTTCATTTTTATATAAAGTTCCTACTGCTGCTGTATTTTCAAAAGTATCACAAGTCCTTACATCTAATTCTGTTGAAGCATAGCAATATCCACCATAAAAATCTTCCTCTGTTAATGCTCCACCAGTAACATTTGTTAGTGAACTTTGTGGAACATATCCAGTTTTTCTTTGTGTTGTACCATTCACTGTATATTCAATATGATACCATCCCATTAGTGTTGCTAAAACATTTACAGTTTCATTAGGTCCAATACTTCCAACTTTAGCATAATTACTTGCATCTGGTCCATGATAAACAGGTGTTGACGCTGTTGCATATCCTGTCACAGCCCTAGAACTATATAAAACATTTCTTTTTGTATTTTCGTTCATAGTTTTTCTCCTTTTATTTTATTAACTGATCAGTATTTGATAATATAATATAAAAAAAGCTTAACATATAAACAGAAAGTAGATAAAAGTAGACAAAAATGGAAATTTAAAATTTTAGTCATATAAAATAAACCTGCTCTTTTTAAGAGCAGGTTATAATAACTTAAGCAACTTTTAGCTTTATATTATCTAAAAAGTTATCTTCTAAAATATCTTTATAATTTTCTATATACTTATATGTAATATCATATCCTTTACACAATAAATCTTTAAATATCTTTTCTATCATATAATCTAATCTTTGATTATCTTCTAATTTTCTAATAGTAAAAACTATATTTTCAACATTAGTATCCTCCAATTCTTTTAAAATACTATATGAATTTGTTACTCCTGAAAATGCCATAATAGCTTTATCTTCTACTTGTCTAATTAAATTATATGTTAGTAAATTATCAGTTAAAATAATGGTTTGTGTATGTTCATAAATATTAGCCTTTGTTATCCAATTTCTAGCTGGTGTTCCATTTATTTTGTTATTACTTGAAAACCATAAATACTCTGTACCATTAAATTCTTTATCTAAATGAACTGACAAACCTTGAATGTTATTATAATCATCATAAACTGGTATTAAAAAGCCATCTGGTGCAAAAAAGTCCCATGAAAAATCTTCGTGCATATAAAATCCTGGTATTCCTTCTAAATTATATTTTCTTTTTAAATTACTACAAATAATTTTTCTTGATATAATTTTACTAGGAATTGATTTGAAATTACACTCCTCAATAGAACTACTAGTAAAATCAAGTGACTGTAAATATCTTTTATGTTTTATATTTAATTTTAGCATACTTAAAAACTCAGAATAAACTAAATTTCTATATTCTACATCAGCCATTTTATTTATTGGTATTATCTCCAATTGAGATTTATCTATTGAAAAAAATTCTCTAGATATTAGCTCTTTAAATGCTTTTTTGTTATCCATAAAATTAAGTTTCGCATACAATCCTATTGAATACCCACTATTTCCACATTTAAAACAATGATAAGTATTTTTTATACTGTTTAATTTCAAATTACTTTCCCTTTTATTATCCTTATATCCACAAAACGGACATATAGCACTAAATTCACTTCCATTTTGCTTAATAACTTCTATATTACTATGATAGGCTACATTTAAAATGTTAATATGTTTTGCTATTTCTTTATAATCTTCTATCTTCATTACTATCTCCTTACTTAAAATTCCATTTATAAACTACTTTGTCTTTGCTTTTTATCTTAAAATTTTTTCTGTTTATAAAACGTTTATTATACTTTTTTAATATCTCAACTAAGTTTACTAAAGTTTCTAAGCAAGTTGCACTTAACACCAATTGTTCTTTATTATATAAATCAAACATACTACTTTTCATCCTCCTATTAAGCTACAAGTTTAATTTCTTGTAGTTCATAATTTTCAATTTTATCTATAAACTCATTAGCACATTTTTGTATTTTACTTCCTAATTCCAAAACAACTTTTGGATCTCCTTTAGCCCATTTAATAATGTAATTAAAGCTACATAATGAAGTGTCTAAGCCAAAATAATCTGCAACAATATATGCAATAGATTCAACAAAAACTTCTGACAAATTTCTGTCTGTGCTATAATCAAAATCATCATACATTGCATGAGATAACTCGTGTAATAAAACTGCTGCTTTATCATTAGCTGATAATGTATTTTTTATTACGATATGTTCTTTACTAGGACTATAATAACCTTTTGTACCACCATATAATTCTTCTTCTAAAACAGGATAATCACTAAAGCTTTTTAACTTTTCATAAAAATAAGCCATATCATTACAATTAATGTTGTTACTTTGCAATGGTAATGGCTCACCTTCAGTCTGTGAAACATCATAAACATATACATATCTATAACTGTTATATTCTATTGTTTCTTTCTTTTCAAGCTCTTCTCCATCTTCAATTATCTTAATAGTTTTATTAAACTTTCTTGGAAGTGGTGCAATTATAAATATTTTCTTTGCTCCAGATACTAGCTGTCTTTTCATTTTAAGCCATTTAGACTTACCAGCGACCTTTGTAGCATTTGGAAATTGGCTATAAATTAGCACAAGATTATTGAAACTATAACCTCTAAAATTCTTATTAAACTTTAAAAATCTTTCATATTCACCACTATTAACAATAGTTTGTAACTTATCAACTATATTTTCAAACATTTCTTTTGTTCTTTTGGAACTATTCTTATTTGATTTATGTTTCATTTTAGGCCACCTTTCTTAAAATATTTTTTTCCCATTTTTTTAAAAAATCACTTTGTATTTTACTCGGTTCTTTGTTATATTTTGTTCTACTTTGTGTTATAGCATTCCTCTTTACTTCAACAGTTACAAGTGCCTCGTTTTGTTTCTCTATATCTCTTAAAAAATAAATATCACAAGTACCAATCGCATAATCTTCTGCATAACTTCTTACACAATGATGTTGCTGTTTACTTTCTTCCTTTAAATCATTATAACTGTGAGCTGGAAAGATAATAAACTTTTTATCTTTATATATGTTTCCATCCAATTCTTTACTTCTTTTAATTATTGATTTATTTATAAGTTGCTCATTTTGCACTTTATATTGTTTTTCTAATTTGTCATGTTCTTCTTTTAAATTTTTAGGAAAAGCATATCTATTATTTTTCAAATCAAAATCCAAAAATTTTGCAAACTTTAAATAGTCTTTATATAAATAAATATCAATTTTACCTCTTCTTTGCTTTATATATTTTATCAATCTATCAACACTAATATAATTTAAAATTTCATTTAATACAGAAGCACTAAATCTCTGTAAGTATCTAATTTTATTTATATCAGGTTCATTTATAATTTTTAATATTTCAAACTGATTATAGGAAATATTATATTTTTTCATAAAAGGATAGTATTGCTTTATACTTTTAAATTGCAATTGTAAATCCTTATTCTCAAAATAGTTCGACTTTAAAGCTAAATTATATAATTTCATTTTTACTAATAATTCAAAACTTTTATTATTTTTCGCACAATATAATAAATTAGGAATATCAACATATACTGTATGTTTTGCAAGTTCCCAAATCATTGAATATTTATATTCCGTATCTTTTAAAATTTTCTTTAAATTATATGGATATAATATACCACTTCTAATAAGCTCATAATATGAAGAAAACATTCTCCATATCCCAGCATCTTCATAATGATGTATATATTTATTTCCAAGTCCTCTTGATACTCTATCATTTATAAACGTTTGTACAATTTCACCATAAAAATCTCTTGCAAACTCTACAACTGAATGTGTTATTTTATAATCATTATTATAATTATTGTAAGTAGTACTTAACTCAAAATATCTAACAACTAATTTTCCTTTTACATTTTCTAGCAATGCGAGATAATCTTTAAATTCATGATATTTTAAGTTACTTCTTTTAATAAGATATTTATTTTTACAATTAGGACATTTAGTTTCCTCATTTACTTTTTTCTTACTTTCAAAAATATGCTTACAATTAGTACAGTAACATTTTTCTGCTTTTTTTATAATCAAGTTATGATATTTTGATTGTTTCTCTACAAATTTATCCCACTTTTTTGGTAAATGACAATTATCGTCCATATATTGTAATAACTCTCTATATTTTTTTCTTATATAAGCCATTATCCCACCTCCTGGAATAATGATATTTGTGCTGAATCTTTTTTTATTTGTTGAGATATTGGTTGAGTTGCTTCTTTATCTTTTTCTGGATCCCTTTTATTCTCTATTATCTTAGATTCTTTTTTTATAATGTTCAAATCCTTGTTACTTCTCATAAAATACATAATTGCCCATAAATAAACTACTTTATCATCTATCATTGCAACTCGACCTCGTTTCTGTAGTTCTGCTCTATTACATATAAATTCATACATTTGATTTATTGTTTTTTCTTCATTATCAAATTTTTCGTATAAATCTTCTCTTGTTTTTAAATATTCAAATATTTTTGAAACATTATAATCATTTAGTTCTAAAACTTCTGTTTCTAATCTTTCTATTCCATTCATTTTATTTGCATTCTCCTTTTACTTGTTTAAATCTCTTAAATAATTCATTTTGTTCTTTTTCTTTTTGCATATACATTTGATAGTTTTCTAATCCATATTTTTCGATTTTATTTTGTTTCTCAAATTGAACTTGTTCTATTACTTCTGACAATTCATTAAAATTATAAAAATAAGAGACAAGATTCTCAAAACGAGTAATCTTATCCCCTTCATAATCTTTTATAACATTAAATCTATAATGATATTTTTTCTTGCCTTTATGATTACTAATACGAATACCACAACAAACCCCATAATCTAACTTTAAATAAATAGAATCAGTTGTTACTGCATTATATTTATGTACTACAAAACCTAATCTAACTAATTCTTCTGTTAAATACTTAGCAATTTGTTTTTCAGTCATATTTTATGCAACATCTTCCATAATTTTATTATCATTTAAGTAACTTCTCCTATTCAATTTCCTTGTTATAACTTTCATATATGGTTTTATATATTCAATCTTTTCTTCAGATATATTTATTTCAGATACTCTCGCAATACTATTTCCAAACTTTGTTGGTGCTTCAACAATATCTCCCACTTTTAATGGTATACTTGAAAAATATGAATAAGCTTTTCCTGAAAAAGTTTTTGGAATTTCCTTATCTTCATATTTTACACTAATTATTATATTTGGCATATTTTTCTCCTTTTAACTTAAATATTTTCTATACAATTTATCAAATTCTTTTGCAATTTTCTTTTCATTTCCAATTTCATTTTGATTAAGTTTATTAAATTCTTCTAAGTCAAATATTTTTATAATTTTTGGTCTCATTTCAAATTTTTCTAAAAAAGATACTCGACCTATTATTTCAGCTTCTAAAATCGGATTTATCTTTTGAAAAGAAGTACCAATAGTTATTAGTACTGGATTATCAATTTGTGGAAAAGAAAATTCCATTTTTTCTTTATTATTTGTTGCTCTAGATTCAATAATAATAAAATCTGCAATATCTGCTTTTCTTATTATATATTTATCACCTAAACTTGTCTTTACAAATGCTAAACCTTCTTTATGTAGAATTTCTAACATTCTTCGTTTGCTATATTTTCTATATTCAATATCGCTCATTTTTACCACCTCTTAAAATGGCAAATCATCATCAGAGCTATCTATTTGTACATTTTCAAGTTCATTTGATTGGGACGAATCATTAGTTTCATTTTCTTGTTTTCTTCTTCCTTCTGCAAAATATGTTTCTTCACAAATTATTTCAGTTGTTATTCTTTTATTGCCATCTTTATCTTCCCAAGTTCTATTTTCTATTCTTCCAGATATAAGTACCAATTGTCCTTTTGAAAAGTACTTGTTTATGAATTCTGCTGTCTTACCATAAGCAACTATATTAAAAAAGTCTGTTTTTCGCTCTTCTCCTTGTTTCGTATATTTTCTATCTACTGCCAAAGACGATAATGCAACTACATAGCTATCTTTTTGTTTTATTTCTATATCCTTAGTAAGTCTTCCCAATAATATTACTTTATTCATGTTTTTACCTCCTCGTTAATTATCTTTTCTTACAACTATAAACTTTAATATTTCTTCTGTAATTCTAAAATATCTTTCAAGTTCTCTTATTTGCTCCACAACTGTTTCAAACTCAAAAATAATATAAAAACCTTCTTTATTACCTCTTACCTCATAAGCTAATTTTTTATTACCTATTTGTTCTACTTTCTCCATTGAACCTTTTGAATTAATTAAATCACTTACAGCTGTTATAATTTTGTTTATTGCTTCCTCTTTTAAATCTACTTTAGTTATAATTATACTTTCATATTTGTTCATATTACTTTACCTCTTTCTTTGTTAATTTTAAGCTGCTTTTAGCTCTTCTTGTTCTATTGGTTCGTAGTTAATAACATCTCCAATAAATTTTTTTATTAAATATTCTTCTTTATATTGGTTAATTCTTTTGGTATGTTTCTCCAACTTAAACATATTCGTATATTTTCGTATTGCCTTTCTTTTTAGTGATACTCTATGTTTATTCTTTACTCCTATAATAAAAAAAGTCCCATTTATAATGTGACTTCCCAATACTCTATTAAAATCATCTTTCTTAGCATTCTTATCAAACAGTAAAATTGTATCTTCATCTAATGTAATTCGCATTAAATTTTTGCCCACAATTCTTCTAATAAATTTCAAATTACTTGGTATTCTTACCTTTTGTACCTTTTGACCTGGTATTACTAATAATCCTTTAACTTTCATTTTGTATCCTTTCTCACTACCATAAAGAAAATTGACAATTTCCTTTTACAGTAACTTCATTAAATTTTGTTATTATTTTCTCATTAGAACTAATATCTTCCGTTTTATTATTCACTTTTCTAAACTTCCAATAATTCATAAAATAAAATGGTGTTTCAAGCTGAAAATTCATTTTTTGTGTAATTGAATCTCCACAAAATACAATAGCTGGTATTCCATAAAGTGATAATTGAACATATGTCATATATGCACATATTTCTGAAATATCAACAGCATAAACTAATAAGTTTTGTTGATAGTTTATATCTTCATCCTTTAATGCTTTAACAAATCCTAAAATCATCGCACCTGCACCACAACAAGGTTCTGATAATGTTATATAGCCGTTTTTATCTATGATTTTTTCCATTTGTTCCTTTGTTCCACAATTTATTTTTCCCATAAATTCTGCTATATGAAATGGTGTAAAAAACTGCCCTAAGCTGTTATTACCAATTTTGTTTTGCATATAAAACTCACCCAGTATATCTACAATTTCATTCTTGTATTCATACATCAAAGTAAGTTCGCCAAACATTTTACAAAAAATTTCTAGTTCATCCTTTCTATATGTTTTTACAATATTCAAATACTTTGATTCTATTTCCTCACTTTTTCTAAACACGTTATACATTGAATATGATGCAAGTTTAAGGAAATCTAAAAAGATTCTATATTTATCATACCTTTGCGATAATAAATTAAAATTATCTACAAATTGCTTATAATATTTTTCGTACATAAAACTCTCCTTGTAACAAAAAAAGATACATAATATGTACCTTTTAAGCTATTTTTTTATAATCTTTCTTTTCATAATACACTTTCATAGTTCTACATTTAGTTATAATTTCTTCTTTATCAGAAATTTTCATCATTCTATTTTTCTTAGCTTTTATTATAAGTAATTGAGTATTATATTCCTCATACTTAAACTGAAAATCTGGATAACTTTCAGCATCATCAACTAAAATTGGAATATTTAAACCACTAATCTTATTAAGCATATTACATATTTCTAAAATAGTAACAAATTTCTGTGATTTTGATAACGAATTAAATTCTTCTCCGTTTCTAGTTATTTTAAAACAATCTTTCAACTCTCCTGTAGATTTTATTAGTTCATAAAACTTTATTTTAGCATTTTTCATATATTGTTCTGCTACTTTCATCTTTTCTTGTATAATCATACAATACAACTTTTTAGCAATAATAATTTGTAAATTATACTTTTCAATAAGTTCATCTAATTGTTCCATTTCTACTACGATAGATACTATGTCTTTTTTAGTTTTTTCTTTATTATCAATTTTCACTTGTAATTCATGATTAAACTTATCTATTGCTTCTTTTTCTGCAATTAGTTCTTTTAATCTATTATCAATTTCTGTAATTCTATTAGAATTTTCTTCTCTTCCTAAAGCATATAATTCTGCCTTTAACTGCATTACTTCTACTTTAATATCTGATAGTTTATTTTCGATTTCTTCTTTTTCTGTTCCAAGTGAAAACATTTCATTACGTTTATTTTCTAATGCTACTTTCTTATTTTCTATGTTTAGAATTTGATTACAACAAGGACATTGTGCCAATGGATCTGATAAAATTTTGTTATATTCTATTCTTGCTTTTTTCCCTTTATCATTTATTTTGTCCAATTGATTTTGTATATTAAACTGTTGAGCTTCTTTTGCACCAATATTATCTTGTAACTTTTTTCTTAATTGATTTTTATTTTCACTTTCTAAAAAGTCTCTTTCCTGTTCTAATAAATCAATTTCTTCTTGCTTAGTAAATTGTTGCTTATCTTCTAACTTTTCGCCATGAATTTTTTTTGCATATTCTAAATTTCCCTTTTTTACTTCAATCTTGTTTTGAGTATCTCGTATTCTAAAACCTGTTTCTTTAATAAACTTAACAATATCACCATCTCTAATATCAATTTTATCTTTTTCGCTATCTTCTAACTTATTAAATACATCTTGATATGATATATCTGGCAAATACTTATCTATCAATTCTTTTTGTTTAGCTGGTTCACTATCTTTAAAGTAATCTGGATTAAATATGCTTAAAAATAGTGGTTTGTCAATATATAGTTTTTCTAAGTCCTTTTGTTTTACAACTTTACCATCTAATACTATAAAATTCTTACTACTGTACACACTATGTTTATACCTTACTAAAATATGTTTTTCATTATCATTTCCTATAAAACCTATTTCTGTACAACAGTCTTTTGAATCACGATTTATCATACATGTTTTATCGTTTCCTCGTATATCTGTACCTAAAAAAGTCCATACAATTGCATAAGCAATTGTAGATTTTCCTTTTGCATTTCCACCTATAATGTATGTTTCATCAAAAAGATTTATTTCAACAGGCTCTTTATACTTTCTAAAACCTTTCATTTTTAAATATAGTAATTTCATATTCTAATATTCCTTTCTGGCATGTTCATTATTTTTTTTAAAGCCCTTTCATTAAACCAATCATCCTCTTTAGAAAATTTCACATTATAATCACGAAAAAAAGCATCTCTTTCGATAATGCTTCCAAGTTTATTTATATAAATTTTATTGTCTTTTTTACCAACTCCATTTACTATAACTGGTTCACCTTTTTTAAATTTATTTCTCATTATATAATCTCCAATCTTCTATATAATTTAAATGAAATTTCTATTTTCGTCTTGTATTATTTTTCAATAATGTATATAATTTCTAAACAATAGTATTCCTATTTATATTGTTCTTGCAGTTTAAGCTTTTTTCCTTAAGCTGCAACTTTTTTTATACATTTTTGTACAAACTTAAAATCTGTTACCCAATTCTTTTCTAATCTTTCTATCATATCTAAAGTTAAAATAGTTCCTAAATCACATTGTTCGAGTTCTTTTGCTAAATCATCTCTAATAATTGCAGAAACATTATTATCTTTCATATCGCAAAAATTACCTAATGAATATTGTAATTCTTTACCATCTTTATTTTTGATAGTAATTGGCTCTAGGCTATAAAAAGCATAGCACTTATCAAAGTCATATTCTCCTTCTTTTAATGGTTCAAACTTTTCATCTTCCTTTGAGCTGATATCAACAACTTTTTGCTTTTCTTCATGCTTTTTAGATTTTTTAGTTTCCTTTTTACTTTCTGTTTTTACAGGCTCTTTTTCATTTTTTATTGTTGTCTTTTGTTCCTGGCTTGAAGTAATTCCCGTTGCTTTATTATCAGTATTGTCATCATCTAATTTTAAAATGTCTATTGTATAATTAGTAAAAGTTTTTCCATCAGATTTTCTTGTTTGTTTTTCTTTTGTTAAATACATATAGAAATCACCCTTTATAGAATTTCCAAGTACTTTTTGAGTTTCAATGTAATTAGAAAGTTTATTTATAATTGTTATTCCTCTAACCTTCATTAACCACACTCTGTCTAAGCTAATTTCTGGAAGTAAAAATTTCAAAGTTCCTTCTTGTATACAACTTGGCTTTTGACCGTCTTTAGCACTTGCATACTCGCAGCTTGGTAAGCATTCTTTATCTTTCCATAAATTTTTAACTTTTTCCTTACCTACAGTTTGTCCTTCTATGCAATAGCATACAATACCACTTTGGTTGTATCTAACATTTTTTACTAATAACGGTGACTCATCAAAAAACCTTATTTTTAATTTAGTTGGCTTTTCTCCATACACCTTATCAAACTTTTTTACAAGCAAATCCATTTGCTCGTCCTTTGTTTTTGCCATAAAATATCCGTAATTCTGTTGGAACTCCATTTTCTTGTCTCATACCATGTTGAACATTTCCCGCTAATGGTAAATTAACATACTTTTTTCTTTCCATTACTTTATTCCTTTCTTAGATTTAATAATGTGTAAAAAGATTTTATATAATATTACTTTTCCTCCTTTCTTTTATTTTGGGTAAAAAAATAGAAAGAATCTAGGTTGAGGGGCTAACTTCAATTCTTTCTTTATTTTTAAACATATAAATTATTTATAAACTTAATATGTATATACCCAAATTATGCTGTACTTTTATAGTACAGAAACTCTACTACTATCTATAATTTATAGTAGTTATGCTATAATTAGTTTGATACTAATTATAGGTTTGTTATAAATCACTTTATAACAATATCTTTTATACACGATTTAATTATAAAAGAAATTTTTAATAATTTCAATAATTAGCTAATATTATTCTCAAAATATTCATACAATATTTATTAACAGAAGTTATTACTTGCATTTTTATACAATTTTTGCTATAATTAAGAGGAGTTTTTATGTTAAGGAGAAAGAAAATGAAAGTTTTTATTAGTTGGTCTGGAGACCTTAGTTTACGAATTGCCTTAATTTTTAGAGATTGGCTTCCATCTGTAATACAATCCATTGAGCCTTATGTTTCTTCAGAAGATATTGATAAAGGAGCAAGATGGAGTACAGATATAGCTAAAGAATTAGAGAACTCAACATTTGGAATATTATGTGTTACAAAAGACAATCTTGAAGCTCCATGGTTATCTTTTGAAGCTGGTGCTCTTTCAAAAACTATGGAAAAGTCACTTGTTACACCTTTTCTTTTTGATATAAAACGTTCTGAAGTACAAGGTCCAATACTACAATTTCAGTCAACAATATTTCAAAAAGATGATATAAAGAAAATGATGAAAACATTAAACAATGCTTGTGGAGAAACTGGAATTTCTGAGCAACAACTTGATAAAACATTTGAGGTTTGGTATCCAACACTTGAGCAAGAATTGAAAAAAATAAAAAAAGATTATGTAACAACTAATGTTAGTAAAGATAATACAGAAGAAATAAAATCATCTGAAATATTAGAAGAAATATTAGAATTATCAAGAGATAATCAAAAACTATTAAAAAATCCTGAAGTTAGTTCAACAGAAATGGCGAACTTATTAGAAGATATATATAAAAATATGAATGAACATAATTTAAGAAATATGAAATCATATGATAAAAAACGACTTTCACAAAAATATAGTATTATGTTTTGTGAAGAATTAATGCATACACATATGCGAATTGAAAACATGCCATATAGTTTTTTAATTATACTTAGTTTCTTTAAAGATGATTTTCCTTGGATTTATGACATGGGTAAAGAATTATTAGAAACATTAAAAAATGAGAATGATTCATATAAAAGAAATGAAGCTATACGAAATTATCAAGATATGATTGATTTTACATGTAATCATCCACTTATGCATGAAATGTATGAACGAGACAGAAACAGTATGATGTTTTTGAAAGAAATGCCATATATTCTTAAAAGTTCTATTGAAGATTTGAAAAGGATATACTCATAAATTTTATCTAAAAATTTAATTAAAATTCATAATAAATATTACTAAGTCTATTAAAACAATAGACTTAGTTTTTTTACACTATTTGAACTGGTGGATATGTACAATATAAATACTCTTTTTTACATTCTATCCTACTATACATTTCAGAATCTTCAAATAATAAAATTAACTTATCAGCATCTGGCATTGATATATCAATATTTTTTACTAATTTCAACACACCTTTTTCGTTATTTTTATCTGTCACTATAATATGATATAAAAGATTTTTATTAGTTAGAAATGTTATATATATTGGTTCAAAATTAGTATGAAAATATTTATACCTACCTTTATACTTACATAATACATCTAATGCTAATATCATCTTATTATCTATTACTTTTAGTTTATGTACATAAATATTTTTTTTCTTAGATACATTTCCTGTTTCTAAAATATATCTAAAATCTATATTATTACCAAATAGTTTGTTTAACTGCTCTTGTGTAGCACATCCAAAATCTTGCAGAAAATTTATTATTTTATTTTCTTTTTCTCTATAACTCATAAAACCTCCTTGCACAAATGTTTTTATATAACTCTTATTAAATATCCATATATAAATTTCTTTTTTTCTTTTATTTCTGTAATCTTTATCAACACTTTATCATCAAAATGTGGATAAGTATTAAATTTAGCAGGTACTCTACACATACAAGTAACAGGAATTGCATCTAACTGTATAATAACACCACTTTTAGATTTTGGAAAAGCAATTACTCTTCCTGTATACTCTGAATTTTCTGTAAAATATCGTCTTATATTATTAAATGGATTATCTAACAATTCTTTAGCATTTAATTCAAAGATATTGTTTTTTATATCTATCTCTTTCACTCTTACTTTCAAATACTCTCCAACAGCATATTCTTCTTTAGCATTTGCAATAAATGTATGTCGTAAATTCTCTGCTTTTATAACAACTTCTTTTCCATACAAATCCACTATTATATGTTTTGTACTAGTAGCAACAATTCTTACCTTTACAACATCGTTCTTTTTTATTTTAGGCAATTCTATTTTAGCTCTTAATTCCATTGCTAATTCTCTACTAGCAATTGCTATATTACTTGTTTCATCATATTCTATAACAATAAAATCAACCTCTGCATTAAGCATACCTCTAATAAGTGACTTGTTTTCTTTTGTAACTCCTAAATGTGTAACAGGAATCAAAACCTTTATATCTTCATACCACACTATTGCACAAGATATGATTCTATCCTGTAACTTATAGTATTCTTTCTCAATTCCTGTAATCCTTCCTGTTAAAATTCTTTGCTCTTCTTTGCTTCTTAAGATTTCTCTTAATGATAAACTTTCCAATAGCTCACCTCCAATAAAAAAACACTTACCAGAAGGTAAATGCTTTTACAAAATATAATCAACAATCTTCCAAACTATCTCGAATAATTTCATTATCAATTCTAGTATTCTCATCCAATTCAACAGATAGTTTATAATAACTTTCATCTAATTCAATCTTATCTAATGTAATTTCAGAAACGGTACTAATACCCATCTCAAGAATCAGTCCTACTTCAAAATCAATTTCATGCTTCTCTTTAGCAAGTATATATCTTTCAAAGTAATACATATTATCTTCTTTATCATAATAAGAATTTTCTTCATCACGATACATTACTTCAACAGTTACTTCTGCATTTGCTTCAACTGCTACATATATTTTCGTTTCTTCTTGTGATATGTACTTTACCTCATACTTAATATCATTTACTTCTTTATCCTCGATATCCCACTCAGCATACTCAGTAAAATATACATCTATACTGTTTGCATATGCTTTTATAGCTTCGTCAAGTGAATCTTTTACATTTTCGTCTTCAACAAAAGCTTTAGCATCTCGTGCTTTAATCTGTTCAATATAAAACTTTAAAAACTCATCTAAATGTTCAAAGTTTACAAAATTAGCGTCTCCATCAAAGACTTTCTGAACTCCTTTATCAGCAGATATAATAATAACAATATCATTTAAAGATTTTTGATAATTTCTTATTGCATTTATCATTATAGCATCCTTAAATTCATTAGGTTTTTTTGTCTCAAAAGGTGGTTTCATAGAATACCAATCTTCTATTAACTGTTCCGCATTCATAGGATCCAGTGGAATTTGGATTACTCTAGTTGAATTAAAGAATCTTTCTGCTTTACTTTGAACTCCAGCAACTACTTCAACTATATTTATTTCATTTAATTTCAAACTACCTTCTCGTTTTACAATTGGCATTTTTTCTCTTATAACTTTTTTATAAGCATTTATTTCTTCTGTAACATCTTTTTTTATATGATCATATACTTCATATGTAGTTACTTTGCTAACCAAAAGTTGGATATCTCCCTCATCTATGAGCTTTACTAATCGGCTCATATGAAAATTATTAAAATCATATTTTGCTTCTATATAAGCGTTTGCATCTAAATATACTACCATGTTTAATTTCTCCTCTATAAAATAGTATTGCTCGAACAGTTGTAACATTGTTGTAACAATATCGTAATGATATTTTAAATTGAGTCCCTACTTTTGTCAAGACAAGTTCTTTTATTTTTGAAAAAAATGATTTATCAACATTTTATACTTATTACCTTTTGAATTTTTCAAAACAACTACTAAAAAAGAACTTGTTTTAATAACTTTAACTTCAAATAATAACCTTTTTAAAACATATTCCAATCCATATTTTGTTTTTTATTAAAAACAACTTTTACATTTTCTTCTATATCCATTGGAATTTCTTTAATATTTTTATTCCAACTTGGCTTATATTCAGAAATAGGATTGTCTCTTAATTCATTCGCTAAAGGATGTTCTGTATATATCATTTTATCTAACAAAAGTGGCTTATTTCCTCTTAAATTAACTAATAACTTATTAGCAGGTAGTCTTAAAATTTCGTCACTATTCAGTAGATTTCTCTTTATACTACCCACATTTTTTTGACCAAAATTTAAAGTGCCATCAATTCCAGCTTCTGTCCTTATACTTTGATTTTCTGCAGTAGCAACACCAAGCAAACTTGAAAAGTATTCTGCTGTCAAAGTATCATTTGCAGCTAAACAAAGTCTTGTATCACAGTTTCCTATTATCTCATCAGCTAAGCCGTTTGGATATCTATTTTGAAACTGTCCTATGTTTTGTACTATTGGAATTAAGTTTATATCTCTACTCCTTACTGTGCTTATCTTTTTATTAAAGTCTGGTATTTGACCTATATTTGCAAACTCATCCAGTAAAAAATATACTCCTACATCACATTTTCCGTTTTCCTTACTATCTGCATACTTTACGAGTTTTGAAAACAAAAAAACATAAAATAGTGAAGATAAAAAATCATATGTACTTGTCATATCACTTGTTATGCAAAAATACGCACATTTTTCTTTTCCTGGTAGTTCTAAATCAATATCATTTTCTGAAGTTAAATCTTGTACATGTTTATTTTGAAACGCTTGTAATCTTGTTCCTAATCCAGTTAATACACTAGCTTTTATAGTATCAGAACCACTTGAAAAAATATTATAGCTCATCCTAGCCGGACTATCAAGTGGCAATTTTCTAAACATATTATCTATATCTGCAACATCTCCACTCGCAATTTTAAAATAAACATCTTTTAAAGAGTTAGTTTTTAGTGACTTTTCTAAAAAATAAAATTCAAACGCTTTAAGTAAATTCTCTTCAGCACGAGGCCAAAACTCATCTCCCTTTATCTTATTTTGTGTATTAGTTATTATTACCTCTGTACTTACTTGCACATCATTGATAGTTTCATTTTGGGCTAATGGATTAAACCTATCTGAATGTGTCATATCGCACAAATTAAAAACTTTTACTGTATATCCTTTTTTTCTTAACATATATGAAGTTTTACGATATATTTCCCCTTTTGGATCTGTGCAGATAATAGACTTTCCTAGATGTACTAATTGCAATATATTAGTAAGTACAAAACTAATAGTTTTCATGCTTCCAGAGCTTCCAACAACAGTAATATTATTATTGAAATATGAATCCAAAGGAAGTGTTATAATTTTCCCGTCCTTTTTGCCTAATATAAGCCCTTGTTTATGGTTCGCTTTTAACTCTATATTCTCCATAATCTATCACTCCTAACACATTTGTAATGTCCTCATTATCCATCCAATTTGCTGTTCCAAAAGTACCATCTTCCAATTTCAATTTAATGCCCTTAATTTCATCTTTTTCATTTTTGACCAGTAATTTTACTACTATAAATATAAAAATGAAAATTAAGGCAATTATGAATGAAATTACCACATATAAAATCACACTCAGACTAATCTCTCTATCAAAGCAATTACTTAAGACTTTAAAATAGCTTTTCAAATTTAAAATTATCACCAAATAATTTATAAGCAAAAAAAATAAAGCTACATTTGCTATAACTTTTTTATTCATATATGTTAAATTCTCCTTTTATAAAACTATCAAATTCAATTGGATAATAATTCTGGTTTGGCATTTCTTTTTCCAATAACACTAAACATTCTCTACTACAAATAATATCTACCTTTTTATCTTTATTCTCTTTCAAAAAATATTTTAATAGATTGATTTTTTCTGTATCTATAAAATAAAAACAAGATACAAATTTTCTCTTTCTATCAGTGTAATCACAAAAATTATATTCAGATATAAATACTTTATCTTGATATAAACTCTGTATTATCTGGGACCAATTTACTTTACTGATATAACCTAATTTATCTAAATTATTTAAACTACTTTCAATAATTAGAACTTCTTTTAGTCCAAAACAAAACTGATTTAAATCAATTTTTGAAATATCTTCTACAAATATAATAATGTTTTTGTATTCTTTCTCTTTTTGAATATCATAGAAAACTGAATCTATATATTTTTTATTTTGCTTTTGACTTATATAGTAAGTTAAGTACTCTTTCTTATTGATTACAATAGAACCAATATAACGCCTAGATTTTATTGTAAAAATCTCTTTGTCTTTTAACTTGAACGAAGGTATAAATTTAATATTGCTTTTATAAAAAAGCACTGCTGCAATATAACTTATTAAAACTTGTCTTTCTATATACTTTTTTGAATAAGCCATTTTTGTACTAAAATCATAGCCTAAACTTTTTAAATACTTTTTACCATTATCACTCAATATATATGTTCCTGTACTGTGCTTTTTGATATAGTCATTATTTAATAAATCTGAAATTTGCCTTCGATAATATTCAGATGTATTAAATAAAAATTTAGCATCACTACACTTTAAAAAATGATATTCATATAAAAACACTAAGAACTCTTTTTCAATCTTGTTAGGAAATTTATTTTTAATAGCTCATCACCACCATCCTATAAATTTATCTTGGCTAGTCCTATGATAGCTTACAGCTATCACAGTCCTAACCTAATTAGCTTAAATCAACATTTAAAAATTGTATAAAGCTGTAAATAAGTATATTTTCAGTATTTAATTTTTACTCCCAAATTCGACAAAAGTATCTAACTTTTATAAACTAAATTTTGTCGAATACTGTCTACTACTAAACAAATACTTTTTCTAAGAAATTAGCAATATCTTTTGATGAAGATATATAAACTTCTGTATGAGGTATTTCTGAAAATTCACCTTTTACACAATAAAACATATTTTTAATATCATCATCTACAATAACACCTGATAAAAGTAAACCATCTGGAATAGGTTTTATGTTTTTATTATCTATGTCCCAATTTTTTTGGTTATCAAAAACTTTTATAAATATAAAAGCACCTTCTTCAAACATTCCCTTAAACTCTTTAGAAGCCTCAGCAACATTTAATAATATTCTCTTATATGTATGTGTTTTAGTGTTCTTATACTTAGGCATTGTTTCTGGAATATATAGTTTTAAACTAGTACCTACAACTTCTGCCTTATACTCATCATCTATAAAACTTATCTTATCATCAGCATCCTCAATAATTTCGTTATACTTCTTGATTTCATTTAAGATTTTAAATCTTCTCTTTTCAAATTCTTTTAAAAAGTTCTCTACCTGTATCTCTGTTAAACTATTACAATTAACAACTTTATCTATTTCTTTTTCTAATTCAATCAATTCTTCTAAAAATTCTTCTCTTATTACCATTATCTTATGTCCTTTCTAATTTTTAGGGCAAAGTCAATATACTTACATTTTATACTTTTTCATAATTTTCAATGATAGCTTGTTCTATAAGTTTTCTAACATCATTATTTATTGGGTGATAATACTCAAATCTTTTAATTTCTTTTCTTCTAATTAAAGTTTGTGCTGGCATAACGATAAACAGCCCTCTTTCTCCATTTATTAACTTAATTCCTTTCAAAACAATAGCTTCATTTAAAACTATATTAGCATAAGCTAATAGTTTGCCTTTTCCTTCCATTTTAATTATTTGTACATCTGTAATTTCCATATTACAATTCCTCCTTTATTTTTAAAATTTAAAAGAGATGCCATTTTGACATCTCTAATCTATATTTACTTTATTGTAACTCACTATGTGCATAGTAAGTTATTTTATTACCCATTTCTACATTTGAGTATTTTAATTTTTTTACTTCGTCTGGAGCATCTTCAACCATTCCCTCATATACTTGTTCATTATCAAGTATTACTTTAATGTCTATTAGTCTTGCTCCACCTATTGGCATATATGCTCTTTCTTCATTTGTTTTCATCACTATCTCCACCTCAAATTACAAAATATAACTTTATATTATCTTCTTTAGAATTAATTTTTATCATAAAACTATTAAAAATACAATAAAAAAAATATTACAAAATAATAATATCACAATTTGAGATATTTTATCTCATTTTGTGATATTTTATATTCTATCTAACCAAAGAATCTTTATTCAAAGTAAATGTCAATTCTTTTTCTAACCCAACACTATTTACAACTACAACTTTGTAATTTCCATATCTTTCAAATACTGTACCATTTGTAAAGTCTGTTCCATTACCTGAAAATTGGTTATTATTATCATTGTACCAATATTTTGCAGATACCACACCAGATAATAAATCTTCAAAGGTAACTTTAGCAACATTTTTCAAATCATATTTATACTCAACAGTAATGTCTTGTTCAGTATAAGTTCCGCTACTATTTGTAGGAACAGATATAACATCATATCCATCTATGTTTTTTGGAGTTGTTTCATATCTTTCACCTAAATTTCCTGTTATCATTTCTTCTGAAAGTGTGTTTCCAAAATAATCTTTATATTTTATCTTAACATTGCATCCACGCCAAACTATAATATATTCATCATCATTTACATACTTATACCAATCAGCATTTTTAGTTAAAGTAACTTTTTCTAATTCTGTATTTGCACAAGAATTACTTGCTGTTTTTACCAGTTTTCTTTTAAAGAAATACTGTGATGGTGTTACTTCAAATGTAGGATACTGATCATTTGTGTTAATATAGTTATCTCTTTGACCTAGATAAACTTTTCCTCTGATAGTACCACCATAGATATTGCAACTACTATCTTCATTTTTACTATGATTTATAGCATACTGTGTATTAGAATGAAGATTTACATTAGTAATTGTCATTCTGCCTGAATAACTTGGGTTAGTATATATTCCCACTGTATTTTCATATATATTTCCACCAGTTATATTTAAATTACCACCACCAAAATTAACACCCTGTTCATTATTAAAAATATTATATGAAGATAAATTTATCACTCCACTAACATTCCTAGTAACAATTCCATAAGTATTATTTTTTATTACTATATTACTTTGATTAAAATTTGCTGTACCATTAAAGCCTTCATAACAAATTGCAATTGCATTATTTACAAAATCACTAGTTCTTCCATTATCTGTACCAAAAACTATATTTCCATTTCCTTGCACTAAAATTCCTGTATCGCAGTAGGCTACAAGACAAGATTTTATCTCTGCTGTCGCACCACCATTAACAACCATTCCTATATTTCCACTTCCACCATCTAAAATTGTACTTTCCTGTAAAATTACCTTTCCACCAGTTAGAACGCTTGTCCCAATTACACCTCTTACATTAAAGGCTCTTGTATCAATTACCATTGAATATAATGTTAAAATTCCACCATTTTGAACAGTTATAAAAGTTCCAGTTCCAGAATATCTTAACGCATTATCATTACTAGCTGGACATATCATTACAGGGTAATTGATATATATAGGACTTGATACATTTATTCCACTACACACTCTAATTGTTGAAGCTCTACTATTAATAGCATTCCTTAAGTCTGACTCATTATAAACATCAACCATAGCTCTTGCCTGAGCAGCTTTAACCATACTTTGCTCAACTACATTTTCTTTGGTTTCAATTACTTCTTCACTTAATAAATTCTTTTTTACGGCTGCAATTTGCATTACTTTTGTATTGCTAGCACTCTTCTTTTCTTCGCCCTTTTTAAAATATTGAACATTCACAGTAGGTGCTGTTTTATCAATAAGTACAACAATTTCTGTTGTATTTCCTGATGTATCAATTGCACTTATTTTATAGTATCCATCATCAGTAAATTTTTTTCCTGTTTCAAACTTTTGTGCTGGAATATTATTAAAATCTTTAGATTTAGGGTTATATATGTACTTATTTTCTTTAATTTTAATATTATCTGTTGTCTTTACTGTAATTTCACAATTATTTTTTATAATGTCATTTATATTTGTTTTATCATAACTACCATTATTATGATTTGATTCTATTTGAATAATAGGTGCTGTCTTATCAATATAAACACTCATACCTATTGCATCACTCAATATGTATTTTGCATAAGAATTATATTGTACAAAACCTAATAAAATTGCCAAAGATGCGATTAAACTAATAATTATTTTTTTGCTCATTTTATTACCTCCTCCCCATTAACATTTATTTTAAATCTATAGCTTTCTAATTTCTTTCCATCACTTGTATCAATAATGTCTTGTGTACCTTTATCATTTTCTATCTCATAAGGCCAGTACCATTCAATTATTATCTCTGTTTCACTATGCTTTTTAGCTTTTCCAATTAGTTCTTTTTCTAATTCTTGTAATGATTTATACTCTTTTTCCTGACCTTTAATTTTGAATAATAAATTATTTGGTTTTTCATTTGTAATATTTTCAAAATTTATAGAATATTTCATATCTACGGTACTATTTTTAGTACTAATTATAATTGAAAATTCTCCTTGAACACCTGGTGCAATTTTATTCTTTGCAACACTTTCTGCTTTCATAGTGTTAGGTAAACTAATTTCTTCAGATGTGCTTGAAATATTCTTAAAATTTACATCAAAAACATAAGTATTCTTTTCTTCTTTATCTAAATCAACAGACAATAACGAAAAGTCTATAAATCCAAAATATTTCTGTATAATTCCATTATCACTTATAGGATTAAAACATAACATGAACGCTAAAAGTGCTGATATAAAAAATAAAATTAAAAATAAAAAAGCTCTTCTTATTCTTATCTGAATATTAAAAACTTCATTTTTCTCATTTATAAATTCAATTTCATAATCACCTTCATATTCTAGTTCTGAATAATTATCTAATGGTATCTTTTCTACTTCATCATCTTTTCTTTTTATTAAAAAGGCTTTTCCAAAAAATCTTAACTGTACTTTATTTCTATATTTATTGACTTTATCTAACTTTGGAATATCATCATTGATTTTTATTCCATAAAATTTTTCTTTTTCATTTTTATTATTAGTCATTTAAATCACCTCTGACTGAACAGCTTCAACTTTTATTTGTACATTTCCAGTAATATCTTCTATTATTGCTGGATCATTTTCATATTTTACAATTAGCTTATACTCATCTGTGTGTCTTTGTATGCCTTTTAAATTTAAAGTTTCTGTTTTATTATTATTCAAATTTATTTTTGTACCATTTTTTAAAAGTTCAAATTTTAAATTAGCTTTAGAAGAATTTATTATCTCAATAGTATAATCCATATCAACATCACTAATTTCTTGCAATTTATGATTCTTTACAGAAAAAGTATATTCTGTATCTTGAATCCCATCTATTTTTATATTTTGCTCTCCATCAACTACAAAAATTGGTTTTGCAACATCTGCAATGCTATTAGAAGCAATATTTCTACTATATTTTGATAAAGTTCTTCCAAATAAAAACATTAGCAACAACAAAATTACTAATGCAACTAATACTACTATTAAACATATATTTAATACTTTTTTATTTTCTACTTTCATACTCTCAAATTCCTCTCTACAAAATTATTAAAAGCAATATAACAGCTAAAATTATCAATAAATAATGCTCATACATTACTCTCAAAAGTTTAGCATTTAATATTACTTTTCCCTCTATATTTTCTTTTAAAACTACTTGATTATCTTCAATGTTGTTGTTATCGCCTTTGGTTACAAAACTATTCCCTTCCTTATCAACAATTCTATGAGTTACAAAATACTTGTCTTCAACATTATAAGTAATAATATCTCCAACTTCATAATTTGCACATTCTTTAATAATAATAACATCACCAACAGAAAGCTCTGGCTCCATACTACCAGAGCTAACAATTAGTGAACCTATTCCACAAAATTTTATCAAATTAGTATAATGTGTAATTCCATATAATAAAACTAAACTAAATACTACTGATAAAACAATCGAAACTAATATATTTATTATTCTTCTCATAATTATCTTTTATTTTGAAGGAACAACTTGTACACCAGTAACTTCAACATCAAAAGTATAATCTAAAGCTTTTAAACCTTCAGTAGTATCAATTTCATCTTCTTTAGTTATTACACCAGTAGTTTTATCTCCATAAGGCCATTCCCACTCAATAGTTAATGTTCTTACTTTATTTTCATCATTAGCATTTATTGTTCCTGTTAAATATTGCTCTAATTCCTCAATATTTTCTACTGTATTATCTTTAAATTTATATATTAAATTTGTTGGCTTATTAGTTTCATTTTTGAAGTCAACCATATAATCAACACCAACTTCACTTGTACTAGAATCAATAATTAAGTCAAAACTACCTTTTGCACCAGGAGCAATTTTTCCATTAGTTAAAGTATTTTTGTCATACGTTTCTGCTAACTTAATTGTAGTAAATTGCTCGGTTTCCTCATTTACTTTAAAGCTCCATTTTGCAATCTGAGTTTCACCATCTCCTACAACTTTATTTGTATATTTAGAAAAAGTTGTATTTATAAAAACACCTGCAACTATTGCTGCAAGTGTTACTCCCACTAGTCCAATTTTAACAAATCTATTCATATTTTATTTCCTCCCTTTCATTTTTATTTTTTAGAACTAATACTCCAATATAAGAAACAAAAAGAATTGTAACTATAATCATTGGTACAACATTAAAATCATTACCTGTTTTTGGAAGTACTGGACTATTTTTCATAACAACTTCTACAATTTGTCCATCATCAACAATAGAAGTTATCATAGGTTCATGAGTTATTACATATCCTGCTGGTGCTTCTATTTCAGCAACAACATATTCTCCATAAGGTAAGTTTTCAATTAAAATTATTCCTTCGCTATTTGTTTCAAAAACACCAATTAGTTCTCCTTTAGAATTTCTTACATCAAATTTTGCACCTGCAAGTGGTGTACCATCTGGAATATTTAATAATTCATTAGAGCCATCTGATAATTTTAATATTTTAATTGAACCTTTTTTCTTTATATTTTCAAAAACAATAGATGTTATCTCATTTTCCTTTAATACAACCTTTTCAGTTTTATCTAATAAAACATATTCTTTTAAAGTTTCTTTTTCTTTAATAACATATTCATCATAAATTGAAAGCCTTTTACTTGTTGCTTTACCATCTTTATCTGTTATTATTGTATCTACAACTTCACCTTTGCTATTTAAAATATCAAAAGTAACTCCTTCTAATTTTGTTTCTTTATTTTCACTATCGACTTTTACAATTTCAATTTGACCTTTTCTAATTTCATTTTCAAATGTCATAGATTTAATTTTATCTTGTTCTAAAGTAACTTTTACAGGTTTATCATCTAATACATATTTCTCATTTGTTATTGTTTCTTTTACAGTATATTTTTGATCAATTGGTAATTTCTTTGTTACTGCTTTTCCTTCTTTATTTGTTACTAAAGTATCCACTAAATTATCTTTCTCATCATATACTTCAAAAGTAACTCCTTCCAATTTTATTTCTTTGTTATCTTTATCGATTTTTATTACTTCTAATTGTCCCTTTTTCTTTTCGTTTTCAAAAGTTACATTAGTTATTTCATTTGCTTTTAATATCACTTCTTTTTCTTTTGTATTTAAAACATAATTATTCAAAGTTTTTGTTTCTTTTAAATATAACTTTTCAAAATCTCTTACTGCATATTTTTTTGTTGTAGCTTCACCATTTTTATCTGTTACTATTGTTTCTAATAACTTATGATTTTCATCATACACTTCAAAAGTAACACCTTCTAATTTTATTTTCTTATTATCAGTATCAATTTTTACTACTTTTATTTGTCCTTTTTGAAGTTCATTTTCAACTACTGCATTAGTAACTTCTTTCCATTCAACTTTAACTTCGACATTATCTGCCAAGTTATACCATTTGTTTGTTTCCTTTTCAATTAAAGAATATTCTCCAATTCTAAGATTTTCAATATAAATCTCTCCATTAACATCCGTTCTATATGTGCCAATTACTCTTTTAAATTCATGACTATATAAATCAAACTCTACATTTCCTAGAGATATTTTCTTATTATCCTTATCTACTTTATATATTTTTAAATTACCTTTTTTATGTTCATTTTCAACATTTAAAGTTGTAGTTTTATTAAATTCTGTATTTACATTAAATTTATCAGTCTTTAAAATATATTTTTTATTTGTTTCAATTTCTCTCGCAATATAACTTCCTGGATATAACTTTTCAAAAGTTGCTATACCATTTTCATTAGTCTTTGCTTTAGCAACTACTGTACCATCTGCTTTTGTAAGTTCAAAAGTAACATCCTTAATTGGAGAATGTGTATAATCATCTGTTTTATTTATTTGTATTTTTGCAGTATCAGTTTTTATATTTAATCCTATAACAGTACTATCATCTCCATATGGATCATAAGTTACAACATAATCTTGCTTTGCAGGATTACCAGATTCTCCATAAAAAATAGGATATACTGCACATTTTCCCGTTAAATATACATTTCCATTTATATCTGTAACAAAACCACTTTTTGGAATCATTATTTTAAATTGTTCACCTTGTCCAAATGTATTTTGAGCTCCTCCACCTAAATTAGCAACAAATGTACCTTCTGGAAAACCTGCTATATTAGTTACTGTATAATTTGCTAGACCAACACTTGAATTAGCTAAAAACCTTTGAGAATAGTAATTTCCTTCCTCTGTCAATTCTCCAATTTTTTCTGCAGATAAAGTACCTTGTTGTTGTGTGCCTTGACCATTCATACCTATATTTACTAAGTTATGTAATGCACCTAACATTGCTTGTGCTGTTCCATCATCTGCATCTGCTGAGAAAGCTCCTAAATCAGATTGACCTCTAACACAATACACAGCCATTTTAGTAACCGCAAAAGCATCAAAATCTTCTTGTAGTCCCATTTCTCCAGCAGTTTTATATGGAAATCCATTTGTTAATACTCTCCATACAGCATCATCATTCAAGACTTGATTTATTACTACATCATAAGCACCTGTTTCTGCTCCTGATAAATCTTTATTTAAACAATATGCTGGATAAAACACACCATTTGTATTATGACCTACAACAGATATTTTTACATAATGTCCATTATATTTTAAATGATGTGTTGCTTCTCCTATTTTTTGAATATAGGCATTATTGATGCTTACTGCTGAAACAAAAGAATTTGTTCCAAATGATAACAATGTCATAATTAGCATTATTAGACATATTATTTTCTTCATTACTCTATTTTTCACAAGACATTCCTCCTTCGATTTTTTTGAAGGACCATCACACTATATATTTGCATATAAAAAAAACACCTAAGTGCTTTTTTGTTTAAAAAATATAACATTCAGTAAATAATAGTTCACCATTTAAATAATAATCTTGTGCATAAACCTTTATAGTACCAGCTTTTGCAGAAATCTTATTTATTACTCTTTGCTCACTAAATGTAAATTGATTAGTTAAACTAGTAATTGAACTATCAACAACCACAGAAAAGCCATCTTGTATCATATATTGACTAGGATTATTATTTATAATATTCACAATAGTTTGTGTCATATTATCATTATATTTGTACTCTTCTCCTACAACACTTGGTACATTTTCTGCATTATTCTCCTTTTCAGGTTCAACATTAACTATAGGTGTTGGAATTTCTACTTGTGTACTTGTCACAACTTCCTGAACTGCACACACACTAATTTCTTCTGTTTTAACTGGCTCTTGAACCTCTTTTTCTTCTACCTTTTTATTTTCTTCTGGCTTACTTGCTATATTACTTTCACCAGGAAGTGCTTTGCTTTCCACTATATCAGTAGAAGTAGTTCCTAAACTAATAACATTCTCTACACTTGCTAAAGTATTTTCTACTAATATATTTTCAATACAATTTATACTATTATCTAATACATTCGTATTTGTAGCACTTTCATTTAATATAGCATTCTCATATCTACTAATTATATTTTCCTTATCTTTTGAATTTTCTAAATTTTGTTTACATATAACATAAGTTTCTGTTATAACAGCTACTAATAAAATTATTATTGTAAACATCATTACTTTGTTTCTTTTCATATTCATCACCTCTTATAAAGAGGATAACATGTTTAATTTTTATAAGTCTATGCGAAAACAAGTTTTTTTTATTTTTTTTCTTTCGCTTGAACACAAAGTCTTTTTTCTGGTTGATTTTTTATACAAGTAATTAGCGTTATTATGTTTTCATCTGTATTCTTTAATAAAGACCAATCTTTTTCACTAATTTCAACTATTTTATTTACTTCATAATTTTTTGTACCTAAATAACTTATATAAGAAATACTATCTCCATTTTTTAAATTATGTAGTTTTGCCCAATACTTGTAATAATTATGTGCTGCAAAACATGGATTTCCTTCTAAAATAGGTGTTTGTTCAAAATGACCAACACCTTTATTTAAAATTTGACTATCTGTTCCTTCATAGACAAGACCTTCAAAATTTATCTTTTCTATTTTTAATATTCCTAATATACTTTTACCATCAATTTCTATCTTTACTTCTTCTACATCCTTTGCTTTATCATTTTTGTCTTGTATATCAATATTCTCTGTATAAGTTTTTGAAACTTTTTTTATTAAATTTTTATTCTGGATATTTTCTCCGATATAAATTCCAAGTAATATTACGAAACTCAATATTAAAAATAATAACAATATTTCTAAAAATTTCTTAGTCTTATTATTCAAGATTATCCCTCCTTTCAAAATGTAAATATGAAATTTTATCACCCCCTTTACTGTATAAAACTATTTGTTAGAATCTAATAATTCTTTTACATATTGAGACACAAAAGAAAAAGAGCTAGGCTCTTTTATTAACTTTTCTATATCTTCAATTGTAAAAGTATCAAACAAAATATCATATATTCCTAAAATCAAAGCATCTTTCAAAACTTTTGCTTTATTATTTTCAAGTAATAAAATTACTCTAATATTTTTCTCTCGTACTTTAAACATAAAATCTGTAAAATTATATTTATTAGGCTGTACAGTAGCAATTAAAATATCTGCTTCTGGCTCTTGTAAAATATAATCTGGATAATATACTACCCTTGAGTTTTCTATTTTTTTTGATATGTCATAATCTATTTGCTCATCACCAGTAAATATCAATATCATTTTATATTCCTCCTTCAAAAAATTGCATTGGATTAACATACTCATCATTTATTCTAACTTCAAAATGAGCATGTGGTCCTGTTGAAAATCCTGTTGATCCAACTTTTAAAACTGGTTCTCCTTGTTTTACAATATCATTTGTTTTTACTAATCTCTTTGAACCGTGAGCATATAAAGTTACAATACCATTTCCATGATTTATCATTACCATATTTCCATATGCTGTATTAGTTCCTGAAGTAACCACTACTCCATCTGCCATAGCAACAAAATCAGCTCCTTCAGGAGCTCCAATATCAGTACCTGTATGTAATTTATATACACCTGTAATAGGATGTGTCCTATAACCAAATTCAGATGTTATTGCAGAATATCCTGGAATTGGCCAACAAAACATTCCATTACCTATTTGTATATTGCTATCAAAAATGCCTAAGCCTCCTTTTTTAATACTTGTACTAGTATTAAAAAGCCATTCTGTATTTTCAGTTTTATCAAAATAACCAGTAGCAGATTGTATTACAATCTCAACTTGGTTTTCCAAATCCTCACCTTTAATTTTAAACTCTTTATTTAAATACTTACTTAACATTTCATATTGTTCTCCTACTAGATTTTCCGAAACAAATACTTTTTTTGTTACTCTAGTATTTTCATTTTCTTCAACAAAATCTTTATAAGTATAAGTAAAATGTCCTATTATACTATCACTTTCAACTAATAGATATACTGTATCTTCTCTTGAAAGTTTCCATTCTTCGACTCCTAGCTCATTTACAACCTTTTCTTCAACTTTTATCGTATCACTAATATAAGTAAAAACCGATTTAAAGTACTTTCCGATAGTATCTAATAAATCTTTATTTAGTTTATCTCCCTTAGACATATTATGAAATGTCATTAACGAGTACAAATAAGACCATTCAATCATTTTGTCATTTTCTCTATTATTTATATCTAACAATGAATTAGTTGGAATGCCATCTACAATATTACTACAAGTGTTTAATTCATTAGCCTTATTTATGCAAAGATTCTTTAATTCTAGTTCTTCATCTGATAAATAACTGCTATCTTCTTGAACAAATTGAATAAATACTGCATCTACGATCGTACTCACAGTTCCAAAAATAAATAGTAAAATCAATACAAAAGGCAAAAATGGTTTTATTAAATTCCATATAATTTTTTTAGTCCTGTTGTTCTTTTGATTTCTATTCATTGTTTTTATCACTCTTTTCTTTTTGCATATTCATACTATTTTGATATTCAGTATCTCTTTGCTTTTTATTGTTATTTTTAGGAACATTATATGTCTTTCTTAAGTTACCTTCAGCCATATTTGCACCCATACTTAAATATGCTCCTGCACTTCTTATACCAGTCTTTGCTATCTTCGAAATATTAGATAATTTTGAATTATTAGTTGTTTCATTTTCAGTTTTTATCACACTACTTTCATCTTTTTGTATAACATTTCTTATCGGATTATAATTGCCATTATAGTCATTTTCATTAGATAATTTCATTGCTGGTGGATTTACAATATTTTTCATTTCTCCAGCAATTCCACCTATTGAATTTCCTAAATTATTAGTTGTAACATTTCCTGATACACCTTGATTATTACTTGGAAATTGACTCTTTATTGCTAATAAACTATATGCAAAAGAACTACCCATTCCTAAAGCTCTAGAAGACATATCATTATTATCAATTCCTGCAATTCTACTAGTTAAATTCTGTAAGCAATTTTGTAAAGTATCAGCAAGTGGTAAAATCATCATTGCCCAAATCAAACTTACTGCCCATCCTGCTGTACTTGGCAAAAAAGATAAATAAAGCAAAAATAAAAAGCAGTATATAAACTGCATAAATACATTTATTAAAATTTGACCACTCCATATTGCTGCAGCAGTTACATTCTTGTTAATTATCCACAAACCAGCTACTACTGGTGTAAAAATAGTAAATACTATCAAAGTAAACTCACGGACAATAAATTTTATATTTAGTTTTACAAATAAATATATAAACATACTAATAACAATTGCTGTCGTTATTGCATTTCCAGTTGATATACTTGATAGCATTTCATTTCCTAATAGTCCATCTAAACCACCATTAGTAATAGTTAATAAAATATGTACTAATGAATTATTTAGAAACAATAAAAATCTAATAAATAATGGACATAAAGCAATTGCACACCCTCCAAATAATAATCGCATTAAACTCTCTTTTACTTCATTCTTTACAGAAGTATTTATCCCCGCATAGATTAGTTTATACGAGAAAATAATTACCCCTATAAAAATCAAACTACCTGAAACAACAGAAAAAACCTTATACCAATCTAAAATCTTATTCCATGTCTCCACTGAAAATGGCGATATACTATCATTTTCTGCATTACTATTAAAAATTAGTTTATCATAGTTCTTAAAACCTACTCCTAATGTATCAGATGTTGCAAAATCATATACAGTTTGTGCAATACCACCAATGGTTTCTGCTATTATTTTTTCAAATAAAGAACCTTCTTCTTTCTTTATCATATGTTTAAAATTTACATTTTCTGCTCCAAAACTTATATTAGTAAATAAGATAATAGCAGTAACAAATATAATAAAAATAGTTTTAAATTTTTCCCTCATAATAAGCTCCTTCCTTAATTTTTAAGTAAAAACGAACTCTTTTTCAAAATCTGGAACTTCAAATTTCACTGCTGTTACACTATTATTTAAACTCATAACACATTCTCCTGGATTTGCAATAGTTAAAAAATCTTTTGTTCCGTTCTGACAAATTAAAAAAGTCCACAACAGAATCTACACTTCCTGGACTTTGCTTGAATAAATATCTAGTTGTACATATGTTAATTATAGTTTTTCCGTTCTTCAGAATTTAAAAACTCATCTATAAATTGGCTACCTATAAACAAAGGTATATTATACTTTCTACCACGCCTTGCAACATTTACTAAAAATTCTGCTGACTCTTGATATTTTAAGAAAAGCCAAGCTTCATCACATACTATTATCTTTTTCTTATCTTTATTTTTTAACACAAATTTCTGCCAAACCCAAGTTAGTATTACAAAAGAAGCATATAATTTTGTAAATTCATCTTTAATTTCTGACATATCAAATGAAACTATGTTTTCATCTGAACTAATTTCACTCTCACAGTCAAAAATACCTAGTGAATTTCCTCTTAAAAATGTAACTAATAATTGTGATAGTTCAGGACAATTCTTTCTTTCTTTTAATTTATGTTGAAAATCTGATAAAGTTGGCATCTTCTTTTTGATCTTTCCTATTACATATTTACCATTATCTATCTTACCACCACTTTTAGTATATATTGAATTAACATCTGAACTGATTTCTCTTTCTGTATATAACTGATTTACTATTACTTCAATCTCTGTTATTTCTGTAGCATTCAATGTCCTTCCCATATAATTTCTACAAATAGTTGCAAGTAATGCTCTAATTTCAGCTACTTTATCTAGTATATTTATAAAGTCATTCTTACCATCGTTATCAATTTCCAGTTCAAAAGGATTTATTCCAGTCGTTTCTCCTTGTCTAACTTTAATTACTTTTCCACCTAATTTATGACATAAGTTTGTATACTCTCCTTCAACATCTATAAAAAATGCTCCACTACCATTAGTTATAACATTTCTAGCGGTAAGAGTTTTTAAAGCTACACTTTTTCCGCCTCCACTTGTACCACATATAAAAACATGAGGGTTAGGTAATGATGGTGGTCCAATAAAAGTATCTATATATACTGGTGCATTAGTGAACATATTTCTACCAATAAATACTCCAGTTTCATGTGATAAATTTGGATTAGATATTGGAATCAATGTTGCTACACCACCAGCAACCATATTTCTTTCATAATTTGGAATTGGTGTATCTCCAAATGGTAACATTGTTTTCATTCCTTCTAATTGTCTAAACATTAGTACTCTTGCCATAGCTGTTTTCTTATTTAGCTCTGATTCTAATATTAAAGTCTTTTCATTCAATTCCTCTAAACTCTTAGCATTTAAAGTTATAAAAACTGTTACTAAAAATAGCTTGTCCTGATTAGTTTGAATTAGCATTCTTAGTTCTTCTAAATCTACTATGCTTTTTTCTAATTCTGGAGTATGTGCAATATTTCCTTGTTGCATATATGTCTGATATTGTGATTGATTTTGTACTAATTTCCTTGTTAGCTGATTTATAACAACTCCATTATTAGTTGGTTCTATTTTGATTGAAATATTTACATCTCCAATATACACTAAATCATCTAACCAACCGTATCCAAGTTTGTTCTGGAAATATAGTAAGTACAAAATGTCTACTATACTTGTTATACCCTAGATATACATAATCTTTATTTTCTTTTAATATATCTGGTAATAGAATATCCATTATTTTAGGAACATTAGCAAATATATTATTTTCTTTTCTTTTTCTTGCTTTTTTCAACATATAGCTTGTCACACCCTCCCTTTAATAAATCAATTTTAGAATTAGAATTTTTATTCAATTCTCTGTAAAATAAATTATAAATTTCGTTTTCTTCTAACACTTCACATTGTACTTTTGCTCTAAGTAAATTGCTTTTAAAACTACTTACTCTTCGATTTAATTCATCTATTGCATTTTCATAATAACCATCATAACTAATAATTGCATAATTATTTATCACACTTATACTTCTGTTGTTCATTAAGTTATCTAAGTAATCAATTAAAGCATTTTGATATTCTTGAATTTTTTTATTATCAATTTTGTTTTCTTTAATCTTTTGAATAACTTTACTGGTATCTACATACTCTGTAGTACTGAAAAATTGAATAGGATAATCAATAGACAAAGCAGTTTGAATAAGTACATTTTCAATTCCCTCTTGCTCTGAATTAGATAACATATTATAGTCTACATTACCTAGTTTTATAATACTTGAATATCTAGTTCCAAAAAGTATAATAGAATCTTTTATCTTTACACCTAAAATGTCTTTTAATTGCTTTTTACTTTCTGATTTCGATTTCTTATTCTCTTTTACATTACTTGTATTATCCTTAATACCTCGTACAATTTTATTCTTCTTATTACTTACATACAACAAAGTGCCAACTATCATAATGAAAGTTAAAATAAGAAATATAGACATTATTAACATTATTCATCACACCTCCTGTAAATATATAATTTTTCTCTAAATAAATATTTTAAAGCATAAAAAAAGAACTTATCAAAGCTCTGTTCATTAACTTTCATAAAAGCACATAGTAAAAAGAAAATCGTCAAAATACTTATTATTGCTAAACTTATCCACTTTGACATTGGAATAAAAAATAAAGTACAAGAAATTCCTATAAGCATTAAATACAGAACTTGTCTTAAACTTAAATATCCTCCAAAAATTTTTTCTTCTCTTTTCACATCATATGGTACTTTAAAAGTTTTCATATTTCCCATCCTTTCTAAGCACTTAATAAAGCACCTGTATTATTTGTTGCTATGTTAATAATAATTCCAGTGATAATTAAACTTAAGCCTAATATAACACCACCTCCGCAAATCCAAGCCAAACTGCCAATGCTTTCAGCACGTTTTTGAGGGTTATTTGCATTTGCTATCATTCTTAAAGCTGCAATTACCACACTTGCAAATATCAATATACCACCCAATGGCATAGCAATACTTGTTATTACTCTTTTAATATTATCAGTTGCTGTTTGAACTTCTTGAGTTCCAATTCCTGTTGCTAAACACAAATTAGCTTTGTTTAAAATAAAAAAACTAATTACAAATAATTTTTTAATAACTCTTTTAACATTCTTTTGCATTTTAATTCCTCCTATACTTTTTATTTGAAGAGCTAAGTAATAGAAAAAACTACATTAAATTCTTATATAAATAAATTAAGATTGGCAATAATAATAAAATTACCAAACTTACTAACAAAGAAATTGAAGCTTTTAGATACTTACTTCTTAATTTCTGTGATTTTAACACACAACCTGCTATTAACATTATAAGTGAAAAAATTAGTAGAGCTGTTATAACAATAACACTTATTTTAAACAAAAAAAATAAGACCTCGTTTCCAAGTCTTGTAATACTATCAATATATTCATCCATAATACAATTCTCCTAAAAATTATTGCTATATAAATTTATTAAACTTTTTCTGTAATACATAATAAAATCTTGAATTGAATCTTCTGTATTCATCTTTCTTGCTTCTGCATCTTTACAAATTAAATATATATTCATTATAGTTTTTCTATCAAATTTTTGTAGCACTCCTACAAAATTACTATTAAACAAATCATAAATAGTATATGTAATTTCTTTTATCATTTTTTCTTTATCTTCTTTTAATATCTTTACAGTTTTTAAATCATATAGTAATCCTAATTTCTCCATTAAACCATAAAACTCATCTGATATTTTTCTATCTCTATTTAATATTGCTATAAATAAATCATCTATCTTTTTATTATTTATAATATTATACTTATCATTTTTATCCATAGGGTATATTTCTTTTTCACTATAGGGGTATTGTCTTTTTTCACCATAGGGTAAATCATTTATATAAATTTTTCTAGAAATAACTTCATTCTTTTCATTTCTTTCTATAACTATAATAATATATTCTAACTTTTGTAAATGGGAAATCCATTTACTAACAGTTCCAATTGTTACATTATAGAGTTCTGCAAAATATCTATTATTAGCATAACAATATCCTAATTTATTAGACAACGCTGTAATTTCTCCATAAAGTAATTTTTCAGCTGGTTTTAAATTATTATCATACCTTACCGTAGCAGGAATGATTGAATAATAATTTGACTTAGTTTCTTCATTCAAAATTTACCTCCACTTCGATTTTTATAATTTAATAGTTTCTTATATTTATCGTTCCCCAAATTCTCTATTCTTAGAATACCAGCAGTTTGAGCAACACGTGAACAAAGTTCCCCAATTTTACTTTTTTTTCTGGGGAACATTCCCCAAAAAAAATTCTTATATTTTAATTTTTTTTAATTTATTGTAATCTTTTTTAATCTATGTTAAAATAATATATATATTGAAAAACATAGCTTTTTCAATAAGTTTAACTGTTATCAATGGTTTAAAATAGCAATTCTTGTTCGACTACGAACCAAGAGGTCGGGGATTCGAATTCCTCCAGTCGCACCAAAACAGGCTTTTATAGCCTGTTTTATTTTTACAAATTATATTTTAGTTTTATATCAATTTCAAATTCCTTAAGTGCTCTTTTCACAGAAAGTTTTACTGTATCGCCTGGATTTTTAGAATAAATATACTTTTTTAGCTCGCTCATTTTATTTATTTCTATACCATCAATTTTAGTAATAACATCTCCTACCATAATTCCAGAATTATATACTGGTCCATCTAAAGAAATACTATCAACATATATGCCACTGCTTAGGTCTATGCCCGAACTCAAATATGGTATTACTTCTCTATCAAATCCATATATACCTAGATATGCTTCTTCAAATTTTCCAGTTTGAGATAACTTATCAATTATCGGTTTTACTATATTAATAGGAACAGCAAAGCCCATTCCTTGTGCCTCTGTAATTTTTATAGTATTTATTCCAAGTAATAACCCGTCACTATTTATTAATGCTCCGCCACTATTTCCTTCATTTATGGTGCTATCTGTTTGAATTAAATCCTCCATATACACAAAACCATTATTTTCTTCGATCTTTAAAGTCCTGTCTAAACCACTTATTATTCCTTTAGTAACAGTTCTTTGAAATTCGAATCCTATTGGGTTTCCTATTGCATATACATCTTCCCCCAGCTGTATCTCGTCAGAATTTCCTAAACTTAAATATGGATATTTTGCTATTGCAATTTTTACTATAGCTAAATCAATATTATCGTCTGCCCAAACCACATCTCCCTCGTATACTTTTCCGTCCTCTAAAGTTACATAACAGCTGCTATATTTGTTTCCTGCCACATGGTGATTTGTCAAGATATACCCATTATCAGTCACTATTACCCCACTTCCACTATTAGTGCTTGTATCAGCATTTAGAACAGTTTTTGAAGTCTGTTTTATTTTAGAAATTCCAACTACTGCTTTCGTAGCATCTTTAATAAAAGAATAATCCTGTTTTTCTTTTGGTATATCTTCTGTTTCTTCGGTCTTAGATATCTTTTGTGTAGAATAATCATTATTACTTAAATTTTGCATTCCCTCTAGTCTTAAATTCATAGCCACTAGCAGTCCTATAATAACTAACATCGCTAGAAAAACTAAGAAACCTCTTCCTCGTTTTTCTTTTCTATTTTCATAATACATTCTCTACCTCTCTTCTTCTATAATTTCCAAGTTTTTCCTTAATATACAAGATTTGTAACAATTGTGTTAAATTTGTCAGAAAGTAGTTGCTTTCTAAGCAAAATATTATATAATAACCATATAATAAATAAAAAATTCTAATTTTTAGAGGATGTAAAATGGATAAAAAATTATATGAATTAAGCAATCCACAAACTTCAATTTGGGACACTGAACAATTCTATTATGGAACTAATATAAATAATATTTGTGGAACAGCGATAATATCAAATGTTTTAAACTTTAATATTTTGAAAAAAGCTATCGAAAATGTAATACAGAAAAACGATAGCTTTAAAATTCGTTTTATAAAAAAGAATAATGTACTCAAGCAATATATAGATAGCTCTATTTCTACTGAAATTGAGCTTGTTTCACTAAAAAACAAAGAAGAAATTTCTAATTTAGAGCAAAAACTTTTGTGTCAAGTTTTTAAAATTACAGAAGAACCAATTTTTAAATTTGTAATCTTTAAACTTCAAGATAATACTGGCGGATTTATGCTTAACATCCATCATTTATTAGCTGATAGCTGGACTCTTGGCCTAACTTGCAAAAAAATTGTACAAGAATATTCTTCACTTATTTCAAATACGGACAAAACTTCCGAAACTGATTACTCATATATTAAATACCTTGAAAACGAACAAGAATATATGCAAAGCAATAGATATCAAAAAGATAAGCTATATTGGGAAAAAACTTTTGAAACTATACCTAACATAGCAACTTTACCTAGTAGAAATTCTACAAATACTGAATTTTCTTGTGATGGTAATAGAGATTTATTTACCATTCCAACAAAATTAGTAAAAGAAATCAATCAGTTTTGCAAAAAATATAATGTGTCTGTTTTTAATTTCTTTATGGGAATTCTAGCCATTTATATCAATAAACTAACAAATACAGATGATTTTGTTATAGGAACACCAATACTAAACAGAGCAAATAGTACAGAAAAGAACACTACAGGTATGTTTGTAAACATTACACCTCTTCGTATTACTGTAGAAAAAAATAAATATTTCTCAGACTTTTTACAAACTATCGCTAAAAACTCACTAGCACTTTTAAGGCATCAAAAATATCCATATAAAGAGATTTTAGACTTTGTTAGAAAACAAGATTCGTCTATTCCTAACTTATACAATATAATTTTATCTTACCAAATAACTAAAGCTAATCTTGAAGGTAATTTGAAATATGAAACTCGTTGGGCATTTAATGGTAACTCTGCTGATAACTTAGATGTTCAAATTTACGATTTAAATGAGACTGGTAGTTTGAATATTGCTTATGATTATAAGAAAAGCAAATATTCTACAGAAGAAATAAAATGTTTACATAGCAGAATTTTAAGTTTAATTAAACAAGTACTTTCAGAAGAAAATATTGAAATAACAAAGCTTAAAATACTAACAAAAAATGAAGAAAAAGAGATTTTAAAATTTAATAAAACAGCTATGTTATACAATAAAAATATACCTGTTATCAAACACTTTGAAAAGCAAGTAAGTTCTACTCCAAATAACATAGCACTTACTTTTAAAGGTACACAATTAACTTATAAAGAATTAAATGAAAAAGCAAATTCTTTAGCACACCACCTTAGAAAAGCTGGTGTTATTAACAATACTATTGTAGGCATAATGGTTAATCGATCTGTTGAAATGATTGTGCGGAATTTTAGCAATTTTAAAGGCTGGAGGCGCATATTTGCCAATAGATCCTGAATATCCAAAAGATAGAATTTCTTATATGATATCAGACAGCAAAACCGAATTTTTGCTATCACACAGAAACCTTGCAAAAGAAATTAAATGCAAAAATATCATAAATATTGATTTAGATAGTAGCTTGTATCGCGAAAATAAAACTAACCTTAAAAACATTTCAAAACCAAGTGACTTATATTACATAATTTACACTTCTGGCTCTACTGGAAAACCAAAAGGCGTTATGCTTACACAAAAGAATTACTCTAATTTTTTAGCTAGCATGGCAAATAAAATTAAATATTTAAAACAAGGATATAAATATTCTATTATTTCAATAACTACTGTATCTTTTGACATATTTGCTTTTGAAACAATAATATCATTAACTCGTGGACTACATTTATATCTAACAGATTATTTTGAACAAAAATATACAGATAATCTAACCAATCTTATAGCAAATGAAAAAATAGACGTTATCCAGACAACACCGTCTGTAATGCGTTTTCATTTAGATAGTGCTAAAAAATTAGAAAACTTATCAAAACTTAAATATGTAGTTCTAGCAGGAGAACAATTACCAGAAGACTTAGTTGTTAGGTTAAAAGAGATTATACCAAACGTCAATGTTATAAATGGTTACGGTCCTTCTGAAACCACTATTTTTTCTTGTGTTAATGATGTTACCAATCTAGAAAAAGTGACAATTGGTAAACCAATTGGAAATACTGAAATTTATATACTTGATAAAAATATGAACCTACTTCCAAAACACACTATCGGAGAAATATATATTGGTGGTGATGGTGTTGGAAAAGGCTATTTATATAAAGAAAATCTAACTGCAGAAAAATTCCTACCAAACCCTTTTGGAAAAGGAATTATCTACAAAACTGGCGACTTAGGGCTTTGGCTTGATGATGGAACTATCGCTTGCAAAGGTAGAATTGACCATCAAATTAAGCTTCGTGGTCTTCGTGTTGAACTAGAAGAAATTGAAAATAAAATAAATAAATTTAATATAAATAGTAAAACAAAATCAGTAGTAATGCTAAAAGGAGAAGGTGCAAATGCCTATCTTCACGCTTTCATATCTTCTGAAACTGAAATTAATTTAGAAGAGTTAAAAAGTTACTTACTTAAAAATCTACCAAACTATATGGTACCTTCAACTTATTCATTTTTGAAAGAATTTCCAACTACACCTAACGGCAAAATTGATAGAAAAGCTCTAAAAAACATTGAAAGTGTCACGCTTACTAAAAATATAGTTGCACCAACAACTGAACTAGAAAAAATTATACACAGAGAAATTAGCAATATAGTTCAAAATTCTAATTTCGGTGTTTTAGACGATTTCTTTAGTATTGGTTTAGATTCTTTAAAAATAATAAATTTATCTTTAAAGCTTAGTGACAAAATTAAAGTAAAACTTTCTATTGCTGATTTTTATAAACTAACAAACATAAAAAAACTTGCTGAATTTATTGAAAACAGCAAAGATAATAACATATATGAACTAGAAAAAGTAGGAAAGCAAGAACTATATCCAGCCTCTTCTGCTCAAGAAAGAATTTACTATGCTCAAAAGCTAAATGAAAATTCTATTGCCTACAACGTTTCTGGTGGAATTCTTATACATAAGATAATCGCCAAAGACAAAATTATAAATATATTTAATACATTAATTAACCACCACTCAAGCTTTAGAACTTCATTTGTATGGGATAATAACAATTTAATGCAAAAAGTAGAAGTTAACAAAAAAATAGATATTGAATTTATTAAAGATAAACATAATAATCCTCAAAAATTAGTTAACAATTTTGCTAAACCTTTTAATTTATCAGAAGCACCTTTATTAAGAGTAGAAGTACATTATACTAAAGCAAAAGAAACTTTAGTTTTAATAGATACACATCACATTATAGTTGACGGAACATCTCTTGCAATTTTGATAGAAAATTTTACTAAATTATTAAATAACGAGGTCTTACCAGCTAATGAGTTTGAGTATTCAGACTATGCAGTTTGGGAAAACAGATTCAAAACAACTTCAAAATTCCAAGAATTAGAACAATACTGGGAAAACAAATTTAAAGGAAAAGAAATTCCTGTAATCAACTTACCTTATGACTTTTCTACTCATGAAAATCAAAATTTTGTAGGGGACATTATCTCTGAAAAATTAGACGAAAAAATATTTGAAAGTTTGCAAAAACTTAGTCAAACCTATAATACTTCTACATATATGCTTTTATTAAGTGCATTTTACATATTACTTCACAAATATACAGGTCAAAAAGACATTATAATTGGAAGTCCTACTTCTTCAAGGACTTTAAATAACGTTCAAAATTTAATTGGTATGTTTGTTAATAATATGGTTTTAGAAAATACAATAGACGACAATTTAAACTTCGCAGACTTTGTAGCTCAAACAAAAACTAATGTACTTGATACAATGGCACATGAGCCTTATCCTTATGAGTTATTAAGTAGAAAATTTAATAACAATTTATTTGAAGTTATGTTTACTTATCAAAATGAATTTGATTTTTTAAATAAGGATATCGAAGTATTATTTGCAAACAATAAAACTTCAAAATTCAATTTATCGCTTGAAATTATTGAAGCTACAAAAACTATTAATTTAGAGTACAGCACATCATTATTTAAAGAAACAACTGCTAAACAAATTTTAAATCACTATATTAATATTTTAAAAGAACTTAGTATTAATCCTAATCGTAAAATTGCTGAAATACCAGTACTTAATGAACAAGAGCAAAATCAAGTACTATATAGATTTAATAATACTTATTCAAAATATCCAAAAGAAAAAACTATTGCAGAATTAATAGAAGAACAAGCTTTAAAAACGCCAGAAAAAATTGCACTTTCTTTTGAAGATAATACTTTAACTTTTAAAGAATTAAATGATAAATCAAATATGCTAGCACACTACCTACGCTCACAAAATTTAGGTAGAAATGATATCGTTCGGAATTATGTTAGAAAGAAGTTTAGAATTAATTGTTACTATTCTTGCAGTTTTAAAAAGTGGTGCTTGTTATATTCCAATCGATCCTGCTTTTCCAAAAAGCAGAGTAAATTATATGCTTACAAATAGTGATTGTAAACTTTTAATAACGCATTCTTTTACTAAAAAGAAAATGAACTTTGAAAATGAACTTTGTATCGATTTAAATAACATAGAAGAATTATCAAAAGATACTTCTTGCTTAGAACATGTTAACCAGCCAGACGACAATTCTTATATTATATATACATCAGGATCTACTGGTACACCAAAAGGTGTTGTTTTAAAACATAAATCTTTAGTAAATTTAGCTTATCATTTGAATAATTATGTTGAATTTTTAAAACATCCAAAAGCTACTACTTGTATGGCTTCTGTTACTACAGCAAGTTTTGATATATTCATTTTTGAAACCTTGATATGTCTTCAAAGAGGTATTAAAGTTGCTATATCTAACAAAGACGAACAAGTTATACCAGACAAATTAAATGCTTTAATCAAGAAAAATAATGTAAATACTATACAAATGACGCCATCAAGAATGCAGCTTTTCATAGACAATATTAAAGATATACCAGATTTCAGCAAACTAGAATATGTTACTTTAGCAGGAGAACCTTTGCCTAATTCTCTACTTTCTAAACTAAAAGAACTTGGTATTAAAAAAGTTTATAATGGCTATGGACCATCTGAAACCACTGTATTTTCAACTTTTACAGATATCACAGATTATAATGATGTAACTATTGGAAAACCTTTAGCAAATACCTATACTTATATATTAGACAATAATTTAAACCCTGTACCAATAGGAATTGCTGGAGAATTATATATCGGTGGAGATGGCGTTGGTAATGGATATCTAAATAAGCCTAATCTTACAAATGCAAGCTTTATATCAAATCCATTTGTACATGATACTTTAATGTATAAAACTGGTGACTTATGTAAGTTTTTACCAAATGGAGAATTATACTATATTGGTAGAATTGACAATCAGATTAAGATTAGAGGTCTACGTATAGAACTTGATGAAATTGAAAATAAAATTTTAAACTTCCCATTTATACAAAAAGTAAAAGTAATAAAACAAACTATAAATGAAAGAGAATTTTTATCTGCATATTTTATAGCAGAAAAACGTATTAATATAGCTAATCTAAGAAGTTATTTATTAGAATTTCTACCAAACTATATGATACCAACATATTTTACAGCACTAGATACTTTTCCATATACACCAAATGGAAAAATCGATAAAAAAGCTTTACCACTACCAAAAACCGATTTAAAAGATAGTAGTAACAAGTATGTACCACCAAAAACCGACTTAGAGATTAAACTTGTAAAAATCTTTGAAGACATATTGAATATAAAACCTGTTGGAATTACTGACAACTTTTTTGAGCTTGGTGGAGATTCTATACTAGCAATGAGGTTGAATATAGAGCTCTTAAATATCAACAATACAATTACTTATTCTGATATTTTTACTAATCCAAGTATTACTAAACTAATAGCATTATTGGAAAAAGGTAAAAACAAAGACTCTTATACTACTTTAAGTTTACCAGAAGAAAAAAGTTTTTCTAGCATTTTAAAAAACAATCTAAGCATACCTGAAAAGCTTGAAAAGTTTGAACCTAAAGGTGTGCTTCTTACGGGAGTTACTGGCTTCTTAGGAATTCATATTTTAAGCTCATTATTAGAAAATACAAACTCAGAAATATATTGCTTAATTAGAAAAGAACCAAATATATCACCTAAGCAAAAACTTAAAGCTAAACTAAAATACTATTTTAGCGACAAATATGAAAATCAAATTGATAATAGAATTAAAATAATAGAAGGTGATATTACTGACATTGACTTATCGCCATTTAAAAATGATATCGATTTAGTTATAAATAGTGCTGCTAAAGTTTCACATTTTGGAAATTATAATGAGTTTTATCAAATAAATGTAATGGGCACAAAACATTTACTAGAATTCTGTAAAAAGTTCAACAAGCGTTTTTATCAGATTTCTACTTTAAGTGTTTCTGGCAACTCTTTTGTTGACAATTATGCTAGTCACCAAAGTTTTGAAAATGAAGTTGAATTTAATGAAAGTAACTTTTTCATAGGTCAAAACCTTGACAATGTATATGTTAGAAGCAAATTTGAAGCAGAAGGATTAGTTCTAAATGAAATAGAAAATGGCTTAGAAGGATATATTTTAAGAGTTGGTAATTTAATGCCAAGATTCTCAGATGGAACGTTCCAAGAAAACACTAGTGAAAATGCGTATATCAATCGATTAGCGGGTTTTATAAAGATAAAAGCAATACCTGAAAATATCAAAAACGTATATCTAGAATTTACGCCAATTGATTTTACAGCTGATGCAATTACTAGAATTATAACGCACCCCTCAAAAAATAATTGTATTTACCACGTTTATAATCATAAACATATTTATATAAATAAAATATTGAAAATTTTGAAGAATTACGATTATAATATAAGTATAATAAAAACTGAAAAATTTAAAGAAATGATTAAAAATCTTTTAAATGATAGTGAAAATAAAAATATTTTAAATCATTTAATTAATGATTTTGACCAAAATTTAAATTTAGATTATGAAGGCAAAATTAAGCTAACCTCAAGCTTTACAGTTGAATTCTTAAACAAACTAGGCTTTGAGTGGCCTGAAATTAATAGTACTTATATACGATACATTATTTCCATTATAGAAAGGTAAAACTATGTCTACAACATTAATATTTTTAGTATTGCCACTTATATTTACATTTGTAATGATTGCTTGGATTATGAGTAACAGAAAAGTATCACAAATGAAAAACATATTTTTAGTTACCCTATATCTATTAGCACTTTGGTTTATAAATTTAATACTGCAAGTATTGTTTTCAACTTACTATGATGTTGAACCAATCATTTTTGAAAATGTAACATATATCTCTGCGTGTTTGGCGCCAATCTTCATTTATTTTATATCTTTGGCTTTCAAAAATCCTGATATGAAGTTTGACAAAAAACATTTGCTATATTTTATTATTCCTATTATAACTCTGCTAGTTATATGGACTAATAATTACCATCATCTATTTTATGTAGAATATTCTATAGATATAAACCAGACTGTATTTGGAGCATATTTTTATATACATTCTGCTTATACCTATACAATATTAGTGCTTGGATTATTAAATCTGCTTTTACACTCAATAAAGACTTCTGGTGCATTTTCTAAGCAGTCAATACTATTTTTTATAGGAACATCAATACCAGTATTACTAAACTTTTTAGGAACCTTTAAAGTTATTACAATGACAATTTATATTACACCTATTTCTTTCTCACTAGGACTATTGTTTTATGCAATTTCTATATTTAAGTATGACTTCTTAAACCTTACTCCTATTGCGCTTGAATTAGTTGTAAATACCATATCAGATGGATATATAGTACTTGATGAAGATAATCTTGCAATTAGTAGTAATAAAGCTTTTTCAAACTTTTTTGGATTATCTCAAAATAAAATTAAAGATAAACATCTTTTTGAATTAACTGCTTTTATAAACATTTTTGAAACTCAAAAAGAACTATTATCGCTACTTGCTAGCTGTAAATCTGGAAACACTGTTAATGTTGAAAAGATACATAATGATAGATTTTTTATGATTACTATATCCCCAATTTACAAATATAAAAATTTTATAGGAACTTTAATTTTCTTAAATGACATAACTCAACACAAAAAAGATATGAAAATAATACAAGACAATCAAACAATGCTTATTGAAAAAGAACGTTTAGCTTCTTTAGGTCAAATGATTGGTGGTATTGCGCACAACCTAAAAACGCCTATTTTCTCTATATCTGGTGGATTAGAAGGTTTAAGTGATTTAATACAAGAATTTGATTCTTCAATTGAAGATGATACTGTTACAGACCAAGACATGCATGAAATCGCAAAAGATATGACAGAATGGATTGAAAAGCTAAAAACTCATATATCTTATATGTCAGATGTAATTACTGCTGTTAAAGGTCAAGCAGTAACACTTTCAGAAGATGCGAAAATAGAATTTAATGTTGAAGAACTTTTCAAACATATTGACATTTTAATGAAACACGAAGTAAAAAATGCACTTGTCAACTTAAACCTAGAAAATACTGTTGATAACAATACATTTATTCAAGGTAATATAAACAGTTTAGTACAAGTTATAAATAACATTGTTTCAAATTCTATTGAAGCATATAATGGAAAACCAAACCAAAATATAGATGTTTTTGCAAAAGCAGAAGACAACAATATTATCATTACAATAGAAGACTATGGACCTGGTATTCCTAAAAAAGTAAAAGAAAAATTATTCAGTGAAATGATTACAACAAAAGGAAAAAATGGAACTGGTCTTGGTCTATTTATGTCTTATTCTACTATTAAAGCCAATTTCCACGGAGATATAAAAGTAGAATCTGAAGAAAATAAAGGAACAAAATTTACAATCATTTTACCATATTAAAATGTCAAGCCATACTAATAAAAAGTATGGCTTTTTTATTGACTTATTCTTAAATTAAAGAGATAATATATATTAGATACATAAGAAAAAATGGAGGAACTTTCACAATGAATATACTTTTCTATTCGTTTACAGTAGCAGTATTCTTAGCAATTTTAACAGCTTGCTTAATATATCTACTTAAAAAAATTTCTAGAACACAACTCCAACAAATTTTTGCAGTAAATTTAATATTATTGGTAGTTTCATTCTTATTTATGTTTCTACAAATGCAGTTTAGTTCAAGACTAAATATTGCACCAATATATTTTGATTATTTCTCATACATAGGAATAATATTTCTACCTATATCTTTATATTTTACAGCACTTATATTCATAAATACAAAAATTAAATTTAAAGCAAGCTATTTGTTAATGTTCATTATTCCTCTCATTTCATTATTAGCACTTTGGACAAATGATGCTCATCATTTATTTTTTAAAGAATATAACATTAATTTAGAAGAATGTGTATTTGGACCATTTTTTATAATACATGAAATATACTCATATTTTATTTATGCAGCAGCACTTGTTCAATTATTAAACTATTTCAAAAAAAATTCAGGACTTTTCTCGCAACAGATCACTTTAGTAGTTGTTGGAACTGTCTTCCCATTTATAATTAATTTACTTGGTACACTTGGAATTATAAAAGTTACAGTTTATATAACACCTATTGCTTTAGCAGTTTCAATTATATGCTTTGCTTTAGCATTATTCAAATTTCAACTTTTAAATTCTTTACCTATCGCACTTACAAAAATTGTTAATAGAATTTCAGATGGATATATAGTATTAAATGATAAAAACATTGTAACAGACTATAATAATACATTTTTAAAAATCTTTGATATAGAAGACTTTGACTTAAAACAAATGCACATTTTTGACTTAATTGGACTTGACGAATTTAAAGGCTTAGATGAAGATACGCTTATAAAAGCTCTTCAATCAGTTGTTAATTCAAATGAAACTTTGATTTTTGAATTAGAATTTGAGAACATTCACAAATATTTAAGATTAGAAATAAACAGTATCAAGAGCGATGGAATTTTCATCGGTGCTCTTATATTAGCAAAAGACCTTACTCAACATTTCAATGACTTACAGACTATACAATCTAACCAATCTATTTTAATTGAAAAAGAACGTTTAGCTTCTCTAGGTCAAATGATTGGTGGTATTGCACACAACTTAAAAACACCTATATTCTCAATTTCTGGTGCAACAGAGGGCTTACAGGATTTAGTAAAAGAATATAAAGAGTCTATAACAGATAACGCAGTTACCATTCAAGATCATCTTGCAATTGCAAAAGATATGGAAGAATGGCTAAATAAAATTAAAAACTATGCAGCATATATGTCTGACGTTATTACAGCCGTTCGTGGTCAGGCAGTTGCCTTTACAGATAGAACGAATGAATCTTTCTCAATAGAAGAGCTTACAAAACGTATTTCAATACTTATGAAACATGAATTACAACAATCTCTAACAACTCTTACTACTTCTGTACAAGTGGACAAAAATTTAGAGATTAAAGGAAATATTAACTCATTAGTACAAGTAATTAATAACTTAATTTCAAACGCTATACAAGCTTATAATGGAGAACCAAATAACAATATAGATTTTTCAATTTATAAAGATGCAAAAAATATAATCTTTAGTGTTAAAGATTATGGTTCTGGAATGAGTGAAGAAATTCAAGAAAAATTATTCAAAGAAATGGTTACAACAAAAGGAAAAAACGGCACTGGTCTTGGTTTATTTATGTCTGCTTCAAATATTAAAGCACAATTTAATGGAGACATAAAATTTACTTCAGACCAAGCTACTGGAACAACTTTTAATATTATAATACCTATTAAATAAGGAGGTACAAAATGCGCCACTCAGAATCACAGCAAGCTCTTAGCCCTTACAAAATTATTGCTTGCGACGACGAAAATGGAATAATCGATTCACTTTCTGTTTTCTTAAAACGTTCTGGCTATCAACTAGTTGGTGTTACTGATCCATATGAAGCAATTGAAAAAATACGTAATGAGCACTTTGACTTATTATTGCTAGATTTTATTATGACACCAATTCACCGGAGATAAAGTGGTTGAAGAAATAAGAAAATTCAACCAAGAATTGTACATATTATTGCTTACAGGGCATAAAGATTTAGCACCACCACTAGAAACAATTAAGAGACTATCTATTCAAGGTTATTGCGAAAAAAGTGATAAATTTGACCAGTTATTACTTTTAATTGAATCAGCACTTCGTTCTGTTGAGCAAATGAAGATTATTAAAAAAATAAACCAAGAGCTACAAGATAAAAATCAAGAACTTGAAAAAGCATACTTAGACAGTATTGAAACTTTAAGATATACTGTTGAAGCAAAAGATAGTTATACTAGAGGTCACTCAGATAGAGTTGCAGATTTTTCTGTACTAATTGGAAAATACTTAGGTCTTTCTAAAGAAGATTTAAGAATACTTCGTATTGGCGGACTTTTCCATGATATTGGAAAAATCGGTGTTCCTGATAGTATTTTACTTAAAGAGGCAAAACTTACAGACGAAGAATATTCTGAAATTAAAAATCACCCAAGTATAGGTAAACAGATTCTATCTAATGCAGAAATTTTTGCAGATATGATACCTATCGTATATCACCATCATGAAAAATTTAATGGAACTGGTTATCCGACGGGGCTTGCAGGTGAAGATATTCCTTTATTTGCAAGAATTGCAGCAGTTGCCGATACTTTTGATGCAATGACTAGTAAACGTTCTTATAGAAATGCTCTTCCTTTAGACGTTGTTAGAGCAGAGATTGAGAAATGTTCTGGCACTCAATTCGATCCAAAAATTGCAAAAGTTTTCTTAGATATTTTAGATCATCATTATGATGAAATCTTGGATATACAAAATAAATATTAATGGAGGTACAAATGATAAACTCTAAAGAAATAAAACAAGCAGCTTTGAATAAATTAGATAAAAAGCAGGCTTTGCAAGTATCAGCAGTATTTGTACTTGCAAGTGTTGCACTTTCTTATCTACTTACTTATGTGTCAGCACTAGCGCAAAACGCGCCAATACTTTATGCTGCAGCAAGTATCATTTATTTAGCATTATTCTTGCCTTTGTCTTTTGGATTTATATCTTCGATGTCAAAACTATATGAAGGCAAAAAAGTTAGTGCTACAACTATCTTTAATGAAGGAATTTTAAACTTTACAAAAACTATTAAAATTTTCCTACTAACAGTTTTGAAAATGATTTTACCGTCTTTTATAATTATTGCAGCAGTAATCGGAATATTATTCTTAACAGTACAAAATATACCACCTACATCTGAAAATTGGTCAGGATATTCATTATATGCTTTACTATTATTCCTTGTAGGCTTATTAGGTATAGCACTTTCTGCAATACCTTATGTGCTATCTTCTTATATACTAGCTAGTAATAAAGATATGAAAGCAAAGGAAATAATTGAAACAAGTAGTAGCTTAATGGAAAACAAGAAATGGAATTTTGTCAAACTTATAATTTCTTTCTTAGGTTGGTATATAGTTCTTGCAGTTATCGTAGCAGTAGGAAAAATGCAATTTGGAGAAACTATCGCAAATATCTTAAACTGGATAGGAATGTTTTTATTAATGCCATATCTTATCACTTCAATACGAGTATTTTACGAAGAATGTAACGATGAAAAAGAATAGTTAAAGGCTCTCATTTAAGAGAGCCTTATTTTTATACTTTCATTGATAATTTTACTTTTTGTTTTTCTCTATCTATACCAATAACTTTTACCTTAACAACATCTCCTACTGATACTACTTCTGATGGATTCCTTATAAACCTATCTGCCATTTCTGAAATATGAACTAAACCATCATGTTTTACACCAATATCTATAAACGCTCCAAAATCGATTACATTTCTTACTGTTCCAGTAAGCGTCATACCTTCTTGTAAATCATCAAATTTTAGAACATCACTTCTTAATATCGGTTTTGGCATACTTTCTCTTGGATCACGTCCCGGTTTTGAAAGTTCTTCAATAATATCTTTTAAAGTCAAACTTCCCACTTGTAATTCGTCAGCAGTTTTACTAACATCAACTTTTGATAAAGCTGTTTTAACTTCTTCTAATTTTGATTTTTCTTTTAAGATTTCCACAGAATATCCCAAATTTGTTAATAACTTTTCTGCAACTTCATAACTTTCTGGGTGAACTGCCGTTACTTCAAGTGGATTTTTTCCATCAAAAATTCTGATAAATCCAGCACATTGCTTGTATGCTGCTGGTCCTAACTTTGGAACTTTAAGTAAATCTTTTCTTTGTTTCAATTCCCCATTTTCATCTCTGTATTTTACTATATTTTTTGCAATACTCATATTTATTCCTGAAACATAAGAAAGTAGTGATGGAGTTGCAGTATTAACATCAACACCTACTGAGTTTACAGCGTCTTCAACCACACCTGTTAAGCTTTCACTTAGTTTCTTTTGATTTACATCATGTTGATATTGCCCTACTCCTATTGCCTTAGGATCAATTTTAACAAGTTCTGATAATGGGTCTTGAAGACGTCTTGCAATAGATATTGCACCTCTTAAAGAAACATTAATGTCTGGATATTCTTCCGTTGCAAGCTTTGAAGCTGAATATACAGATGCTCCAGCTTCACTTACAATTGCATAATAAATCTCTCCATCTATTTCTTTTATCATATCTGAAACAAACATCTCAGATTCGCGTGAGGCTGTCCCATTTCCAATTGCAATCATATTAACCTGTAATTTTACTATTAAGTCCTTTAAAACTTTTTTTGCACCCTCTACATCGTTCTGAGGCTCTGTTGGATAAACTGTTGTAGTTGCTAGTAATTTACCTGTTTTATCTATAACTGCAATTTTGCAACCTGTTCTATATGCAGGGTCAAATCCCATAACAGTCATATTCTTGATTGGTGGCTGCATTAAAAGCTGTTTTGCATTCTTGCCGAAAACCTTAATAGCTTGAACTTCTGCTTTTTCTGTTAAATCACTTCTTATCTCTCTTTCAATAGAAGGCTCAATCAATCTTTTCCAAGCATCATTTATTGTATTTTCTAGCATTTCTGCAAATTGACTCTTGTAGTCTCTGATTACTTGCTTTTTCAAATAATCTATAATCTTATCTTCTGGCTTTTCAAGTTTTACTTTTAAGAATTCTTCCTTCTCGCCTCTGTTAATAGCTAAAATCCTGTGACTTGGCATTTTTAATATAGGCTCACTGTAATCATAGTACATCTCATACGCAGACTTTTCCTCTTCTTTAGTTGTTTTACTAGAAATAACAGCTTCTCTAAAACAAAATGACTTTATTTTCTTTCTATAATCACTATTGTCTGCAATATTTTCTGCAATAATATCTAAAGCACCAGCGATTGCCTCGTCCTCATTGTTAACTCCTTTTTCTTCATTTATATACTCTTTAGCAACTTCATATATGCTATTTTTCTCCATTTGCAAATAGATAATTTGACTAAGTGGCTCTAAGCCTTTTTCTTTAGCAATAGTTGCTTTCGTTCTTTTCTTTGGTTTAAATGGTCTATAAATATCTTCAAGTTCAGATAATACCATTGTACTTGCGATCTTTACTGTTAACTCATCTGTAAGTTTACCTTGCTCGTCAATAAGTCTTATAATCTCTTCTTTTCTAGCTTCTAAGTTTCTTAAATATTTTAATCTTTCATCTAAATCTCTTAAAGTCTCGTCACTTAAATTACCTGTTACTTCTTTTCTATAACGTGCAATAAAAGGAATTGTATTTCCTTCGTCAATAAGCTTAACTGTAGCCTCGACTTGTGCTTCTCTTATGTTTAGTTCTTCTGCAATTTTCTTAAAAATCTTGTCCATGTCTTCCCTCTTTCTTTATTCGTTTCAATTAATTTATTCCAATTAAAAAGCGCAACAACAAAATTATTGCGTTTTTTATTTATCATTAGTATCTATCTTGCCCCATCATCTTTATTTTTCTCATCAATTGTACTTCGATTTCTATCCGCTGTACCCTTACTATCCTTTAAAGGCGCTAATCTAGTTGGATCAACCACCCATTTATCTGCATCTCTACTTTTATCTTTAGCTTTTGCTTGCTGCTGTATATTTGCTGGAATTACATATGGTGTATTTGTTGGCTCACTTGAAATTTGAGACTTTGTAGTTAGCTTTGCAACTCTACCAATAGTATTTTCCGCAAACCTTACCATAGCATTTCTAAGTCCTGTACCTCTTGGTGCTAAATCTTTTCCATTACCGTCATAAGTAGTTATGTTCCAGCCATTTTCGTCTGTTCTTTGCTCACTACTTGGATTTAATCTCTTTTGTTCAGATTTCTTAGTAAATCTTGCCTGTACAGCTTCTTTTATTTTAGAGAAAAAGCCTAGTATTCCACCTTTCTTATCATCTTCTAAATTATCTAATGTTGGTGCCTGATACTCTTCTTGTGCCTGTATATAATTATCAGCATTTCCTTTTCCTTCATCATTACTTTGTAATGGATTTTCTTGCATTGCATTTTCTCTTGCTGCCGATTGAAACATTCCAACAACACCCATTGCATTTGGCACAGCTTGCCCTCTTGGTATTTCCCCGTCACTTTGCTCTAGTGTATCTCTTGCTCCTTCTTGTATAACCTCTGCACCCTTTCTATCTTTGCCTTGCTGTGTCATTTCTGCCACTTCACCAACTTGCCCTGCTGTAACTTCATCTACTTCGTCAATCTCCTGTCCATCTATACCAGCTTGTCCACGCTCTTGCTGCCCTTCTTCTAGCTCAAAAAATGTAGTATACCCTTCTCCTTCCTGCATTGGAAGTCCCATTTCTTCAGCTTGCTCAGCAAAGTCAATAGCCCCAGCAAATAAATCATCAAAAAACATTTCTGTATAATCTGAATCTCCTGCAGCACTTAAAGCTTCATCAGCTCTTTGTATATATTCTAATGTACTCGCCTCTATTCCAGTTTGTCTTGGAGATTTTGATAATTCAAGGTCTGCAACTTTTTTCCTTATATCTTCAAATACTTTATTTAAATCTTCGGGTGATAACTGTAAAATATATTCAGTATCAATTAATCCTTCATATTCCTCTCCATCTAATCCAATTTTCTTACAAACACTTTGAATAATTTCAACAGACAGTTCACCATTTTCCCTAATTAAACTTAATTCTCCAATTATTTTAATCTTCTTTAAAAGTATATCTTTCATTACTTCTTCACTAAATCTACCATCAGGAAAAACCTTTTTATACAAATTAGGCGAAACTCCATTTTTAATCGTCTCTAAATTTTGAGGATTCTCTAATATACTTGGATCAAATAATGCTTTTTGAAGTAATTGAAAAGGTTCTGCAGTTCCAGCCATTTTATCTGTTGCTTCTGTTAAAACTTGTTGTTCTTCTTTCCCCATCCTATCCCAGTACTTGTCAATATTCATAGCAATATCAATAAATTTGCTTTCCGTAATATCACTTAAATCAACTTTCGCATCATTGCTCTGATTTAATTCATTTATATAATTTTGTTGTTTATTATTCTTTGCTTGTTCTTCCTCTTCTTGTCTCTTTTGTACTTGAAATTCTCTTTTAGCTATTTCAGCTGCTTTATTTATACGACTTACATTAACCTGTCCATTACTATTAACCCAGTCTGAAATACCATTTACAGTATGTGTACTTATAAGTCTAGAAATTGTACCATAAAAAGATGGAATTTCTTCACCCATTGCTTTTTCCATCCTATTTTTACTAGATGTTATTTGTTCTAGCAAATTATTTACTTCTTTACTTTTTGGAAATTGCTGATTTAAAAAACTTTCTAAATCAGCTTTTCCCATTTGTTTATCTGGTGCAGCCATACTTTTATTCCTTTGTAAATATAATTTTACATAAATATTATATCTCTTTATTTTTTTGACTTCAATTACATAGGTATTACGTTTTGTTTACAGCAATTTGACTTTTTTATGTAAACATGGTATAATTTAAAAAGTATTTTTAATTTAGGGGGAAATCATGGAAAAAAAAATTAAAAAAGAAAAACTATCAAGAAGAGTAATAGACGATTTGGCAAAAAGGAATGTAGATCCTAGCGAACCAAAACCATTTCCATATACAACAGCTGATGGTAAAAGAATATTAGTGTCTGCATATAAGATTCTAACTCGGTACTGGAGAAGCTGAATTAATGTATCTTTTAGGTCAAACCTATCCATTCCATCGTTTAAATGGACATTTAGGAACTTCATTTCCAGTAACAGAATTAGCATTTGACAAAGACAAGAAACCTTGGGGAAACCCAAATGATGTAACAGCTCTACTTATGCTATCATCACAAAGTAGAGTAATCAATATGATAAAAGGACCTAACGGTGTTCCTCTAGTTTTATATGATGGAACTATTCCAGCTATTACGCACGAAGAAGGCAGAAGTATGGATGACTAATACATAATATTAATATTTCGAATAAATAAAAAAATTTGACATATTATATAAAATGTATTATAATACTATTAATTTATAAGTCGAATGAGCAATTCAACTTGTCAAGAGATATGTTCGCTGCATATCTCTCTTTTTTTACAATAAAAAAACAGGCGGTCGCTGTCCGCCTGAAAGACTTAGTCTTTTTTTTGTCTTGGCTTTCATTATTATTGTTTAGCAATAATAATACAATCAATCGCCAGATTAAATCAAATGAGTTCATTCTTCTTGCCCTCCTTTCTTGAGATTTCCTCGTAAAAGGATATCGCTAGTATACAACATTATAAAGAATAATGCAACATATTTTTACAATTTAAAGAAACAAAATGTTTAGAATTTCCGTGTTAGTTCAAAACAAAAATACTAAACATCTACACGCTTGCAATATTCTAACAAATAAGGTATAATAAATAGACTTAAATAAATTTTAGGAGGATTTTGAAATGCTACTTTCAAGTGGAGTTACACTTAGATTTGGTAAAAGAGTTTTATTTGAAGATGTAAATATCAAGTTTACAAAAGGTAATTGCTATGGTTTAATCGGTGCTAACGGTGCTGGTAAATCAACTTTTTTGAAGATATTATCTGGAGAAATTGAGCCTAACAAAGGTGAAGTTATTTTAGATAAAAGCGAAAGATTATCTGTTTTAAAACAAGACCACTATGCTTTTGAAGGTTTTACTGTTTTAGATACTGTTATGATGGGTAATAATGAACTTTATAAGATTATGAAAGAAAAAGACGCTATATATGCAAAACCTGATTTTTCTGAAGAAGACGGTATGCGTGCTGCAAAACTTGAAGAAAGGTTTGCAGAATTAGATGGATGGAATGCCGAGGCAGATGCAGCTAAAATGCTTAATGATTTAGGCATTGATGTCGATTTACACTATAAATACATGAGTGAAATCGAAGCAAAGGACAAAGTTAAGGTACTTCTTGCACAAGCTTTATTTGGAAACCCTGATGTACTTCTATTAGACGAGCCTACTAACGACTTGGATATCAAAACAATTAACTGGCTTCAAGACTTCCTTATTGATTTTGAAAACACAGTTATTGTTGTATCTCACGACAGATATTTCTTAAATAAAGTTTGTACACATATTGCAGATGTTGACTTTGGTAAAATCAAAGTTTACCCTGGTAACTATGATTTCTGGTATGAATCTAGCCAGCTTGCCTTAAAACAAATGCGTGATGCTAACAAAAAGAAGGAAGAAAGAATTAAAGAATTACAAGAATTCATTGCTAGATTTAGTGCCAATGCTTCAAAATCAAAACAAGCTACTTCTAGGAAAAAATCTTTAGAAAAAATAGAACTTGATGAAATTAAACCATCAAATAGAAAGTATCCATATATTGACTTCAAACCTGATAGAGAGCAAGGTAAAGAAGTACTTGAAATAAAGAATATTTCTAAAACTATTAATGGCGAAAAAATCCTTGATAATATTAGCTTCACAGTTAAAAGAGAAGATAAAATCGCACTTCTATCTGATAATGAAATTGCAAAAACAGTGTTATTCCAAATTTTAGCCGGAGAAATCGAACCAGATAGTGGTGAACTTGTGTGGGGAACTACAATTAGCAAAGACTATTTTCCAAAAGATAATAACTATATGTTCACAGATAAAATGAGTATCGTTGATTGGCTAAGACAATACTCAAAAGATCCAGACGAAACTTATGTTAGAAGCTTCCTAGGTAGAATGTTATTCTCTGGTGAAGAAGCACTTAAAAATGTTGATGTATTATCCGGTGGTGAAAAAGTTAGATGCGTACTTTCAAAATTAATGCTTTCAGGAGCTAATTTCTTAATGTTTGACGAGCCTACTAACCACTTAGATATGGAAAGTATTACAGCTCTAAATGAAGGTATGCAAAAATATAAAGGAATTATGATTTTCACATCTCATGACCACCAATTAACTCAAACAGTTGCTAATAAAATTGTTGATATTTCTAATAACAATGTAGTAATTAGAGAATGCACTTATGACGACTACATTGAAGAGCAAACCGGGCAAAACTAATAAAGAACTTTAATGAAAAAAAGCTTGATTTTTAAATCAATTTATATTAAATTATATATAGGTCATACATTCCACCAAATGTATGACTAACCTATCGTAAGAGAAACCACCACTCTCTTACGACGCTACAAAAAGGACGAACTCCACCAGTTCGTCCTTACCTTTTTTATTCAATTACTTCTAGTCCTGCAAACTTAGCCATTAATCTCTTATGTCCTACTTTAGTAAAATCAATATCTACCTTTAAGTCATCTCCTTCTGCTTCAACCATACTGATAATACCTTCTCCAAATTTCTTATGGAACACCTTAACACCCGACTTATATGCAGATAAATCTATGTCTTTTCCTGCTTTCTTAGTTGCTAAGCTTTGTAAGAAACTATCTGCTGTTCTAAACTGAAATGCTGGTGTAGCAGTCTTAGTTCCAATAGAATTATCTTTATATGATGTAACCTTACCATAACTCCATTCAAACCTACTATCTGAAGAAAATAAATCATTACTACTGCTACTTCCTTCAAACGCTTCTGTAGCTCCATCTAGCATACTTTCTGGTATCTCTTTCAAGAACCTTGAAACATTATTACAGCTAGTTGAGCCATAAATAGTCCTTTGTCTTGCACATGTAAAATGTAATTTCTCTTTTGCTCTCGTAATTCCTACATAACAAAGACGTCTTTCTTCTTCTAACTCTTGTGGCTCATTTATTGATTTAAAGCCTGGAAAAATTCCTTCTTCCATCCCTACTAAAAATACCACTGGGAACTCTAATCCTTTTGCACTGTGTAAAGTCATTAATGTAACAGAATCTTCTGACTCTTCCATTCCATCTAAATCAGAACTTAAAGTTATTCCCTCTAAGAAATCTCCTAAAGTATTTTCAGCAGATTCTTCCTCAAATTCTATCGCAACTGTCAAGAATTCGTCTAAGTTCTGTATCCTGTTCTCTGCTTCAACAGTATCTTCTAACTCTAATGCCTTTGTGTATCCTGAATTAGTCAAAGTGTCTTTTACTAACTCAGAAATACTCATATTATCTTTTTTATTTCTTAAATCTTCAATAACTTGTACAAAATCTCTAGTATTTGCATATACTCTACCAAGACCATATTTATCAGCATCTTTAATAATTTCAAACATAGAAATTCCTTCTTTGTCTGAAAGCTCTGCTACTTTATCTAAGCTAGTTTTTCCAACACCTCTTTTAGGTTCATTTATAATTCTTGTTAAACTTAAGTTATCTGCGGGGTTTTGTATTAATCTTAAATATGCAATAATATCTTTAATTTCTTTTCTTTCATAGAACTTTAAACCACCTACAATTTTATATGGTATATCTTCTCTCCTTAAAATATCCTCTATACTACGTGACTGTGTGTTCATTCTATATAATACTGCAAAATCTGAATATTTATAATACTCTTCTCTTTTTAAAGAATTTATTTGTTCTACTATATAATTTGCCTCATCATACTCGTCTGAGCCTCTATATACTTTAGGCAAAGTTCCTACTTCATTTTTAGTCCATAAAGTCTTATCATACTTGGTCTCATTATTCTTAATAACCTCATTTGCTGCGTTTAATATACTACCTGTACATCTATAGTTTTGCTCTAATTTTATAATAGTAGTTCCAGGAAAATCCTTCTCAAAGTTCAAAATATTAGAAATATCAGCGCCTCTAAAAGAATAAATACCTTGGTCGTTGTCTCCTACAACAGTTATATTTCCATAGCCACTTGCAAATAGTGTTACTAAAGTAAATTGCGCCTTGTTAGTATCTTGATACTCATCTACTAAAACATACTTAAATTTCCCTGCATAGTATTCTAAGATGTCTTGATTATTTTTCAATATCTTAATAGTAAAATTAATGATATCATCAAAATCTATTGCATTATTTTCTTTTAACTTTCTTTGATAAATCTTATATAACTCTGCAATTTGCTCTTTTCTATAATCACCTTTATATTTTTCTGCGTACTCCTCTGGTTCTAACATATCATTTTTTGCATTACTAATCTCATATAAAACACTCTTATCTGAAAACAACTTATCATCTATATTTTGAGCCTTCAAAATCTGCTTCATCATAGTCTTTTGGTCTGAAGTATCGAAAATTACAAAAGAAGTCTCAAAGCCTAGTCTATCTATGAATTTTCTTAAAATTCTAACACAAACTGAGTGAAAAGTTCCAATCCACATATCACTTGCAATATCTCCAACTAAGTTTGTAACTCTTTCTTTCATTTCATTTGCTGCTTTATTAGTAAAAGTAATAGCTAGAATATCCCATGGCTTTACATTTTTTTCCTCAATCAAATATGCTATTTTATGTGTTAATACTTTCGTTTTTCCACTTCCTGCTCCCGCTATAATTAAGCAAGGCCCCTCTGTTTTCATTACTGCCTCATATTGTTTATCATTTAGTTCATCTAATAATCCCATGTAATTCCCCTCAATTTTCCAAAACTTATGTTTGTATTATATAATCTTTTATTTTTCTTGTCAAGATTATTTTTTGCACTTTTAAAGTATACTATAAATAAACTTAAAAATAAACATTTTATTTTCATAATTTCTAATTTTTTTCATATATATTTTTATGAGGTATTTAAAATGGAAACTTTAACACGAGTAGGATTAATAGGATTAGCTTTTGGAATGCTTGGAACTACTATTGGCGGAGTAATTGGTTCAGTAGTAAAAATAAATTCACCTAAATTCTTAGGTTTTATTTTAGAATTTGCAGGTCGGACTTATGACCTCAATAATCTGCTTTGATTTAATACCAGATGCTTTAGAACTATGCGGCATTAGTATTGCTCTTATTGGAATTTTTCTTGGTATTGCAAGTATGACAATTTGTGATAATATAATAAAAAATACAAATAAAATTCAAACAAAAAATAAATTACTGCAAACTGGATTAATTGTTTTTCTTGGTCTTACTATCCATAATTTCCCAGAAGGCTTAGCAATTGGTAGTGGCTTTTCTGCTTCTGAAACTTTGGGATTATCACTTGCTATATCAATATGTATACATGATATTCCAGAGGGAATTTCAATTGCACTTCCACTAAAAAAAGGCGGTATGAATGCCTTAAAAGCAATTATAATCACCGCAATTTCTGGAATAACTACTGGCATTGGAGCTTTTGCTGGAAGTTTGATATCTAACATTTCCTATGACTTTATATCAATTTCTTTAGGTTTTGCAGCTGGAGCTATGCTTTACATCGTTTCTTGTGAACTAATTCCTGAATCTAAACATCTATACAAAGGACGCTTTTCAGCATTAGGCAACATTATAGGAGTTATTTGTGGAGCAATTGCTCATTCGTTAATATAATAATAACAAAATGCAGTGTTAAAAACACTGCATTTTTTCTAAAACTCATTTTTATTTTCAATTAATTTTTTTTGAAGTGGTATCACTGAGAATAGTGATACTGCCATTCCTAGTTCTATGATTACTGTAGATATAGTTGTATTAACCTTTTCTTCTTCAAATTCTAACTGCATTTCATTTGTTAAATTACGAGCATGCTCCTCTGAATATAAGTTTTGATATCTATATGAAGAAACAACAATTGATTTTTGTTTACTAGCAAAATCTGATTGTAAAATTACAATTGAACCCGCTATATATACTGCCATCATTATCATTATAAACAAGCTTAATCTTGAATTTATCCTTGGTAAATTTTCCGGATTTGTCTTGCATTTCTTAAATACATCATGAACACTTAACTTGCATACCCCTCTAACTATAAAGTATATAAAAATTGCCTCTATAAGTGGAAGTGTAATTGAAAGCACTCTTATATTTGCACTTGGTATTGACTTGAAACAATAATTTATTATTATCCCTGCCATATAAGCTACAAACCCAATCAAAATTCCATAAGCTACATATCCTGTAATAACTGCTTTAACTGTTGTTCCTAGTGTTATTTCCTGTTTATCCTCTTTCTTCATAAGCTTCCTCCTTAGTACGTATCTATCTACATATTAAAATAATATCATAAACCTAAAAAATAAACAACAATTTTATAAAATTATTCTTCATTACCTTTCAGTTTTTCAGCCCTATCTGTAGCAATCAAATTATCAATCATTTCATCCAAATTTCCATTTAAGAAATCTTCAAATTGATATATACTTAAGCCAATTCTGTGGTCTGTAATTCTACCTTGAGGATAATTATATGTTCTAATTTTCTCACTTCTGTCACCAGAACCTACTTGGCTCTTTCTCTCATTTGCAACAGCACTTTCTTGTTTTTCTTTTTCTATATCATAAATTCTTGAACGTAGTAATCTCATTGCATATTCTCTATTTTGAACTTGTGATCTTTCTGTTTGACATTCTGCAACAATTCCTGTTGGCTCGTGAATTAATCTAACAGCAGAAGATGTTTTATTTACGTGCTGTCCACCAGCTCCAGAAGCTCTAAACACTTCCATTCTAATATCTGCTGGATTTAACTCAATCTCAACTTCTCCAACTTCTGGAAGTACTGCAACAGTTGCAGTTGATGTGTGAATTCTACCACTACTCTCTGTATCTGGAACTCTTTGTACTCTGTGTACTCCACTTTCAAACTTAAATCTACTATATGCACCTTTACCAGTAATCATAAAAGATATTTCTTTATAGCCACCAAGCTCAGTAGCATTTTCGTTTAATATATCTATTTTCCAATGTTTCTTTTCTGCATACATTGAGTACATTCTAAATAATGTGCCTGCAAATAATGCTGCCTCTTCTCCGCCTGCTCCACCTCTGATTTCACAAATAACGTTATTATCATCATTTGGATCTTTTGGAATTAAAAGTATTTTAAGTTCTTCCTCGATTTTTGGAAGTCTCTCTTTTGCTTCTTCGAATTCCATCTCAGCAAGTTCCTTCATTTCAGGATCTGACATCATTTCTTTAGCCTCTTCTAAGTCTTTAGAAACTGTCTTATATTCTCTATATTTAAAAACAATTTCCTCTATATCGCTATGCTCTTTCATAAGTTTTTTCCATTCATTTTGTCTAGATATAACCTCTGGATCTGCAATCAAACCATTAAGTTCCTCATATCTTTTTTCAACATCATCTAATCTTTGAAACATAAAAACTCTTCCTTTTCTTTAATTTGCCATAACATTATATCACACGTACATAATATATACAAGTACTTTTATACGCCTCTTTCTCTCTCCATTTGACTACGAAATTCCTTTCTACTTGTAGGTATATCTGCATCTCTATTAAAACTATAATTTCTAGGTATAGACTTATTATTTTTAACATTTGTACTTGAAAATCTTAAATTTTCTCCAACATCAATTACTCCATCTGCATAGGCTCCTGTTCTTAATACAGCATCTGATACTTTTGCTAAAGTATCGTCTGTAACTGTATGAGATATACTTGCTACTTTTGGTATATAGTCAGTATATTTTTCATAATGACCTGCGACATCAAGTACTCTCTCAAGTCTAGTTCCTACTTGAACCCTAGTAACTAAATCAGAAGCTACCCCTGCCTGTAAGTCAGAAGTCCAGTCAGTAGTAAGTTCAGAAAGTTTAACCCAATATCTATCTCCAACTGATACATACATATTTGCAATAGCACTTGCGTCAACGCCTTCTCCTTTAACAACTTCTAATAGTTCATTAATTGTAAGATTTTGATTTAATAAACCACTTTCTGTTAACAAACTTCTATCAAAAGTTTTATCAACTAATACTGGGGCTTGCAATCCAACTGTATCTGAAAAACCTGTACCACCTTTACCTCGTGCCTCAAATACAGCAGTAATTTTTTCATTACCTGTAAGAGTATAAGAAGCTCCTCCTCTTTCTCCACCATATACTGAATAAAAACCTGTCACAGATTTACCGCTATTTGCTTCCATCATCTGAGACATACTCTTATTAGTGTCTAACACTTCTTCATATACTGGTACTGGTTGTTCTTTATATGTAGGCTCAACCCATCTTTGTTTTTCAACTGGCTCCATTATCGTTGTTTGCTCTGTTATTGTTTTTGTTCCTCGTTTTGCAAGCCAATCGTGGATCTTAGGTCCAACATATTTAACAGCTAATCCCTTAGCAAAGCCTTTAATAACAGTTGTTTTCATTGTTACTTCTTCTTTTACTGCTATGTCGTGTTGAGCATCACTAATTGCATCTGTTTGTGACATTCCTGTTCTATTATTACTCAAATTGTTAATTCTATTATCAATTGTAGCCTTTTTATTAATCTTTTCTTGTAAAGCTCTTCTTGCATCATCAATATTTGGTGCAGTTGGGTGAGCAGAAATTTGGCTTTGTAGTGTAGCAATTTGTGTAGCATATTCAGTGCTTTGATTAGTCAAACTATGAATTAAATTTCTTTCTCTTTCTTGTCTAACTATATTTGACTGAATTTCAAAAGCTCCTGCATTTAATACAACTTTGTTTCCTTCTTTGGCTTTAAAAATAGACTCAGCTCTTGCTTTTATACCATTTCTAATCGGATGATTAGGATTTGTAGAATTGTTTTGTTCTGTAAAATAATCTCTTCTTGCTACCATTCTATGATACCAGTTATTTCTAAATGGTGATGCATCTCTATCTCTTACTACTAATCTATGTATTGGTACGGCAACAAACCTACCCACTCCTCTATATATTGGAGCTACTAAGTTTCTAGTAAAAATACCAGCATTTAAAGCTACCCTACCAATATTTTTAAGTACTCCATCTTGATGCGGTATATATGGCACTCTTTCTCCATATTTACCCAAAGTTGCTAAATTACTTCTCATATTACTGTTTTTATTAAAAGTATGATTTCTAGTCTCAACATATTCTCTATCTTTTTCTAAAGCATCAGCTATTTGATCTGGAGTTCCTTGATATACACTTGTATTACCTGATTCATATTTTGTCATTCTCTCTAAACATTCTGCATATTTGTCTAATAGCAAAAATTGTTCATCCTCTTCTCTTTCAGGATAATCATCAATCGTTCTATACGCTGCAACAGTACCCGGATTCAATTCAATTTCATGTGCTCTAAACCTACGACTTCTTTCCATATATTCACGTCTATACTCTTTGTCTCCATAGTATTTTGCACACATATCATTTCTTCTACGAGAATATTCTGCTAAAATTCTATCTTGGTCCAAAATTTCAATTTGTAACTGAGGATCTGCTGGAATATCTATTTGACTTTGTCTGCTTTTAATATTAAAACTATTTGCTCTTGCCTTTGTAAATGCAGTTCTTAATAAATTCCTATCAAAATCCATACTAGAAACTGTTGGAAGTCCAAGTGCATTAGTTATATGTTTATCAGTAAAATCAGTGCAACTATCACCTCTTAAAGTTACTCTTTCCATAGCTGCTGGACTTCTTCCAGCACACCAAGTAAGGTCTGTATGATACCATCTTTTTGTACCTGTTCCATCATCTAACTCTACTCTGTTCCAAGCATGAGCACCTGTCAAATTTCCTATACTATCTCTACCAGTAAAACCAGAAACATTTTCTGCATTTAATCCCACCATCAATAGTGCATTTCTTAAAATATCTGCATATCCAGAACATACACACTTTCCTTCTTCAAGTCCTTGAAGTAAGTTTCTACAAGTATCTCTCTTCTCAGCATAATATTTTGACTCTGCTGAATTATCATCTTTAATAGCATCAAAATCATAAGTAATACTATCCATCAATCTCTGATAAACTGTTGCAAATTTATCAATATCAGAATCTGTCAAATCTATTCCATCAATTAATAAATCCAAAGTATCACGTATATATGTATATTGACTCAAAGTATATGGAGCCATTTGGTTCCTATTACTGTGTTTAGTAGGGTCAACAATTTGTACTTCTCTTATATTTATTCCAAGACTACTTGCTCTAAGTGCTAAATTATTTGCTTCAACTGCACTTAAATCTACTGTACTTTCTAATCTTAGTCTAACAGTTTGGGGAACTGTTTTTCCAATTGCTATTAAATGCTCAACTTGTGCTGGTGTTAACAATAATATGCCATCTTTTACATAATCTTGTGTAAAATCGAAGTTTTCCAACTCTGTATCATTTTCTACCATCATTGGATTATGTATAAGTTTTAATCCATCTCTAATAACTCTAACATCTTTGATATAATAAGGCATATTGGTTCTGCCCCAAAGTAAATAGTCGACTGCATCTTCTTTATTATAAATACCAAAATTTTCAGCTCTCTGTCTACTGTATTCAGATATAAAATTATATGTTTCATCTGAAATTGGTGTCAATGACCTAACTTCTCTTATAAAAGGCGCATTCTCTGATAAATAGCTCTCTAAAAGTGGATTTGTATTCCTAAAATTCTGCACTCTCGCAATATCATTAACTGTTAATTCATTTACCATTAAATTTAAGAAATATAATCTTCCATCAAAATTTTCTAGACCATCTAAATTATTTAGGTTTGCTCTGTTTATAATTATTTCTGTAAGCTCTGGATTTGCAGATAATTCTTGTAGTATTGGTCTATCGTGTAAATCAACATCTCTTACTGTTAATTTATGAATTCTAAAATTGCTAAGTGCTGAAGTTAATTCACTAGCATTTATAGCTTTAAAAGCTATGTCATACGAAACATCTACTGCTGGAATAACTTTATCTAAATTTGTAGATCCACCAAAAGAAAGTCTATTTACTTTAGTATCTCTTAAATCTAATCCCTCTACATCAAAACCTTCAAAGGCCATTCCTGACAAGCTGTCAGAAGGCTTAGCCTTAAAATCTGGTACTTTCATTGATTTTGATGTATTTGTGTTTCTAAAAGTTACACTTTGACCACTAAAATCATCATCTATCCTTTTAGTTACGTCTTCTGCAACTTGTGGAACTTTAGACAAATCTATTCTAAAATCCTCTTCAAAACTTGATGCAATAGTAAGATTTACAGGGTCAATCACTATATCTTGACCTACTGATTTTGCTTCATAAATACCATTTACAACTTCCTGCATATTTACAGATTTTGCAGTTCTATTCTCTATTTCAACATTATTTAAAATCTCTGGATAATATGTACCAATTGACTTTAATTCTGAAATTAATTCTTCTGTCTTATCATCTGTAAGTGAAATTTTTAATGTACTAAGTTCTTCTAAAGTTTTTAGAGATACCGTATCCCCTTTAAAAATTCCTTTTAACTCTTTACTCTGTACTGGGATTGTAATATTTTGTCTTACACGTTCTTTCCTTTTGCTATGGTCAAGTGCTATCTGGTCTACTACTACATTTAGTGCTTTTTGAACACCATCTCTATCTAATAATTTTATTTCTTGTGGTTTTGTTCCTAATTGATGCTCTGGATATTCATAAAATTCTGGATTTTTACCAAAATTATGTACTAATATATTTCCAGGTCCTTTTTGATGAGAAAGCTTAGAATCAATAGCTACATCAACGGGATAATATGTACCATCAATTCTTACTTCGTTCCAAGCGTGAGTTCTTTCAATATTCTCTACATATCTACAAGGGATTCCTATTCTAGACATTAACTCTCTAAAGTTTCTAGCAAGTCCTTTAGAATCTGGAATTGCAGTATATATAGCCTTCAATGTAGATTTTTTAGATATATCATTTTCAGTTACTTGATTTGCTAATGATACATCGTACTCTGCAACTAATCTTGCATACACATATAGAACTTTATTTAAGTCTGACCAGTCTTCATGAACACCTTCTTCATAATCTTCATATATAGATAAAATTTGTTCAAGTTCTTCTTTGGAATATAAAATATCTTCTTGTTCAGCCTGTAGTGCCCTTTTTCCTACTTCTTTTTCTGTTGCTGACTTGTTTTCGTCTTCACCAATAATTCTAATCTTAATAGAAGCATCTAGTTCACGTAAGACCTTACGCTCTAAATACTTTGTACTTCTAATTGAAATAAACTTGGGTTTCATTTCATTGATTTTTTGTATATCTTTAATAGTAAGTTTTCTATCAAAAATCTCTTCCATACTTGCTCCCTTTTATACTATATTCTCTCTCCATCTGTTAATTCTACCTCTGCCTTATGTGTATACATTGTTCGACTGCTCACTTTTATATCTTCTACTTTTTCATCTTCTTTTATTAATATTGAACCATCTAAATTTATACTCTCAATATTCGGAAAATCTGTTAAATCACACACATTTCGTATATATCCATTTCTAATTAAAATCTTCTTTGCTGTCTGCAAATCAATCTTACTAAAATCAATATCCGTTTGATTTAGCCAGACCTCATCTAATCTAGGATATGGGAAATCTATTCCTAAACAATTATAAAACCTCAAGCTTTTTAATGTATGTTCCAATCCTTCAAAGGTTATTCCTTCTTCAAACTCTGCACCAAAAATCTCGAGGTCTCTTAAACCTGCTAAAGAAGCTATCACATCAATAGCTTCTTTAGTTATTCTATAATTTAATAATTTTAATCTTTTTAAATTTGGAAATAAGCTAATAGCATCTAAACTTATCCCTGACTCTTGACCATTAATCAAATGTGTATTCAAAGCAATTTCTTCTACTTTACTAAAGTCTTCTGCCATAAGTTCTTCATAAGGCAACTTTCCAAGTTTTAATGCTACTATTCTTTTTAATTCCTTATTATCTCTTATTTCTTCTGTTTCCATAACCACCCTAACGCAATTGATTTACATAATATAATTTATTATACCACAAAATTAGGGATTTTACAAGTTTTTCCAAGTATTTTAGCTAAACTTCTATGTAATTATATTCAATATTTAACGCATCTAAAATTGCTTCTTCTCTATTTGAACAAGTAAAAATCAAAATTTGGTGGTCTGAATACTCTTTTGCAAGATATTCTAAAACATTTCTTAACCTTTCATTATCGAAATATGCAAATGCTTCGTCTAACATTATTGGCAGTATTTCGTTTGATACCTCTCCTACTGCACTTAACCTTAATGATAAATATAACTGGTCTATTGTTCCAACACTAAGTCTATCAGCTGATACATACTGTCCATTTTCAAGCTCTACCACTAAACCTTCATCGTCTGTTACCTTAACAAAATTATATTTGCCATCTGAAATCTTTTCCATCGTTTTGCACAAATTATAACTAAATTGTGGACTAATGTTCTTCTTAACTTCTTCATATGCTAAATCCAAACATTCTTTAGCAATATTAAAAGAATTATTTAAACTCATAAGCTCTGCTTTTTCTTCATACAAGTCGTCTAGCTTTTGTACTAGGTTTGGAAGTTCTTCAAGAGATTTTTCGTCAGATTTTTTGCAAAATTCAATCTCATATAAATCTTTCTTCATTTTTTCAATTTCTTTTTCATATGCTTTTATGTCTTCAGTAAGAGAATTGATTTTTTCTTCTTTAAGCTTGTTTTCTTCCTCTTCTGCTAAATGTTTAGCCTTAACTTGTTTTTGGTCATTTATAACAAGTCTTGCAATCTGTGCTGCTGGTGCAAGTAGCGCTACAAGTCCAATTATTTTGTTTTCTAAAAAAACCAATAATAATGCAACTATTATAATTAAAACTCCTAGAATTATATAATCTGTAATTGGAAATCTCTTTTCTACTTCTTGAAGCACATCTAAATTTGAATTTTCACTTAAATTCTTTAGTTTTTCATCTTTTTCTTTTTCGTATATTTCAATATTTTTTTTGAAAATTTCAAGTTCAGTGTCTGAACTTTTAGAATCTTTCTTTATATCTTCTAATTCTCTTATTTTTCCTTCTAATTTACCAATTTCTGCATTTACCCTATTTATTGGTCTATTTTGTGTCCTATCTGTTCCAATTTTATCACCTTGAAGTTTTGTAAGAAGCGCTAATGTTTTTTTATAGGAAATATTATCATCACCAGAAGATACCTTGTTACTTATCTTTTGGATAATAGCATTTTGACTATTTTGTGCAAGCTTTACTTCTTCTTGCTCAATTATTGCAGTATTTAAGTATGTTTCTTCGTCTATCCCTGTCTGCTCCTCAAAAAAAGCAATTCCTTTAGACTTAGTTTCTTTAAACTCCTTAGTAATGTCTTTCTTATCTTCGTCATAAATAATTGGGTTTTTCTTTTTAAATTCTCTATATACATCAAAATTTTCACCACTATCTAAAGTATATTCTAATCTGCCTGAAAACTCTTCTAATGCCCATGGTTTGTACTTGTCAAAGTCCGGTATACTTTTACCATTCTTATTCTTTGAAGCACCATAAAGCATAGCTGTCAAAAACTTCATTAAAGTAGATTTTCCCGCTTCATTTTCACCATATATAACATTTATTCCTGGCTTAAGCTCTAGTTCTTTTTTTATAAGTTTTCCAAAACCGTTTATTTTCAAATGGTTAAACCTCATTACATTACCTCTAATCCTATTTCAATTGCTCTAATAATTTCTTTTTCACTGTATTTTCCTTTTTCTAATAACTGCATAGCTTCTCTAACAAATATTCCCTTAATATTGTTTTCCTTTGCTATTGCCTCTAAGTCATAATTTAGAAAAGTTTCATCTTTTATTTTTAGTACATTTTTTAGGCTAACTAATTTTAAAATTTCTCTTGTATCTATCTCAAAATTTCTACTACCCACTAATATTACTTTATACATTTTATTTTCTTCTAATTCAAGTGCTGAAATCTGTTCCACTAAGTCTTCCTTAGACAAAACACCTTCTATATTAAGCTCAAACTCTACAAACTCTCTCTCATCTAGTTTTATAAATGCACTTTCTAGTCTTCCTTTTTCTAGCTGTCCTACTACCATTCCATGCTCACCAAGTTCATCAAAACCAAAAGAAATTGGCGAACCTGGATATATAATGTTTTTATCTTTTCTGTAATTAGTTTTATGTATGTGTCCCATAGCAATATAATCAAAATTAAACAGTTTTAATCTTGCTTCAGTAACTGGGTTATACTCTATTCCATTTTTGTCTCTACCACCATTTAAATCGCAATGAACAACAAATACATTTGGCTTATATGATATCGGTAAAATAAATTGTGAAATCTCTGAATTTGACATACTAAAAGAATTAAAACCCATTCCATAAATATTAGCATCTTCTGTCTCAACTCTTTCAATTCCACCTTTAAAAATATGTACATTATCTGCAAACTTGAAGGTATCATAATAAGTACCCTTCATATATGGATCGTGGTTTCCTGGTGATATAAAAATTCTAGTATTAGGAATTTCTTTAAAAAGATTATTTATATATTCAATAGTAGATAATCTAATATACTCATTCTCATATAAATCACCTGATATAAATAAATATCCAATCTCATTTTCTTTTATAAAATCTATCACTTTTTTGAATATCTTTCTTTGCTCTAATCTCCTGATATCTCCCATATTTTCCAAGCTACTAAGGCTTGTAAAAGGAGCGTCAAAGTGCATATCTGCTATATGTACAAAATTCATATTTTTACTTTCCTTTTCTCATTTACGCTATTTGTGGCTAGATTTTATCATATTCTCCGTAAAAAGTCAACGGTGCTAAGAAAATTTGTTCGTTGTAGGTTCAATAAAAAATCCCATATTTCTATGGGATTTTTCTTATGGCTCTATTGAGCCGAATAATTCATCAAATTTTGCTTCTAATTCTTTTTGAATATCTGATAATTCTTCTTGACGTTTCTCCTCTGCCTTTGCTGCTTCTTCAGCTGTTGGCTGATTTACCTCAAGTGGTGTTTTATGGTCTTTATCTGCATTATCAATATCTGAGAATAACTCGTCTAATGACTCTAAAGACTGTTGTGCACCTCCACCTTTACCAGAATTCTCGTCACCTTCTTGATAAGGATTGTATGGATTGTATTTTCTCCATGGTCCTCTTTCAATTTCTACATCATTGTGGTCTACTTTGAATTTCGTTATACTCTTTCCGATTGGATATTTAAAATAATAGTATTTATTAGCTTTAACTGGCTTAATACCTTTTTCGTAAATAATACATTGATCTGTATCCATTCTACGAAGCTCGTCTGGTGTCATAAGCGCTCTACCCATAACTTGATCAGACTCACTCTTACCTTGCTTCCAATCTTCTCTATCTTTATTTACTGAAACACTATCTCTTGTAATTGTCTTTTCACCTAACGCTTTAGAGAAATACTCAACTGTTTTTTGTGAGTTAGAACCTAAGAAAAGGTGAGTATCACAGTTACCAATAATTGTTTCGTATGCTTCTTTATAAACTGCTTCTAATTGGTCTAAGTTTTGTAAGATAACACTAAATGATATCTTCCTACTTCTTGAAGTTGATATTTTCTTATCAAAATCAGGTATCTGACCAATGTTAGCAAACTCATCTAGTATGAAATATGTAGGAACTGGAAGTTCTCCACCATTTGCATCAGCAAAATCATATAACTGTTGAATCATTTGTGAGAAGAATATTGTAAGTAAGAAGTCATATGCTGTATGTGTATCTGAAGATATAACATACACTGCTGTTTTTTGGCTACCTATTTTTGTAAAATCTATAGTATCTGTTGAAGTAACTTCTGCAATCTCTCTTGAATCAAATTTACCAAGTTTTGATTGTAATGAACTCAAGATAGAACTAAATGTCTTTTCTGGAGCTAACTCAATAGATTTATAGAACATTCTTGCTGGATGGTCATAAGGCAATTGGTTAATTAAGTTTGTAAGTAAGTTATCTCCATTGTTGTTATTTGCTGCCCTAATCAATTCTGAACAGCTAGCTAAGTTTTGTTCTTCTGGTGGTCTTACAGCTTTTAGATAATAAATCAAAGCTTTTAATAACATCTCTGACATATCATCCCAGAATGGATCTTGCGCCTTTCCATCGCCTTGACCTTTAACAATTGTATTTGCTATAACGTCAACATCTATCTCATTGTTTATATGATGTAATGGATTGTAACCATCACTGTTTTGTGGTTTTACTAAATTCAATACTTTTATATCATAGCCTTTTGCTCTAAAAAAGCCTGCTGTTTTATCATATAGCTCTCCTTTAGGATCTGTAAATACATAAGATCCTAAAAGCTGTGTAGCATTCGGAATAACATAAGAAGCAGATTTACCAGCACCAGAACCTCCGTACAACAAGTACGTTTACGTTACCACGTTTATCTGTTGGTAAGTAGTTCTTTTCTGCTAGTATAATACCTTTGTTTCTACTTAAAACTTGATACTGCTCGCCATTTTCACTCCAATCACTTGAACCATTTTCAATGTTTTCATATTCGTGCTTTGGAAAAGCCTTGATTACTCCTACTAACACAAAGCCTGCATAGAATAGTATAAACCATTTACAAGTATACATATATGCTGAAAAATATTCTGTAAAACATTTTGCTACTGCAGCAAATGGATTTCTTAAACCACAACCAATTTCTGTTTCATCTCCCATTGCATCAACGCCTAATAGCTCTGTAAAAAATTTGTCCCAATCGAACTCCTCTTTTATATTTCCACTTTCATCTAAAACAAATTCTCCTGTTTCTTGATCTATAACAGGCACATAAGCAGATTTAATAGCTACAGTAAATGGTGCAACTGCCCAAAACAGAATTATTAACACCAATATTGCAGCTACTATCAATTTTCCTTTTATTCTTTTTAATGCACTTTTTAATTTTTCAAAAAAACTCATATATTTTCACCTTTTCCTCTGTATGTATAAAGCACATATTTTATTCACGTTCGTCTTTAGATTTTTGTTCTCTTCTTGCCTCTTTTGCTCTTGTTGGGTCTACAAGTTTAAGCTCTTGCAATTGACCTGTTAACAACTCTGATATAAATGCTATATTTGCATTTCCAAACTCTATATTTGCTTTACTTGTTCCAGAAGTTGAAGATGTAGAATTTGCTGTATCAGTAGCACCTGTATCTGATGCATTGTCAGAACTGCTACCTGAAAAAGTATCTAAGTTTTGTTCTCTTTCATCTATTACTTTACAAAATGTGCCTGAAACCGTACAATTTCTACAGCCTATACTATCTAAATATGATTGAATTTCTTCTGGTTTTACTCTTATTACTTTCATTTCAGAATTATCTGAATTAGTAGTACTCATTGCGAATCCTCCTCATTTTTTACCCTTTTTTCTTTCTGTCTGCAACTTCAAATGCAAAATATTGTTTATTAGGTTTCAGTTTACACTTTCCCTTTACTTCATTTGTTTCATCATCAAAATATAATGTTGGTTTTATTTCTTCTGTAGTTTCTGGATCAATTATAGAAATTGGTCGTTTCATATTTGGTGTATATTCAAATTCCTTAAACTCAGTTTCTTCTTCATTATATATTGAACTGCATTTTATAGGAATTGGCTTTCTTGATATCTTAACTGTGTCATAATCCAAAAATCCCATATTAACAACAACTCTTTCTTTCGCAAAAGAAAGAATGACTAAAGGATTTCCTTCGGGTGCTGGGTTTTCAACAAAAAATGTCTTCTTTTTATTTTTCCCAACAAACTCCTCTGAAAAGCCAAGCCTTTCAACTGTATATTTAGGAGAAGTCTTTAAATATTCTTTCTCAGTTCTATTAACTTGATAAATAACAGTGCTTGTACCTTGTGGTTCCGTTATACTGAAAAATTTTCCTTGTAAATTGTTTTCTTCTTCCATTAGTTTTTATACACCCCTTTATACATTATTTTACAATGTACGTCTTTCGTATGATATCACTAAATTATTATATCGCATCGCACATCATCTGTCAACAATATTTTTTAGTTTATGTTAACTTTTCTCGGATTAAATTTTGAAATTTGTTTAAGTTCACTAAATAGCTCTTTCTCTCTTTCCGTAAACTCCTTGGGCATTAATATCCTTGCTTCTAAAATTAAACTGCCTCTTCCACCTTTGCCATCTTTGTAACCTCTGTTTTCAATACTAATAATTTCACCTGAACAAATCCCTGCTGGTATATATACAGAAATATCTTCGTTAATCCCATTTATCTTTATTTTTGTTCCTAATGCTGCTTCCCAAGGCGTTAAGTATAATAATTTTCTAATATTATATCCTTCTAAAGAAAACTCTTCATCATTTTTAATTTTCACTCTTATAAGTAAATCACCATTTTTGCCACCATTTTTACCAGGCTTACCTTGTCCCATAATTCTAATTTTCTCATTAGGTCTAATTCCTTGTGGGACATCAACATTTATTGTTTTTAAAGATCCATCTACCGTACGGAGTGATATACTTTTTTTTGCACCTCTAAAAGCTTCTTCTAATCTAAGATTAAGCTCTGTTTCTACATTTTCCCCTTTGACTGCAACTTTAGCATTTATTTTTTCTGTTTTCTCTTCTGCCACATTTCCAAAAAAGATAGTGAAAAAATCACCTTTTGGAGTATATTGATAAGAAGAGTTTTTGTTTCCTATATTTCTATTCCAAATTCTATCATATCTTTTCTTACTAGTAGGCTCTGATAAAATCTTATACGCCTCATTTATATCTTTAAAGCGTTCTTCACAATTTTTATTGCCTACATTAACGTCTGGATGATACTTTTTTGCTTGTTCTCTATATGCAATTTTTATTTCATTTATAGTTACTTTATTCGTTTCTAAATTCAATATTTTATAGTAGTCTTTAAAAATCATTTAAACATCCTCCGAACTTTGTAAAAATTCAAATTGATTATATCACGTTCGCTAAAGTTTGTGAAGTAAAATTTAAGATTTTTTTGCAAAAAATAGTACGGAAAAAAGCTTTTCCCGTACTTCATTATTTATCTATTTTAACATATCATTATAAGCATCAATAGAAGCAATATCAAGCTGTCTTCTTTCTTCTAGCATAAACTTTATATTTTCACTAAGTGCATATAAATACGCTTCATCTAAGTTTTCTTTTCCAATTTCATAAGCCTTTTTAGATTCAACAAAAGTTCTATCTTCTTCACAAAAATCTGCTAGATATAAAATCTTATCAAGTTTTGACATACCTGCTTTTGCAGTAGAGTGAAAACTTATAGCATCACACATATCCTCTGAAAAGCCAAACCTTTTTTCACATATTACGGCACCATGCTTTGCATGTATTAGAGAGGTATGCTGCTTTTCGAATTCATTTAAAATTACTCCGTCTTTTTCTGCCTCTTCTACTCTTTTAGCTTTTGGAATTTCTTTCGCAATATCATGTGCAATACCAACTAATCTTGCTTTTTCCACGTCTTCGTCATAAAGCTTTGCAAATTCTACACATCTTTCCATAACCTTTTCAGAATGTCTAAATCTTTTCTCAGATAATGTGTTTTTAACTACTTCATATACTTCTTCAAAACTTTTCATTATTTTTTGCTTCCTTTTACTCCACCTTGCATTGCTAAAATATTTTGATCATAAGAGAAAGTTAAACTTTGTCTCTCACGATATCTCTTAAGTGCTATATCAATTGCTTGATCTAGTTTTTCCTCAAATGATTTTCCACTTGCTTCCCATAAATAGAAAGAAAGTGCACCAGGTATTGTATTAATTTCATTTATATATACTTTACCAGTTTTATTATCCATTAAAAAGTCTACTCTTGAAAATCCACTACATCCTAAAGTTTTAAATGCTGCTTTAGTTAATTCTTGAATTTCCTCTGATTTTTCTTTACTTATATCAGCTGGTATTTTCTTATTTGTGAAATTTCCATCAGAACTTCCCGATGTCTTACCGCCTGACTTCATACCCGCTGTTTTTACCGCTCCAGCCTTTTCTCCGCCTATCGTGCCGCCTTTAGTTTTTCCATCACCTATATATTTATCTGCATAACTTAAGATTTCGTCTGTAAAAATAGGTTCTTCACAAATAGACGTCTCACTGTCTGATAAATTTCCTATAACTGCGCAATTAATCTCTTTTAAGTCAGTTACTGCTTGCTCGATAATGACTCTATCAGCAAATTCCATAGCAAAATCAATAGCTTCTTCAAGCTCTGCCTTATTATCTGCCTTCTTTATTCCAACACTAGAACCTAAATTTCCCGGTTTTACAATAACAGGATATTCTAATTTTTCTTCTATTTCTTTTAGTATTTTTTCCTCGTCTTTTATGTAATCCATAGCATAAAAATCAACAAAATCAACAACTGGAAGTCCACTGCCTCTTAGCACCTTCTTTTGCATAATCTTATCCATGCCAATGCTTGAACCCATAATATCTGGTCCAACATATGGTAAGTCTAGTAAATTTAAAAATCCTGCTAATGTTCCGTCTTCGCAATTAGTTCCATGTACTATTGGAAAAGCAACATCAATAGTATTTATAACATTTTTTCCAAATAGTGTTGCTGGACATCTTACTACTTGCACTTCGTTCTCTGTCTTTACTACTGCTACTTTATAGCATCTTTTTAATAATACATCCATATCTCTAAATGAATATAAATCTAGTAAATCATCTCCTGTATACATTATGCCGTCTTTTGCAATATATATAGGTACTACCTCGTATTTCTCTGGATTTAAGCTATCTATAGCTTGATGCATTGTAATTACTGATACCTCGTGTTCAACTGATTTTCCACCAAAAAACACTCCAACTTTAATCATTTTCTATTCCCCCTTTTATAGGTAATTATCTGGTAAATCATTTTCTAATAGTATAACACTAGTAGAATCCATAACCTGATTCATTTTGGCTAAAGCTTCTTCTAAATCTTTAGCAATAAATATTTTTTCTTCCGAATAATTTTTTTCCTTTAGACCAGCAAATATCGGCTCAGCTGGTTTCTTGCCAACAAGTATTGCATAATCGCAACAACTTGCTGCAGCTTTTCCAAGTTCCTTATTTATCTCAAAAGCTTTATCACCTAAGTCTACAATACCGTGGTGTTATTAAAATTCTCTTTCTGTTTTTGAAATTCTTAAGAACTTCAAGTGCCATTTTAGCACCCCTAATATTTGAATTATATGCATCATCTATAATAATGCTACCATTTGGATTTGGTTTTAACTCTAATCTATGTGTAACTGGCTTAATATACTTTGCTCCAGTTTTAATTTGCTCTTCTGTTAATCCAAGTTTATCAGCTACTGCAACTGCTCCTACTATGTTCAAAATATTTAGATTACCTAATAATTTTGTTTTAATTGAGATAGGCTCTTTACCCGGAATAACTACATCAAAATTTGAACCCCTCTCAGTTATTTCAATATTAGTTGCATAATAGTCCGCCTCTTTACTCAAACCATATCTAACCATATTCTTAGTTATTTTTGAATTTTTAATATTTTCATCTTCCCAGTTTACAAAAGCTATTCCTTTATCCTCAGGCAAACTATCCACAAGCTCTAATTTTGTTTTTCTAATATTCTCTAGACTTTTAAAAGTCTCTAAATGTTGCTCACCAATAGCTGTAATAATGGCATAATTAGGATGTACAATATCACAAATTTCTTTGATATCTCCAACATACTTTGCTCCCATCTCACAGACAAATAAATTATCTGTTCTTGAAAGTTTTTCATTAACAGTTCTTACAACCCCCATAGTTGTGTTATAACTTTCTGGTGTCATTAAAGTATTATATTTCTGTGAAAGTATAGTATTTACAATATGTTTTGTACTGGTCTTGCCATAACTTCCAGTAATGCCAACTACTTCTAAACCTTTTATACTCTTTAAATTTTGAGTAGCTTTCCTACAAAATCCCGCTCTTATGGCTTTTTCTATTGGTCTATTTATTAAATTTACAATATATACAAATACGTAAGCAAAAATTGCACATATATTAAGTATAAGAACTACATTACGTGCTGAAATATAGAATATTGCTGCAATTATAATAGCATAAGTTACTGCCATTCTTTTTATTCTTGCTGTAACTACAAAAGGCTTTTTCTCTTTAGGTCTTTTTGATGTAAGTATAAGTGTTAAATAAGCAACAACGTTAAGTAAGCTACCTAAATCCCAATTGAAAAAAATCATAACAATCACTGGAATAACAAGAAGTCCAATAGTTTTTATATCAAAAATTGTTTTTATATTATTCTTCATCCAAGCTAAATATCTATCATTATAATAATTCTCTAATTGTAATATATGTAAGCCATGACGGTTTTTCTTATAGAAATATATTGCAAAAGGTAAACACTGTAATAATACGTATTGTAATATTGCAATCATACATTCTGTATTTATTCTCATATAATTTATCATTTCCTTCCTATACTTAATTGTAACTATTTTTCAACTTGTATATCATTTTTAAAAAATTCATTAAGTACTACATTAACATTTTGAATATTCTCTAAATATGCAAAATGACTGCCACCGACATACTTTACAAGTCCTGCGTCTGGAATTAGTTTTTCCATAAGTAGACCATCTGACAACGGTGTTGCTTCGTCATTTGTTCCCCATATCAAAAGCGTTGGCGCTTTTATATTAGGAAGCAAAGGTTTAACATCTTCATTTAATATCGTTTTCATAGTCTCTTTTAGAACTACTGGTGAAGCCTTATAATCACTTGAGCCTACTGAATTCAAAAGTTTCTCTTTAAAATCTTTAACTACTGAAACATTTGGCAATAAATTTAAAGCAAATTTCCCACATTTTACAAATCCTATTTTAGCATAATAATTCATACTATGTTTTGGAACTATACCTGCACTATCAATAAGCACAACTTTTCTAGGACTTATTAAACCTCTTCCAACTGCATTTATTATAGTTCTTCCACCATTTGAATGTCCAATTAAAATAGGATTTTTAACTTCTAATTTCTCTACTAATTCTGCTAAAAAGTCTCCAAAATCATTACTAGTTAGTGGATGTTCTGGAAGATCACTTTTACCAAAGCCTACAACATCAATTAAATAAACTTTAAAATTTGCTTTCAATCCTTCTGCAATTGGTCTCATAGTTTCTAAATCTGTAAGCCAACCATGTAAAATAATCACAGGATAACCTTGCCCACAAACTTCATAATTTATGTTCCAGTCCTTTACTTTGATTTGCACTTTTCTTCTCCTTTATATGTATAGTTATCCACAATCTGTCGTAAATTGTGAATAACCTTACTATAATTTATTCAAATTTCTAGTTTTTGCTACCAATATAATATACCATTTCCCTAAGGTTTGCAAGTACAAACTATAATTTATGTCGTAAGCGTTCCTCCTGGTGTATTTAATATAACAAGTATATCTTCCTCTCTACCAGTTTCCACATTTACATAAACTAAAAATTCTTTGTCGTTTACTTTGCCTTGAAATTCATAACATAAAATTTCACTTTTCCATTTTGTCGGAATAACTGCTTTCCTTTCTGAAGTAATTTCTAAATTTTCATTTATATTTTCTCTAGCTTCCTCTAAAGAAATCTGTTCCTCTACTAATTCCCTTTCAGTATGTGAATTCAAGTATCCTGTTGTCTCAATGCCAAGAATTTCTCCATCATCTAATGCAACTTTTACCTTTATTAAATCTGGATACATTATCACACCCTCTTGCTCATAAGCATAATTTATTGTAACAATATTTTCTTCTTTCATATAATAAGTTTCTTTCATATTAGTAAATTCATGTGTCTCTAAAAATTCCTTTGCCTTTTCTCCTGCCTCTTCTTGTGAAATCTTATTTTCTTCAACTTTTCTATCTAATGACGCATATATTATATGTCCACCTTTTTTTGATATTGCTACATTTGCACCTTTTTCCTCTGCAAAATCTATAGAAAAATCGTAATATGGAATTTGTGCATTTTTAATAAGTCCATTGCTTGTAAAATTTACTATTTTTCCGCACAAAAACTTCTTTAGCAATTTTCTTTGCGTCTTCCTCTGAAATATATTCACCCGTAAGACCTTTCTTCTCAATTTTTTCTACGTGATCAGAATATGCACCATCATAAATTAGTCCTTCATATTCATTTAAGTTGCTATCTAAATTTTGGAACATATCTACATTAGCTACAGCCTGAGCAAATTGATTTGTAGGAGCTATATTCTCCCAGTTCCAAAATTCATTATTTAGTTCATTTGATAAAGTATTTAAAGTATTTTCTAAATCTAAAGCAAATCTATGAAAAGTTTCTAAGTTATCAAAATCTTCTGGTGTTAGCTCCTCTTGTCTTATATTTTTCTTAGAAATCGTATAAGAGTAATCACTTACTTGATTTAAAAATTTCGAAGTCTGCATAAGTGCATCATTAGTTAAAGGAATTTGTGATAGATATGCACTTGCTAAATTAGAATCTCTCCAAATTTGCACTAACGTATCAGCAGAATACTCTGGTGTCTTTGAAATCATCGCCTTTGCTAAGTAATTTTCCACATTATTCACATAATTTACTACATTTGAAAATGCCTCATTATATGTGTTAAGTCTTGTGTTAATATACTGTTCTCTAAGTACATACGCATAATATCCAGTTATTATCATTAATAAAAACAAAACTATTATTATTGCTGTTTTAAAATTTTCTTGTAAAAATCTTCTCATTTTCTTAGTTCTCCTTAAATTTTATATTTTTATTTTTTCCTTAAACTCTTAAAATATACTTATTTTTCCAGTGACTATTTATTTATTTCTAATTTAATGATATAATGTACATACAATATTAAAAGAGGTACTTATATGAAAAATATTTTAATTTTCTATGGTTCATATGGCGGTGGACATTTGTCTGCTGCAAAATCTATCAAAAATTATTTAGAAGCTAATTATCCTGACATCAAAGTTGCTATGATAGACTGTATCGAATATATTAATAAATACGTAAATAAAGTCACTACTGGTGCTTACAAAGAGATGGCAAAAAAGGCTCCTTGGGCTTGGAAGCAACTTTATAAAGATTCAAAAGATGGAGCACTTGCTAAAATCTCTACCACTTCAAATAAAGTAATGGCTCACAAATTAAATGTATACATAGAAGAATTTGCACCAGATTTAATTATTTCTACCCACCCATTTAGTACACAAATGTGTGGATTTTTAAAGAAAAAAGACAAATTACATTGTAAACTTGCAACTATACTTACAGACTTTCAAATTCATGAACAATGGTTAGAATTTTCTGAATATCAAGATTATTTCTTTGTTTCAAATGAACAAATGAGAACTGATATGGTGAATGCAGGTATAAATGGTACAAAAGTATATGTTACTGGTATACCTGTTTCTGAAAAATTTTTAGGAAATTACGATAGAACAGAAGTCTGTAGAGAATTTGATTTAAATCCTGATAATGAAGTTGTTCTGTTCTTTGCTGGTGGAGAATTCGGACTTGGTAGAAGCACAACTATTTTAATGCTTAAAGCTTTAATTCGTTTATTTTCTAAGCTACAAGTAGTTGCAATCTCAGGCAGAAATCCAAAAATGAATGAAAAATTTAAAAATCTAGTAAAATCCACTGAAAGCGCAGATAGAATTAAAATTGTCGAATTTACCAATAAAGTTCCTGAACTTATGTCTATTTCAAAATTTGTTATAACAAAACCCGGTGGACTAACTATAACAGAAGCTTTAACTTCAAATTTGCCAATACTTATTATGAATCCTATCCCTCGGTCAAGAAGAAGAAAATGCAAGTTTTCTTGAAGAGAATGGCGCCGGTATTTGGATAAAAAAACGTGATAATGTTGCAAGACATTTAAAAAATCTATATAGACATCCAGAATTATTAGAAAATATGAAAAAAGCTTCCGAAAGTCTATCAAGACCAAATTCAACTAAAAATATTTGTAAAACGCTACTACAATAGTAGCGTTTTTGTTACATAAATGTAATTGCTTTTAAAAGCTTTATATAATACAATAAAATTAGATTATTACACAAAGGAGAAGATTATGGGATTATTCGACATATTTCGCAAAAATAAAAATGCTACAACCCTACCTAGTGGGCTAACTCCTGAAAAAGGAGCTACTCAACCACTTCAAGATGGTTTAGCACAATATAAAATAAATTATGATATACAAAATCCTATTTCAAGACCACCAATTGATGCACGGAAAAGAAGCTAATTGGATTTTAATTCCTGGCTCTAAAACAGTTGTACTTCCAGAAACTGACGAACAAACTGGTGATATTATTATCAAATTAAAAAGACAATCTATGTCAGGAGAAATGGTAGAACTTGGAACAATGTTAGAGCGAGTTGATAAAGATACTTTCAAATATATCGTAACTACTCTAGATAGTGAATTAGATAGGCCTAGAGAAAAAGGCGGATCAAACCCTCATACTTTATCACAACTTAGAGAAATAGCTAAAAGAGAAATAGAAAAATTAGCTAAAGAAAAAGATATTACCTTAACACCAGAATTTTATAATGTACTTGATAATATAAATGTAAAAACACAACTTATACTAAATCCTGAACTTCAAGTAAATTATGAAGACTTTGAAAAAAGCTTACCACAATCTATTGATATAAGTCATATACCTTTAGATGAACTTATGCAATATGGAGAAGCTCTAGCTACTAGGCTTCAGGCATTAAAAAGCATAACTACACCATCACAAACTATTCGCTATGAAGATTCTTTAATAAACTTCATGAAATCAAAAGAAAAAGATGCAAGCCCTGGTGCAATTCTTGGAATGTTAAAAGATGAACAATGTGAAACTGTAGAAGGTATAATTAAAAGAAACACAATCTTAGAATGTGCTGAAACTGCTCAACGTGTTCAAAGCGAAGATAATTTGATATATTCTGCATATTTAAAATTACAAGAAAGAAGAATTTTAACCAGACTACAAGAAGACTTACAAAGTCTACCAGCAGATGTAGAAACATCTAACAATGTTCAAGAAATGGTTTCTATGCTTGAAACTACAAAAATTAGGCCACATGATTCTACAAGTTCTACTCTATTGGAAGAAGCTGATATGAATAATGCAGTCTCTGGTTTTATGGCCGAAGTACTACAAGAAAATTCTGTATCTTCTTATATATCTGGCAGATTAAGAAAAGACTTGCTAATCAAAGCATTTATATCTAAACATCCTGAACTTGAACATAGTAGCGAAGCTGCAGAATTCCTAACAAAAAGGATGCGCTCTTCTGGACAAGTAACAGATATTCCTAGTCAAGATTCATTAAGAACTTTTATAGAAACTACAGACTATAAATCACCGCTTGATAATGAATCACAAAATTTCTTATTTTCTATTGCAAAAATGGAAGAACAACATATCGAGTCTTTCTATTCGCCAATTATTCAAGCTTATAATAGATTTATTGGTAAAAATCAGCCAGATTTACAAATTGATGTAAAATAAAAAATAAGCCAAACGGCTTATTTTTTTACATTTCACTTCTACCTTCTAAGGCTTTACTTAAAGTAACTTCGTCTGTATACTCTAAATCTCCACCGGATTGGAATACCTCTGGCAATTCTTGTAACCTTTACTCCAAGTGGTTTTACAAGTTTTGATATATACATAGAAGTTGCTTCTCCTTCTACTCTAGGATTCGTAGCTAATATAATTTCTTTGACTTCTCCACCCATTATCCTCGAAAGCAATTCTTTAATTTTTATATCATCTGGTCCCACACCATTCATTGGTGATATAGAACCATGTAAAACATGGTAAACACCATTAAATTCATGTGTTCTTTCCATAGCTAAAACATCTCGTACATCTTCTACTACACAGATAGTGCTCTCATCTCTTTTGGGATTTGAACAAATGTTACAAGGTTCTGTGTCTGAAATGTTAAAACATTTTGAACAAAATTTCAAATTTTTCTTAGCATTTATAATCGAATCTGTAAATTCTTTTACTTCTTCATTACTTAAATCTAGCATATAAAAAGCTAGTCTCTGAGCTGTTTTATGACCTATACTTGGTAGTTTCTCAAAGCTCTCAATTAGCTTTTCAATTGATGGTGCATATAGTGACATCCTTTTTTCCTCTTTATCTTACATTAATCCTGGTATATTATATTTTCCCATCTGTAAAGCCTGTGCATCGTCGACTTTTCTTAAAGCCTCATTAGTTGCTGTTAAAATTAAATCTTGTAACATCTCTACATCATCTGGATCTACTACATCCTTTTGTAATTTAATTTCTTTTATAACTTTAGCTCCGCTTACTTTTACTGTTACTGCGCCTCCACCTGCTGTTGCCTCAAAATCTTTGCTTGCAAGCTCATTTTGTGAATTCTCAATATCTGCTTGCATTTTTTTTGCTTCTTTCATAAGTTGATTAATATTCATTCCGCCGAAGCCTCCCATTCCTCCTGGGAATCCTCCCCTTTTTGCCATTAGTTTATCCTCCTTAATCTATTATATTTATATCTATGCCTAAATCTTGCATAGGAGTTTTTCTTTCCTGAACTTCTCTTGCCTTTGCCTTTCCGTCTTTTATGCTAATCATTACTTCATTACCTGTGACAGCTTTTATTGCTTTTATCAAGTCATTTCTGTTATTTGAATTGTTCAAAAAAGTCTCGTTAAAAGCTGTAAGTCCATTTGGAAACTCAATTTCCACGCTAACATCACTTACCTGAGTTGCTCTACTATTAATTAGTGTTGCATAAAGTGTCATCTTGTTATTTTTCTTTAAAGTGTCCATTACCTTTTTCCAAAAGTCTGTGCTTTTTGGCTTTTCTATCTCTGGTAACTTCTTTTCTTGTATCATAGTAGGTTGTGTTTTTTCTTCTTTTACATCAGCTTTTTGTACAGTTTGCATCATTTCTGATGGATTTACATTACTAATTTTCGCTTCTAATTTTTCTATCCTATTCTGCAATTCCTGAACACTGCTACCTGCAAAGCTTCCACTCATACATGCTTTTATAACACCTGTTTGGAATAAAATAGTTTTCTGATTAGACCATTTCAAATTATTTTCTAATTCTGATAGCTCATAAATAATACTTAAAAGGCTTTCTCTATCACTGTGCTCTGCTAATACTTTTATCTGCTCTAGCTCTCCTTCTGAATACAGTTCTAAGTGATTAGTAGCTTTATATACAAGCACATCTTTAATATATTTAATAATTTCCCATAAGAAATTATATAAATCTTTACCTTCTTTTATAACCTCATCAATCACACTAAGTGCTGATATTTCATCATTTTCTAACATAGCTTTTGAAATTTTGCTGATATATTCTAAATTTGGAATGCCTACTAATTCTTTTACTAAATCAGCTGTAATTTCGTTATTACTTTCTTGGCTACATCTTTCTAAAATGCTGATAGCATCTCTCATTGCGCCTTCAGAAAGCACGGCAATAATTTTTAAAGCTTCTTCGCTTATCTTAATATTTGCACCTTCGCAAATTACTTTTAATCTTTTTATAATATATTCGTCAGAAATCTTCTTAAAATCAAACCTTTGGCATCTTGAAAGTATTGTAGTTGGCAATTTTTGAGGCTCTGTAGTAGCTAGTATAAACTTAACATGCTCTGGTGGTTCTTCTAAAGTCTTAAGCAAAGCATTAAAAGCGCCCACTGATAACATATGAACCTCGTCAATTATATATACTCTATATTTAGCTTTAGTTGGTAGGAAATTTACTTCATCTCTAATACTTCTAATATCTTCAACACTATTATTTGAAGCAGCATCCATTTCCACTACATCAGTTAAAGAGCCACTTAAAATCTCTTTACAAATTTCACATTCATTGCAAGGCTCTCCATCTTTAATATTTAAGCAATTTACTGCTCTTGCTAAAATCTTAGCAGAAGTTGTTTTTCCTGTACCACGTCCACCATTAAATAAATACGCATGTCCAACTCTTCCAGCCATAATCTGATTTTTCAAGGTCTTTGTTATATGATCTTGCCCTACCATATCTGCAAAAGTAGTTGGTCTAAATGCCCTATATAATGCTGTATATGCCATTTTTGCCCCCTAATATATTATAAAAGGCTTCTCTTTAGGAAGGCATGCTATTTCACATAAATGCACTACTTATCGCTGCTTCCTTCCGAACCTGACGAGATTCATAGCTTTTTATTGAAGCATACCTTCCTAAAGAAAAGCCCTCTTAAATTCTTTTATGATTATATAATGGAATTTTCCTTTTTGCAATACTTTTTTATATTCTTTTAAATATAACATCTGAGAAATCAGTTATCTCAATTTGTGAAGAACCTTTCTCAATAATTTCGTCTGTTGGCATATCCATTTTTAAAGAACCTTTATAGCTTACATTTGAATTTGTTTCAATGATTATATCAAAACTTAACTGCAATTTTATCTCTTCTAAAGACACTCCTAAATTTTGAAGTAGTCTTCCATCATAGATAATTTCTGTGTCTTCATTTGATATATATGTTCCTAAGTCTTCTAATGCTAATCTAAAACCTAACATTCCGCCATTGTTAGCAATCTCTAAGGTCTTCATATCATCTACTTTATCGCCTGTATATACAATTTTACCATTTAAATAATCTTGCTCACTATAAGTATATAAATTATCTAAATCTGCAGTTGGCCTATATATCTTAACATTTCCTTTTTCTGGCTTTTTATCCAAATTGAAATTCTCAATAGTTACTTGTTTTATAGTCTCATCTGTTTCCTTGCTTGGAGATATATACATATATAAATCATTAATCTCAGTAACATTTATATTCCAAATATGTTCACTATCGTCTGTAAAATCTCCATCTACAGTACTTACCATAAGGATTTTCTCTAAGCTATAAGGTAGTGATTGTTCTCCTTCTACTTCATATTTAAGCATAATGGTAAGAGCTATCGTTATAATTATCACAACAACAGCAATAAATGCACATCTCTTAAATATTTTTTGTTTTTCCATTCTTGTTCCTTTCTCTTAAAATTTTAAAAAAATCTTTTAAAATCTTCTCACACTCTTCTTGCATAATTTCTCTTTCAACTTCAATCTTATGATTAAATTCAATATCTTCTATCAAATTTATCCTTGAACCACAAGCTCCAGTTTTGGGATCGTTTGTACCTATGTATAATTTTCTAATCCTTGCATTTATTAATGCCCCTGTGCACATTGTACAAGGCTCTAAAGTCACATACATATCACAATCTGTTAGTCTCCAACTACCAAGTTTTTTACAGGCCTTCTGTATTGCTAAAATTTCAGCATGTGATACTGCATTTAAACTAGTTTCCTTTAAGTTATGCGCCCTTGCAATTATTTTATTATCTTTAACAATCACAGCTCCAACTGGGACTTCCTCTTTACTATATGCTTTAGTAGCTTCTTTTAGAGCTGCTTTCATAAACTTTTTTTTATTTTCCATACTCTATATACTAACATATTTAGACAAAAAGTGCAAACCATAACAATAAAGTAAAGTTTGCACATAATAATTTTTAATATAAATCAGGTTCGGGTGCGCCATTACAGCGCACCCGAGGTCCTTTTTAGAATTCAGCCAGCAAGCAATTTTAATTTATGGTCACTGCTTCTGGTGCCTTAGTTTAGGCTTCCAGATACAGAGTCTTGTTCCCGGTAGTCTTGACGGCCACGGCGATGCCGTTATCGTCATAAACCACCTGATTCACCGAAGAAGCAACTTTCGTACCTCCGAGGTACGTGTCGCCGTTGGACTTGGTGAAAACTGCAGCACCACTCTTAGTGACGCCGAAGTCCACCACATCGTTACCGGTGTAAATCACATTGCCCTTCCAGCTCAGAGAGCCGTTGGCATAGGACAGCGTGCCGACCAGAGTTTTATTCTGATACGCCATGCTCTTGTCAAGGAAATTCCTGACGCTCGTGATATTACCCGTAGTGGTGTTGCCACCGCCGTTGTTACCTCCGTTATTGCCGGGGTTCGGCGCAGGGGTAGCCGGATTGGTCGTAGTAGTGCCCACAGCATGCGTGCCTTTGTCCGTCACGATGGCAGAAATAAAGCCCGCATCGTTGCGCTCGAACGCATACACCGTCTCGCCCTTCAGAACCGTATACGCAGTCTTAAACTTATCGTCAAGCCGGAATTCGTATACGGTCTTGCTCTGCATGTCGTAGAGGTAGATGCTGTACGCGCTGGTGTAACCGCAGAATTTAGCACCCTTGCAGGTGCTGCTAAGCAAAACATTGTAGTCCTGCTGCCAGACATTGCTGATTCTGCAATAAGTGGTCAGGATGCGCTTGCCGTTGCTATACGCGTCATATCCAATCCGCTCAGGATCTTCCTTATCCGCATAAGAACGCACATAGGCTCCTTTGGTGACCACAGGGTCATCATTGCGCTTATAGTTGCCGGAGAAAGTCAGGTTCCAAAGGTTCCAGCTTTTCCTGCCGGAAACCGCTCTCAGCGCCATCGACTCGATGTCGAGCTCGATATAATCAGCGCTGACGTTGGCAACCGAATAGGTCTGGTCCGTGCTGTGCTCCATATAGCGGAGCTCCCCGTCTTTCGACAGGAAGTACAAACCATCGTTGTTCAGGGCCACAGTAGGCTTGTTGTCGCTGTAGGTCATGATGTCATTGGCAATCATGACGCCGGCCATGTCGTACAGGCTGTTGCCCTTGATGCTCACACGGTCGTCGATGTCCATGTAGGCGCCAACAACGTCATAAGCATAGTGCTGCACGTGCAGCAGTTTGGTGTTGTCATCCGTCCACACGTAAACGTAGGACGAAGTGTCCGCCGCGAAGGCGGTAACGGTCAGGCTAAGCACCATCAGTGCCGCCAGCAAACAAGAAACGAATTTTTTCATGGTAGACATCCTCCTTAGATGTTCGGGTAGAATTGTTGGTTGTTACTTCTGAAATCTGCTAATACTATTGCTGCTTTAGTTATTGCTGTGCCGGGGTTTGCTGCTAGCTGAATTCTTGTCGCAAAAGGTCGCGACATATATAATTAAAGACGGATACGCAAAGCGCATCAATCTAACTTTATTATACCATATCTACAAATTAGTGTCAAAATTTGAATCTTTATGTAAACTGTGTTATAATAGG
>CATJWN010000041.1 GCA_949745595.1 uncultured Clostridia bacterium
CGTTTAGAATCTAAATTTCTATTTTTTAGGTTTTTTAGCACCATACTTAGATCTAGCTTGCATTCTATCTTTAACACCAGCTGTATCTAATGTTCCTCTAATGATGTGGTATCTAACACCAGGTAAGTCTTTTACCCTTCCACCTCTGATTAGAACAACACTGTGCTCTTGTAAGTTGTGTCCTACACCTGGGATATAAGAAGTTACTTCGTATCCATTTGAAAGTTTAACTCTGGCAACTTTTCTTAAAGCTGAGTTTGGTTTCTTAGGAGTAACTGTTTTTACAACTGTACATACACCTCTTTTTTGTGGTGCTCTATTGTCAGTTTGTATTTTCTTTCTTGAGTTATATCCTTTTTGTAATGCAGGAGCTGTTGATTTTGTTTGTGATGTGCTTCTTCCTTTTCTTACTAATTGATTAATTGTTGGCATCTTGTTTCATTCACCCTCTTTCTTTTATAAAGTAAAAATACGCTGAAGCATAAGTTTCCCTATACAATAGCGTATCTATTTTATCATTTTTACCATATAATGTCAATAGTTTTACAAAACTTTCCTAAGGTTTGTTGCCCTAAGGTTTTAAATCTTTTTATGCTCTATTTTTTTAAGTGTTTCTTTATCTTCTTTTTCAAGAATTTTTCTACTAAGCTCATATATAATTAACGGATTTTTTTCTTCTCTCATAAAAGTTTTACCTTCAAAAGTACCTATTTTAAAAATAATAGCTTTTATTTTACCTTTTGTTGTTGTACAATATAAATATTTATGATTATTTAGTTCCATGATATCTATTATAATATATTGCTTACCTTCTAAAGTTATCTTGCCGCCAATTCTAAATTCCATACTCATCTCTCCAAATCTGAATTATTTTCTTGAACTTGCTCTCCTTCTTCTACTCCTGTTTGTAACTCCGCTGCACTAATTCTTGGATCTACAACATGAGCCTTTAATTCTTCTGGCAAAAACTGCCAAACTTCACTGCCTAATTGTTTTGTATCAGTTATTTCTGAAAGATTCGCTAAATATCCTAAATCGTCTCCTTGTCTTTCAAATTCTTTGGCAAGTTCTACTGGATTTCTAACATATTGTTTTATTTCGCTAGGTAAGACATTCCAAAATTCTTCTGTCATTCTTCCTCTTGATACTTCATATAAATATCTTTGATCGTGTCCATTTTCAAAATATTCCTTCGCAGTTGATACTGGTTCTCTTACAAATTGTCTTATTTCTTCCGGTAATTTCTCCCAAGTCTCAGTTGTAAAATCTCCATCTACCATTACATAAAAGTGTGATAAATCCATACCATTCTTATATTCAGCATCTGCTGCTACAACTGGATTTCTTATATATTCTCTTACCTCTTCTGGTAATTTCTCCCAATTTGCTTCAGTAATATCACCATTAGTATATTCATATAATAATTGTTGATCTGTAAAATCAAATAACGCATGTCTTGCCCTGCTTTCGAGTTGTCCAAATCTCATTTGTTCAGCATTTTCTTCTGCTACTATTCCACTTTGCTCAAAACTATCCATTATTCCATCATACATAGTCTTACCAGTAATTAGCATTCCTGTAATAGCCACTGTTGCTAAAAGAGCCTTAAACCTACGCCAATTTTTTCCTACAGTAACATCTTCTCTTGCATCTTCATATTTTTGAAGTTCTTTCCATTCTTTTTTTGTTACTTCTCCACTAGCAATAGTTTCAGGAGTAATATATCCATTTTCTATATTTTCTTCAATATAGTCATAATAACCTTTATCATAATGAGTTCTATGCCTTATTCTGCTTATGATATTTCTCTTACCTTTAGGCGGTGTTAATCTTATATACGAAGTATCATCTGATTTTTTTAGTGTTTTAGTAGCAGACTTACTAACTTGCTTAGATATTTTCTCTATGTTTTTCTGTCTCTTTCTAGTAAATCTTTTCTTCTCCGCTGCTTCTTTTCTCACCTGTCTTCTAAGAGTTTTATAGTAATTTTTCGCATCTTTTCTTATACTCTGATAATAATTCTTACTACCATGCTCTGTACTTGTACTTTGAAACACTGACATTGGTCTTGCTTCTGCATTGGAAGCTTGTTTTATACTAGCATCAACAGTTTGCTCATATTCATCAAAAATACTTAAAATTTTATCTTCACGTCTATCCATGTTATCTCTCTTCTCCATCATCTTTTACTCTTGTCCCTTTTTCTGCTGCTTTGGCTTTAGGAGTAGCAATATCTATTTTCCTATCTCCTGTAAGTCCACTATCAAAGTTATAGTTTCGAACTGGTGGCTTATTATCTTTTTTATCTGTTTTTGTTTTTCTAGTATTTTCATATAAATCAATTAAGCTACTTAATAATCCCATATTTCTTCCTCTTCAAATAGCAAAGATGCTTTTAAAGAAGCATCTTTACCTTATAAAATATTATCTTTCACGATCTTCTTTAGTTGTTTGATTTCTAGGCTCTTTCCTTACATCTCTTAAATCTTCTTTTCTCTTACCTGTAAAGTTTGTTTTTGTCTCATAATGTCTATCTGTCTGAATTATAGCTTTTGGATCTGAAAAAGTTCTTCTTGTATTTTCATAAACATCATCTGCAATTAATGCACCATTTACTGGTATATCCAATCTTCTTAAGACATCTACCACTCTCGAATTCTCTCCAACTTTTGTAGTCGTTGTACTTAAATCTTTCAAGAAATTTGGATCTACTGCCAATCTAGCTTCCAAAGCTTTATTAACAGCACTTGATAATTCTTCTACACTTAAATTCTCATAATGTCCTGGAACATCTATTACTTTAGACAATTCTGTACCTACTTTTACTTGTTCTGTTAAAACTGTACCAGCCTCAGTTGCCTTCTCAGTTACACCTTTATATAGGTCTGACAACTTGGTCCAATATCTATCACCTACTGAAACATAAATACCACTTAGATCGTCTGTACTAGCACCAAGTGCATTTACTATAGTATCAAGATCTACATCTTGTCTTAACACTCCATTTGCATCTAATAATTCTTTTGAGAAAGTTCCATCAACAAGTGTTGGAGCTTTTAATCCTGCTATATCTGATAATCCAGTACCACCTTTGCCATCACTCTTAAATATAGCAGTTATTTTCTCATTACCTGTTAAATTATATAAAGCAGGTCTTCTTTCTCCACCATATACTGAATAATATCCTTCAACTTGTCTTGCAGTATTTGAAGACATTACATCAGATACACTTGTTCCTATTGGTCTTGTTTCAAATACATCAGCTTCTACTTCTTTATAAGTATCAGGAACCCATCTTTTATCTTGAACACCTAACGCTTGTCTTAGCTTTTCATCTGATGGAGGAACTACTACTTGCTCTGTTTTAGTTGTATGTTTTAATAACCAATCCTCTATTTTGGGTCCTATCAATTTTCTAAATCCTAATCTTGTAGCGACCTTAAATCCTGTAATTGTTCTTGTTACATTTTCTTTATTTGCAATATCATGTGTTGCTTCGCCTATTGCATCTGTCTGCTTAGTCTGAGTTATACCTGCTGATTCATTTAATCCTCTATCAATTGAAATTTGATGCTGAGCTTTCTTTAAATCTTCTAAAGTTGCAGCAAATTTTGCTTTATCTACATCACTAGTTGTTTTTTCCATATCTTCTTCAATCATTTTTATTTTTTCTGCAACAGATTTAGCAGCAAATTCGGTTTTCTTTCTCATTGCTTCTTTTTGACCGATTTCCATATATTTTCTTCTTAATGACATTTGTATATCATAAGCACCTGCATTTAATATTGCTTGATTAGCCTCTTTTGCATTAAAAATACTATTAAATCTACTCTTAAAAAATCCCTGTCCTTGTGACTGATAATACTCTCTTCTTGCAACATATCTGTGTGAACGCTTATTAGCATATAAACCTGCTACTTTATCTCTCTTAGCTCCTGTAAGTAGTGCATATGTTGGAGAAACAACTTTACCAATCAATCTATTTATCGGAGCTGTAACATGATTTCTCACAAATTTGCCTGCATTTCCTACTGCTCTTATTATATTTCTTACAGGTTCACCTGATTGAAATTCACTATATGGCACTTTCTCACCATATTTTCCAAGAGTTTTTAAGTTTTCAGTAGTATATACTAATGTATTATATGCGTGGTTATTACTTCCTATATACTCTTCATCAGCCTCTCTTGCATCTCTCGGAGATAGTTTTACTATCTTTCCTTCTTCACTTCTAATATAAAGATCTTCATATACAGATTTATCACCAGCTTCATACTTAGATAATCTCTCTAGTCTCTCAACTAATTCCTCTAATTGAGCAAATTTCAAATCTTCTTCCATTCCTGGATATGTAGCTATTGTTCTATATACACCAACTTGTTTATTACCATTTACATCTACATAATCAAAATCTTTGTATTCAACATTGTCTTCAAATCTTTTAATAGTCTTTGCATATCTTTTTGCCATTTGTCTATTTCCATAGAACTTATCTACCATATCTGCTCTACGCATAGCATATTCTGCTTTAATAGCTTCTTCGTCTATTTCTGGAGCAATATCAGGATAATCAATAACAATTTCACCTTTTTCGTTTATCTTGAAAAGCTCCTTTTCTTTAGAAATGTCCTGTAGTTCCTCAACTCTATGATTTGTAACTCTTTTTTGTGCTGCAATATCTGCTGGGTCTCTTGAATCTAAGTCTTTAATTGCTTTTTCTATTTCTTCTAATTCACCTTGAATAGCACCAGGATTTTTTCGTCTTTCTCTATTTCTTTTCCACTCGTCTATTTCTCCTTGTGTTGGTGTTCTAACTTCCATAGCTGCTACTCTTTCAATTTCAGCTAATAGCTCTTCTGGAGTTTTCGGAGTAGTTTTAACATCAGAAGAAGAACTAGACTTAACTAGTTCTCCTTCTAATTTTTCTTTTTCACTTATTAAATAATCTCTATCTAAATATTCTAAACTTTTAAGATATTCTTCTATTCTTCTTTCAATTTCAGAACTTTCTATAAAGCTATATTCGGGTTTGCCTTTTTCTAGTAAACTAACAACTTCTTCAATAACATCTTCTGCCTTTATGTATTCTTCACTCTCTTTTGTATACATGCCTGAGTGTAAAATCTCATTATAATGAGCAATTCTTTGTTCAATTTTTACTTTCTTTACACCTTCTATGAATTTTTCATTATCTGGCATAGTATCCTCCTTTTTAAGTGTTTGTTATTTACTAAACTATCTAGCATCTCCTGCGTCTTTTTCTGGTCCAGTCTTAGCTGATCCAGGTTGTCCTTCGCCTTTTCCAGCCTCTCCCTTTGCTGCAGCATCTTTACCTGCTTTTGCAGCTGCTGCTTGTGCTGCTGCCTTTTGTTCAGGTGTAAGTGTATCTAAAGGATCTGCTGCTTTACCACCTTTACTAGCTGCCTTGGCTGCTTCTGCTGCTTTTGCTTCTGCAACTTTAGCTATAAGCTCTTCATCTCCTGCAATTGGTTTGATTTGTCCTGCTGTAAGCATATCTGCTGCTTTTTTACTATACATATTTGACGGTAATGTTAGTAATATTTTTTTGAAAAATCCTGGCTTTGTTCCAGTTGCTGCCTCATAAGCTTCTGCTTTTAATTGAGCTTTTTTTAAAACACCTTGACTTTCATAATATTCGTCTCCATATACTGGTACTGGTTTTTGACCACCATTTTTAGCAGCTTCTTCATCATCTTTTATTTTCTTTTCTAAAGTTCCAATTTGAATTTTTACTTTATTTTTGTCTACACGTATTTTGTCATATTCTTTTCTTAATTCTGCCAATTCTTGTGATAAAGCTTTAGATTTATCTGGATCTTTTTCATCAGCTGCTTCTTGTCTTTTCTTACTTATTTCAGCTTCTTTTGCCTTAAGTGCATCATCCAATTTTTCTTGCTCTGCTACTAAAGCTTGTAATTGTTCTTCAGGTGTTTTTGGTTTACCTGAATCATCACCTTTACCTGTACCAGTGCCATCGCCTTTTCCGGCTCCACCCTTGCCGTCATCACCTTTTCCTTTGCCTCTACCTAACTTATACTTTGTATCTAGCTCAGTCATACTTTTTTCTGCAGCTTCTTTACCTTTTTCTAATACTGCTAATTCAGCTTCCAATTTTGCTTTTTGTGCTTTTATTTCTTCTGCTTTTTCTGGATGTTCAGCAAGTTCTTCATCTAATTTCTTTAAATCTGCTGTTTTCTCAGCAATTTGTTGTTCTGTTTGTTTCTTTAAAGCTTCCATTTCATCATATTGTTCCATAGGTGTTTTTTCTGGTTTGGCTGGCTTTTCTGGTTTTAATCCATGCTCTTCTTCTAGTTTCTTCATTTTGTCTGCATTTTCTTTTTCTTGTGCTTCACAATCTTTCACTTCTTGCTCAAGTTCTGTTATTCTTGCTTTTGTTGACTCTACATAATCTTTACCAATTTTGCCTTCATCAAGCATTTTCTTTAATCTTGCAATAGTCGCTTGTGCCTCATTTTTTTGAGAAACCAAAGCTTTTGCTTTATCTTGCATATCTTTATATCTAGTTTCAACTGGAATAGAAGTTTCTTGTATTTCTTCTAATTCGTGTAAAGCATCTATTGTAGCTTGAATTGTTGATGCTTCAACAACTGCATCTGAATTTTCTGGATCTAAAATTTCTTCCATTGATTTCCAAACATTATACACTGCATTATATTCAACTTCATTATCTTCTATTGCTCTAAATGGAGTTTCAAATTTTGCTTTTGTAGCTTCTCCAATTTTTATATCAGCTTCTATAGCTGCTACTGTACGACTTAGTTTCTTTATTTCCATATATGATTTTCCTTCTGCAATAGCTTTGTCCATTTCTGCTTGAGCTTCAGCTAATTTTTCTCTGTTTGCTTCTATAGCCTCATTTATTCTAGAAATAGTAGCTGTTCTTTCATAGTTTTTCATTTCTACTTCATTTTTTCCTGTCATATATGGATTGCCAACTCTATCCATTGCTTCTGATTGAGTTTCATATCCTCTTTCTCCAGCCATTCTATATGTACTTAATTCGGCATCTACTTCTTGACGTAAAGTCTCTACTGCTTGTGTTTTTGATTCATTAAATTTTGTTGCTGCCTCTGCAACTCTTTTCTCAGCATCAGTTCTTAATGCTGTTAATCTGTCAATAAATACTTGGTCATTTGGGTTAACAATCTTTCCATTTTCTACTTTAACCCTTTTCATAGCTTCTTCTATTCTAGTTTTTAATTCTGCAACCTCTGCATTTAAACTTTGAAGTTCAGTTAAATTGCTTGCCACACTTGAAAATTCTTCTATTCTTTGTTTTAAATCCATATTTATTTCCTCCTTTGGATTCTTTCTCACAAATTTTTCCACTAATATCATAATACCATTTTTTAGGCTAAAAGTCAATGAATTATGTAAAATAATTGCAAAATTTATTTATTTTTTAAGGTTTTTCAGACTTCTGTATGCAATTTTTTGATATCTTTCCTTCTTATCTTTAATTTTTTCAGGTAATTCTGGTAAAATTCCAAAATTTGCATTCATTGGTTCAAAATCCTCTTTTTCAGTTGAAATATATTCTGCTAGCGCCCCAATAACATTATTTCTATCATATATTATTGGAGATTTACCTTTTAGTTTGTTTGCTGCATTTATTCCAGCAACGAAACCAGAAGATATAGATTCAACATAACCTTCTACACCCGTTATCTGTCCTGCAAAAAATATATTATTATTTTTCTTAAGATTATATGTACTGTCTAATAACTTTGTAGAATTTATATATGTATTTCTATGCATAACACCATATTTAACAAAATTCGCATTTGCTAAACCTGGTATTTTGCTAAAAACCCTTTTTTGTTCTCCAAACTTCAAGTTTGTTTGGAAACCTACCATATTATATAATGTACCTTCACTATTATCCTGTCTTAACTGAACTACTGCATACGGTCTATAACCTGTTCTTATATCTGTAAAACCTACTGGTTTTAATGGACCATATCTTAAAGTATCTTCCCCTCGTTTTGCCATAATTTCAATAGGCATACATCCTTCAAAAATTTCTCTTTTTTCAAATTCATGAAGGTGAGCCACCTCTGCATTTATTAGTTCATTATAAAACTCTATGTATTCTTCCTTATTCATTGGAAGATTAATATAACTTGCTTCTTCTTGCTTTGGCCTTTTAAGCCATTCTTCTACATCTTCGTCTTTAGCTCTTTCTTGGTCATATCTATTACCATAAAAAGCTATGTTCATATCTATACTATCTTTTTCAATCAGTGGAGCTACTGCATCATAAAATGCTAGTGATTCTTCACCAATTAATTCTTTTATTCTCTTAGCAAATATATCCGAAGTAAGTGGACCTGTTGCTACAATTACAAGCTCGTCTTCTGGAATTTCAGTTACTTCTTCACGTATAACCTCAATATTTTCATTTTCTTCAACTATTCTAGTAACTGCCTCAGAAAATTTTTCTCTATCTACTGCTAAAGCTTGCCCCGCTGGGACTGCCACACTATCTGCAATTGGTATAAGCTCAGAACCCAAAATTCTAAGTTCTTCTTTTAATAGCCCACAAGCATTTGTTAAAAGATTTGATTTAAAAGAATTACTACAAACTATTTCCGCTAAATTATTATTACTATGTGCTTCAGAAAACTTCACAGGTTTCATTTCATACAGCTTAACTTTAATTCCTCTTTTAGCAATTTGCAGTGCTGCTTCCGTCCCTGCTAATCCTCCACCTATAACTGTGATATAATCTTTCATATGCTATATCTCCATTCCTTCATTAACTGGTTGTTCTTTCCTAACATCATCTTGCAATTGCACTGGATTTTGTAGTTCATCGCTATAATGATCCACAAAATTTTGAAGTTCAGTAATGGACATAACATTTACCTGCATAGGATCAATATCATTTTTTTGGCATAATTCAAATGCCATTTTTCTTAATGTCTTTTCGTCTACTTTAAGAACTGCTTGCGAACTTTTTTCTTGCGTCTTTTGTATTGCTTCTCTTTCATCAACTTTTACGCCTTCTCTAAGTTGTTCATCAAAGGACTTTTCCTTACTCATATTTTCTTCAAGGTCTTCACTCACACCTTTTCCTTTCATATCTGCTATGAGTAAATCTATTTGTTCCTGTGTAAGTGATTCTCCAGCATCAAAAGTATCTTTTTCTTTACCTCTTGCATTAGGTAAAAGATTTTTGAAATTTCCAAATAAAACATTTCCTACTTTAGTTGATTTCAAATATCTAATTTCTGTTCTTACAAACTTTTGAGCTGTTTTAACCATTGCTCTTGCAATATACTTAGGATTCTTCTTATCTCTCCATGATTCTTCAAATACTTCACTCACATCAGCTTCAGAAACACCTTGCTCTTTTAGCCACTCATTAATTTCAAATCCATCTAAATCATCAACAAGCTTTTCTACCTCTTGGTGATTGATATTACCACTTTTATCTGTAATATCTCTATACCTTCCTTGATTATTCCTTACATGACTAATTATTGCTCTTACATTTGCTTTATATTTACGTGTTTCTTCTGGATCGGTCTCTGATAATGCTTTCTGCAAATTATATAAATATGCTTTTCCTATTATTGCAGTTTTATAAACATCTTCTTCTACTTGCACTTTATCAAACAAAGCTTCTAAACCTTCTGAAATTTTATCATCTCTTGCTTCTGCATATATTTCTCTTAATTTTACATTTATTCGGCTTCTTAAGCTTATTTTCGCCTTATTTTCATTTGTTTGCTTTTTAACTGATTTTTTAGTCTGTCTTGCTTCTTCTTCAGTTCTGTTTACAAATGTTTCATTCTTAATCTCTTCATTTAAATTAGCTATATTCTGAACTGCCTCTGTCTCAAAGTCTTCCATTGCTACTCTTCTTACATCACCAAAGCTACTAAATTTCTGCACTCCAAATTGCTTACTATGTTCATTCTCTAACAATTCATTTAGAATTTTTACAACTGCTTCTTCCATTACTCCAGATGAATCAGTAAGTCCTGATGCCGATAAATATCTATATGCAGTCATTCTAGCTGCTTTATCAACTTCCTTACTATCAGAATAATAAATTGCTATTGCGGTTTTGATTATTTTTTGTCTTTCTTGGTTCTGCTGTAAAGTTAATCTCTCTATTGGCGTGTCTGCATATTTAGCAAGTTTTTTAGGATGAAATTGCATTAAAAATTTTACGCCTTCTTTACTTGAGTAACTATCACGATAATCTTTAAATGAATTTATTAAAGCTGTAAGACTAATTTTTCCATCAATAACAAATTTTTTAGCAACTTCGTTTCCTGAATCTGCACGCTCTTTTATTGTCTTTAAAAGTCCTAATTTTTTTAACTCATAACTTTGTTTTTCTTTGGGATCAGAAGTTTCTTTTATTTTTTTGTCGTATTCATATATTCGCCTAGCATATTCCATCATCTCTACATGCTCAGCAGTTTCTAAGTTAGCTTTAGCTCTATTATCAGACATAGATTTTTTCATTTCAACACTATTATTAGCTTTATCCATTTCAGCAATAGTTTCTTTACTTCTTAAAGCTTTAGCTAAATCTGCTCCATGCTTGCCATAAAATTGCCTAGAAAATTTTTCTGTTTCTGCATCTAGCTCCATTGCCTTTTTAATATCATTACTAATATTTTTTTCATCAAAATATGCCCTTTTTTCTTCCATCAATTGCGCTTTATGCTCTGCAAGCTCTTCTGGTGATCTGCCACCTGATAGCATTGCAACTTGTCTTTTTGTTCCTTCTACATTAAGACTACCATCGACATTCAGAACTAATCCGTTTTCTTCGATGCTAAGGTCATAACAAATTCCACCTACAGCCATTGCAACTAATCCTTCGTCCACGAAGAAAACACCTTTGTTTCCAACTGTGTTGGCACTAGGTGAAACCATACTGGTATATATTTCTAATATCTCTTCTGGTGAAACTTGAATTCTATTGTTTGTAGTTTTAGATAAGGTTTGTTTTAATCTTTTATATACCTCACTATTTTCTATCGCTTCCAATATTAGTAGTTCTTGTTTTGCTTGATTTATTTCCTCTTTTGAATTTTTAGAATTAGACTCAGAAATATCTCGAACTGCTTTATTATTAGTATTCAAGTCACTAGCATTATTCAATTTATCTTGTATTTCATCATTAGAATAAACCATAGAATACCCCTAAAATCGACAATAATCCTATTTTTTCATGATTTTATTATAGATAAAAATAAATGCTATTGCAATTACAATAGCATTACATTTATATTTATTTTTTCTTACTTTTACTAGAGGTTTTGCGTTTTGTAGTTGTTTTTTTTACTGATTTTTTACTAGCAGCCTTTGTAGTCTTCTTAGCTGTTTTCTTTGTTTTAGTTTCTTTCTCTATCTCTTCTTTACTAGCATTTGGTTCAAAAACCTCTCCAAGCTTTGGTTTATTCCAAGAAATATATGAACAGCCTTCATTCTCCCCTTTATTATTTTCACAAATATAGTAGTTACGTTTTTTCTTAGTCTTCCTAACTTGAACTACTCCTCCACAAACTGGGCAAGGCACATCAACAGTCTCAATAATTGGTTTTGCATTTCTACACTCTGGATATCCTGGACAAGCTAAGAACTTACCATATTTTCCATATTTTATAACCATCTTACGACCACACTTTTCACACTCTACATCTGACTCTTCATACTCAAGTGTAACGTGTTCTAGCTCTTTTTCAACTTTCTCAACTGTTTTTTCAAAAGGTGTATAGAATTCTCTTAAAACATTCTTCCATTTTTCGTTACCTACCGCTACTTTATCAAATTCCTCTTCCATTTTGGCAGTAAACTCAACATTTATTACATCTGAAAAATTCTCTATAAGCAATTTATTAACAATTCTTCCTAAATCAGTTGGCACTAATTGTTTTTGTACTTTTTCAATATATCTACGTGTCAAAATAGTTGTAATTGTAGGTGCGTAAGTACTTGGTCTGCCTATTCCTTTTTCTTCCAAAGTCTTTACTAAACTTGCTTCAGTATATCTTGCTGGTGGTTCTGTAAAACTTTGTTTTGTAATTATATCTTCTTTTTTAACATTTTCACCAACTTCTAATGGTGGAATTTTTGTAAACTCTTCATTACTTGGTATATCTTCTGTTTCAACATATAAAGCCATAAAGCCTTTAAATTTTAAAGTTTGTCCATTAGCTCTAAAATTATATGAATTTCCGTCAATATTTACAGCTAAAGTATCATAAACCGCTGCTGACATCTGGCTTGCAATAAATCTATTATATACTAATCTATATAATTTATATTGATCAGCAGTTAAATAATCTTTTACTTTCTCAGGTGTAAGTTCAACATATGTTGGTCTAATTGCCTCATGAGCATCTTGTGCGTCAGATTTTGTTTTATAAAATCTGTTTTCATAATAATTTGCGCCAAATTCTTTTTCAATATGCTTTTTAGCAGCTGCTCTTGCTTCATTTGAAATTCTTGTTGAGTCTGTTCTCATATATGTTATAAGACCTGTATCACCTTTTTCTGGAAGCTTAACACCCTCATATAATCCTTGTGCTACCGACATTGTTTTCTTAATAGCAAAGTTAAGCTTTCTTGAAGCCTCTTGTTGCATTGTACTAGTAGTAAACGGTGGTGCTGGAGTTCTTTTCTTCTCACCTTTCTTGATGTCTGTTACAACATATTTTGCACCTTTCAAATTCTCTAAAACTTCATTTACTTCTTGTTCAGAATGAAGTTCTAACTTTTTTCCATCTTTTCCTACAAACTTGCAATCAAATTTTGTTTTAGTAGTTTTATCAGAAGCAATTAAAGTAATATTCCAATATTCTTCTGGAATAAATTTTTCAATTTCTTCTTCTCTATCTACTATAAGTTTAACAGCAACAGACTGAACTCTACCTGCTGACAAACCTCTTTTAACTTTTTTCCAAAGTACTGGGCTTATTTTATAGCCAACAATTCTATCAAGAACTCTACGTGCTTGTTGTGCATCTGTTAAATTCATATCTATGCTTCTTGGCTCTTTCATTGATTTTTGTACAGTCTCTTTTGTAATCTCATTAAAAGTAACTCTACAAATACTGTTTGGATCAATTCCTAAAATATATGCTAAATGCCAAGCAATAGCTTCTCCTTCACGGTCAGGGTCAGTTGCAAGATATACTTGTTTTGCATTTTTTGCATCTTTTTTTAGAGAATTAATCAAACTTGCCTTTCCTCTAATATTTATATAATCTATTTCAAAGTCCTTTTCTGGATTAACACCAAGTTTAGACTTTGGTAAATCTCTGATATGCCCCATTGAAGCAACCACTTTACTTTTACCGCCTAAAAATTTCTTAATAGTATTTGCCTTTGCTGGTGATTCCACTATAACTAATTTGTCTATCATTATTTCTCTCCTATAATCTGCTTTATTTCGTTATATATTTTCTCTTCGACGTTCTTAGGCGCAATAGTAGAAGCAAGTCTGCCCATCTCGTCTAATTCTGTTTTCTTAAATATGATGTCATTTATTTCCTCTGCTAACTTCTCACCTGTTAAATCTTTATTTAGAATAATCTTTGCAGCGCCTATTTTTTCAAGCACTCTAGCATTATCTTCTTGTCTATTTGCAGACTTAGATGGCAAAGGAATAAATATTGCTGGTTTAGCAGTTATAGCGATTTCAGTAATTGTCATTGCTCCACTTCTACAAACTGCTAAATCTGTTATATTTAACATTTCTTCCATATTATATATATAAGGCAAAATCCTAACATTTGTCAAGCTATTTATATACATATTTTCTCTATCGAACTTCTCTTTTATAAGCTCATACTGCTTCTGACCAGCAGCCCAAATAATTTGATAATCTTTATTTAACCTCTTTATTATCATATCCTGAACGGCTTCATTTATAGTTTGAGCACCTTGACTTCCTCCAAATACTAAAACAATTGGTAAGTCATTTTTTACGCCAATCTCTCTTAAAATTTCTTTTTTTCTACTATAATCAATATCTAATTTTCTAATTTTTGTAGGTGTTCCAGTAACTACTACTTTTTTGCTTTCTATAAGCCTTGTCTTAGCCTCTTCAAAGCCTGCTAAAACCAAATCTACTTCCTTTGCAAAAAGTTTAACTGCTTTTCCTGGATATGCATTACTCTCATGTAATACAGTAGGAATATTTCTTGAAATTGCACTACTAATAACTGGTCCACAAATATATCCACCAGTTCCTAAAACTAAATCAGGTTTAAAATCATCTAATATCTTTTTTACTTCCTTACTGCTTCTAATAGTCTGAATTATATGTTTTAGGTTTGCGAAAGAAAATTCTTTTTTCAAGCCATAAGCTTCGATTGTTCTTAACTCATAACCTGCTCTTGGTACTAAATCATTTTCTAACCCACGGTTCGTACCAATAAAAATAATCTTTGAACCTGGCTCTTTCTCTCTTATTTTATTCGCTATTGCTATTCCAGGATTGATATGTCCACCAGTCCCTGCAGCTGAAATGATTACCTTCAAAATACGTTAATTTCCTTTCCTTATTTTTGTTTACATGTTCTAGAAATATTCAAAAGAATTCCAACAGTCGCAAGATTAACTACTAGCGCTGTTCCTCCATAACTAAAAAATGGAAGCGGCATACCTGTTACTGGTATTGTTCCAGTTACAACGGCAACATTTACAATAGTTTGTAGCCCTATTAGGACTGTAATTCCTATAGCAATTAAACTACCAAAAGTATCTGGTGATTTCATTGCAATTATTATACCTCTCCACACAAATATCGCAAAAAGTAATATTACTATAACACAGCCAAAAAAACCTGTTTCTTCTGCTACCACTGCAAAAATAAAATCATTGTGAGGTTCAGGTAAGTATAAATATTTTTGTCTGCTTTCTCCAAATCCTAAACCAAATAAACTTCCAGAAGCAATTGCATATAAACTTTGGATAATCTGCCATCCCTTACCTGTTGGATCTGAAAATGGATCTCTCCAAACCTTCATTCTGCCAGCTCTAAAGTTTTCTTTCTCTGCTGCTTCTGCTGGATCAACTGGATGCAAATATCCATCAATTCCTTTATATGATAAAAATGCTAGTACTCCTGCAACACCCGCTATAATAAAATGTCTAAGTGGCACACCTACTACAAACATCTGCACACAAGTAACTGCTGCAATCAAAAGAGTAGCGCTAAGGTGGTTTTGACCTTTATAAACTATTACCACTATAGGCGCTAAAAACGCCATTGGAAGTACAAACCCCTTCCAGAATTTCTTTATATTTCCTGCTCTTTTTATATCTGATAATAGACTTGCAAAAAATATAATAAAACCAGTTTTTGCAAGCTCTGAAGGTTGAAAACTTATAAAACCTAAATTAAGCCAACGTTTTGCACCTTTGTCTTCAGTACCCAAAGGCGTATACGCAGTTATTGCAAGCAGTGCTATAACCACTATGTATATAATCCAATTAAATTTCTTATAAATTCTATAATCAATTTTAGAAACAATAAGCATAGCTACTATTCCAATTCCAGCAGCTCCTGCTTGCCTTCTAAAATATTTATAACTGTCTCCACTTTCAGAAAGCGAAGATGGTGCACTAGCTGATAAAACCATTATAATCCCACAAGCTAGTATGATCAGTACAACTGTTAAAATAATATAATCCATTGAACCTTTTGTAAAAAAGGCTAATTTTCTATCCTTTTTTTCTTTTCGTGCCATTCAAATCTTCCTTTCGTAGATTATGCCCCAAGTACTCCTAATACGCAAAATACTAAAGTAATAAATCCAAATACTACTACTACTTTATTTTCTCTCCAACCACTAAGCTCAAAATGATGATGTAGTGGAGCCATTCTAAACATTCTTTTTCCAGTAAATCTAAAGCTTATGACTTGCATAATAACTGAAAGAGTCTCTGCTATAGGTACTATAGCAACAATTAACAATATTAAGGGATTCTTTATATATATAGCTATACTTGAAATAACTCCTCCAAGTAAAAGTGATCCTGTATCTCCCATAAAAACTTTTGCTTTATACACATTATATACTAAAAATCCTGCACAAGAACCAGCTACTATAGTAGAAAAAGTAGCTACTCCAAACTCTTCATACCTTGCTGAAATAATAGTAAGTGTAACTGTTATAATAGTAAGTACTGTAGCTGCTAAACCATCTATTCCATCAGTTAAATTAACTGCATTTGTTGCTGCAAGCATTACTAATATTGTAAATGGTATATAAATCCAAGTTGGAAGTGTTATTCTATAGCCTGTAAATGGTATTAAAATATCAGTTCCAAGTTTTATTACATTGCTCAAGTATATTGTAAATATAGTTGCAATTATAAGTAATCCAAACATTTTAAGCTTTGGATTCAACCCTTCTGTATTTTTTAAAACTAATTTTTTAAAATCATCTACTAAACCTACTATTCCAAATCCAATTGAAGCTAAGCATACTGGCACTAAATCTTTTATATTATCATTTAAACCATCTTTAATCCATACGAAACTTGTTACTATGCTTAAAACCACTATAGAAATTATCATTATAATTCCACCCATTGTAGGTGTTCCTTGTTTCCTTAAATGGCTTCTTGGTCCATCTTCTCTTTCGTTTTGACCAATTTTACAACTTTTTAAAACTGGTATAGTAATTTTTCCTACTATTACTGTAAAAACAAAAGCTACCAAAAAATATATTATTTGTAAAATTTGTAAACTCACTAAAAATGCTCCTTTACTTCTTTTCTTTTAAAATCTCTTTAACTATAATTCTTTCATCAAACGGTAACTTTTCGCCATTTATTTCTTGGTAAGGCTCATGACCTTTTCCAGCAAGCACTACAATATCATTGTTATTCATCATTTCAATTGCTTCTTCAATAGCTTTTCTTCTGTCTACAACTACTTTATATCTTCCTTTAGTTTTTTCAATTCCTTTTTCTATATCTGCAATAATATCCTCAGGCTTTTCTGTTCTTGGATTATCTGTAGTAATAATAGAAAAATCTGCCACTCTACCTGAAACTTCTCCCATAAGAGCTCTTTTACTTTTATCTCTATCCCCTCCGCAACCAAAAACACTAATTACTCTGCCTTTAGTATAAGTCTTTACAGCTTGTAAAATATTCTCTAAACTCTCTGGTGTATGTGCATAGTCTATCATTATTGCAAGTTCTTTTTCATTAGGAACAAGTTCACTTCTTCCTGGTACTCTAACGCTCTCCAGAGCCTCTTTTACTTTGTCATTACTAATTTTTAATTCATTTGCAACTGAAATCGCAGCTAATGCATTATATACACTAAACCTTCCTGGTATGCCTATCTTTATTCTTTCGTTTTTATTGTCTATCTTAACTTTAAAGTCTACACTAATATTAGTAATAGTTATATCTTTTGCAAGTAAATTTGCCTCATTATTTATCGCATAAGTCTTTATATCACAATCTTTACATAAACTTTTTACTTTCATTCCTTTAAAATCATCAAAGTTTACAAAACCTTTTTTACACATTGAAAATAATTTTAATTTTGAATTAAAATAATCTTCCATATCGGAATGTTCTTTTAGACTAATATGGTCTTTGTAGAAGTTTGTAAATATTCCTATCTCAAATTGTAAACCATAAACTCTGTTAAGTTTTAAACTCTGAGAAGAAACTTCCATAACCACATATTCAACTTTTTCCTTTACCATTTGTGCAAAAAGTTTTTGAAGTTCTAGGCTTTCTGGAGTCGTTCTAGTTGCTTTTCCTAAACTCTCTTCTCCTGAATAATTCTCTATTGTTCCAATCAAACCCACTTTATGCCCTGCCGCTTCTAAAATAGATTTTATCATATATGTGGTAGTAGTCTTTCCCTTAGTTCCTGTAACACCTATTAATTTAAGCTTCTTTGAAGGATTACCATAGAAATTAGAAGAACAAATTGCCAAAGCTTTTCTAGTATCATCTGTTATTATTGTCGTTATTGTGGCTGGAATCTTTATACCTTTTAAATCTGCACTCATATCTAACATAACTGCTGTTGCACCATTTGCAATTGCCTCTTCTACAAATTTATGTCCATCAAAGTCAAAACCCTTTATAGCTATAAATAGGCTATTTTCTGTAATTCTCTTTGAATTACTATCTAAATTTTTTATATCTATACTAGTATCGCCTTTTACCTTAAAATTTTCAATTCCACTTAAAAGTGCTTTTAATTCCATAATATTTAAGCCTCCTGTATTGCTATTATATAGCAAAAAAACTTTTTTGTATATATTTATACATACGTTTTTTTAACGAATTTATTACATTAAAGCATTATTATTCATATTTTATCATTATGAAAATTTACTGTCAATTTATTCTCCATATAAATATGGTAAAACTTCACTAAATATTTTACCAGCCACTGGCGCTGCTACTCCACCACCCTGATGTCCTCCGCTCGCCAGTTGGATTATATAAGGTAATTAGCATTGCAAATTTAGGATTATCTATATTTGCTACACCTATAAAAGAAGTTACATATTTTCCAGTGTTTACTCCATCTTCTGAAGTTCCTGTTTTTCCACCGATTCTATATCCTACCACTTTAGCATTTTTCCCTGTCCCTTCTGATACAACGCTTTCCATCATACTAAGTACATTTTCTGCAGTTTTTTCAGTTATAACTTGATCACCATACTTGGCTTCTATTTCTTCTACCTCACCTGTTTGAGAGTCTATAATCTTTTTTACAAGTCTTGGTTTTACATATCTTCCCTTATTTGCGATAGTCGAAACCATTGTTACCATTTGAATTGGCGTTACTTCAAAACGCTGACCAAAAGAAATAGTTGCAAGCTCTACTGGTCCTACCTTCTCCTCTTTTAAGAAAATACTTCCTGCTTCTCCGTGGTAAATCAATACCTGTTTTTTTGAGGAACCCAAATTTTTCCAAATAACTATAATATTTTTCTTTTCCAATTTTTTGCCCCAATCCTATAAATACAGGATTGCAAGAATTCATTAAAGCCTCTCTTAAAGACTCAGAACCATGTGGTCTATAATATCTCCAACATTTAATTCTAACACCTGCAATCTCAATTGCTCCACTACAGCAAAAAGCTCCTGCTCTATCAACATCTGCTAAGCCCTCTTCTAAAGACGAAGAAGCTGTAACTAACTTAAAAGTAGAGCCCGGCTCATAAGTATCTGCTATCGCTTTATTTCTCCACATTCCCATTAGGTAATTAGATCTCTGAACTTGCTCTAAATCTTGCCACACTGTTTTTAAGCTTTCATCCACTGGTTGATATGGATTATTCAAATCATAATTTGGATAATTAGCTAAAGCTAAAATATCTCCATTTTGTGGATTCATTGCAATAATACTTCCACCGTCCGTGCAAACATTGTCAATACAAGCTTCTTCCAAATGTTTTTGCACAATTGCTTGTATATTACTATCAATACTTAAAACTAAATCTTTCCCATCTGTTGGTTCTATATAATTTTCGCCTTCGTCACCAAAACTCTGACCTTTAGCATCTGTTAATGAATTGATCTCACCACTTTTTCCTGATAATACATCTTCATACTTTGCTTCAATGCCCTCTAATCCCTGATTATCACTTCCACAAAAACCTATTATATGTGAAGCAAGATTTGAAAAAGGATAATATCTTTTTGTGTCTTCATCTATATTTATACCTACATATATTTCATTTTCTTCCATCCAAGCTCTTAAGGTATCTGTCTTTTCTTTATCTTGTCTTTTTATTATAGTTTCTATTGCACTTTTTTTATTCACTCTTTTTAACACTTTTTCATAATCTAATTCGAAAATCTCTGAAAGCTTATTTGCTAATATTTCCTTTTTATCAGCAGGAATTTTCATTGGATTAACAGTAACTGTATAAACCGTACTGCTTATTGCTAAAATAGTTTCCCCTGAACAATCATATATAGTACCTCTTCTTGCTCCAACATCCCTTGCTGACCTCTGTTGTTCTTCCGCTTTTGCTCGCAGATCTCCTGCATCAATAAATTGCAAATACACTAATCTTGAAACTAAAACAATACAAACTATTAAATACAATATTAGTCCTAACATCATCCTTTTTTTTGCTGATAAATTATTCTTTTCCATAGCGTCTCCTTAAATTGTACTTTAAATAATTGTATTATTTTAGAAAAAGAAAAAGACTAAAAATTTTTTATAAATTTCTAGTCTTTAAAATATATCACCTATAAAATTGCATATCCAATCGATTATACTAACTTTTTCCTCTAATATAACTTTTTCTGTACTCGGCTCAATATAATCTTTTTTTGGCAAACTTAAATATATAGTTTGCTTATTTGTTAGCTTTTGCATACCAAGCATATCTTTGGCTGTTTGCTCAATACTATTTAGGTTTAAACTATTTTGTATATTAATTTCTAATTGGTCATTTTCCTTTTGAATTTCACTTATCTTAGTCTTCAAGCTTTGTATTTCTGCAAAAGACTGAGTTATTAAAGCACTGCGGGAACTAATTATAAATACAATTGATAAAAACACTACAGCATTTAATATACACATAAATCTAAATTTAAAGTTTTCTAATCTTGATTGCTTTTTCTTTACAACTTTTTTAGATGTTTTAGCTTTTTTAGATTTTTTTCTTTTAGTCTTGTCTTTATATTCTGGCTCATATTTTCTAGGACTTGTTTCATATTGATAATTTCTAGTTGCCATAATTATTCCCCCTTTCTTTAATATTTCTAAATAATCTTAATCTTTTTCAAAAATTCTAAGCTTAGCACTTTTACTTCTCGAATTTTCTTCTTGTTCTTCTTCATTCGGAAGTATAGGCTTTTTAGTTATAATTCTACCAAGTGACTTTGCACCACACACGCAATAAGGTAAATCCGGTGGGCAAGTACATTTTCCACTTGCTTCTATATAAGCATTCTTTACTGCTCTATCTTCTAGTGAATGAAAAGTTATTATACATAATCTTCCTCCAGAATTCAAAGAGGATATACATTTTTTTACTGTATCATACAAAGGCTCAATTTCATTATTAACTTCTATCCTAATTGCCTGAAAACTTCTTTTAGCCGGATGTCCATCCTTTGACTTTGGCACACACTTTTCTATAATCTGTACTAATTCTAAAGTTGTTTCTATAGTTTTTGTTTTTCTATATTCACAAATACTCTTTGCAATTCTTCTAGAAAATTTTTCTTCTCCATATTCCCATAAAATTTTAGCAAGTTTTTCTTCTTGATAGTTATTTACTACAGTTTTTGCAGTTAATTCTTGAGTCTTATCCATTCTCATATCTAACTCTGCTTCACCAATATAGCTAAACCCTCTATTTCGTTCATCTAATTGATACGAAGAAACACCTAAATCTAGCAGTATACCATCAACACCGCTTAAATTTAAGTCCTCTAAAATTTCTAGAATATTATCATGATTATCATGCACAAATTTAATATTTGAGAATTCTTTTAATCTTTCTTTAGCAACACAAATAGCCTCTTCATCTCTATCAATTCCTATAAGAAGCCCTTTTTCAGATATTTTTTTTGCTATTTCTTTGCTATGGCCTGCTCCACCCATAGTTCCGTCAACATATATTCCGCTCTGGCTTTATCTTAAGACCATCTATACATTCTTGTAATAATACAGATTTGTGTTTAAATTCCATTTCGCCCTCTATTACTGCTTATTTTATTAAAAGCAGTTGGTAAAGATATACCAACTGCCTCTAACTCTTTTGTTTACTTATCTTTTGTTTTCCAAAATCTTTAGTATTATAACATTTTAACTTTTGTAAACTATAAATTTGTCTTTTGAATAAAACCTATAGCTTTTATCTTTTGTATTCTTCATTTTTAATCTTTTGTACTTTTTAATCTTTAGTATTTTAAAACTTTTTCTTAGGTAACTATATAAACTTTAGCAAGTTATATACCAAGCATTTCCATCTTTTCAGCAATATCATCTGCTGAAATGTCGCTATCACATTGTTGCCATTTGTCTTTACTCCAAATTTCAATACGAGAATCCATACCTACAATAATAATGTCCTTATCTAAATTTGCAAATTCTCTTAAATTACTTGAAATAAGGAATCTACCTTGTTTATCAATTTCGCATTCAATAGCTCCTGCGAAGAAGAATCTTGAGAAAGCTCTAGCATCTTTGTTAGAAATAGGAAGTGTTCTTAGCTTTTGTTCAAAATTTGCCCATTCTACTAAAGAGAAGGCAAATAAACAACCATCTAAACCTTTTGTAACTATGAACTTTTCACCTATTGTCTCTCTCAACTTTGCAGGCATTATAAGCCTTCCTTTAGTATCAAGAGAGTGCTCATATTCACCAATTAACATTTAAGGACACCTCTTCCTTTTTCCACCACTTTTTACCACTTCTCTCCACTTCAATTAGATTTTAATATATAAAATATATTTTTGCAAGCCTTTTTTCAAATTTTTTGAAAAATTTTTTTCTATGCTGTATAATATCTTTGGAGGAAATTTATGGAAAGTTTTATTTTTATAGTTTTTAACTTAATCTTTTATAGCTTCTTGTACTACATATTATATAGTTTTGAATTTTTTTCAAACCTTTCTAGCAGCTCGATTCTACTTAGCATTTCTTTAATTATAAGTTTACCTTCAATAATATTTATGTATATATTAAAAAAAGATAGAATAAAGTTTTTTCTACTTTCTTCTATCTGGACTATTTTCATATCTTTCATATTTTTTTATTTTGGTGTAAATATTTTAAATTTTTTTGGTGTAACAAACGGACTTGCAAATTTTACTATGTACCTTTTTAAATATTTATTTATGTTTTCTCCTTTGCTTAGCCTTTTCTTTCTAAGTCTTCATAAAGTTTTCAAACAAAAAAAGCAATTATTTTTACTAATTGCTTTTAAGTATATTTCACCTATTATTTTAGGTTTTTTCGGTATGAACTTCTTAGAATTTTCAAGTCTTCTATGGCTTTTTGCAATAGTAGATATTTTATCTACTATTGGTGCTATAATAATTTCCACCATGTAAATTCTAATAATTTTCAGTCAAAATATCTAAATTAGCTTTAATAGCATCTTCTGTCATATGGTCAATCAATGTATTTATCTTCTCTCCTCTTTTACTTACCATAAGAAGAGTTGGTATATTGTCTATTTCATTAGCTGTACTTTCTGGATCAAAAACTAATTCATACATAACTGGTATTTCAATGTTATTTTCCGCAATAAAACTATCTGCACTTCCATTTTCTTCCTCATTATCCATTGCAACTATTACTCTAAAAGTAACTTGTTCTTGATAATCAGCATAACAACTTTGTAACAACTTCACAGCTTCCATACTACTTTCTTCTTTAGGATTACAATATAAAATAATCATTGGTTTTCCAGCTTCAGATATCCCAGAAAACTTATCTCCTCTAAGTTCAAGTTCATCTACCTCAGGTGTTGTATTATTTTGAACAATATTTTTATCTAAATTTGTAGATAGATCTTCTTTCTCTCCATTTCTAGAAACAATAGTTACCACAATTGCTGAAATAAATAAAACAGCAATAAGTACATAAATAATTATTTTCTTCTTCAAAAAACCTTCCTCCTTAGTAATACTAAGCTAAAATTATTTTGCAAATTCAAGCTCACCATCTATTATATCTTTTGCTTCACTTTCTGTCAAATATCCATTATCAATCATTTTCTTTAAAACTTGTGCTTGCCTTTGCTTTGCAAGTTCTGGGTTTTTAGTTGGTGCATATACCGATGGTGCATTTGGAATTCCAGCAAGTAATGTACACTCGTATAAATCCATATCCTTTGGTGCTTTATCAAAATATCCTTCTGCTGCATCTTTTACACAGTAGTACCCATCTCCAAAATACGAAGTATTAACATATAATTCAAAAATCTCATTTTTGCTACACATTTTCTCTATATCTCTTGCTGCAAACATTTCAGCAATTTTTCTAGTAGCTTTTTTCTCTTGAGTAAATAAATTATTTTTCGCAACTTGTTGAGTAATAGTACTTCCACCCTCAGCTAAAGACATTTCTTTAATATCTGTAATTATAGCTCTACCAATAGAAATTGGGTCAATACCATTATGTTTATAAAACCTTCTATCCTCAACTGCTATTACTGCATTTATATAATCATCTGGCATCTCTTCAATAGTACAATAATTTTCCATGGATTGTATATTAGAAATCATTTTTTCTATCGGTAATTTTTCTATTGTAGATTGATATAAATCATAACCTTGGTAAAATACAAGCCCTAGAAATATTAAAGCTATCACAAATATGCTTATAAAAATTCTCTTAAGTATCTTCATTTATTATTATAACTTATTCCTTTCCTTACATTTTTATACATTATACATTATTTTTCTATCTTTTTAAAGCGAACAAAATGTGAAATTTTTATTAAGCTTTTGTGTACAAAAAAGCTCACAACTATTTAAGTTGCAAGCCGTTTATTCTAATGCTGATTTGCCATTATTTTATTAAATTCTTCGAACCTTTTTATCTTTGCTGTAGTTGTTTTTATAAAATCTTCTTTTGTCATAAGCATATTTTTAATGTACTTATAAGTTGGCAAAGTCTTATTCATTTCTTTTATCTTATCCCATAAAATCTTTTCAAGTTCTTCAAAAGATTTATTAGAGTACTTCTCTTTGGCAATCTCTTCATCATATTGAACTTTTACTGAAACTACTACATCGTCACCCTTTGGCATACCAAACACCATTGACTCTTTTACTAAATCAATTTTATTAACTAGCTCTTCTACCTCTTCTGGAAAAATCTTCTTACCGTTTTTTAGAACAATCATATTTTTCTTTCTTCCAGTAATAAAAACAAAGCCTTCACTGTCAATGTATCCATAGTCTCCTGTATAGTACCAACCATCCTTGAAAACATTATTTGTAGCTTCTTCATTTTCATAATATCCAAGCATTATATTTGGGCCCTTCGCTCTTATTTCTCCAATACCTTGCTCATCTTTATCTACCACTTCAAGTGAAACATTTTTCATTGGGAAACCAACTGAACCATATTTAATATATTTACAATTTTCAGCAGACAAAACTGGTGAAGACTCTGTTAGTCCATAGCCTTGTATAGTTTTTATACCAATTTCATTAAAAAATTTACTAACATTCACATCAAGACTTGCTGCACCACTGATTATAAACCTAAGTTCTCCACCTAAATTATCTATAATTGGTTTAAATACCTTTCTTTTTACGTGTATGCCTATTTTATCTAAGAAATTAGTCACTTTTCTAGCTACATATATTAATTTTGTCTTTCCTTGTTTTTCAATTTCCTTTTGCACTTTCTTGTAAATTGATTCTATTAAAAGTGGAACACCTATAAAGAAAGTTACTTTATATTCTTTTAGGTTTTGAGCAATGTATCTTAATCCATCTGGAAATGAAACTGCTGCTCCTGATGAAAGAAGCATAAGCATACCAGTTGAACCAAAAGTATGATGAAAAGGTAATAACGCTAAACTAACATCTGTATCCTTAAAATCCTCAGTCGCATGCATTGAAACAATATTTGATGCAATATTTCTTTGTGAAAGCATTACAGCTTTAGATTTTGAGGTAGTACCTGAAGTAAATAATAATATTGACATTTTATCACTATCTATCTCTACATTATCAAACTGTTTGCTACCAGCTTTCAATAATTTTTCACCATCTTTTTGGATGTTTTCAACTTCTTGCTCAGAAATAAAATATTTTATATTTGTCTTTCCGTTTTCTTTAATTTTTCCCATAAAGTCAGTACGTTTTTCATCAAAAACAATGGCATCTGCTTTACTTCTAATCAAAGACTCCTCAAGTTCTCCAAATTCTAAATCCTTATCAAGAGGAACTGAAATCATATCTCCCATGAGACAAGTTAAGTAACTTAATCCCCATAAATATGAATTCTTGCCTATTATCGCAATTCTTTTATTTCCTAAACCAAGATTATATAATCCTGTAGCAAAATTTTTCACATCAGAAAAAACTTCTTTATAGGTTTTGTTATAAATATTTCCTGCTTTATCTTTTAACTTAAAAGCTGTATTATCTGGATATTTAGCTACTGAATACATCATAATTTCTCTAATATTGTTAAAATCCGGATATGTAAAAAAGTATTCGTCCTTTTTCATATAACCTCCTAATCTAGTTTTCAAAACTATTATATATAAATTTCAATATAAAGTCAAGTAATCTTGATATTTTCTTTCCTTTATGATATATTATATATGTATTTTTAAGAAATCACATTAATTTGAACAGTCAGTCACAAAAAGGAGATAATATGGAAACAAATTTAAAAGAAGCTTTAAACTCACGTAAAATTCCAGTATGGAATGAACTTCCTGAACTTGATTTATATATGGATCAAATTATAGTACTAATGGAAAAATATTTAGGTAGTACACCAAAAGATAAATTAATTACACCATCTATGATTAATAACTATGTAAAACTTGGAATCATTCCTTCACCAACTAAAAAGAAATATTCAAAAATACATATTGCTTACTTAATTATTATTTGTAGTTTAAAACAAGTTATGCCAATTGCTGATATAAAGATTTTAATTGACGAAAAATTAAAGAATTCTTCTATAGAAGAATTACTTGATGAATATAGTAAATTATACTCAAATAGCACAGAAACAATACTAGAGCTTGCAAAAACTTATGAACAAACTAGCAAGTCAAATTCTGCAATGTATCTAGCTGCCTGCGCAAGCATATGTAGATTTACTTCAGAAATAAACTTAAATAAACTAAAATAAGCCCTGTTTAATCAGAGCTTATTTTTCTATACTAATCTTTTTTTGTACTGATAGTTTTTAATTTTTGAAGTCCTAATATTACTACTCCTCCAATTAAAAAGAATATTAAACTAAAACTTTTTAGGGTAAGCGCAGGTTGTGGAACTTCTAAAGTTGTAGGTCCAAGTACAATTGCATATAATGAACCTATCATTAATCCTATTATCAAATATAATGTTTGACTTCTATATTTTTCTAAAGCCTTTTTTATTAATCTTATTACTGTAATAATTCCAACTATAATTCCTAATCCAAACACACATAAAATTGGAAAATATGAAAAATCAAAATGTAAAAATTCTTTAATTGCACTTACTATAGGAACATATAATCCAAATATTAAAAGTAGAGTAGAACCAGAAATACCTGGTAAAACCATAGCTGATATTGCTATTGCAGCAGCTATAAACACATAAATTGCAGTTCCCATGCCAAAACTTCCCCAAGCAAGATTCATACTATCTCCACCAGCTGGACTAAAACTTGAAATTGCTATTACTAATACAAGACCTATAATTGCAAAAATTATATTTTTATATTTACCTTTAAATTCTGCCTTTTCTTCTATAATAATAAGTGGTATTGCAAATACTACAAAACCTAAGAATAGTGAACTAATATTGTAAATATGTTTTTCAAAAATACTTCCTAAAATAAGCATTGCAAGAATAAAGCCTACTACCCATCCTATTCCTATTTTAATTAAAAATATAATTGCATCTATTCGCTCTTCCTTAGTGCCTTTTATCAAATGATCTAGTGAAGTTATAAATTTATCATAAAATCCTAGTAAAAATGCAATTGTACCGCCAGATACACCAGGAACACTATCTGCAAGAGCCATACAAAAGCCTCTAATAAAATTTAAAATGTTCTCCATTAACTTTTTTTCCTTTCCATTTTCTTTTGATCTCTAATAGATTTTTTAAAATTCTTATTATAAATATATACAATTATTAAAGAAATAGTATATGTAATTGCATATGTAAGAATTATAGTCTTAACATCTCCGTCTAAAATTCTATCACCAACAATTGTAGAAGATACAATCGCCGGAAATCTTGCAAAAACTGTTATAAATAAGAACTTTTTCATACTCATAGGTAATAAACTTCCAACATATGTAAGAAAATCTTTTGGAACCACTGGTAAGAAAAATAGAATAAATAGTATTGTTTCCATCTTCTTACTATTGTTTTCTAATATATCAGTTACCTTTTTTAATTTCTCTTCTGGAACAATATCTTCTACCAAAGCTTGTCCATATTTACTAACTGCTAAATATATCAAAACCGTGCTAATTATTACTCCAATATAAATAACAACTGCTCCTAATACTGGCCCGAAGCACATCCCTGAAAGGAGTTCAATAGGCTCCGCTGGCAAGAAAACTACTACTGCTTTGCAAATTTCTAATAATGAAATCAATAATGCACCAGATAATCCTAAACTTTTTATATTTGCACTAAAATTTTCTCTACCCTCATACGTTGATAAGCTTATAAATAATGGTGATAATTTTATGATAATTCCAACAAATTCCACCAATAATAAAAAAAATATTATTTTCCTTGTTTTCTTTATCTTCTCTTTCTCCATTTTTACCTCATACACTTATATAATAATATCATATTATTAATTTTTTTCAAGTGTATAAAAATTAATATTTTTTTAAGGTTATTTTAAGGATTATATATTATTATAATCACATAGAATATAGATCATATTCATAATTTAATCCCCAAATGAAAAAGATGGCCTAAACGCCATCTTTTTCGCTATCTATCCATTTATTTAATTCACTTCTATTTTTAAATTGCAATACTTTCTTTTCAGGATATTTGTCTAAAATCTCTATTAAGTACTTTCTCCTCTTTTTATTATATGTTAAAACATAACCTATAAAACTTGGATTTAGCCTTTCTCGACATCCTGGCATATCTTCTTTTTCTTTACCAAAATTACTAAAGTATCTCTTGAAAATACCACCTATCTGCACTGAAGTCTTAAAATCTAAAAATATAATTAAATCAGCTACTTTTACTCTTTCTTCTAAAGTATCAATAAAAGTACCATCAATAATCCATTCTTCTTTCTTAGTTTCTTCTAATATCATTTTATCTCTTTCATTTGGATCTCTCATAACCCAATTAGGGAGTCTATAAAAAGAATCTAAGAAGACTGCTGGCAAATTATATATTTCTTTTAATTTAATTGCTAAAGTAGTTTTACCAGAACCTGGTGCTCCTATTATTGCAACTTTTTTTATTTTGTTCATTTGTTTTCCTCTATACTATTATATTTTTTAATTACCATATTATTACACATTTTCATTTTGCAATTCTTCAATCTTGGCATTTGGTACATCTTCTAATACAGATGCCGTAACATCTGTAGGTTTTAATGTACAAAAAGCTATAATTCCAATTATTATAAGTAAAACAAAAGCTACTATTATACTTATTTTAATTCCTATAGAAAATTGCTTATCATTCATATTTTCATTCTCCTTTTTTTACTAAATTACTAGAATCTTTATATCCACCTAATCTCACTGTTCCTGTATTTTTATATTCATCTAGTAACTCAGAAAATTCCTGCTTTCTCTCTTGTAAATATTCATATACATTATCTTTAGTTATGTACCTTCCAAAGCCTTCATAAGATTTTGTGCCAATAATTGTATCTATAACAAAATCATTTACTTCATAAAAAGCATGTGCATCATCATAAAAATTGTATGGATTTAAGTTTATATCATTAAGGCTTGTAAAATCCCAAAAATCTGTTATTTGTGCTACTTGTGCCAAAAAATTCCAATAAACTTCACATTCATAGTCTTGCCTTGAAGTAAGTGGTGTTGGGCTGTTTATAACTAATAGCTCTATATCATGTTCATTACATAAATTAACAATTTGTCTTAAATATTTTAAATCATTTGGTATTGATGAGAAATTTCTAGTTGGTATTTTTTCAATAAGTAAATCCATATCTTTATTTAAGTCATATATTACCTTTTCTTTTACATATTTATCTGGATCTTCGTTATATTTTTCATAATAACGTGCTAAATTTCTACTTCCATCATCAAATTGCCTGTCTGTAGCTGTAGATTTTATAATTTCATTAATACTTGTACTTGGATTCTTGAATAAGAAACTTATAAACTCTCCTATTTCACTCTCATCTGTAAGAATCGCTGGTGTTTCTTGTTTTAATCCAGTTCTTACATCAAATAATCCTTCAAAACCACTTAGGTTTAAAACTATTTTCTTTGCATCAGTATTATCTATAATGTATTTTGCAAAAATATAATATTCTTCATAATTACCACAGGTAATAAAAGTATTATAATAATTGTAACCATCTAATTTTTTTAGCATTTCTGATGTATAACAACCGTCCTTTTGAACCACCTATTAAATATGCATCGTAATTATTCCCATATCTCTTTATATGATTAGCTTTAAATACTCTTATATAACTATTATCATGTATATTTTTGTTTTTACCATCTATACCATCAAAATATCCATAAGGATCAACAACAATATTTAATATTGCTATTCCTAATAGTAAGATAATTATTATCACAACAAATGATATTGTCCACTTTTTTGATGTCATCCTTTGCCTCCTTAAAATTGAAAATATAAAAAGTTAACTACTTTATCCATTGTTACTAAACATATTCCAAGCAACACTGCTGCATATAATAGACATGGCAAGTTAGTTTTAAATTTTTCAGATATTTCACTAGTATTTGGTGCAAAGAAACAAATTCCCATACCAAGTAAAGTCACAATAATTTCTTTTCTATTATTATTCCAGAAAACTATAAAATCTGTATTTGCAAGACTTCCAAAGTTGAACATTCCTTTATATACTTCCCATGCATAAGTAAAGCTTTCTGATACAAATAACACTCTAGTTAATATTACTAAAATAAAGTTCAAAATAAATGCTAATAAATATGGAGATTTCTTGCCTTTCCTATTTCTATATGCTGCAATACAAACTAAAACTCCATTTAAAATTCCCCAAGCAACAAAGTTCCAACCTGCTCCATGCCAAAAGCCTGAAACGAAGAAAGTTACCATTGTTGCTATATAATAATTTCTCCATTTATTTTCTTTTTTATATACACTTCTAAAAATATATGTACTCAAAAATCTTGAAAGTGTCATATGCCAACGTTTCCAATATTCTTGAAAATCTGTTGCCTTATATGGTGAATTAAAGTTTTGAGGTATTACTATATTGAACATAAGTCCCAAACCTATAGCCATATCTGCATATCCTGATAAATCAAAATAATATGAAATTGTATATTCTAAAGAATAAAACCAAGTATTTAAAAAGGTAAAGTTACCAGTTGTTCCGAAAAAAGACTGTGCACTAGTTGTTAAAACATCTGCAATAAGCATCTTTTTAGCACAACCAATTGCAAATACAAATAAACCAAGTGCAATATTATCCCAATTTATTTTTAAATTCTTCTCGTCTTCAAATTGTGTAACCATTTCTTTGTGGTGAACTATAGGTCCAACAATTAGCTGTGGGAAGAAAGTTATAAATAATAAATAATCTATAATATTATATTCCTTTGTCTCTCCTCTATATGAATCTACTAAAAATGCAATAAGTTGGAAAGTAAAGAACGAAATTCCTATAGGCAATACTATATGCTTTAGTGCAAAATTTGCACCCGTCAAGAAATTAATATTTTCTATAAAAAAGTCGGTGTATTTATAATATCCTAAAAGCGCTACATTTGCTAATATTCCAACAAGAAGAAGCAATTTTGCTTGCCTTTTATCTTCTTTTTTAGTAAGTGTTCCAAGTGCACTGCCCACACAATAATTTCCAAAAATACTACCTAAAAAGAATGGAAAAAATTTAGGGCTACCTTGTCCATAAAAATATAATGAAGCTATAATTAGCCAAATTTTAGCTATTGTATGTTGTTTAAATTTATTTAATATAAAATATACACCAAAAACTATTGGTAAAAATATTAAAATAAATGAATATGTCGAAAAAATCATTTGCTTTAATTACCTTTCGCCTAAATTAACTACATTATACAAGAAAATTCGACATTTTTCAATGAAAACTTGTCAATATCTTAAGAATTTTTTAAGAAAAAAATAAGATGCCCATTTAGCATCTTACACTTTTAATTTACTTTTCTTATATTTTTCATGCGCTTCGTAATAATAATCATTTATGTATATTCTATGTTCTTGTGGAATATAAAACTTTTCATAACCTGACTCTTTTAAGTATTCTTTAAAACTTTTTTCCATTTTATTTATATCAAATACCACTCTTAAATCCTGTTTCTTATGCTTTTTATATTCCCTTAAACCTTCGACTTTTTCACAATTGCAAATATTCATTAGAAAAGTCTTCTCTGTCAAGTAACCTCTCTGAATATCTTGCATCTTAAAGTCTGAAACTAAATCTATAAGGACTGTTTCACAATCCTCCAATTCTAAATAATCTTGAATTTTTATGCCAAAGTATTTTCTATCGCTTACATTCATAAAGTAATTTTCTGAATTTTCTCTATATTTATTCTTAAAAATTCTCATATTTTCAACGTCTAGTGTATCTAAAATCAAATATAAATCATCGTTATTCTCAAAACTAGCAAGTGCATATATGTTTTTATTCCATAATTCTTTGCAAGCTTTTATACAAACTGGTTCTATATATTTTTCTGGACCGTTCATTATAAGTTCGTCTATTTTTCTCAAATTAATTTTTGAAAATTTGTCTGATCTATTTTCTGAAAAAGCCATTGGAACATAAGCTGTTAGAAATGCTAAAAGCTTATCATCTACATCAGAATCATTTAATAAGTTATCTATTTCCATCAGCTTATCCCCCTTTTAAATTTAAACTAAATGTCGAAATTAGAATAAACATATTTTGACATATCATATTCAAAATATTTATCAATTATATCTTTCGTTTTTGGTGAAATATCTGCTAATCTTTTATTCACTTCATCTTGTTTTACTAGCGGATTTATATATCTACGTTTAGAAACAAGTTTAATATTATAAACACCTTCTTTAGGCTCATCTGCAGTAAATACTTCCGTTGCATTTTCATAACCTTTAACTGCATTTACTATTCTTTGAACTCCAGATTTTTGAGCAATCTTTAGAATTCCTTTTTCACTATATTTATAAAATTCTTTTTCTGTAATTAAATTTTCATTCACCATAAGTTTTAAAATATCTGCAATAACTTGCATAGCGAACCTATCTTTATCTTCTATCCAACCGATCCATAAAACTTTGATTTTTTCGATAAAAAATTCTGCTATTTCTTTAGTTTTAAACCCAAGTTCTGCAATTCCATTTTCATTTTTAAGTACTTCTATATCAGAATATATTTGTTTAACCTCATCGGCTTTCCAAACAGGCATAAAAGCATATCCATTTGAAAAAGTATATTCTAGTCTATCTGCTGAAAGCTGAGGTGTACTATTATCTGCAATAGGGTACAGCTTGTAGTCTTCAACCTCTTCTAAGGTAATTCCATCCCTTTTTAGTCTTGACATTATATATTCTGAATTCTTAATGATAGTAGTTGTAAGCTCTTCTGTGCTTTCTTGTTTTTCATAATCTCCATGTAGAAAGTCTACACAATGGCTAAAAGCTGGATTTGCAATATCATGAAACAATCCAGCCAAAGCTTGTTTTTTATCTTTTGTAAAATTCCATACAATCAAGCTTACACCTATACTGTGTTCTAACCTTGAATAAAACATTAAGTTTTTAAAAATATTTGTATAATCAGTACCCGGAGTAATACTAATTCCAGCTAACCTTTGCATTTCTGGCGCCTCAATATATTCATATATAAATTCTGGTATCTCAGGTGATAAAACATGAAAATACTCTTTTATTTGCTCTGGTAATGTTTCGATATAATTTGACATTTTCGTTCTCCTAATTTTAAATGTATTAAATATTTTTATCCAATATATCTATTATAAAATTTATATTATTTCTACTTTCGTCTGACAAATCATCAAATCTTATTGTTCCATTTTCAACTAAATCAAAAAATTTTTTAGCATGTATTAACTTATTCTTCTTAGAATTACCTATAGAAAATTTCTTCCTATCTTCCATAGAAAAAACATCTTCAATGCATGAATTTTCTTTATCAATTACATTATATACATAAGCGTTATATTCATCTTCACTGTTATATAAATTTTTTAATCTTTCTCTTGCATCTTCATTTCCTTTATCAGTATCTAATATAACAATATATTTTAAATTCCATCCAATAGCAATCGAAGCTAATAAATGTGTTGCTCTAGCTCCTTGCGATGGAATTATATGTATAACTTCTTCTTTTTTTAATAATTTCATAAACGCTAATATATAATATCTGTCTGATATCCCTTCTGTAATTACATTTAATCCGCCACCAAACTCTAAAGGGCTTTTGGTTACATTATAACCTATAGCAGTTATTATCGGAGTTATCGTATCCAAATCAGAACATTTGTAATACTTATTCTCAACAATCGTACCTTTTCTTTTGCTTCTATCATTTGTAACTAATTTTATTCTTAACATATTTTTAGTATCTATTAAATATGGGCTATGTGTTGTATAAATAATATAATTTTCTAATTTATTTTCAAAAAAATTCAATATATCTTCTTGAGCACTTGCATGCAAATATAAACCCGGTTCATCAATTAACAAAATACAATTTTTAGAACTACTATTTAACATCAAATAAAATGATAAAAACCATTGTAATCCCTTACTTCTCTGAGATGGTTTTTTGGGTTTTATTTTATCATCAATATCATAAATATTTATATATATTTTAGATCCATCTTTATTTAATGATATTTTCAACTTTTCCTGTTTATAAATATTCTGATAATCTAAAGTTATATTATCAGAATATTCATCCAATTTAGTTTGTGGCGTTCTGCTAACCTCTTCCATTTCTTTCATAAATTCTGGTAAAGTTTTTTTAAAATATGAAAGTAAGTTTACAAATCCTCTATTTTTTCTAATAAATTCCGAATCATTTAACTCTGAAATGTCAATTTCATCAGGTATCATATCATCAAAGTTATCAAAATACTTAAATTCAGGAATTATTACATCATATATTTTCTCTACAAACTTATATAAAGAAAATTTCTTCAATTCAACCGCAATATTCTTTTTTTTGTTTTCTATTTCATTATCCGAGTCAAATACATTACAAACAAAATCGTCTAAACAATCTTCGATACTGTTTCCTTCTAATATACATTCCTTATACATAAAAAACATTTCTTCCTTTAACTTTTCCATATCAATTTTACAATCTAATAAAATCTCAATAGAATTAAAATTTTCATAAACATAATTTTCTATTTCAATCTTTATATTTTTCAAAATTTCATCACATAATCTACCTGAAAGCTTGTCTTTTACATTTTTACTTCGTACCATACAATATGAATATTCTACATCATTATCTAACCATTCTTTATCTGTTAATTCATTAAAATACTTTCCTAATATTGAAAACTCAACAAAGATAGTTGGGTTTAATTCTAAATCTCTTGTTGGAACATCTTCTTTTGAAAAATTATCTTGATAATATGTATCTAATGCTTTTAATATATTGGTTTTACCCGATTCATTTTTACCAGCTAATACTGTTATTCTATCTTGTATAAAAATATCTCCTGTATCATTTATTGACTTATAATCTTTTATTCTTATTTTATTTATTTTTATCATTTTTATTTACTCTCTTTTTCATAATTTTGTATATATAATTATATTCATACATTGTTATATTTACATATGTAGCAATTGTTTATAAATTGACATATTAATAACATAAAATACGCTTATTATTTTATTTGATTTGAATAAAACTCATATATATCTTTATCTTCTATTTTCTGTGCACATCTTTCTAATGTTGCATACCCCTCTCTTGCCTTCTTCCATGGCATTTCTCTATGTGTAAAGCTTTCCAATGTATCACCATTATATTTTCCGTAGACAGCCAAAATCATTTCTAAAAGTTTTTTTGTATCATGATCTATATTTCGTACATTATAATCTCTAATTGTATTATTATTGTATGCATAATACAGCTTAGGACAGACTGGTCCATGAACCCAAGCTTCAATTTTAGATTCAAATAATTTATTTTTTATTATATTAGAATTATTATTTTTAACAAGATACCATACATATGCATAATAAACTAATTTTTGTAACTTCTTATTACTTAAAAATAATTCACTATCAATAAAATATTTAGCAATATCTAATACATCATATTTACCCATATTATTTTTCTCCTTCAAATAAAAACTTTAAAAATTCCTGTCCATATCCTGTAACACTAAATTCATTTTCTTTCTCGCAATCGATAATACCATTATTCTCTAAAAATTGATAAACAGCAATCGTCTCTAACTTCAAATTCATTAATTTTTTATTTTCAATAACTTCTTTTAAAACTCCTTCAATCTCCAATTTTCTAAAAAAATTATTATACTTATATTTACTATTTATATACAACAATACTACATTTGTGGTTCTAGCCATTCTATTTTGTATAATCATAAACTTCTCTATTTTTAAATTATTTTCCAATTCTTCAATATGTTGTTTTAACTGTTCATTTTCTAATTCTAAGTCTATCTTCTCTTTTTTTTCCTGTTTGCCTTTACTAAAACTTTCTTTTATCTCTTCATAAATATTCTCTTTTATTTCAAACATATCCATATTATTACTTTTTACATTATCTTGACTATTTTGTAAATTCTTAACAGTTTGACTATCTTGATCAAACTTCATTCCATTTGGGTTAACTTCAGATAGTTGCTCTATTTTCCTTTTTAATTGATTTCTAAAAAGATATACTATAATAATAACACCTATACTAATTACATAATAGCTGTTTAAAGTTATATCTAACAATTCTTTATATTCATTATATGAAATATAACAAAATTCTGTCCCAACATAATATACAAATATTGGTAATAATATTACTAATCCTAAAGCAATTATCCAAAAAATCTCCATAAATTTATAAACAAATTTGTTTATAAAATAAAAAATTTTTGAAATACCAATTCTTATTCTTATTTTTTCAAAAAAATTCAATACTTGTTTTTTTAGTAATAAAATTAACAAAAGAATAATAATTATCATGTATATAATATTCATATCTTTTCCCCCAATGTTTAATCTAACTATTTAATATTAATTATTTTTTCTTTTGTTCCACATTATAATATCATATTAAAATACTCATTTCAATAGTATCATTTTTAACCTTATTAAATTAAAAGAGACTCAAATATTCTTATTAACATATAATTTAACAAAAAAGAACTAGAATAATTTTCTAGTTCTTTCCTTCTAGTTCATTATTGTTGTATCTGTTGGACCTCTTCCAACTACATCTGCCATTAAAGCTCTCCAACTATTTGGTCCTAGTATTCCATCTGCTGATAAACCTTTTCGTCTTTGATAACTTCTTACTGCATTTTCTGTATTTGCTCCAAAAACTCCATCAAGACCACCTGTGTTATATCCTAAAGTAGTTAATGAATCTTGTGCTACACATACATAAATTCCTCTGCTACCTCTTCTTGTATTTGGATACCCTGCTGCAATCCATCTATCGTCGAAATGTACCCATCGAGGTGTCAAATAAGCCGGCTCGACGTATGCCCAAATAGAGCTTGCCAAGTTTCTAATTACTGCTCTTTGGCTCGCTGTTGCTGTCTGAGCGGCGTCGAAAGCTGTTCCGTGCGTAATGCTGCGACAAATTACTATGACCTCCTTGCCAAGGTCTCTTAAAAGCAAAACCTACATAAATCGAACTACCATACAAATATCTAAGACTATTCCAAGACTCCATTGTTCTTAAATCTGTCCATAAAATATTACTATTGCTACTTCCACTAAACTCTCTTACTGTTAAAGTTCTACCAGAATTATATGGCATAGCTTCCGAAGGTCCTTTATAATATGTTTCCATTCTATTAGAATTATTGTTATATAATAAAATTTTTGCCATAAAAAACTCCTTCATAATGTTCTTAATAATATTTTATGAAAGAGTTTATTTTTATTTACAAATTTATTTTAATCCTATCTATAATTTTACTTGCTACTTCTTCTTTACTTAAAAGTTCTAATTCTTCTATATTATCTTTAGTAATAATTGTAACTACATTAGTATCCTCAGCAAATCCAGCACCTTTCTGTCTTAAATTATTTGCAACAATCATATCTAAATTTTTCTTGATTAATTTTTCCTTAGAATTTTCTACCATATTATTAGTTTCCATAGAAAAGCCACATACAAATTGACTTTTCTTATGTTCTCCAATGTATTTTAATATATCAACAGTTCTTTCTAACTCTAAGTTTAAATTCTCAGCTTTTTTCTTCATTTTACCATCAAAAATTTCTTTTGACCTATAATCTGCAACTGCTGCAGCTTTTATAATTATATCCTGATTGTCAAAATTATCTTTAACTGCATCAAACATCTCGTTTGCTGAGTTTACCTTTATAAGATTTACAAAATTTGGAGCTTGTAAACTTGTTTTACCTGAAATGAGCATAACCTCAGCTCCTCTTAGCATAGCAATCTTAGCAAGTGCATATCCCATTTTACCGAGTAGAATGATTTGATAAAAATCTTACGTCATCTATTTTTTCAATTGTTGGCCCAGCAGTTACCAAAACTTTTTTACCTACTAAGTCTTTTTCATACATAATTTCCTTAGATATATATTCTAAAATTTCTTCTGGCTCTGCCATTTTCCCTTTGCCAACATCGCCACAAGCGAGTCTACCGCAATTTGGCTCTATTATCTCATATCCAAAATGTTTTAGCTTATCAATATTATCCTGAACAATTGGATTTTCATACATATCTGTATTCATAGCTGGCGCTATCAGCTTTTTACATCTGCAAGCCATAGTTGTTGTTGTAAGCATATCATCAGCAATACCATTTGCAATTTTACCAATCACATTTGCTGTTGCAGGAGCAATAACAACTAAATCTGCCTGTTTAGCAACAGAAATATGTTCTGTTTTAAATTCAAAATTTCTATCAAACGTTTCTATTAAGCACTTATTGTTTGTAAGTGTTTCAAAAGTAATTGGATTTATAAAATTTTTTGCATTTTCAGTCATTGCCACTAACACATTTGCCTCTTGCTTTTTTAGCATACTCACTAATCCAGCTATCTTGTATGCAGCAATACTTCCACTAACTCCAATAAGAACAGTTTTCCCTTTTAAGTTCATTTTTTTGTTCTCCTTTTGTAAATTATTTTATCATAAAAAAAATTTTTTATCAATGAAAAGCTTGGTACAATTACAATTCAAATGTTCGCTTTTAATTTACGAACACTTTTTTGCAAAAATGTATTGACAAATGAAAAATGAAATTGTAAAATAAATACGAACAATGATTTGGAAAACAAATTTTTAGGAGGTATCAAAAATGAATTTATTTTTTAACAGAAAAAACTCAATATCTTATACAGTGGACACTGCATTTGACAACAATTTCAGAATATCAGTGCAAAACGGTGAAGTAGTTGTATGTGCCCCTTGGTACCTTTCTAACAAACAAATTCAAACTGTAGTTAGTGAAAAAACAAATTGGATTTTAGAGAAACTAAAAGAATACGAACAAAGAAAAACTTTAGGCTATGAAAATATTGTTTTGTTCGGAAAAACATATACAACTAAAGTTAGTTTCAAATTTGTAAAAGTTCCTGAAGTTACTTTAAATGAAAATTCAATAGATGTTATTTTACCTAACTATTATAAAGAAAAAAATATGTCTAGTGTAATGGAATTTATTTGCAATAAATTATATATGGAAATTGCAAATCAAGAATTAGAATCTTTATTAGAAAAAACAAGATTAAATTTGAAACTTGCTCCAGAAAATGTTGAACTAAAATATATGAAAAATGTTCTAGCTTCTTGCGATAATAAACAAAATATAACTATCAACCCAGAATTATTCAAATATAAAAAAGAAGTTATAGAATATGTTATTGTTCACGAATTTTGCCACTTAAAGTATAAAACACATACTAAAGCTTTTTATTCTATGATTAAAAAATATATTCCAAACTACGAAAATCTTACAGCTGATCTAAATGGGACACAATACTAGTATTTACATTTTATGTAAACCGTGCTGTAATGTATATAGACATTTATATTTATTAGGCTTCATGCCGGCTTTTCTCGAGAATTTTTCTACACTTAACTAGAGAACAGCAAAATGTCAAAAAAATTACCACCGCTAGAATTAACACCCCTCTAGCGGTGGTTACCTTTTTATTAATTAATTTCCCTTGCTTTTACTATAACTCTTTGACTACTATCATTTGTACAAGTAATCAAAGTTACTTCTTTTAATCCATTCGTAAGTTGTGATGTACACTCTAAGTCATCTGGTGCAACTACAAACTTATCATAAACTTCGTACTCTAACATATTTCCCTTTAAATCTGTAATTTGTATTATGTCTCCATCAGCTAAGTTAATTACTTTACTAAAGAATTTCGCACTTCTGTAATTATGACCAACTATACAATAATTACCAACCTCATTTGGTGCTGGTCCCCAGAAATAACATGGTGAAATCTTAAGTAACTCATCAATATGGTCTATCGTACCTGATACTTCTTTTAATACTGGATAGTGAACTCCAATTGATGGAATATCTACAATTGCTTCTGTATAATATTTAGTTCCATTTTCAGTAACTGAAGTATTTCTTTCTATTAATTCTCCTGTAACATCCTCTTCCTCAACTGGTTCTGAAACAACTACTTCAAAAGGATCTCCTGTATTTAATATAACTACTTGAGAAGCATTTGAAAATTTAATTGTTGTGTCGTCAACTATATTTTCCTCGAACTGTATACTTTGTAAAATCTCTTGTGATACTTGTTCGTTTTTGTTTTTATCATATTCAGCATATATGTAATAAGAAAATAAAATGCATACCAAAAAAACAGAAATAAAGAAGTCTATTTTATACATTCTTTTTTTCTTTCTCATTTCAGGCGTTATATATAATTTCTCTGCAATAAGAATTTGATTCATTTCTGCACCTTTCTTAACATAATAAGCTAATAATATTATAACACTTAAGTTTCTAGTTGGCAATACCATTTTTTAAATATTAAGAAGCTTCTTTACGAAGCTTCCTCAAAAATTCCTGTGTACATTTTATAGTACACACCCTTTTTAGAAATAAGTTCACTATGACTACCCTGTTCAATAATATTTCCGTCATTAATAACTAAAATTCTATCGCTATTTACTATAGTAGATAATCTATGAGCTATAACAAAACTTGTTCTTCCTTCTAATAACTTACTCATAGCTTGTTGAATTTTAACTTCCATACGAGTATCTACATTACTTGTTGCCTCATCTAAAACTAATATCTGTGGATTACTCAATATAACTCTTGCAATATTTATAAGTTGCGCCTGGCCCTTAGAAATATTTCCAGCATCTTCTGAAATCACTGTATCATATCCATTTGGAAGTCTTTTAATAAAACTATGTGCATCTGCAAGTTTAGCCGCCTCAATTACTTCTTCATCAGTGGCATCTAATCTACCATATCTAATATTCTCCATTATAGTATCACTAAATAATACAGTATCTTGAAGTACAATACCAATTGAATTTCTTAAAGAATTCTTATCAACATCTCTTATGTCTTTACCATCAATTAAAATTTTACCCGTTCTAACATCATAAAATCTAATAAGTAAATCTACTATTGTTGTCTTTCCTGCGCCAGTTGGTCCTACAATTGCTATAGTCTCTCCCGGTTTTGCATCAATATTTACATTTACTAAAGCTTTTTCTTTTTCTGGATATCCAAAGTCCACATCTTTAAATTCAACATGCCCTTTTATTTCTCCTATTACAGGTTTACCACTATTATACGGATATTCTTCTGCCTCGTCTAAAATTTCAAAAATCCTTTCAGCACCAGCAATTCCTGCTTGAATTACATTAAACTGGTTTGAAATCTCTGTAATCGGTCTTGAATACTCTTTTGAAAACTTAGAAAATATTGTTATAGTTCCTAAAGTAATCTTTCCATTTATACAGAATATTCCTGCAAGAACTGTAGTAATTGCTGTAGTTATATTACTGATATTTCCCATAATTGGCATTACCATTCCAGCTACTGTTTGAGCCATAAATCCATTTTTCCTTAAATTTTCATTCCTATTATTAAATTCTTCTTTTACATCATTTTCTTTATTAAATGCCTTTATAACTTTCTGTCCTGATACATACTCTTCAATGTATCCATTAACCTCTGCTAAAGCTTCTTGCTGTTTTATAAATTGAGCCTTATTGTAATTTGCAATTTTTCCAACAACAAATAAAATTATAGGTAAAGATATTAAACTTATAGTCGCCAAAATTGGATTTATAACAAATAAGATAACTAATATTACTATTACTGTCAAAACTCCTGAAATTAATTGGTTTATACTTGTATTAAGTGCAATACTTATATTATCTATATCATTAACAATTTTACTCATAAGCTCTCCAGACGGATGCACTACAAAGTATCTTATTGGCAACTTTTGAATCTTTGCAAATACCTCATCTCTTAACTGTTTTACAACTTTTTGAGAAACTTTAATCATAAATTTTGACTGTAAAAACGAACAAACTGCTGTTAACATACAAATAATAAATAAGGTAGCAATCATTCTTATACAACCTAATTTTGCTTCACTGTCCGCAGGATTTTCTAAAAGTGGTACAATATAATCATCTATAATAGGTTGTAACATAATAGATTGACTTGTATTTAATACAACATAAGCAATAATAAAAAGTACAACAACAAATAAAATTTTCTTACTGCCTTCTAAGTATTTTAACAATCTTTTAATAGTTGCTTTACTATTCTTTGCTTTATCAAGGTTTACACTCATTGGTCCACGACCACCAGGTCCACCTGCTGGCTTTTTCATTTTTTCTTCTGCCATTTTACTTCCCTCCTAGCTATTCTTATGGCATTACTTCTTTTTGTGATTCACTAATTTCTTTATAAATAGTATTATTTTCAATTAAATCACTATGACTTCCATTTCCAACTACTGTGCCATCATCTATAACTAAAACTCTGTCTACTTCTCTACAACTACTTATCTTTTGCACAATCATAATTATAGTAGTATCTTTAAATTCTTCTTTTAAAGCCGTTCTTAATTTCAATTCTGTAGTGCTATCTAAAGCACTTACACTATCATCCAAAATTAATATCTTTGGCTTTTTAACTAAAGCTCTAGCAATAGCTAATCTTTGCTTTTGACCTCCTGAGAAATTAGTTCCTCTCTCTTCTACTCTAGAATCGTACTTATCTGGCAAGCCTTCAATATATTCGTCTATTTGAGCCACCTTACAAGCATGTTTTATTTCTTCTAGCGTAGCATCTTTCTTTCCCCATCTGATATTCTCTGCAATAGTACCTGCAAACAATCTATTTTCTTGAGGTACCATTCCTATACTATCTCTTAGAGTAACTAAATCATAATCTTTCACATCTATTCCATCGATTTTTACACTTCCTTTTGTGACATCATAAAATCTAGGAATTAAATTTACTATAGTTGATTTTCCTGTTCCTGTTGAACCAATAATTGCAACCATTTCTCCACTGCTTATCTTAAAATTAATGTTATTTAATATCGGTTCTCCTTTAGAATCTTTAAAAGCAAATTCCTGAACATCAAATTCAACCTCACCCTTTTCTATTTTATCTGTTATTGCATTTTCACCATTTTTAATATCTGCACCTTCATTTAAAACTTCCGCAATACGATCTGTTGAAGCTTTTGCTCTTGAAAAATTCATAAAAATCATTGAAAGCATCATTAATGACATAAGAGTCATTGTCATATATGTAATTGATGCACTAATTGCACCTACTTCAATAGTTCCAGATGCTCCAATCCATAATACTGCTGCAATAGATAAATTCATAATAAGCATAATTGCTGGCATAAGTAAAATCATAATATTATAACTTTTTATTGTAATATCCATAAGATCAGTATTAGCTTTGTTAAACCTCTCATTTTCGTGATCCTGTCTAACAAATGCCTTTACAACTCTCACACCTACTAAATTTTCTCTAATTACATTATTTACATTATCAATTTTTGTTTGAACAACTCTAAATAAAGGAAATGCCTTTACTAATATAAAACCCATTACAACAGCTAAAATTGGTATCAATATCAAAAATATTAATGCAACTTTCGGACTCATAGTAATCATCATTATAATTCCACCAATAAGCATTACTGGTGTCCTAATAACCATTCTTAAGCACATTTGAACTAATTGCACTAATATCTCAACATCATTGGTTAATCTAGTTATAAGTGATGCAGTACCAAATTTATTTATGTTATTAAAAGAAAACTCTTGGATTTTTTCCATCAAGTCCTTTCTCAAATTATATCCAAATCCATAAGCTGCCTTTGAAGAATGATACATTGCTAAAAATCCACCAAGCATTGACACCGCAGAAACTATTATCATATAAATTCCCATTCTAATTATATAACCAGTATCATTATTAGGAATCCCGATATCCATTATCTTTGAACTCAAAAATGGAACAAATATCATTGCAACAGTATCTACTATAATAAACAATGGTCCAAGTATAGCAGATTTCACATTACCTTTTAAATACTTAAACAAATTCATTTTGTTATTCCTCCTTTTCTAATTGTTTTCTCAAATTGTTATTTATTTTAGATAAAATGCTTTTGAAACTTTCAATTTCATTAGCACTTAAACCTTCCATCATTATTTTATCTATTTCCGTTTTGCATTTAGCACATTTTTTAGAAAGTTTATTTCCATTTTCAGTTATAAAAACTCTACTTAATTTAGAATTGTATTTATCTTTTTCTATTCTCACTAGACCATTTTTTGCCATACGTCCTAACATAACATTTACTGTTGAAGGCTTTATCTCCGCAATATCAGCCAAATTTTTTTGAGTTAGACCAGGATTATTATTTATAATATCTAGCATAACCGGTTGACCTACATATACTCCAATCTTATTAAGTTCAATCCTTAATATAGTTCCCTTTAAAAACATCAAATCGTCAATCTCAGTTTTATGTGGACAAACAATATCTTTCATAATTTTACCCCTTTTATATCATATTCATTATAACGCAAAAAAATTAGTTGACTAATTAAGTATAATTCATTTTTTATAATTAGTCAACTAATTTTATTTTTAAAATTTTCTTAACTCATTTTGTAAAAGTTTAAGTTCGTCTTCTAGTTCGTTTGTTCTTGCATTAATAGTTTCTTTTCGTCTTCTAAATAAATTTTCGTCTTGTATGCTAAGTTTCTCAGTATAAGGAAAAGTATTTTTTATCTTGGCAATTTCCTTATTAGTATTTGAAAGTAATTCCTGAAGCCTTATTTTTTCCTTTTTATACTCTTCTAATTCATCAAAAAATAATTCTTCTTTCTTCAATTTCTCATATTTCTTGATAGCCTTCAAATCACATAAAATATATGCTTTTTGTATTTCTTCAAATAAGGTCTTCTCTTCTTCCCCATTTTTGATATTTAACTCTGGAGAATAATCTCTAAGCAAAACTAAATAGTGAGAATTAAGTTCTGTTATTTCTTCCTCAGTAGGTATCTTCTCTAAGCTCATGTCAATAGCATTATTTATTGCATCACCCATTATTACTGCTTTTTGATCTTTTTCTTCAAACTCTTTTTTAATAAGTTCAGGTAGAGCCTCTGGCTTTGCGTTTCCATCTTGCAAATAATATAACATTCTTTTGGCCTTCTCTACTTTATTTTCAATTAGACACTGCTTATATTCTAAAGCTCCTACTTTAAGCATATAATCCAATTCTATATATCTACAAATATGATATTTCAAAGCATCTCTATGTCCAAGAACCTTTGCCACGCTTAGTCTAAGACAATTTATTTCATAAACATATTTTGCATATTCAGGAAGAACTAATTCCATATCTTTTTTATCCTTTCAACTGCTTCTACAGTATTTTCTTTTGTACCAAAACCTGTAAGTCTAAAATAGCCTTCTCCACTTGGACCAAACCCAACACCTGGAGTTCCAACTACATTTGCTTTCTTAAGTAATTTATCAAAAAAGTCCCATGATTTTTCACCATCTGGAAGTTTAAGCCATACATAAGGTGAGTTTACACCGCCATAAACTGTAAATCCTGCTTCTTCTAATCCTCTTTTTATGATTGCACAATTCTCTTTATAGTATTTTATATTTTCTAAAATTTGTTTTCTACCTTCTTCAGTATAAGTAGCTTCTGCTCCTCTTTGAATTACATAAGATGCACCATTAAATTTTGTACATTGCCTTCTATCCCATAATTTATTTAAATATACTGGCTCACCTTCTTTGGTATAAGCTTTTACTTCTTTTGGTACTATAGTATAAGCACATCTTAAACCAGTAAAACCAGCTGTTTTTGAATAGCTCTTAAACTCAATTGCAACTTCTTTTGCACCTTCAATTTCATATATACTATGTGGTACATCCTCGTCTGAAACAAAAGCCTCGTACGCTGCATCAAACAATATTATTGATTTATTTTCTCTTGCATAATCTACCCACTCTTTTAATTGACTCTTAGTTAAAGTAGTTCCTGTTGGGTTGTTTGGGTAGCATAAATATATCATATCAACTTTCTCTTTTGGTAATTCTGGTATAAATCCATTTTCTGCTGTAACTGAAAGATAAACTATATCTTTATATTTTCCAGTCTCCTTATCATAATCACCACTTCTACCTGACATTACATTTGTGTCAAGATATACTGGATATACCGGATCTGCAATAGCAACTCTATTCTCTTGTGCAAATAAATCTACTATATTTCCACAATCTGAGTTTATACCATCTGATATAAATATTTCACTAATATCAATATCAATTCCACTTCTTTTATAATCGTATTCTTTAATCTTTTCCTTTAAAAAGTCATAACCTATCTCTGGTCCATATCCTTTAAAAGTCTTTGCATCTCCCATTTCTTCAACAGCTTTATGCATAGCATCAAGAATAACTTGCGGAATTGGTCTTGTTACATCTCCTACTCCTAATTTAATAACTTTTGCGTCAGGATTCTCCTTTGCGTATTCATCTACTTTCTTAATTATAGTTCCAAATAAGTAGCTTTGTTGTATCTGTAAAAAATTTTCATTTACTCTAATCATTATAGCCTCCTAATGATTATTTCTGTGCATTTAAAGATAAATTATTATCCCTAAAATCTATAAAGAATATATCATTTTTTAGAATTTTTTTCAATGCTTTTTTATAAAGTTTGTCAAGGTTTTAAATCTTTCTTATGAAATAAAAAAAAGATATATTTACATATATCTTCAATAAAGTATTTACTTATATAAAACTATTTTTGTATATGTGCAGTTATAATAGTATAACTATACGAATTAACAGTTATCTTTATATTATCAACCTCACAATACCAATTTTTACCTTGCATATAAATATTGCAATCTTTACTCATAATCTTATTTTTACAATACCCTACTACATCAGTAATTGTTAAATTCAAATTTTTCCTTATCCTATCAATTCCTAGTACAGTGGTATGTATTTTATCAATATTATTAATCAATTCTTGTTTATCATTTCTCATAACATTTAATTCCTAAAAATAAAAAAAATCTGGCGACGTCCTATTTTCCCAGCAAGGTAACTCGCAAGTATCTTCGGCACTAGAGAGCTTGACTTCCGTGTTCGGCATGGGTACGGGTATTTC
>CATJWN010000042.1 GCA_949745595.1 uncultured Clostridia bacterium
AAATTTATATACCTCTGTGAGTGATTAAATGCAAAACTGTCAACATTTCTGTCAACAAAATGAAGAAAACTGTTGATATATAAAGGAGAACTTTTGTCACCTCCACCAAAAAAGCAATGAATTATTAATAATTCATTGCTTTTTAATTAATAATGTATTTTGGCTTGTTGTTCACGACGTTTTAATCGTGCATTTAATTTTTGAGTACGGTCAGCTAGAACTGCCATATAATCCTTAACTTGTGGTTGATTTCGTATCGCTTTTGGATTAACTATACGTTCGGTTTGCATCTGCCTTGACATCATTCCAAGTGCATAATTAATAGCCTGAATTCCATTATCTGAATCGCCATCATACCACTCTAACATATATCTTGTATCTATATCATCTTGTTCTTCTCCCGCTTCTTTGTTTCCAAACAAACTCTGTACATGGCTAAAAGCTGGAAAAACTTTATATTTTTTATTGCGGTCTAAAATTCTAGCTTTATTTCTCTGACTTTCTATTCTAAAAATCTCATAAAATTTCTGTTCTTTTTCTTCAGCAATAGGTTTTCCAGAAGCTAGTTTGCTTTCTACCAGCCCTGCAATTTCTTTCTCACTCCAATTATAATATTGCGGTTCTGAATTTCTAATTGCTTCTACCAAAACATCTTTCAACGTCATTCTTGAAGATGTTACTATTGTATTTGACATAAGAAGCCTTATATCTGGTGATATATTAATCATTGCGTCTAAAAAACTATCCGTACTTTTTCCATTTTGTGAAGAGTATTCAAAACCAATAACGCCATCTTTTCCATAATATTTTGCTGAAATATCATCTTCTTTTGCTGTATATGTAGTCTTTCTATCCTTCATAAGTTCAAAACTATCTAAATATTCTTGCATAATTTCTGGTGTCATACCTGTTGTAAGTGCTAAATTTACAAAATTAATGTATAAATAATCAAATCCAAATCTTGCATATATACTTCTTTCTAAATCTATACTAGTACTTCTAACACTTTCGAATAATTTTACCCAAATGTGTACAAAATCTTCTGGCGACATTACTTCATTTTCTGAATATAAAAAAATTGCATCACTATCTAATTTTGCAACAGTCATGCCTGTATCTCCTCTAACGCTTAATATAGAAGTATCTCCTGCTTGATATGAAGCTGATTTTAATTTATTATAGAAAAATTGTGTAGGTGTTCCAGCTTTATCTGACATATATATACTTACATCATCATATAAGCAAGCATCTCTTACTGTTAAAATACCTATTCTTTTCATTTTACTTAAATCTACACTATCTTTTATAGAATACATAATTTTTTCCTTTCACATATTCTTTATTATACCACATTTTCTGAATTATGTAAACAGCAATTCAAAAAGCTCACTTCTAAGTGAACTTTCAATTTTTAATGATACTTACTTGTGTTTTTTATTATTTCTCTATTTACTAACGTTTCATAATCCACTCTCTCATAGACTCTTGCAGATTTATTAAACAACATATAATCAGTATTTGGTGGTACTCCAGGTTTTGCTTCATTAAAACATTTGATATAATAATCTTCTTCGCCTTTTTCATGATTATAACTTCTACACAAAGTTGCATCTGTCCAACGAAAAACTTTTCCCATAAAATACCTTATAGTTTTTACTTGTTCTCCATCACCCATGCTAGATAAATCAAAAAACTTTGGAAAAATTCTAAACATCATATCTACTTTTTCAGATTGTGTTAAATCATATTCTTCCATATACTCTCTTAGTTGCAAAAAATACTCGTCAGTATACCCTCGTTTTTCTGTTATATATCCAACTTTTAAATCAATCTGTCTTAATTCTTCTGGTGAAATTACTCCATCTCCGAAAACCTACTGTTGAGGAATTTGATTGTATTCTTGCTAAATCTATAGCTAAATTGGCAATATAATCTTCACCATTCTCATCAAAAAATACTGCATCTGGATGATAAAGACCAAACTCGTCAACATAGTCTTTAAGATCATGACATCTTATACCAAGTTTTCTCAAAATCCATAAATACTGATTAGTAAATTTCTTACATACACCGAATGTTAGGTGTGGTATAAGCATCCGATTCATTAAAAATCTCTAATTGTGGATATCCAAATAAATGATCATACTGTGTATTATAAAAAGAATTTGCACCAAGCATTAAATATGCAGCTCTTGCTTTTTCTTTTATGCTACCATCAGCAGGAATATTTTTTACTATTTCGCCTAAACTACCAATTTTACGTTTCATTTTGCTCTATTTCATTTTCTCTTTCATTTTAACAAGAACATTTAAAGCATCTATCGGTGTTAATTCATTTAAATTTACTTTATCAAGTTCGCTTGCTATATCTGCAAGTTTTATATTAAAGAAATCAAACTGTCCATCCACTTGTTTTTTATCCTCTTTGTCTTCTTTAACTTTTACTCCACCTTTTTCTAATGACCTTAAAATCTTATTAGCCCTTGTTACAACTGCATTAGGCACTCCTGCAAGTTTTGCTACATGAATACCATAGCTCTCGTCAGTTCCACCTTCTACAATTTTTCTTAAGAAAATTATGTCTTCTCCTTTTTCTTTTACTGCAATTGAATAATTTTTAATACCTTCAATCTTTTCTTCTAATTCTATTAACTCATGATAATGTGTTGCAAATAATGTTTTGCAACCTATCTTTTCCTTATCTGCAATGTATTCTGCAACCGCCCAAGCAATAGACAATCCATCATAAGTAGATGTACCACGTCCTATTTCGTCAAGTATTACCAAGCTCCTTGAAGTAGCATTTTTCAAAATATTTGATACTTCTGCCATTTCAACCATAAAGGTACTTTGTCCCATACTTAAATCATCTGAAGCACCAACTCTTGTAAATATCTTATCAACAACTCCAATTTTTGCACTATCTGCGGGCACAAAGCTTCCAATCTGTGCCATTAGCGTTATTATTGCAACTTGTCTCATATATGTAGACTTACCCGCCATATTAGGTCCAGTAATAATTGCTAGTCTCGTTTTTTCAGAATCTAATTCAGTATTATTTTGAACGAACTCACCATTACCAAGCATTTTTTCAACTACTGGATGTCTTCCATTTACTATCTTAAGTTCAGTACCATCATTTATTTCTGGTCTCACATAGTTATTATCTTCTGCCACGGTTGCAAGACAAGACAAAACATCAACTTTAGAAATAATACTACTTGAAGTTTGTAATCTCTCAATATTGCTTGCTATAATATCTCTAATTTTAACAAACTCATTATATTCTAAACTAACTGCTTTTTCTTCTGCCCCTAAAATTTTAGTTTCCATTTCTCTTAGTTCTTCAGTAATAAATCTTTCTGCATTAGTTAAAGTTTGCTTTCTTATAAATCTATCTGGAACCTGCTTTAAGAAAGATTTTGTAACCTCTATGTAATAACCAAAAGCTCTCGTATATCCTACCTTTAAATTCTTAATACCAGTTGCTTCCCTTTCTTTTGCCTCAAGCTCAATTATCCAACTTTTTCCATCTGTTGAGGCACTTCTATATTCGTCTATTTCACTATTATATCCACGCTTTATTATTCCACCTTCTTTAATACTAATTGGTGGCTCTTCAACAATAGCAGAATCTATTAAGTCTGCAATATCTTGTAGCTCATCTAATTTCTCATAGCATTCTTTTAATACATCTGTCTTTGCATCTTTTAGAAGTGCTTTTAGCTCAGGTAATTTTTGCAAAGAATTTTTAAGAGATATCATATCTCGTGCATTAGCATTTCCATACGAAATTTTACCTGCTAATCTTTCTATATCATAAACTTTTTTAAGAATTTCGATAGTTTCGCCTTTTAAAATTAAATTATCTTTAAACTCTCCAACACCATCTAACCTCTTATTTATCTCATCTACTTCTAATAATGGATCATTTATCCACCTTCTTAAAAGTCTGCCTCCCATTGAAGTTGAAGTCTGATCTAATACCCAAATTAAAGTACCTTTTTTACTTCTATCTGCCATACGTTCTATAAGCTCCAAACTACGTCTAGCACTTACATCTAATGCCATATATTTTTGTACTTCATACAATTTAATTTTATTAATATGCTCTAATTTTACTTTTTGAGTTTCTGTAAAATAATTAAGTAAGCCATTAATTGCAGCTACTGAAAAAGTATCATCCTTTAAGCTCTCTTTTTTTATATCACTACTATCTACTATCGTATATAACTTTTGAAGTAAACTAGTATCTGTTGAAAAAATCTCATCATCTCTTACTGTAACAAATGCATTCCATTTGTTTTTCATTACTTCAAGCTCTGCTTCTCTAGTACCCATTTCAGTATTTACAACAATTTCAGAAGGCAAGTATCTTGCATATTCGTCTAATAATTTCTCAAAATTATTCTCTGGTAGCATAATCTTAGTTGAATAAAAGTCTCCAGTGCTAATATCACAAACAGCTAAACCATAATACATACCTTTCTTAAAGATACTCATTATATAATTGTTTTTTTTCTCTTCTAACATATTAGTTTCAATAACGGTACCAGGTGTTACCACTCTAATTACATCTCTTTGAACAATTCCTTTTGCTTGTTTTGGATCTTCTAACTGCTCACAAATTGCAACTTTATAGCCTTTTGCAATTAATCTTGATATATATATTTCTGCAGCATGAAAAGGAACACCACACATTGGTGCTCTTTCCTCCATACCACAGGCTCTACCTGTCAATGTTATCTCAAGCTCTCGTGATGCAGTAATTGCATCATCAAAGAACATCTCATAAAAATCTCCTAATCTATAAAACAATATACAATCTTTGTATTTTTCTTTTGTTTGCATATAGTTTTGCATCATAGGTGAAAGCTCTGCCATTTATTTACCCCTCTTTACTTCTGCTTATCGTTTTATTTCTTCTATTATTACTTTCTCTATTGTATTTATTTTTTTGAATTTTTCCTTGGTTCTTTCTATTATTTTGTTTGTCAGTATTACCTGACTTTTTATCCAAATATCTATTTAATTTACTCTCGTTTCGCATAAGAGTTGCTAAAATTTTCTGATCTAGCTCATTTTCACTCATGCCAAGATCTTTAGCTGCAGCCTCAATTGTTAAATCGTCAAATATTATTTTGTTCATAGAAACTATAAAATTTAGCTGATTAATTGCTTCCTCATCGTCCTTAAAAGCTTCTTTTATTCTATTTATTAAATCATCTCTTCTTAAGCCAAATTTCTTAGCCATTTTTCTAATAGAAACTTCACCAGTTAATATTTTGCTTATATCAATAGTTACTCTTCCATTTTCGTCTACTTCATAATCATTAGTCATATTTGTGCATCCTTTCAATCCTTAATTTACGATTTTAGCCTTTAAATACCACTTATGTTCTTCTTCAATTTCTACCATAACCATATCACCAATCTTCTCATTATCCTTTGGTTCAAATACTACCACCTTGTTTGTATCAGTCCTACCAGTAAGCATCTGGCTATTATTTTTACTAAAACCTTCTATTAAAATTTTTTGCTTAGTATGTAAATATTTTTGATTATTATCGTTTACTTTTAATTCATACAACTCTTTCAATCTGTCAAATCTCTTATGTTTTATTTCTTCTGGAATTTGATCTTCTCTTGCAGCCGCTGGTGTGCCTTCTCTTGCTGAATATATAAACATAAAAATCTGTTCAAAATTTATTCTTCTTACTACATCTAAAGTATCCTCAAATTCTTCCTCTGTCTCACCCGGAAAACCTACTATAATATCTGTTGAAAATACTACATTAGGTATTTTCTTCTTCATTTTTTCTGCTAATTCTATAAATTGTTCTTTAGTATAATTTCTGTTCATTTCTTTTAAAACTTTGCTGTTTCCTGATTGCAATGGTAAATGAACAATTCTTGCAATCTTTTCATTTCTAGCAATTGCGTCTATCACATCATCTGTAAAATTCTTTGGATGTGGAGAAATAAACCTAACTATTTCTATCCCATCAATTTTACAAACAGCATCAAGCAATTTGGCAAAAGAATCTATACCTCCTGCCATTTCTAAATCTACACCTGGATGTGCCATATAGGAATTAACATTCTGTCCTAGTAAAGTAATTTCCTTATACCCTTCTTTAGCAAGCCCTCTAATTTCATTTAATATATCTTTAGGATTTCTACTTCTTTCTCTTCCTCTAACATAAGGTACTATACAATATGAACAAAAATTATTACAACCATACATTATAGTAACAGAAGCTTTAAAATCATCATTCCTTTTGATTGGAATTCCTTCATAAATTTCACCATCTATGTCAATAATATCTTTAACCTTCTCATGCTCTATTAAAGCTTTATAAACGTTTTCTGGAAGGTTTTGTAAAGTATGTGTACCAAAAACAATATCTACATAAGGATAACTTTTCTTAATTTTCGCAGCCATTTCTTTTTCTTGCATCATACAGCCACCAATAGCTATAATAATATCCTTTTTTTCTTTTAAATTTTTAATCTCACCTAATTTTCCAAAAAGTCTTTCCTCTGCATTTTCTCTAACACAACAAGTATTAAAAACAATAATATCCGCATTACTTAATTCTAAAGCCTTCGTATATCCCATATCACACAACATACCAGCAAGCTTTTCAGAATCATTTTCATTTAACTGACACCCCATAGTTAGTATAAAATATTGCTTTTCCTTATCTCCTATCTTATTTTTTACTTTAAGTAGAAAATCTAATTGTTCACTTTGCACAAAAATTCTCCTCCTAATCGTAAATATTTTATACTATTTTGTCGACTTTTTCAAGTTTTAGATTGTATTTTCTTTACTTTTCTTATATAATATTTTTGTAAACTAATGAAAGGGTTTTTTATGAATTATTATGAAATTTTAAAAGTCTCTAAAAGTGCTTCACAACAAGAAATTAGAGACTCTTATATAAAACTAATTAAACAATATCACCCAGACATCTACAAAGGTTCAAAAGCCTTTGCAGAGAAAACAACAAAAGAAATTAATGATGCTTATGATGTTCTATCGGTAGAAGAAAAACGTAAAGAATATGACATTTCTTTAGAAGCATCAGAACCACAATATACTCCACCAGACTATAGTTATACAACATATAAGCCTTACTATAGCAAACACACAGAACAGAAACAACAGGAAGAAAAAACAAAAGAAACACTCGAAGACATAATGAAAAAGAATATCCATAAAATTGTTGATGAAAAAGTAAACACTATGTCTAAACAAGCTAAAACTACTATAATAATTGGTATAATTCTAATTGCCTTGCTTTTTACAATACTTTCAATCAATGATTATATAAATTTACTTAATATAACTAATGCTAGAAAAGAGCATAGACAAGAAATCCAAAGACAACTTTTAGACGAAGAATTTAAAAAATCCTTAAAAGAAAACCAGCAAAATATTAGTTATGTTGAAGATATGAATTCTATAATTTAAAAAGGTATCTATTAAAAGATACCTTTTATTTTATTCACTTCTTAATGCTTCAATTGGATTTAATTTAGATGCTTTCATTGCAGGAATAATTCCGAAAACTACTCCTATTACAGTTGAAAACACAACTGCTATAACTGTTGCTACTGGACTAATTGCAACTGGTGTCATAGATATTTTTGAAATAATCTGTGATAGTGCAATTCCAGCTAATACTCCAAGTACACCGCCAATACTAGTTAGCACAGATGCTTCAGTTAAGAATTGTAATAATATTCTTTTCCTTCTTGCACCAAGTGCTTTTTTAAGTCCAATCTCTTTGGTCCTTTCAGTTACAGACACAAGCATTATATTCATTACACCAATTCCACCTACTAATAAAGAAATACTTGCAATTAGTATTAATTGATTATTAGTAGAAGAACTTAAGTCTTGTATTTGTTTAGCCTGTTTTAGCAAATCATCATTTTTATAAGATATTTCCATTCCCTCTTCACCTTGGGCTGTAATTCTAGTATTTAAGTAATCTGAGGTTTTTTTACCTGCAGTAGTCATATCATCTGTTGAAGTACATTTTACAACAATATTTTGAGGTTCGTCAAACATACATATAATTGGCCAGTCTGCTGATGGTACAAATATTTGACCATTACTACTTCCAGAGTATGTCATATAATCCTGAAAAGAATTTATAACTGGTTTAAATTTTATTCTTTGTTCAGCTACACCAATAATGACAAAAGGCTCATTATATATTTCTAAGATTTTTCCTACGGGACTTTCACCCTGAAATAAAGTTTGCGCTGTATCTTTGTCAATTATTGCTACTTTCCTAAATTTTGTGAAATCTTCTTCTACAAACCCTCTGCCTTGTTCAACAAAATAATTATATACATCAAAATAATTTCTATCTATACCATATAATGAACCTGAAAAAGATTTATTTTTATAAAACACATTCTCAGAATATTCTCTTTTTGTATAAGTTGCTGCATTACTTACGCCTTCTAGCTTTAAAATTTCTTCTATATCATTATCAGAAATTACGGGGACCCCTTCTGGTACGGGATTCCATTGAAAATTAATTCTTCCATCTCCTTGATATAGTTCAATATTAACTGCATCTGTTCCTGAACCAATAAGATTTTGCTTTATCTGTTCATTTGTTCCTTTTATTGTAGAAACAATAGTAATGATAGCTGCAATTCCTATGATAATACCAAGCATAGTAAGTAGAGAACGTAACTTATGACTAAATATTCCTTGTAGTGCTAAAGATATGTTTTCAAACATTTTCTAAAATTTCCTTTCTCTTAAACTTAATAATTATACAAATCCTCTAAAGAGCCATCTACTGCTGTTGCTCCTTCTTTAACGTTCTTACCATAAGGGAAAGCTACTCTATCACTTTCAGTAATTCCGCTTTGTATCTTCAAATTCTCATAAGCTCCTCCATTTATAAAGATTTGTCTTTTTTCCAATTTATTATCTTGGTTTGCAACATACACATAATATTTTCCATTTTCTTCTAGTATAAATGCTTTCATTAAATATAAACTTGAACTACTTGCTTCTACATCTGTCTCTGCTTGAGGTGTTAGTTGTACATAATCGCCTTCTCTAAATTGTGCTTCCTCACTAACAAATACAGTAAATGGATAATATGAAACATTACTATTTCCCATACCAAAATTTCTATAACCTTCTAGTGGTATATTAGAAACTTCCTTTACTTCACCTTCCACCATTGAACCTGAACTATATGACATAGCCATAACTTTTTGACCTGGTTTTACTTGATCTAAGCTAAGCTCACCAATATAACCTGTGATATAATATCCTCCACCGCCAGATATAACAATTATAGGTTTAGTTTTAATCTCGGGATCGTCTGTTTTTAAAACTGTTTTTAAAACTGTTTTTACAACTCCGTCAATATTACTATAAACTGTTGTATCTTTAAGCTCACTCTCTAAAGTTTTATACTCAGATTTTGCGACTTTTATATTAAGTATAGTTTCACTAATTTCTTTTTCCTTTTCTAGTATCATTTTCTTAAGCTCATCTGCTGAATATGCTGGTCCAATATCTTCAAAGTTTATATCAGGTTCTTCTGGAACAACTACATCATTTTTATGCTCTACTAGTGGATCTTCGTCTATTGTATAGTTCTTAACAATTGAAAAACTATAATCATCAAGCTTTTTAGTAAATTTTATTTTAGAAGCACTCTTAAATTCACCTTTTACCTCATTATTCTCTCTAACCATAAATATAGCATACACTTCTGTTTTTCCTACAGGACCCCTAGCAATTAATTTCTCAATAAAAGTCTTGTCATATTCTTTCCCGTCAGCCCATAAATAAATATATGGTAAATCATCAGTTCCACTTCCAGTAAGTGGAGCTGGTACAGTTTCCATTTCTTTTGACACTTCTGGTATTGGTTTAGAAAGATTTATGTAATTAGTCTCTGGCGCTGATGGTTCTGGTGTTTCTGGAACTTCTGGCAATGGATTTCCATAAATTGGAACACCTGGTTGATAAGTTTTAATCTTCTCTAATTCCTTTTTAGAATTTTCTAATTGTAATTCCATTTTACGTATATCTATATCTTTTTTCTCAAGCTCCAAAGAAGTAAGTGTTGTACTATACTTTATTAAAGCTGTACCCTTTTTTACAGTATCTCCCTCTTTTACTAATATCTTATCTATTTGTTGAGTTTCACTTAAGTATACTGATTGAGTTTTATCTGCTTTAACAAAACCTTCTGTTTGATTACTATCTTGCCAAAAGTCAGTCATACCAACATCTCTTAATGAATATACAGAGACTTCTTTCACATTATTTTTTTTATAAAAGTAAATTCCCAAAGTTGCCGCTGCTACTATGACAAGGATAACTATAAAAGGAATAATTACTTTCTTTTGAAATACTTTAATTTTTCTCATTCTATAACCCCTCTTGAAGATTTCCATCACGTATATGATAAGTTTTCTTAGCACATTCTGCTATATTAGGTTCGTGTGTTATCATAATTATTGTAGCACCTTCATCATTTAATTTTTTAAATAATTCCATTATTTGTTCACCTGATTTTGTATCTAACGCACCTGTTGGCTCATCTGCAAGTAATAATAGTGGATTTCCAACAATAGCTCTTGCAATTGCAACTCTTTGGCATTGTCCACCAGATAATTGGTTAGGCAAGAATTTTTTTCTATCACCTAAGCCAACTCTTTCTAGCGCTTCACTTGCAAGTTTCATTCTCTTTGCTTTACTAACATCTCTATATAATAAAGGAAGTGCAACATTTTCGATTGCTGTTAGTTTTGGTAATAAATTGAATTGTTGAAAAACAAAACCAATTTTTTGATTTCTTATATCTGACATTCTATTATCTTTTGCAAGTGAAACATCTTCACCATCTAATATATAAGTACCTTCTGTTGCCTTGTCTAAAATTCCTATTATATTCATAAGTGTTGATTTACCTGAACCAGAAGGACCCATTATAGCAATATATTCACCTTTGTCTACAGATAAAGAAACATCTTTCAAAACTTGAACTGGCATACTTCCTTGATTGTAAGTTTTATTTATCTTATTTAACTCAACTATCATTTTTTACCTCCAGCATCTTTTGTAGCATCTTTAGTTTCGGCTGGCTGTGTCCCTTCTGTTGTTCCTGCATTTTCAGCATTTTGAGGTTTAGTTTGTTCACCAGCTTTACTTGCATCAAGTGGCATTAATTCTGCACCTTCACCATTACCAGTTGGAGCATCGCCTCCTGGTACTGCTCCTTCTGGTAACATAACACCATCTTCCACAATTTCTCCGCCTTCTACATTCATATCAAAGTTCATATCACCTTCCATGTCGCTTGGTATGTCCATTGGAATATCTGATATATTGTCATATTTATCTACCTTTGAACCTTCTGCTAAATTTTCTGCAGGCTCTGCTATATAATCTTCTTTGCTCAAACCTTCTGTTATTTGATATTCTAGTAAATTTTCGTCTTTTACTCCTACAGTAACTTTTCTTTTTTCTAATTTATCTCCTTTTCCAGCAACCCAAACATAGCTGTTTTCTCCTTCTTCAACTACAAAATATGATGGTATCCATATTCCTTCTTGTTTTGCAATTTGTCCATAATCAAATTCTATATATACGTGTTGTCCCATCATAAGTCCATCCTTTTGATCTAGTGTAATGTAGAATGGATACTTTGAAGATGTAGTCATTTCATCTGAACTACTATACATCATATATGAATTATTGTCATTTGACTCAGGATTTGATGTATCTACTTTTGTAATAGTTCCAGTCCAAGTCTTACTTTCATCTAATCTTGAACGAATAATTACTTTTTGACCTTCCGTAAACATCATAACATTTTGTTCATTTACAACACCTTTTATTTTATAATCACCTGTCTGCATAATAGTTATATATGAATCGTCTTGTTCTTGTTGATATCCACTAGATGTATCATTCTCTCCATCATTTATATTTTGGATAATTCCAGTAATATCAGCTTTAACTACAGCATTTTTAATGGCTTTATTTAGGTTTGTTATTTCTAATTCTTTAGTCTTAATATTATATTCTGTCTGTTTTACTTCATTTTCTAATTCTTGAATTTCTATTGTAAGAGCTTGGCTATTATCTGGCTGAGCATTTCTTTGCTCTGCTAAGCTCTGTATTTGCTTTTGATTATTAGAAATTGAATTTTGCATTTTCTCTATTTCTAACTTAGTTTGCTCTATCTTATTAGAATTTTCAGTAGTATCATATTCAAATAACTTTTGACCTTTTTCGACAGCTTGTCCTTTTTCAACATATAATTCTTTTACTTTTTGAGTACTGTCTTTCTTTATCTTTACAGTATCTTGTGCAACTACCATTCCTGAATATCTATTTTGGAATAGATTCGTACTATCAGTAAATATCTTTACTGATTGTGTTACAACATTATTAGCCCCTTCTCCACCATCTTGTTTTAACACAAAAAATAAAACTCCAGCAATTATTGCTAAAACAATAATAATACTTACTGAAATAACAGCAATTTTCTTGCCTTTACCACTCTTTCTCTCGTTTATCTCTTCTTTTTTCTTTCTACTCATATTATAAAACCCCTTCTATAAGTACATAAAATTTTACAAATTGATTATATACTTATAAATATCTTTTTTCAATAATATTCATAAAAAATTCATAATATAATAAAAATTAAAAATAAAAAAAGACCAGATATAAAATCTGGTCAATATTTTCTATTAAACTTCAGCAAATCCACCAATTGTTTTGCTTGATTTAACGCCATTAACATAGCTATGTCCACCAGCCAAAACAACTTTGTCTCCTGACTCTAAAATTCCTTTTGCTTTTAACTTCTCAATACCTGCTTCTACGATAGCATCCGCTGTTTCTTTCGTCTCAACATAAACAGGATAAACGTTCCAAGCTAAACCTAATTGACGGAAAGTTCTTTTATTATCTGTAACTGCAAGTATTGGACAAGCAGCTCCCATTCCTGATAAACGTCTTGCAGAATCTCCTGTATGTGTATAACATACGATTGCATCTGCATTAGTGTTTTTAGCTATTATACAAGTTGCATAAGCAACATTATCTTCTAAGTCATTTAATATTATCTTATCTTTATCATCAAATCTCTTCCAGTAATTTACTTCAGGTTCTACTCTTCTTGCTATTTTATCCATTGTTTTAACACACTCTAATGGGAATTTACCCATTGCACATTCACCAGATAACATTATAGCACTTGTTCTATCATAAATAGCATTAGCAACATCTGAAGCCTCAGCTCTTGTTGGTAATGGATTGCTCATCATAGACTCAAGCATTTGTGTTGCAGTAATTGCTGGTTTGTTTGCCCTATTTGATAATTTAATAAATTTCTTTTGCATTACAGGTGGTTCTGTGAAATCTGTCTCTGTAGCCATATCACCACGAGCTATCATTTGAGCATCAGCTGCTTTAATGATATCCTCCATATTTGATAATCCTTCAACATTTTCAACTTTTGTTATGATTTTAATATCTTTTCCACCATTTTCGTCTAATACTTTTCTAACTTGAGCAATATCATCTAAGTTCCTAGCAAAAGAAACTGCAACATAATCATATTCATGCTCACAAGCTGTTTTTAAGTCATTAATATCTTTTTCTTTTAAAGCTGGTAAACGAATAATTGTACCAGGTAAATTCATAGTTTTTCTACTTCCTAAAGGATTTCCATGAACTACTGTACAATGGATGTCTTTATCTATAACTTCGTCAACTCTTAATTCAATAGCTCCATCGTCTATTAATATCTTTGTTCCAACTGAAACATCCTTATATAAATCTTTGTAAGTAACGCTTACTCTATCTTTATCACCAATAATATCCTCATTAACTAATACAAATTTTTGTCCATCTTCTAGTGGTATTTTTTCGTTCTTTCCTGTTACTAACATACCTGTTCTAATTTCAGGTCCTTGCATATCAAGAATCATTGGAATTGGTAAATCTTTTTCTTCTCTAATTCTAATAATATCTTCTGTTTTTTCTTTTTGTTCTTCATAACTTCCATGAGAATAGTTGATTCTACATACATTTAATCCTGCATCAAACAAATCTTCTAATATAGTTTCACTTGATGGTCCTATAGTTCCAACTATTTTAGTTTTTCTCAAATATGACTTCATAATATCTTCCTCTTTTCTATAAAGTTTTATAAATCCAATTCATAGCATAACATAAAGACAAAACTTTTTCAAGTATTTTTTAAAACAATTTACAAATTTTGAATATTTTGTCAATTTATTCTCCATACTATGCATTGAAAGGATTTTTGCTTATGTTTTTTAATAAAATAATTAAATATTTTGAATATATACCTAAACAAAATTATGAATTCTCATTAGATATGTCTACAAACAATTTACCAGAAGAACCAGAAGAACAAAAAAATGTATTTCAAAGTCTTCCAGTAAACCTAGAATATATAAAAACAAAATACAACACTTTAATAAATAGCGACATAGTAACTCGTGAATTTAAAATTCCTATTCGTAATATAGAATATTCTGCTTTTCTTCTTTACATTGATGGAATGGTAAATAATGATTCTATTAATGATTTTATTTTATCCCCTTTACTACTAAAAAATTCTATAAATATGAAACCAAAAGATACCACTTCTACTGCCGTTAGTAGAGGTATATCTGTAAAGCGTGTTAAGAAATTCAATTTAGAAGATTTTATTTTTGATAGCTTAATTCCACAAAATTCTATAAAAAAAGAAGATAAATTTTCTGAAATTGTCACAATGGTTAATAGTGGCTTTTGTGCATTATTTGTAGATACCATCTCTTCTGCTTTTTGCATTGAAACTAGAGATATAAAATGTAGATCAATTTCTCAACCAATGAATGAAAACGTTATAAAAGGATCTCAAGAAGCTTTTATCGAAAATCTTAGAACAAATACTGCAATGATTAGAAAAATTGTAAACAATGAAAATCTAATCATTGAACAATGTTCAGTAGGTAAAATCAGTAAAACTTCAGTAGCTATTTGCTATTTAAAAAATATTGCTAATGAATCGTTAGTATCTGAAACAAAATTTAGAATAAATAATTTAGATATAGATTATCTTACTTCTTCTCGGACAATTAGAACAGTTCATTCAAGACAATAAATGGTCACCATTTCCACAAGTAATGTCTACAGAACGTTCTGATAAAGTATCTAATGCATTATTTGATGGAAAAATTGCTATTATTGTAAACGGTTCTCCTTTTGTTCTAATTTTACCAGCAGTATTTTTAGATTTTTTAAAATCACCTGAAGATGATAACTTAAATTATGTTTTTTCAAATTTTTTAAGAATGATTAGACTTATGGCAACTTTTTTTGCAATCTTTTTACCTGGTATTTATGTAGCTATAACAAATTTCCATCAAGAATTACTTCCTTCCGAACTGCTCTTTGCAATTGCTAGTTCAAGAGAAGCTATTCCTTTTCCTGTTATTTTTGAAATATTGCTTATGGAAATTTCTTTTGAACTTATTCGTGAAGCTGGTATTAGAATTGCTTCTTCGTTTAGTACCACTGTTGGAATTATTGGTGCTTTAATACTTCGGAGAAGCAGCTGTTTCTGCAAATATAGTAAGCCCAATTCTTATAATAATTGTCGCTTTCACTGGTATTTGCAGTTTCACAGTTCCTGATTTTACCTTAGGTTTTTCAATTAGAATTTTCAGGTTCATGTATATTTTGTTGGGTTATATTGCTGGTTTTTTAGGAATTGCTTTAGGATTTTTTATACACTTTTTGATGTTAAATTCACTAACCTCTTTTGGTGCATCATATTTCACTCCTTTTTTACCAGTATCTGAGATTCTAAAAAATAATAAATTCTATATTCCACCTATATGGAAACGAGAAAAAAGAGATAATTATATTAATACAAAAAAACCTAATAAAGAAGAAAACATTAGTATGAAATGGAGGAAAAATGAAAAATAATTATAAAATTGGAAAAACAGAAGCAATTTTTGCTATATCAATTGTTATGGTCAATAGGATAATTTTAAATCTTCCATATTCAATTTTAGAAAATACTGGCACCGGTTCTGTTATAAACTTAATTTATATTGGAATAATTGGTTTGTTATTTGTTCTATTAATAAATAAAATGTTTAAAGCTTTCCCAAGCTCTGATATAGTAGACTTAGCAGAATTTTGCGGTGGAAATATTTTTAAAACTATTATTGGTATATTTTTCGTTTGCTTACTTTTTTTGACTCTTTTTTCAACAGTAATAGACTTTACAAACTTACTTAAAATTATATATTTTCATCGTTCACCTGTAATTTTCATAGTACTATTTTTCATTTTAGCATTACTCATATCAAATTTAATCGGATTACGCTCAATTGCAAAAACTATCTCATTAATTCTACCTTTTACTGTTATTAGTATCTTATTTAGTTTTGGAGCTGTTTTTGATTCAATTTCTATAGACAGCTTCACACCAATTTTAGGATATGGATACAAGAATGTTTTTGTAAATGGACTAACAAATCTATTCTCATTTAGTATAATAATTTTCTTCTTCTTTTTTAAACCTTTACTAAAAAATAGTTTTGACTTTTCCAAAGTAACAGTAATTTCCTTTATTATTTCTTGGATATTACTTTTATTAACTGTACTTTCTCTATTAATTGCTTTTCCTTCTATACATTCAAGTTCAAATCTTAACTTCCTATATTCTTTAGCAAGAAAAATAGAGTTAGGAAATTTTCTTCAAAGACTTGATGCACTCTTTATAATACTATGGATTTTATGTGTATTTAGCTATTTAAGTATTATTACCTTTTTAATTACTACTATCTTAAAGAAGCTTACACTATCTACTGAAAGAAATATGTTTTCATATTTAGTAGCAATCATACTATTAGGATTGTCCTTATTTCCTATTAACATTGCCGAAATAAAATTTATTCAAGGTACTATTTATAAATATGTAATCTTGTCTTCTTTTACTATTGGAATACTTGTTCTAATTGTATCAAACGTAAAATTCAAATATACTCAAAAGGTAGGTGGAAAAAAATGATAAAAAAATTTATTATAGGTTTTGTTTTAATCCTTTTTCTATTTACTCTGACCGGCTGTTATGATGCAAATACTATTGAAAACTCCTACTATATAGTAGCTCTTGGAATTGACTTAAATGAAGATAACCCTGACATTCCATATCACATAAGTATTCAAATTGCAAAAAATAAAAGTTCTTCTGAGTCAGGTGGTGGTTCATCTCAATCATCAGCTTACTCAATATACAGTGTTGATGCAGAATCTTTAAATAGTGGTATCAGTATACTAAATAACTATTTAGATAAAAAAATAAACTTATCTCATTGTTCTGCAATAATACTTTCAGAATCTCTTGCAAGGCGAGGTATTGGAGATATATTAAAAGCATTATCAAATGACCATGAAGTAAGACCAAATTCATATATTTTGATAAGTAGTAATAAGGCAGAAGATGTGCTAGATAAAGTTGCAAATTCTGGTGAAGAATTCTCCTCAAGATTTTACGAATATATTATAAATTCTTTTGATTATACAGGCTATTCTGTTGAAACAACATTTAACAAAATTTTATCAGAAATAAACGATACTTTAGGTGATACTATTGCCATATATACTTCTGTAAGTGGTGATAGCATACAAAATCAAGGGCTCGCTATATTTAAAGATGATCGTATGGTAGGGCATACCTCGGCAATAGATAGTATTGGATATTTGCTTTTAGTTAACAAATTAGAAGAAAGTAATATTACCATTACTAATCCCTTAGAAGATAACTCAAAGATAGATTTAGAAATAGGTATTATGAAAGATTGCAATAAAGATGTAGAAATAATTAATAATACTCCATATATAGATATAGACATTCATGTGAGTGCTCATATTGCTTCTTCTGGAGACAATTTTGACTATACTTCTTCTGAAAATATCCATAAAGTCGAAGAAATTGCAGAAAAATATATTAAAAATCTTATAACAGATTTCCTATATAAGATTTCAAAAGAATATGATGCAGATATTTTTAACTTTGAAAACTTATATAGTACTAAATGTTTAACTAATAAAGAACTAGAAGATGTTCATTTTGATAAAATTTATAAAGATTCTGTTTTCAATGTTAATGTCGATGTTTCAATTTCTTCAACACATTTATTTGAAAAAGAATAGGAGAAAACTATGTATTTTGTAGGAATTTTTTTTGTAATATACTGCTTTTTAAAAATATTCTTTTATGGATTATATGAAGTCAAAACCTTAAACAATAAAATTGGCGGCATAAGTATTTGTATTTTATCAGTTTTAAGCAGTATCTTTACATCTGGAATTATTATTTATTACTATATAATTTAAAATATCCAAGTAAACAAACTTGGATATTTATTTTATTTTTATATAAACACTTGCTTTTTTATAATTATTTTTGTATAATATTAAAGTAACTTAAGTTAGGGGTATAGTGTTAATGGTAGCACATCGGTCTCCAAAACCGCCTGTGAGGGTTCGAGTCCTTCTACCCCTGCCAAAAGATATGTAAGAAATTACATATCTTTTTTGTATTTAGAAAGGATTTTATATGAACAGCTCTTTTATGAACCTCTATTTTATTATTATAATAGCTTTAATTATCGTTTTTAATATAGTACAATTTTACCAAATATCACCTAATATCTCAGAAGATATTTTAATTCCTAATTTTCATTTTTCAGAAAATTCTAATTATTTCTGGCCTATTCCTCGGCTTTCACAATATTACCTCACCTTTTGGACCAAGAGTCCACCCAATAACTAAGAAAACCTCTACGCATCAAGGAATAGATGTATCGGCTCCACCGCGGAACTGACATATATTCAGCCAGTAGTGGTATAGTCGTACTTTCTTCCTACGATGGTGCAAATGGATATAGCCTTCATATATCTAACGGAGAACTTACTTTTATTTATGGTCACATCTCACCTAACTATCTAGTCTCTGTTCGGAGATACTATATTACAAAATCAAATTATTGCACAAGTAGGCCCAAAATACATAGACGGAAAGCTAAATGGCTCCACAACAGGTCCACATCTACACTTTGGCATAAAAAAAGACGGCATAGCCGTCAATCCCTTAGATTATATCTAATTACATATCGTCTTCAAAATCTCCCCAGTCTAGTTCTATCGTATTGTTACAATCTGGGCAATCAATTTCAGTAAGCTCACTATCACATTCAATCATGAAATGAGCATTACAATAAGGACAAGTAATAGGTTCAAATTCAACATCATCTTCTTCAAAAAGCTCTTTTTCTAATTTCTGCATATGCTCTTCCAAGTTATCAACTCTTTCTTCACAGCGCTTTACTTTATCGTCATATTTTTTCTCAATATCATTTAAGCTATCTAAGTAAGCTATTGCCAAATCCGTAACTTGTTTTTTAGCAAACTCTAAATCTCTCTTATTAGTCATATTCTCTTCTAAGTTCTTAATTGTGTCATTATACTTTTTGTTAAACATTAAATAAATAACCTCCTAAAGTCTTTCCATGTATTCCCCAGTTCTTGTATCTATTCTTATTCTATCTCCTATATTAACAAATAGTGGTACAGATATTTCTAATCCATTTTCTAATGTAGCTGGTTTACCAGAAGTTGTTGTTGTATTTCCACTGAAGCCTGGTTCTGTATATGTAACTTCTAATTCAACAAACATTGGTGGCTCAACATTAAATACATTTCCTTTAAAAGAAAGGATTGTAACATCCATATTTTCTTTTATGTACTTTAGAGCATCTCCAATTTGTTCTTTGTTAAGTGGAATTTGCTCATAAGTTTCATTATCCATAAAATAATATAATGCATCATCATTATATAAATATTGCATTTGTCTTTTTTCTATTTCAGCACCTTGTAATTTTTCTGATGGATTAAAAGTTCTTTCAATTACAGCTCCTGTAATTACATTTTTCATTTTTACTCTAACAAAAGCTGCTCCTTTTCCTGGTTTTACATGTTGGAACTCAACTACTTTAAAAACATTTCCATCTAATTCAAAAGTTGTGTTATTTCTTAAATCTCCTGCCATATATACATCTGCCATAATAAATACCTCTCTTTTCTTATTTTATAACTTTATATATTATACTATATTTTACTGCCAAAATCAACCTTTTAAATCAACTTTATTCTAGTAATAGTTTTTCCAGTTTTTGTCAATTTTATACATTCATTTTTATCAATTAAACAAGTATCTTCAATTCTAATACCGAATTTCCCTGGAAAATATACACCTGGCTCTATTGCTACTACTGCGTTTTTCTTCAAAAAGCAGTCCATTTTTGAGTTTAATGAAGGTGTTTCATGTATTTCTAATCCAACCCCATGCCCAAAAGCATGTAAAATTGAATAACGAGCTAAACTATAATCTGTTTCCCTATTCTTCATGATTGTTTTTATGTTTGTACCTTCCCTAAAATTCTCAATAATTTTTTCCTGTTGTTCTAATACAAAAGCATAAACTTCTTTTTGTTCTTCTGGTATTTCGCCAACAAAAACAGTCCTTGAACAGTCAGCATTATAGCCTTGATATTTAGCGCCAAAATCAAAAAGTATTATATCATTTTCTTTAACAACTCTATCCGTTGGAACTGCATGTGGCATTGAAGAATTCTCACCGCTTGCAACAATCGTCTCAAAAGCTATTCCATCTGCTCCATTTAAATACATCTGCCTTTCTAATTCAAAAGCAATTTCTTTTTCTGTCATTCCTTTTTTTATGTTTTTTATTATATATTCAAAAGCTTTATCCGTTATTTCACAAGCTTTTTTTATTCTCTCAATTTCTTCTGGTTCTTTAACAATTCTTTGACTCTCAATTAAGCCTTCTGTCTCAACTAAATTAACTTGGAATAACTCCAAATACCTTTTGTAATCAGCATATGTTACATAATTTTCTTCAAAACCAATATCATTATAATCTTCAAAAATAAGAGTATAATCATATTTTGTCATTTCTTTTTTATCACAAGCAACAATTTCAGAGTCTATAGTAAGCATATTATTAACACTTTCAATATATCTACTATCTGTAATAAAAAGATTTTCTTTAGGATCTATTACTAAAATACCTTCTGCATCTAGTCCAGTTAAATACTTTATACTAACTGGATTTGAAACTATCATTCCACTTAGATTTAGTCCTTTTAATTTATCTCTTAATTGTTTTATTTCAGGTCCCATATAGTACCCCCTATAATTATTTTGATATACTTAAAATTTTGTTACTTATTCCTGCACACAAACTCATAAACATTGTAAAAACTGTATTACTTGGAATAAAAATACATACAATCGCTCCTGCTACTAAAAAAGGTCCAAATGGTATATACTCATCTTCTGATTTTAAGAAAACACCTCTTATTATCAAAATACCAATAGAAAAAATTGATGCTATAAAAAATGAAAGTAAAGAAATTTCTGCAATAGTACTCATTCCAAAAAAAAGTCCGAATAGCTGCCATAAACTTAACATCACCAAGTCCCATTGCTTCTTTACCAGCAATTAAGCCTCCAAGTAAAGTAATTGCTCCAAAAATAGCCGCTCCTGTTACCATTCCAAGTAACATATCTTTCGCTATATTTATATTGTTGATCCCATATATAAAAGTAAGTAAAATGCCTATTTCAAATATAGTCATATTTAGTCTATTGGGCAAAATCCTATGTTTTAAATCTATAACAAAAGAAGATACTAACATTGGAATTAAAATTAGAAATTTTATTAAATCTAAGTTTTTAATAAATACCTTATTTATACCATATTTGTATAAAAGAGCAATATATAAGCAAGAAACAATAAGCATCATTATATAAGTACCTTTTATATTTCCAGCTTTACTTTCTGAAAAATACTCCTTGCTAAAAATAGACTTCTCTTGTGGCATACGTAAATTACACCAAGCTACAAACCTTCCTACAAAACAAGCTACTATTCCAAGAACAACATATATCATTATATGAACATTATTAAAATACATTTCTACCTCTATTTTCTCATTTGTTTTTTCAAATAATTTTTTTTGATTTTTTCTTCAATCGGTCTTTTCCATTTAGTAATTAGCAAATCTTTTTCATTAATTGGTTCCACCAAGATAGGAAATATTTTACATCTATTTGCACCAATTACATCAGTAAAAATCTGGTCTCCAACTGCCGCAATATTTTCTGGCGGTAATCCTAATTTGTCTATTGCCTTTTTGAAACCTCTTTTTAGTGGTTTAGTTCCAAAATAAATATATTCAATTCCAAGTGTATTTGCTACATTTCTTACTTTATCTATTTTATTACTATTAGAAAGAATTATAGTCTTAATTCCAGCTTGTAAAATAGCTTTATGCCATTCTTCTAGTCCCTCTAAAAAATTCCTATCATAATCTATAAGCGTATTATCTACATCCAGTATTAAAGCTTTAATTCCTTGCTGTTTTAGAAATTCTATATTAAGATCAGTAATTTTTTCACAATAATGTTTCGGATATAAAATCATTTTTACCTACCTTTTCTACATTATATTATCAAACTTGAAAAGGGTTTGTCAATGAAATATACACTATTTGCAAAATATATGCTTTCCAATAGTTATTACTTGTGGTCTACTCCATATCCATTTTGAAGTTGCAGTATCAGGATTAAAATAATATATACAACCGTGATGTCGGATCCCAGCCATTTATTGCATCTTGAGCAGCCTTTCTTGCAGTTGAATCTGGAGTTAAATTTATTTGCCCATCACTTACAGCAGTATATGCTCCATTTTGATAAATTACACCTGAAACTGTATTAGGGAATTTAGAATTTGCAACTCTATTAAGGACAGTTGCCGCAACAGCTACTTGTCCTCTATATTCTTCTCCTCTTGCCTCTCCATATACAAGTTTACTAAGCAAATTTAAGTTACTATTATTGGATGTAACAGTTCCACCTCCAGAAGAACCACTATCCGTACTTTGTATTCCAAGTGCTGCTAAAGTTTTTTCACCTGCTACGCCATCTGCAGTTAATCCATTCTTTTTTTGAAATTTCTTGACAGCTTCAGCTGTTTGTGAGCCATATACTCCATCAATACTGCCAGAATAAAATCCCCAAGACTTTAATTTACTCTGAATTTGTCTTACTTCTTCGCCACTAGAACCAAATTTAGAAGTTGCAAAAGAATTATAATAACTTCCCGCAATACTTATAATAAGGGCTATTGATATTATAAATAAAACCAAAAATTTTCTCATATTAAAAATCTCCTTTTAAAATATTTTTGGCAAAATTTACAATTTTATACAAAAAAGACACCAAAACTCTAAAGTCTTGGTATCTTTCTTTATTTTGGAAAAATTATGTTTCACTTTTTAAATTTCTTGTTTAAACTCAAGTGCTCCAATTTCCTCTGTTTCTCCACTTGATGATTTATAATATAAATTATAATTTTCTCCTTCTATTTTTATAAAGAAATAATCATTGCTATTTTCAGCATTTTCACCTTTTCCATAGCTTGTAATATCTCTTTTAAAATTCTCAATTTTTATATAATAACAGTTCTCTTCTGATTTCAAGTCCTCAATATAAATAGTATCAGTAGGCGCTTCTTCTAAATTAACACTACCATCTTCTTTAATAGGATATCCTTTCAAATAGTTTATAACTTTATCTGGTGTAAAATATTCTTCTATTTTATTTTTACTATCCGTAGTCAATTTATTATAAGCTTCTAAATATTTTTGTGTTATCAAAACATTGATTTCTTCTAACACCTCTGATTTATCATATTTTTCTTGATCGCTAGTAGCTTTTCTAATAAGTCCATCTGAACTAATAGTTAATCTATGTGCAACTACTGCAATAACTATTACTGCAACTATTAATATAATTAATGTAAATAATACTTTTCCTTCGTTATTTTTCATTATCTTCTCCCAAATATATTCTCATTGTATATATTTTTTATCTTTTTGTCAAATATTATTTTATAAAATTTCAACATTTTCCGCTCCTGCAATTTCTTTAAAAGCTGTCACTATTTTGTCATTTGCAAAAATTGCGCCACAAGGTTTTAGCTGTTCTCCTTCTTTTACAGCAATTTTCACATTTACTTTATCCCCTGAGAAAAATCTTATTGCTCCACGAAGTTTAGCTTTTTGATTCTCGTCAAAGTTTGTAATATTTACTACTATTGTTTTTACAGAATTATTTACTGGCTTATCTTCCATATCACTAAGTTCACTTATCCTTGAAGCAACAATTTTTACTGGCTCATCTTCTCGTATACTAATTCTGCCTTCTATCAAAACTACACTATCTTCTACTAATAAACTATTAGACCTAGTATATACACTATCAAACACAATAACTTCCACTTGTCCATGTAAATCTTCAACTGTAACAAAGCCCATTATAGTGTTATTTTTAGTAAATTTCTTTTTTATTCTACTTATAATTCCTGCATATTTAACAGGTTGTCCATCTTTATATTTTTTACTATAACCTGTTTCAGCAATTTCGTCATTAATTTCAAGCATTTCCAAAGAATTTATATTAGACTGCTTTTCTATATATACTTTATACTTGTCTAAAGGATGTCCTGAAATATATAATCCTAGCATATCTTTCTCCATACTTAGTAAGTCTTTCATATCCATTTCAGGCATTTCTGTAAATAAATATTTTGAAGTTTCTTTAACTTCTTCAGTCTCTGACATAATATCAAACATCGATACTTGATTTTCCATAGCATTCTTAGCAATTTGATTTATACTATCTATTATACTTTCAAAAGACGCTAAAAGTGTTGCCCTGTTTTTTCCAAGATTATCAAAAGCACCTGCTTTTATAAGGCTTTCAATGCACTTCTTATTAACAGTCTCATCTTTTATTCTTTCACAAAAGTCTGTAAAACTTTCAAATTTACCATTTTTATTTCTCTCTGCAACAATTGCATCAACTGCACCAATACCAACATTCTTAACAGTTCCAAGCCCAAAGCGAATTTTATTATCTGAAACTGTAAATTTTGTTTCACTTTCATTTATATCAGGTTTTAAAATATCAATATTTAAACTCTTACATTCGTCTATGTATATTGGTATTTTATCTAAATTTCCAAGAAAACTATTTAAGGTAGCAGCCATCAATTCTTCTTTATAGTAAGTTTTTAAGTAAGCAGTTCTATAAGATACTACTGCATAAGCAGCTGCATGTGACTTATTAAAAGCATACTTTGCAAATTCCGCCATCTCGTCAAAAATCTTGTTAGCAGACTCTTCGTCAATACCATTTCTAATACAACCAGGTACTAATACATTTCCATTCTCATCTAATTGTCCATTGATAAATACATCTCTTTCTTTAGCCATAACATCAAGCTTTTTCTTACCCATAGCACGACGAACTAAATCTGCTCTACCTAAAGAATATCCAGCTAAATCTCTAACAATCTGCATAACTTGTTCTTGATACACCATACAACCATAAGTTACATTTAATATTGGCTCCAAAGCAGGATGTGTATATTCATTATGCCCTGGATATAGTTTTCCCTTAATATATCTTGGTATTTGATCCATTGGTCCTGGCCTATATAGAGAAACTCCAGCAATTAAATCTTCTAAACAGTCTGGTTTTAATTCTTTCATAAATGAAGTCATACCAGCACTCTCAAATTGGAATATCCCATAAGTTTTGCCTTCTTGCCAAAGTTTGTAAGCCTCTGGATCGTTCATTTCACTATCAAACTGAACATCTATACCTCGATTTTGCTTAACTAGCTTTTTGCACTCCTCAATAACAGTTAAAGTTCTAAGTCCCAAAAAGTCCATCTTTAATAAGCCTAGTTGTTCAAGAAGTGTCATAGTATACTCAGCAACTACGTTTCCATCATTTACATATAATGGTACATAAGTATCTACTGGATTTTTTGTTATAACTACACCACAAGCATGTGTTGAAGCATTTCTAGGCATTCCCTCTAATCCTTTAGCAAGTTCAATAATTCTTCTTGTAGTCTCATCTGTTTCATATAAATCTTTCAATTCTCTATTTTGCTCTAATGCTTTATCCAAAGTCATATGTGGCTCAAATGGTATCATTTTGGCAATTTTATCAACTTCATTATAAGGAACATCAAGTACACGTCCAACATCTCTTATAACACTTTTTGCTGACATTGTACCAAAAGTAATAATTTGTGATACATGATCTGCACCATATTTTCTTGCTACATACTCAATTACTTCGCCTCTTCTTTCATAGCAAAAATCCACGTCAAAATCAGGCATACTAATTCTTTCTGGATTCAAAAATCTTTCAAAAAGTAATTGATATTTAATAGGATCTATATCTGTTATACCTATTGCATAAGCAAGTATTGAACCTGCACCAGAACCACGTCCGTGGTCCAACTGCAATTCCTACTGATTTTGCATAGTGTATAAAATCCCAAACAATAAGATAATAATCTACATAGCCCATTTTTTCTATTATACTAAATTCATATTCTGCTCTATCTAAAATTTCTTTACTTGGAGTTTCTCCATACCTCTCCTTAATCCCATCATCACATAATTTTTTAAAATATGCACTATGAGTTTCAAATTCAGGTGGTACATCATAGTTAGGAAGTTTAGTAACACCAAACTCAAACTCAAAATTACATTTATCTGCGATTTTTACTGTATTTTCAATTGCTTCTGGAACATTAGAAAAATAGTCTGCCATTTCCTCTGGTGTTTTCACATAAAACTCGTCAGTTTCAAAGCGCATTCTATCTTCGTCAGTCATTTTCTTTCCAGTTTGAATACATAGTAAAATCTCATGATTATAACTATCTTCCTGTTTCAAATAATGCGCATCATTTGTAGCAACAAGCGGTATATCTAACTCTTTTGAAAGAGCAATTAATTTTTGATTAACTAATACTTGTTTAGATAGTCCATTATTTTGCAGCTCTAAATAATAATCATCTTTAAAAACTTTCTTAAACCAAAGTGCAATTTCTTTTGCCTTTTCAATATTATCTGATAAAATTGCTTGGTTAATACTCCCTGCTAGGCAAGCACTAAGTGCAATAAGTCCTTCACTATACTGTTCTAAAATCTCTAAATCTATACGTGGCTTATAATAATATCCTTCTGTAAAAGAAAGTGATACTAATTTTATTAAGTTTTGATAACCTATATTATTTTTTGCTAGCAAAATTAAGTGAGAATATCTATCATCAATCCCACTTTCTTTTTGTAACCTACTACGAGGAGCAACATATAATTCGCAGCCTATGATTGGTTTTATTCCTTCTTTTTGGCAAGCCTGAAAGAAGCTTACTGCTCCAAACATAACACCATGGTCTGTAAGTGCAATCGCTTTCATACCCAATTCTTTTGCTCGTTTAGGTAACTCTTCAATTCTACACATACCATCTAGTAAGCTATACTCACTGTGGACGTGTAAGTGTACAAATTCAACCATATTTCCACCTATAATAACTTAATTACTTCTCCAACTATTTTATTAGAAGTAGGTACTTGTAATACTTCAAATCTAGACACTTTGTCACCAAATTTAATCTCAATTACATCTCCAACTTTTACTTCATAGCTTGGCTTTACTTGTTTCCCGTTAACTGATATTCTACCGCTATCCGCAGCCTCATTTGCAACAGTTCTACGCTTTATTACTCTACTAAGCTTTAAAAATTTATCTAATCTCATTTTGTCTCTCCTAGTTTTTCTTTAAAAATAACATATCATGAATTTATATATAAATCAAGTAAACTTAAAATAAAACTTGCAAAATCATTGCAAGTTTTATTAGTGATTTTCTTTTTTACTTCCTTGATTCATTAATAGAACTTTTTCAAATTTTTCTATTAACTTGACCTTGTCTCCATCTTTTATTTTCTCTGTATTGTTTGTTAATTGTTGCATAGTTGCTTCACCTAATTTTGACATTTTGACATCTACTTGATTTATCATATGTGCACAACTAACAAGCTCTTTAGATATATTTTTCGGAACTTCGTTTTCATATTTATATTTTATCTTGTGTTCTAAGCTTGCCCAGAAATCCTGAGCAATAGTTCTAATTTGTATTTCAACTTTTACATCCACTGAGCCATTAGAAAAATTTACTGGCACTAAAACTATTAAATGATAACTTGAATAACCAGTTGGCTTAGGATGTTTTATATAATCCTTTGTTTCTATTACTTTCAAATCAGTTGATTTCTCAAACATTTCTACCATTCTATAAATATCTGGTATAAATGAGCATACTATACGTATACCAGCAACATCATTTATGTAATTCACCATATTATTATAAGTTACATCTAAGCCCTTTCTTTGCATCTTCTTTATGATACTTTCTGGTGTCTTTATTCTAGTTTTTATATGCTCAATTGGATTGTATTTATATAACGTTTGAAATTCGTCACTGTATATATTTACTCGTGTTTCAAATTTTTTTAGTGCTGACTTATACATAAGCATAATTTTTTTGAATTCAGCAGTACCATTTTTTATATCATCTAAATTAATAATTACTCCTCGGTTTTTCAATAAAACTACCTCCTTTTCCTATGATAAAATCATATCTATAAATTATTAAATATGTATTAAAATTATGTGAATTTTCTGTGAATTTATATTTGCCTCATTCTGTTTAATTATCTGAATTTTATCTGTGGTAAGTCTCATTTTTTTGTATCTTAAATGCTCTAAAAATTTGCTCTAACAAGAATACTCTTATCAATTGATGTGGGAAAGTCATTTTTGAAAAACAAATTCTTTCTTTTGATAAATCTAGTAACTCTTGTGATATTCCAAGGCTTCCACCTATTACAAAAGTTATTGAACTATTATAATTTAAAGAAATTTCTTCTATCTTTTTAGAAAATTCTTCTGAAGATAGCTCTTTCCCCCTTAAGTCTAAGCATATCAAATAAGTGTCTTTAGGTAGTTTTGATATCATTGCTTTTCCTTCTTTATCTTTTACCAAAATTGCTACTGCCTCACTTAACTTGTCCGGTAATTTTTCGTCAGGTACTTCTAAAATGTTTAAATTACAATATTTAGAAAGTCTTTTAGAATACTCCTCTATTGCATCCTTCAAGTATTTTTCTTTTATTTTTCCGTGAGCATATTACATTTATTGTCATCATAATTTTTTCCTCATTTCTCCACATTCACTCTATCATACTTTTTACTTTTTTTCAATCAAAATAAAGAAGATGCTTAAAAACATCTTCTTTATTCTACATCATTCCCATATATCTTGTATCATAATAGTTTGCCTGCATGGGCATATTATTCATATTACAAGACCTACAACCATTGTTATTTGGTCTTGATAATAATTGTTTTATTATTATTATTTTAATCAAATCTTTTAGTAATTGGTTATCATTATTTGTATTTTGTGTATTTACAGTTGATACTGTTCTTGTCACCTCAGTATTTGTCTGTCTTGTGTTATTATTAGTATTGGTAGTTGTACTTCTTGAAGCACCTTGAGTTACAGTATCGTCGCTTACTACTTCTGCCATACTATTTGAACTAGTTAGACTTGAAACATCTCCTTGAACAATATTGTACACTGTATCTACCATATTGTTCAAATTGTCCTCTGTATAATATGGATAGTTATTGTTTGCAATAACTCTATTTGCAACTGGATCAATTATCCTATACACCTGTGGGTACATATTAGAAACTGAAGTAGGCTGAACTGATTGATTTATTCCATAGTTCATATTACAACCATATGACATCATATTATTTCCCATTGCATTATAATTGTTCATATCCGGATATTGATATGTACTATTTTGTGGTTGACTATAAAAAAAAGCGTCTCTCATATAATCATTGTTATTTTGATAAAACATAATTTTACCTCCTTAACAACATTATATGAAAGACAATTAAAAATGTTACTACTTTTTATTTAACAATTTCATTTACTAATCCTTTAAAAATTTCTCCTCTTTCTTCATAATCTTTAAAACTATCTAATGGAGAGCTTGCAGGAGAAAATAAAACTACATCTCCTCTTCCAGCTATTTTGTTTGCAATATATACAGCTTCATATAAAGTTGAACCTTTATATATATCTATTTCTTTTTTCGCACCTACTAATGCTGCATCAATTTCTTTTTCAATCTTATCTGAAGTTTGACTTAACAAAATTGCTGCTTTGCAGTTTTTTACAATATCTTTTCCCAGCTCAGTGTAATCAAATTTCTTATCATATCCGCCCGCAATTAAGATAATGTCTCTATTAGGAAAAGCATTTAAGCACGCTTTTGTTCTACTTGGGAACTCACTAGAAGAATCATTATACCAAAAAATTCCATTTGAAAGTTCTTTAACTAGTTCTAATCTATGTGGAACTCCTCTAAACTCTGTTATTGCCGCAATCTGTGTTTCTATATCTACTAGTCCTTTAGTTGCACAAATTGCTGCCGCTATATTTTCATAATTATGTTTTCCTCTAATTATCGCCCTTTTAGTGTCAAATACATGACGTCTTAGACCGTTTTCACAAATTTTGATAACATCTTCATCTACCATATATCCATTAGGGATTTTCTCTGTGCTACTATAAAATACAACATTTCCGACAGCCTCAATTGCTATTTCTCTATTCTTCTCCCAGTCATAATTTAAAATTAAAGTATCTTCTTGAGTCTGATTTATAAAAATATTCTTAATCGCATCTACATACTCTTCAAAAGAAGAATGTATCTTTATATGCGTATCTGAAATACTTGTAATCACTGAAATATTAGGGCTAATTTTCATATTCATCAATTGAAAACTACTTAATTCTAACACTACTATATCATCTGGCCTAATATCATAAATTTTAGTAAACAAAGGATTTCCATTATTACCACCTAAATAGCAATTATATCCTGCTTTTTTTAATATATCATAAATCAAGCTTGCAGTAGTAGTTTTTCCATCACTACCAGTAACTCCAATTATCTTACAAGGGCAAAGCTCCATAAACATTTCTACTTCAGTAGTTATAATAGCACCACGTCTTGCCTCTCTCATCAAATCTTCATTTGTTGGAAGCATACTTGGAGAACGGAAAATCACATCAAATTCATCCAGTTCATCTAAATAATCTTCTCCAAAATAATATTCCATACCATAATTAATAATTTTGTACATTACATCATTATCAATATATTCAGCTTCTTTTCTTTCGAATATTGTTACATTTGCACCTACATTATACAGATAATCAATAAGTGGAATATTACTAACGCCAAGCCCAATAAGAGCTACACTACGCCCTTTCAAATATGTATTAAATTCAATTAATTTACCATTAACATATCCCATAAAAACCTCTTTAGCTCATTGCTGGCAATTTTATATTACTTAATACCTTTTCTGTTGATTCCTCTACTGTTCTGCATTCTGTTACATCTATCTCTTTAGTATTTTGGCTTAATGAATAAAAGCCAGCCTCTTCTTGTAACTTATCTCTTTTTATAATATTATTTTTAATCTCTTCATAATCTTCTTTGTCATTATATTGCTGACATTTTCTTTTTACTCTTTCTTCTAAATCAGCTATAATAAAGAAGTGATAATCTAAATCAGGATAAATAGTTGTTAACGCTCTTCCAGAAACAATAACATTGTATCTGACTTTATATGTATCTATAAGTTTTTTTGCAAATTCAAATAATTTTCTATTATCAGCCTTTCCTCCTACTGTTGAAACTGCCATAGACGCATCTTTTGACTGAATGATATCTTCATCAATTTTTTCCTTGCCGATATAAATAACTGTTTCATTATTTTCAATTTCTATTTTAACCTCAAATAAATCCATCATTTCTTTTATATCTAAACTTTTACCTCGTTTTTTTAGCTCTTCTAAAGTACTACCATTTTTCATCATAGCATATACAATAGCTCTATATAAATTCCCTCCATGAAAAATAATAGCATTTGGTATTTTATTTAAAAGGCATCTACAAATGCTAGTTTTTCCTGCACCTACTAAACCCTCAATTCCTATAACTATATTTGTCATACATTCACCTTCAATTTAAAAATATATTAGTATTATATATTATTTTTATTAAATTTACAATATCTTGAATATTTTTCTATTTTTTAGCCAAAATAAGTCTATAAAGTTTTTACAAGGAGGTGCTTCTTTAATGAGCGAAAATAACAAAAATAAAAACAATAACAATAACCAAAACAACAACAATTCTCAAAAAGGTAATAAATCAAATAACAATAATTAGTTAAACAAAAGCCCTGTGATAAATACATATCATAGGGTTTTTACTTTATTAAAATTTTGCAAAAGCTTCTGTTAATACAGCCAGCATTGTATCAAGATTTAATAATAGCATAATAAATGCAACATTTCTCTCATAATTTTTAGTTTCGTTTTTTACCTTACAACAATTAGCAATTGTTATCAAAAATAGCATTAAAATTGGAACATTATATCTTACTTGATATCCTTGAACCGTCTCTGCTCCTACTTGTGTAAAGGACAAATATAACGCAATGACTGCTAATACTAATGCAATTATAAATATCGTCATTAATATTATTGAAAGAATTTTACTACTCTTCTCCTTATTAAATTTATTTTTTTCAAGAATAGCTCCAATTACCAAAACTATCCCTGTTAAATCAGAAAAACTTCCTAAAGGCGATGGAGTATATGTTAATTTGTGTTCTTTTAATTGTCCTATGCTATATGAAATTAAAATCCTTGATGATAAAACTGGATGACTTAATACAAATTCTATTTGTTCTTCTTGACTTACATTTCCGTTCCTATCTTCTTCATAAGGAAAAGCGTCCAACATGTAAAATTGCCATAATACACATAAAATTCCTATAATTACAGAAACAACAATCATAGCTATATATGATTTAGTTGTCTTAAATTTCTTTTTAGGTATTAAAAAAAACAATAGCACTAATGGTGTATATGTAAGGTATTTATTTGTAATAATAAATATCGCTGTTATTATAAGTAAAGCAATATCCTTTTTAGTAATATAAGTATCTTCTTCAGCTTCAAAGTAATATTTCAAACATATAGAAATAAATAGAAAAGCACTACCGTTTATTATAGGGTCTAATGAAACACTACCTGCTAAATATAAAACTATTGGCAATGTTGCTACTATAAATAACAAACTTTTATAATGTTTCAAGTTTTTCATAGCAAAATATGTGCATACAACATAGAAAATATATGGCAATAATCTTGATAAAAATATTGCTACATAACTATTCAAATGCAATATATCACCAATAAATAAAGCAATTGCTGGTATCATATGACCTAGTGGTATTGTAGAAGAGAAATACATAAGTGAATCAAAAGATTTATTTTCACTAAAAAAATCTATTTCTGGTAAATTATTGCTAGAAAAATGTTCAAGTGTAGTTTTTTTGAATAGGAATGCTTTAAAATTCTCAGGGACTTGCCCACCAATCTCTCCTGCTTCATTTATTTCATCATAAAAATCACCTTGACTAATTAAAAACGCTCTAAAAAAATGTGACCACTCATCAAAATAATGTGGAAATGGTGTTATGAAAATATAAAGTATAACAACAAAAATTGCTAGCTTCAAAAAAGTTTTTTCATTAGCCCCATCTAACCCAAACAATATAAATCCTATTGATAATACAAATATCAATATCCATAAAGCAATATGAAGAACTGCGCTTGAAGCGCTATAATATTCTGCATTTAGCATTAATTTATTCTCTTTTATTTCTACACCATTATACTTATAGGTCTCTTCTGTGCCTTCAGCATTGTCAGCAAGAGCAAACATTGTTGCATTTGACTCTTCTGCATCTAAACTTGTTATTATAAGCTCATATTCTTTATTTTTTGAGGCCTTTTGTCTATCTATTTCTATCTCAAAATACGAGTCATTTTTAGCTCCTAATAAACTAATATCTTGGTTATATATAGTTTCATTAGTTTCGACTTCTTTTATTTCAATATTAGCTTTTGAATTAATTTCCCTATCTTGCGTAACAGTCTTTATTCCTATTTTTACTAAGTCATCTCTTTCTGATATAAATTTTTGCGATACTTTACTTTGAGCTAACAAAAAGTCTGTTTGTCCTACAAGGTTTTCTGCATTTTGTGATGTATAAGTATAATATGATTTCTCAAATGGCTCATTCATAAAGATAAGAAATATGAAAAGTATAACAGTAATAATCAAATAATATTTCTTATCTTTAATCTTTTCTAACAATTTTTTAAACATTTTAATCCCCTTTTATCCCAAGTACTTTTTTAAGAATTTACCTGTATATGAACGATCATTTTTTACTATCTGTTCTGGTGTTCCAATACCAATTATTTCTCCGCCCTTTTCTCCACCTTCTGGTCCTAAGTCTATAATGTGGTCTGCTGTTTTTATTAAATCTAAGTTATGTTCAATAACTAAAATAGTATTACCTGTATCTACAAGTCTTTGCAAAATATCAACTAACTTATGAACATCTGCAATATGAAGTCCAGTTGTTGGCTCATCTAAAATATATAAGGTCTTTCCTGTAGCCTTTTTTGAAAGCTCTGTTGCAAGCTTAACTCTTTGTGCTTCACCGCCTGATAAAGTAGTAGAAGGTTGTCCAAGTTTTATATATCCAAGTCCTACATCTTCAAGAGTTTGTATTTTAGTCTTTATTCTTGGTATATTGCTAAAGAACTCTAAAGCCTCCTCAACTGTCATATCAAGGACATCTGCGATGCTCTTTCCTTTATACTTTACCTCTAAAGTCTCTCTATTATATCTTTTTCCATTACATACTTCACAAGGCACATAAATATCTGGTAAGAAATTCATTTCAATTTTTACCATACCGTCACCTTGACAAGCTTCACATCTACCACCTGAAACATTAAAACTAAATCTACCTTTTTGATATCCACGCATCTTAGCTTCATTTGTTTCTGAAAAAACATCTCTAATAATATCAAATACACCTGTGTATGTTGCAGGATTTGAACGTGGAGATCTTCCTATTGGTGATTGGTCAATATTTATTACTTTATCAATATTTTCTATTCCTTTGATTTTATCACATTTACCTGGCTTTTCATTTGAACCATTTATTTCTCTTGCTAAGTATTTGTATAGAACTTCATTTACTAAAGTAGATTTTCCTGAGCCTGAAACACCTGTTACACAGTTAAATACTCCTAGTGGGATTTTCAAATTTACATTTTTCAAGTTATTTTGAGTAGCATTAACTATCTCTAAACTTCTACCATTTGATTTTCTTCTCTTAGTTGGTACTGCAATTCTTCTTCTACCACTTAAATATTGACCTGTAATAGAATTTTCTACATTTTTAATCTCTTCTGCAGTTCCTTGTGCCATAACATTTCCACCATGAACACCAGCTTCTGGGCCAATATCAATAATTTGATCTGCTGCATACATAGTATCCTCATCATGCTCTACTACTATCAAAGTGTTTCCTAAATCACGAAGTTTTTTAAGTGTCTGAATTAATTTGTCATTATCTCTTTGATGTAGACCAATACTTGGCTCATCTAAGATATATAAAACTCCTGATAAACCAGAACCAATTTGTGTTGCAAGCCTAATTCTTTGTGCTTCACCACCTGATAATGTTCCTGCACTTCTTGATAAAGTTAAATACTCTAATCCTACATCCATCAAGAATTGTAGCCTTTGTTCTAGTTCTTTAAAAATCATATCTGCAATCATTTGCTCTTTTTTAGATAATTTCAAACTAGATAAATATTCTTTGACTTTATTTATTGGCATATCAGTAAGTTCATTAATGTTTTTATCACCAACTTTAATTGAAAGCACTTCTTTCTTTAATCTTGCACCATTGCAAGTATGACAAGGGCTATTGCTCATATACATTTCATAAAAAGTCCTCATACCTGGTGATTTAGTTTCTCTATATCTTCTATCTAGTGTTGGAAGTACACCTTCAAAGGCTTGCGTAAACTTACGTGTACCTGCTACCGATGTATATTCAAAGTCAATTTTGTCATTACCTGTACCATATAAAATTTTCTCTAAAAACTCTCTTGGCAATTTCTTTATTGGCTTATTTTTAATATCAACACCATAATGTTTTCCAATACTTTCAAAATACATTTTCGCCATTGTATCGCCTTTTTTCATAGTACTTGAACCAAAAGCTTTTACACCGTCATATAAAGTTTTACTTTTATCTGGTATAATCAAATCTTCGTCCATTTTCATTAAATAACCAATACCCGTACACTCTGGGCAAGCTCCCTGTGGGTTATTAAATGAAAACATTCTTGGTGATAACTCCTCAAAACTAATACCACAATCAGGACAAGCATAATTACTGCTATATAAGATTTCTTGTCCATTTGTAAGTGCTATTGTTACTAAATTATTTGCATATTTCAAAGCTGTTTCAACAGACTCTGCAAGTCTATTTCTAATATCTTCTTTTATAACTAATCTATCTACGATAACATCAATATCGTGTTTCTTAGTTCTTGCAAGCTCGATATCATCTGTTAAATCATAAATTGTTCCATCAACCCTTACTCTAACGAATCCACTCTTTTGTAAATCCTCAAATAGCTTAGTATATTCACCTTTTTTCCCTCTTATAACTGGCGCTAAAACTTGAATTTTAGTACCTTCTTCTAAAGCAAGCACACTGTCTACTATTTGATCTAATGTCTGCTTTTCAATTTTCTTTCCACAGTTTGGGCAATATGGAACACCAATTCTTGCATATAATAAACGAATATAATCGTAAATTTCTGTAACTGTTCCAACTGTTGAACGTGGATTTTTTGAAGTAGTTTTTTGGTCTATTGAAATTGCAGGTGAAAGTCCTTCAATGCTTTCTACTTCTGGTTTTTCCATTAGTCCTAAAAATTGCCTTGCGTAAGAAGATAAGCTTTCTACATATCTTCTTTGTCCTTCAGCATACAAAGTATCAAAAGCAAGTGAAGATTTCCCAGAACCTGAAAGACCTGTAATTACTACTAATTTATCTTTTGGAATTTCAATATTAATATTTTTTAAATTGTGCTCTTTTGCACCTTTTATAATAATACTATCATTCATTACTACAACTCCCCTAAAAAACATAAGTTCTTAAAATTATATCACAAACTTTCACAATAATCTATATTTTTATATAAAAAAGAAACTAATTTTTTAATTAGTTTCTTTATCTAAATTTATAACACCATTAATTCCCTATCTTCAGCTTTTCTACTTGAAGTTCCTTCTCTTTCATTTTTATGCTTTTCTAATAAATCTCTAGCAAATGCTCTTCTTTGAGTATATAATGCCACTCCATAAGTTCTATATTCTTCTGGTAATTCATCTGATAAAGTCAATTCATTTGCAGCTTCACTTCTCTGTGTAATTCCTTGTGAAGCATCATATAGAGCTTCTATATCTTGAACAGAAACACTTTCTATCCTTTTTTGTATAGCTGGAAGTGCATATTCCGGATAATTAACACATAAATGTTTTAACACATCCTTGTAAGATGCCCCTGTATGTATCGGAGATATTCCCATTCTAGAAAATTGACTATTTTCTGTTATAGTATCTAAATCGCCAGATTTAACTGCTTCTTTCACTTCTGCTTCTGTAAGACTTAAGCCTAAAACTCTTTCGTTATCATATAATGGATATGGTTTTACTTTTCCTGTTGATAAATCTACATACATTGCCCAATTTTCTGAGTGTCTATCATTATTTCCAAATATACAGTCATACGTAATCATATCAATTGCTAACTTTAAGTTCTCTTTGACATCTTCTCTTATTTGTGCTTCTGAAAATTTCTTTGATTTACTTTCATAACTTATCGTCTCAGCAACAATAGATGCTAGTACAATATCAACATTATCATGACTATCTATTGAAAGCTTCTTTTCACTATGTGTTACATCCCCTTGTTTTGAAAGTATTTCTTTAAATTTGTTTGGATAATTTAATTCAAAAGAATTAATAATTGATTCTCCTAAAATCATCATTTGAGAAGGAGTTAATAATTTTCTACTACCGCAAGCTGTATATAAATACTTAGTTTTTGAATATCTATTTCTAGTATCGTGCAATGTAATTAAATCTACTGGGCAAGCTTCTACTCCAGACTTCTCTGCTAAACAATATCCGAAAAACTCTCCAAAATGGTTGAACATCCTACTTTTTTGTTGTTGATCAGGAACTTTTTGACCATGCTGTCTTTTTACTAAAATTGTACTAGACATTCCAGTAAACCAAAACTTTGGTTGAATATCTCCCATACGCTCAGGTCTACCTTTAGAATATTTCCCATCAATATTACTAAAAGAAAATTCCATTAGTCTTTGTCCTCCTCTAAAATAAAGTGATCAGTCATTATCTCACCTTTTGATTTTTTTAAAAATTCAAACTCGTCAAAAACTTCCATATCATATTCTTCTAGCAATTCTTTTATATCATCTTCGTCCATTTTTTCAATTTTAGGAACTCTAATTCTGAAAAAAGGAAATAATATATCACTCTCATATATTTTATTAACATTAGAAAAAGGAAGTGTAGCAACCGCAAAACCACATTCTTTAGCTTTTTTTATATAATTTTCATTAAGCTTAAAATAGTATTTGTTATTTTCTTTGTCTCTACATAAAGCACCTATAACATGCTTTTTACCTGTTTTATAATCTTTCCATTTAAGATATAAATTCTCCATAATTTTCTCCTATCGTGTTTCTACTTCTCGTGGTGTTTTGGTTGATTTTCCTGACACAGCAGCAGATTTAGAACCACCTCTTCTTCTAATAACCTCCATAGGCTTATTACCTGGTAAAACTTGAGGGATCAAATTACCTTCTTCATCTATGTATTCCTCTTTAACGTATTTAAAACCTCTTTTTCTAGATCTAAAAATTCTTAATGCATAATCTTTATGAACTTCATCTAATCCTTCACATTCATGCATTATTCCTAATAAGTCATCTTCTTTTATTTGAGTAATAGCTTCATAAGCCCTTTTAGTTTCCTCTAGATATGTTGTAAACAAATATGTTAGCATTGCTTGATAACCTAATTTACTAACTTGTGAAGAAACTCCCATTCTAGACGTTAAATCTTTATCTATATGTTCTTGTAATCTTGCTGCACTATACATCTCTATCTCTTCAACTGATTCTGACATACCTAAAAAATATTCATTATCAAAACTTGGATATAATCTCATATCATTTAGTGAAACAGCTAGTCCATAATTTTCGTCATTTCTATCAGTATTTCCAAATCTACAGTCAAATACTACCATATTTATTAAGTCTTGTCTTAATGCAGTAACTTTTTCTTCACTAGCACCAGCTACTTCTCTTGCATACGCTTCAAAAGCTGGAATAATAAGTTCTATATTATTATTGTTACTCTCATTATTAACATCTAATAATCTATCATTAGGAGCTATATCTAAACCTAGTGGATTCATTATTTTTACATAGTCATCATAATGTTCCATTTTATACCAAGCTAAAATATTAATTGCCTGAACTAAATCTTCTGCATTTTCCCTTTTCAAATCTAAATATGAAATACACCCAGGAACTTCCACTTTTCTTCCTGATTTTGAAAAAGGCAAAACAATATTTCTTCTTAAAATATCTACATCGCAACTAGGAAATCCTATTTTCTTTTGTAATAAATGTGCAATAAATTCTCCATACATAGCTGCTGAAGTTTTAACACGCTTCATATCTTTTTTTCTTATTCCTAAATTAGGTTTCCAAACACCTTCTCTTTTATTTCTCAAAACTCTTTGGTTTTGCCTTCCTGCATCACTAAATATACGACCTATTACAATTACATTATCTACTAAATCTAATTTATATTTATAATCTCTTTCTTCAGACATTTTTTTACCTTTCTAATCAATATTATATATATTTTTTAATTCTGTGTCAAACTTATTATCTCATCACTTTCTTTTCTTCGTATTCTTGATGCACTTCTGAAATTGCCTTTTGTCTTATTGCAAATAATTTTATAGCTAAACTTTTGTGACCTTCATCCATTTCTGAAAAGTCATCTAAAATTGTTTTCAAATTATATATTCCTATTTGTTTCAATTTATTATAGGATTTTTCTGTTTCTACTGGATATTTGTCATATAAATATCTTACAACTTCACTTACACTACTCTTCTTATCTCCTGAAACACTATACTGTGCAGGAAATTCACGTTCAGCAAATTGGGCTAATTCTGACGTTTTTCCATTAATTATTTCACTTACTTTTGATGGTCTTAAATTTAAACATAGCATATTACCAGATGTTAAGAAAAAACTATTTAATCTCGGATTATCATATTCAGATTCAATTATATGAGTTTCTCCTCTTATTCCTAATTTTAAACCAAACATTAAATTATCTACTAACCTTTGTCTAATTTCTGCCTTTTGCTCTTCCGAAATTGGTGTTTTTTGTCTTGTTGAAATATAGTGCATATTCGCATTAATATAATCATCAACTGTATCATAATTTGTCCTATTTTCAGCTCCACTTATTGAATTATCATAAAAAGACTTAACTACACTAAATGGAAAAAATGAAACTTGTCTATCAAAAAATGGTCCAAAGCCTGTTCCATTAATATACACAAGTGAACTTTGTGAAAACGCATCTCTATATAATCCTGTTTCTATACTTGGAATTAAACATGCTTTAAGCTCTGTTTCTGGTACATCTATACCAGCTTTTTTACCTAATAAATAAACTATATATGGTGCGTAATGACTATCATCTTGTGCTGATCTTTTACTATGTATATATGCATATTGACACTTTTTTTGATTATAAACGCAAAAACATCTAAATCCATCTGGTCCTACTGTTTTTACTAAATCTGTGTAAGTATTTATATCCAAAGGTTCAAAATCAAATTTTTCTCTATTATTTGCCATAATTTACCTCAATTCTTTTCTTCAATAGTATTAATTATATCACACTTTAAGAATTATGTAAAGTAATTATGATTTTAGCTCTAATTTTATCCTTTATATTGAATTAAACTAGCTTTAATGATATAATATTTAGTAATTATGTTATAGCCCTAGTAACATACAAATCTTTGTAGAGGAATGAACTAAATGAAAATATTTCTTAAGACTTTAGGAGTTATTTTTTCCTGCCTGATTTCAGGCGTGTTCTCGTTTTTCGTTTTGTGGGTGTGCTGTGACAGTGATTGTCAGGTAGTGGCTCGGATATTTTGCGAGCCCTCCTATGATAATGTCGTAGTTATTTTGCTGTGCACCATGTTGGGCATATTCTTTGCGTTTTGCCCGATATGTCACGCGGTCCATGAAAAGATCGATGATAGTTTGTTCTAACCCATGTAACTCCGATTAGGGCTAGGAGTTACTTTTTAAACAAGAAAGGAATACCAATGTTTAAATTAGTATCTGAATATAAACCAACTGGTGACCAACCAGAAGCGATAGAATATTTATCAAATGGAATAAAAGAAGGAAAAAAATTCCAGACCTTACTTGGTGTTACTGGCTCTGGTAAAACTTTTACTATGGCAAATATAATTGAGAAGGTTCAAAAACCTACTCTTATTTTAGCACATAACAAAACACTAGCTGGACAACTTTACTCAGAGTTTAAAGAGTTTTTCCCTGAAAACAGAGTAGAATACTTCGTATCTTATTATGACTACTATCAGCCAGAAGCATATATTGCTTCTTCTGATACTTATATAGAAAAAGACTCTTCTATTAATGACGAAATTGATAAACTTCGTCACTCTGCAACTTTATCACTTTTCGAATGTAGAGATGTTATTATAATAGCATCTGTTTCTTGTATATATGGTTTAGGAGACCCTATTGACTACCAAGAAATGATGTTATCTTTAAGACCTGGTATGGAAAAATCTAGAAACGACATCATGAAGAAACTTATAACTATGCAATACACACGTAACGAAATGGACTTTAAGAGAGGAACTTTTAGAGCAAAAGGTGATGTTCTTGAAATATATCCATCTTCTCAAAGTGAATCAGCAGTTAGAATTGAATTTTGGGGCGATGAGATTGAAAAAATACACGAAATAAATCCATTAACTGGTAAAAGTACTGGTTTAAGAACTCATATACTTGTACCTCCTGCTTCTCAATATGTTACAAGTAAAGAAAAAATTAACAAAGCACTTGTTACTATTGAAGAAGAAATGGAAGAACGTGTTAAATATTTTACTGAAAATAAAAAATTAATTGAAGCACAAAGAATTGAAGAACGTACTAATTTTGATATAGAAATGCTTAAAGAAACTGGATTTTGTCAAGGCATCGAAAACTATTCAAGACATATTAGTGGTAGAGAAGCTGGAAGTGCACCTTACACTCTATTTGACTACTTTCCTGACGATTTCCTACTTTTAATAGACGAGTCACATGCTACTGTACCTCAAGTTAGAGCCATGTATAATGGGGATAGAGCGAGGAAGGAATCTTTAGTAAATTATGGTTTTAGGCTTCCATCTGCTTTTGATAACAGACCTCTAAAATTTACTGAATTTGAAGATAGAATTAATCAGTGTATCTTTGTCAGTGCAACACCTGCTGATTATGAAAAGGAGCACGCTGGTGATAATGTTGTAGAACAAATAATAAGACCTACTGGCCTACTTGACCCTAAGATTGAAGTAAAACCTACTGAAAATCAAATAGATGACTTAATGGAACAAATACGTTTACAAACAGAAAAAGGCGATCGCGTCCTTGTCACTACTCTTACTAAAAAAATGGCTGAAGACTTAACTGCATATTTAAGAGAGGCTGGAATTAAAGTTCGTTATATGCACTCTGACGTTAAAGCTTTAGAAAGGCTTGAAATTATTAGAGATTTAAGGATTGGCGAATTCGATGTGTTAGTTGGAATTAACCTACTTCGTGAAGGGTTAGACATTCCAGAAGTTTCTCTAGTAGCAATACTTGACGCAGACAAAGAAGGTTTCCTTCGTTCAGAGCGTTCGCTTATACAAACTATTGGACGTGCTGCAAGAAATACTGACGGTAGAGTTATAATGTATGCTGACGAACTTACAGATTCAATGGAAAAAGCTATTTCTGAAACTAACAGAAGACGTAGTATACAAGAAGAATATAACGAAAAACATGGTATCACACCTCAAACTATTAGAAAATCTGTTAGAGATGTTATTAAAGCTACCATTGTTGAAGACATCGAAGATGAATACGATATCAATAAAGAACAAACTGCTGAGGAAATTATTTCTACGCTTACTGACGAAATGCTAAAACACGCACAAGCTATGGAATTCGAAAAAGCTGCCGAACTTCGTGATAAAATTAAAGAACTTGAAAAAATGTTGTAATTTTTTAGAAAGCTTAAAACTTAATAAAGTTTTAAGCTTTTCTTTAAACTTTCTTAATAACTTTCATATACAATATATTTTGTAAGGAGGTTATATGAAAGATCGACATAAGACAAAAAAATTACCAATCTTCCGTTTACTTATTTTATTCATAATTATTTATGTGGTTTACAACAAATTTACTGGTATATATCTACCTGTCGGCAAGAAGAGCAATTCAAACTATTCTGGAATTGGACAAGAGGTTGTAGAAGGAAAAGACGGTTATTTCACTACTTTTACGACTGCGGAAAACCACAAAAAAACCTATCTTGAATATAAACAAAACTGGACTAGTTCTTGGGCAAAAAATGAATATTGGGGCGGAACAATGGAAGAAAACGGCTGTGGTATTACCTCAATGTCCATTATACTTAGCGGGTATAATTTGGACTATTCCCCAGAGGTATTGCGTAAAAAATATTTCCCCAAATTAAATTACGCAAATTTATCAAAAGAATTCTCAGACACTTTTGGTATCGAAAACAGTGATTTTCTATACGCTAATGTTTATTGGTCAGAAAAGAAGCTAGAAGAACATTTGTTGACAAATAGACCTGTACTTGTGTGCTTATCAACAGATAATGGAAAAAATCGTTTTACTGCTAAATCGCATTATATGGTCTTACTTGCAACTGATGGAAAAGGCAAAGTCTACATATCTAATCCTAATGGATTACAAGACTCACCAAATTGTTCTGGTTGGTATGATTTTGATTATGTTATTCCGTACATAGCTAAAGTTATGTACATTACAAGTTATTAAAAAAAGCAATAAAAATGAGCAAATTCCCCATTGCTCATTTTTTATTTTTCTTCAATTATAATTTTTTGTAAATTCATAGAATTTATTGTAAATAATATTAAGAATAATGCATACACAATTATCATTATTTTTAAATCAGTATATGCCAATAATATAAATAAACTACTGCTTATTATTCTACCTACTACAAGAGATGTTTCATTTGCTAACCAATATTCTGTTTTATATTCTTTAGCAATCTTGCCATAATTGCTTAAGTTATACTGATTATTACCAGTGATTAAACCTTTTAAATTTTTAGATATAGTCTGGAATAGATTAAACAATATTATTGTTACTGGATTACACCTAAAAATCATTAAAAACAATGACATTATTGTAAATACCATAGATATTCTTATTGCAGAAGAATAGTATTTCTTATTTATAAATTTTGCAAATAAAATTCCGATAATGAAAGTAATCACACTAAATATTGATGTAAATACTCCCAAACTAAAACTATCTGAAAATACTTTTATTATATATATTGTTACTATGTATGAAAAAGCTGCTTCTGAATAAACAATACCATTTAGAAGCTCTACCTTATACATTTGTTTAATACTTTTATTATTGCTTGTTAATTCAAAATACTTTCTCATATTTACTTTATTGCTTTTAGGAACATTATTATCTTTATATATAAATGATAATATAATTCTTAGAATTACTATTACAAAAACAATTACTAAGCTTTTTAAGAATCCTGTTACATATATTAAACTTCCAAATATAAAAGGAAATATAATTGTCAAAACAGCTTCTATTGCTGTATATGTACCCGCAAATTTTGCTCTTTCTTCATTTGTAATTCCATCTGATTCGAGTATATTATATACTGAATAGTAAAAGCCTTCTTCTAAACCATATAAAAAGCCAACCAAATATGTATAATTAACAATCTTGTCTCTTAATAATATGATTGTCAAAAAATATATAAAATCTAGTACAATACCTATCCTCATCAAGTTAGCTCTATTTTTAGATTTAGAAAAATTTCTTGTTAGAAATATTACAGCATATATAGTAATTATTGCAATTAATTTGTATATACCTAGCGGTACTATATTTCTATCTGAGATATCTAAAAAATATAGCACAAAAAAACTATCTACAAAATTAGTCAATATATTTTTCAATATCCTAAGACTAAATAAAACCTTATAATTATTCATTTGTTTCTCCAAATATTTTATCTATCAGTATTCTTTTTATAAAATTACAAAAAGTAAAGACCATGTTAGAATGTCTTTACTCAAATTGGAGCCACTAATCAGTAGCATTTTAGTGTCTCCGCATCTTCTAATCATTGAAATTGCTATCATATACGTAATTGACAAATCACATATATTTGCCTTTTAATGTAATTTTAATGTAATCCAGCTATTAAAGCATCTATATATTTACTAGCTGGATCATCATCTATCTTAACATCTTCTTTTACTTTGTCTATATAATCAAGTAATTCGCTATATTCTTCTCTTTCAACTAAGTTTTCAATATTTTCTAAAATCTCTATAACTTTTGTGTTTTTCATACGTTCTCTTCTTTCGTTTTGAATTATAACATAGTTCTATACAAATAACAACTTACTTGTATAGTTTATTATTTATATAGCCTGTCCTTCCAGTAGACTTTACTTTTATTTTATCAATATCTGATGTTACATTCTCCATAATTACAATGCTTGTATTTGCCTTATAATTGTATTTTAAGCCTGTTAAATTTGAATTTGAATAAATTATGCAAGATTGTTTTATAGTACGACTTTGACCGTATTGTATTTGGAATTTTTACGGTTAAAACCGGACTTAACGGTATAGCACTCATATTCTTTTCGGCACACCAGAACTGCTCAGAAAATATCTGAACAATATCTGTAGAACCGCCATCGTATGCTACGTCACCGAGTCCGTAGACTCTATTATCTGGAGTAATAACGCTCGTATTTATCCAAAACTGGCGTGCATCATAAGGATCTACTAAAGCTAATTCTCCAGCATAGCAACAAATGCCTACTGGAATATCTACTAATACTCTTTGACCTGCTTTGAATTTTGAATGTTCTATATCCTGGTATGCAAAAAAGTTCTTGTAATTAGCATACTTTTTGAAATTATCTATGCTGCAGTATATCGTATTACCTTCTACTACTACCTTGCCTCTTCTAGTCGATGTATTGAATTTTCCAGAATAGTTATATGGATCATATATCTTCAATGTATTTTCTTCAATTCCTACTATAACTATATAGTGACCGCCCGTTGTAAACAGTCCATTTCCACAAGAAACTATTACATAGTTATTATTTCTAAGTAACTCTACTGCTTTATCAAAACTAGCAGTTTCCATATAACCAATATTAAATTCGTCAGCTACTGCTCTAAAAGCACTCCAATATGTACCATTATTAGCGGAACGATAGCCATTTTTAACAAATAATGTAGCCATAATGTCTGGAGTTATAGTTCCTTTTATACTTGAAACTACCATTGATGCACAAGTCGGACCACATCCGCTTGAGCCTATTGTCTGAGTATAATTATTACTAGATGTATAAATTTGATTACTCCACCTATTATCTATTTGTGAATAATATGTAAGTCCTTGATATTCTCCCAATTCGACATCCCACGATTTTGCTCTATCACCATCGTATGAAATATCGCCTTGTAACTCAAATCCTTCAGTTTCTTCCTTAATAATATTTTCTGCTTCAAGCTCCTGTTCTTCTTCTATTGACACCTCTTCAATCGTTGTTTCATCAGAAGAGTCTTCAGCATTTTCTGTAATATCCTCAACTACAATATTTTCATCTATAGTCTTAATCTCCTCAAGTACAATATTTTGCACCTGCTCCACAACATTCACTGCTGGATTATCTGGAGTATAAACTCCCAATAAAACTAAAACAACTGCTAATACACTAGCAGTTATCACATAAACTATTTTTTTATTTTCTTTACTCATATTTACACCTCTTTCTTGCTTGTAAATAAAGCACCATTTTTATTATCATACATTTCAAAAAAGTTTACACACCAAGCATCTACAATTTTGACATCTTTATTCATACAATGAATACCATTTTCATCATAAGCTTTTTTATAAAATTCTAATTTATTTTCTAAGTTTTCTGCTCTAGTTATAATTACTTCTGTTGTTTCTTGTCCTGGCACTGTAATTTCTACTGCAATATCATCTTTCATTAAAATTGCTGTATCAAATATGCTTATTAAATTTTCTTTTTTCATACTTTTCTCCTCCCTATCTATAATTTAATTCCATAAACTTGATTTATACCTATTTGGTCTATTGGTCTATTAGCACCTTTATATAATAACATTGCCAAAATGTTAGTTAAATTTTCTTTAGTTACTGATACTTTAATACTAGCATTGTAACTTCCTGAAAATGGTGCATCATATCCTTCTTCCAAAAAAGCTCCGTGCCCGCTATTAAAATTGTCATCAAAATTTGTTGACAATACAGCAGTATCTCCTTCGCCCCAACCAAGACTTTCTACTATAATAAAATCATAATTTTGTATATTATCCTTTAATGGAATTAAATATATTTTTTTAAGTTCATAATCATTTGGAAAATGCCATTGTTCATTAAGCAATGGCACTCTTTTATATTTTTTATTTTCTCCTGGAAGTAACATCACTCATCACCCCCAGTTTTTTCTTCTTTTAAATAACTATCCGTGTGTGTGTGTGTGTGTGTGTGTACAGCCACAACACTTACACGACTTGATTTGTTTCTTTTCATTACTTGTCCTCCTTTTTTAATTTTATAGGTGGCAATTTTAAGCAGTTATCTACTAAAAGCTCTATGCCGTGATTTCCTCCTAATGCTTGATACTGTTTTAATAAATCAGTCAAACAGTACCTGGCATAATCTGGCAAATATCCCATTTCTGTGTATTTCTCTACTTTGCTTGTAATCTGACTTCTAAGTAAGCTTATCATTGCTAACCTTATTGCTTCATTAGATTTGTCATTTTCTTTTAATTTTTGAGATATAAAAGTAAAAATACCTGTGCAGATTACAGGTATTCCCCATTGTAATATTATTTTTAAAATATCCATTTTTTCTCCTTTGCATTAAATATCTCATTTTGAAATATTTATAAAATACTATATTTCACAAAACCTCTTTCTAGATTGATTTTTATTTCTTGATTTGTTGGTAAACTTATAAAAATTTTACCTTCAACGTTAATCGTACAAGTTGCTAAGTAGTCTTTTGCTGTGTCTGCGTTCCTTGTAAATATTGGAAAATAAATATCTTTTTGAGGTCTATATTCCTCAGGAATTGTTCCAATTAAATTATTTTGCCAATTAACAAATATTAATTGTTTAGAAGAATTTATATTTATTTCGACCTCACTTTCAATTTTTCTGTATTCAAATCCTTCAACTAAAATATTCCATCCATCTTTTTTTATTTCTTCTGAGAGTTTCATTTCATCACCCCCAGCTTTTCATCTTTTAATGAACTATCCGTGTGTGTGTGTGTGTGTGTGTGTACAGCCACAACACTTACACGACTTGATTTGTTTCTTTTCATCACTTGTCCTCCTTATTATTTATAGCCAACAACTTTTTTAATGTAAATTGACGAATTGACAAAACTTGCGTTTCTGAACGCATCAGAATAAAAATTTACGTAATTTCCATTTAGAAAAGTTATAGTTTTTGATTTTATTTCTACAAGATTAGATCCAACTTGAACATATTGCTTATTATCTATTGTCCCAGATATTGTATAGAACAAAGTTGCTCTCTCATTGTTTTTTGCTTTAATCCTATTTATAGTGCTTCCGCCTTGAACATACTCTATTTCTAAATATTCATAATTAGATGCATCATCACTTAAAGTTAAAACTGTATTACTACCAGTTATACTTTCATACAACACTGTGCCTTTGTTGCATTTATCAATTATTTTTTTTACTATTTCCTCTAAAACCTTCATTTTTAAGCACCTCCTTCAGCTACAGTTGTTGTTTCAGGTGCACCAGTTACAACTGCCTCTAAAATAACGTCTTCTGGTAATGTGTAATTACCGTCAGCCGTTGTTCTGTGCATTTTTATCTTATTACTTGTTTCACCTGTCGTTCCGAACTTCTTTATAATGACCGTCAGATGTGTTTGTAGCCATAATCAATTTTGAGCCGTTCCAGAACAACTCTAAAGAGTTGTTGCCTACTGTATAGCTAATCGGTAACACTATTTGATATTCATTTATAATAGTCGTACCTTTAGATACAATCTGATGTCCTTTCTGAACTTCTACTGGACTAACTACTTGCTTTTCATCTAAGTATTGTAGATTAGATTTTATTTGTTCTTGAAGATTATTTAAAAACACATCATCTATTGGAGGCTCTTGTCCGTTTGTAAAAGTTGTCTTACTAAAATTTATTGGCATTATTTTTCTCCTTTCGTATCTTTTTCTTGTTCTTTGTTCAAAGCATCTAAATATATTGATTTTTCGTTTTTAATCGCCTGTTCAGTTATATTCGCTAATTCAGTAGTCAATTCGATTAGCACATACTGAGCATTAATCAATGGTACATTTGCCTCATCAATAATTTTAGATATATTTTCTTTTAGCTCGAAAGTTGCATAATTTATTCCTTTTCTTACAATCTTTTTTTCTTTCTTATCTTCCATTCTGCACCCCCAATAGTTTTTCTAAATTATTTATTTTCGCATTTAATTCTTGAATACTTTTTGTGTGTAGAGCACTTAGATTTAATAAGTTCATTTGATATGTATCAAATTCCTCATTGTGAATTACACCATCTTTAAATTTGTCTTCTGTACTTTGAGCACCATAACCAAATCTAACGTGTTCTCCCGCATTTCTTGTATTAATGCGTCTTTTCCAGTCAAATGAAATTATAGGAATTTCATCTATCACTTCTAAGCCGCTTTCAATACATTTCTTTTTATTAGCTTTCAACCTTTCGTCTGATGCTGTCGTTGTTACTTCGTATCCTTGAATGTAAATTGTATTTGATATATTATCACCTTCACGATTTCCCTGAACGTACATAGTCGTAGACATTATAACTCTTGATCCAGCTTTTAAATCTGTATCAGATAATTCTGGAGCATATCTATCAATCTCAAAAATGTTTTTCTTATGGGTACTATCCCAAACGAACCAACCTCTACTATCACCAATACGAGTTTCCAAATGTGTACTTCCTCTTGCTATACTTGCAAATAATCCATTATTGTTATTATTTAATCTCCAGTTTAAACTAAGAGTGTCTAATTGCATAGCTTTTTTCCCATTTGAATATTCAGTGTAAAAATATCCGTCCTCAGCATCAACAGTCAGCCATTTTGCTTTCATAAGACCTTCATGCGTTATATACGTATTAATACTACCCAAATCGCTTGCATAAGCATCAGAAGCACCAGCAAAAAGGAAAGGTCTATACACGTTTTGACGAGCTGGTCCATTGGGCACTAACAATCCGCTGTAATCATTTCCATTATTAGAAAATTCTTTATATAAAAATGAGCCTTCATATTGATCATTTTCTTCTAACACTAGTCCTGCTACTTGTCCACCTTTTGCAATAATTTTCTTTGTAGTCAAAGTTCCATCTGTGTCTATTGAAGTATTATCACTCTTAAGCTTAAATTGGTTACTCTCAATATCTATAACTCCTTGTTTATTTTTTACAGCAAGATTTATTTTTGCAACAATACTATCTTCTTTCACTACATCTTTCATAGAATCTTTTGTTGTATAAGTATTTTCAACTGCAATTAATATACTATTTTCTTTATCAATTACTTTCTGCTCAATTATATTATTCATTTCAGTTGTAGTAGAATATCCCGTAAATTTCTGATTTACTTCACTGGTTATACTATCTGCCATTAATTTCAGCGATGATTTTAACTCAGCTGTTGTTGCAAAACTTTTCGTAAAATCATTTACAACTACATACTTTGCTTTTAAGTTAGCGATGTAATTAGATATTTCTATATAATTGGTTCCTTTATTTAGTGGAATTTCTAGTTCTCCTAAATTTTCTATTATTTCATTTTCAAGAACATACTTATTACCTTCTTCATCTGCACCTACTCGTCTTATTACTTGTAATTGGTTATTTGCTAAAACTAACTCATCACACACATCTCCAAATTGTTTTAATCCTTGCTTTATCTGTGTTAATTCAATTTCTTTACGTTCGTTATAATTTTCATATATTTGAGCTGTATTGAATGTCGACACATCGTAACAGTAAAAAATTAAAAATTTTTCTTGTTCTGTAGGAGTTATAGTTATATGATCTTTTTCTGTATTTATTTTCCAATTTGAAACACCATTTTCATAGACATATTCGTTTAAACCATAGTATTTAACTTCATTAATCCTATCTTCTGCATCAGTTTCAAAAGGATTTTTCTCAAAAGTCTCTAAATATAACCATTTTTCATCACTTATCTCATTTTTATCTAAAATAATATCATAAGTCTTTCCATGCTCTAATTTTAAAATGTAATATCTGTTATTATCCTCATTATCTTTTATAGCAAGTCCCTGATATTTCTTTACAATATGATTTACTGAGTCATATCCTTCAACTTTAACTGTAATATATCTAGGTCCAAACTTCTTCTCAAATCTATTTTTTACATCTATTTTATTTATTACTATTTTTCCAAAACTATTTGGATATAATGTTTTACTAGGATAAAGATTTTTTCTTGGCAACAGTCTTTCAAATACTGTGTTATTTCCATATATATGTAGCTCTAGCAAACCTCCTTGCATACAATCATCTAATTGTATTTTAGTTGATCCAGAAACTTCTCTCGTTAGATCTGCTATATTTTCTACTTTATTCGTTATCGCATCTACACTTACTTCTAAACCTGCAATTTTATCTTCATGTTCTAAAACTTCGCTTGTAAGTAAATTAATTTTACCTTCAACTTCATCAACTTTCGCCTCTGCATTTCTTACACGCTGTTTCAAGCTTTTGTTCTTAGCAGTACTCTCAACTTCTGTTAGTTGATTAGAACTTATATAAGAATCTATTAGTGTAGGATATTTTAAGCAAATTGTATCAATCAGAAATTTATGTTCATTGCATTGAACAAAAGAAAAAGGCTTTGTGAAAAAAGCCTCGTGTGTTTCTATTTTTTTGCAATAAAATTCTAAACCGTGTAATTTATCATAAATATCTTGCAATGCTAACTCTCTATTATCATCAACAATTAGATTGTTAACAATTTTTACCATACAACTTTTATACTGAGCCGATAAAGCTGCATCGTTTAATTCTTTATAATCCTTTATTGGTTCTCTTGCAATATTCACTCCAGTAATTGGACCAATTTTCATAAACTTTTCACTAGAAAAATATTCTTGAACGTCTAGATCTAATTCTATAAAACTTCTTATTTCTAGCTCATCGTTCTCGTTAATAAAAGCATTTCCACCTGCAGCTGCAGCTATCATTGCTATTACTTCTCTATTAGTCCTTTTACTATCAGCTATTTGTCTATAAATTACAAAATCACTATTTGCAAAATTCAAATCCTTTAATGGTACACCTACTTTGCTACAAATATTTTGAGCCAACTCTCCTGCTGTGCACGGCAAAGTTTGTGTCCATTCAAAAGGCTCATCAAAAAGTATAGATTTATCGTAACCTTTTACATCAGCCTCTTTTGTAGTTTCTTCATCACTTTTTGGAGTTAATAAAAATGTAGGCATTTTTATTTGTTTTTCATTTATTTTAAAAAGTGGTTTTATACTATTTGGGATTTCAACACTATTATTATTTAAGTTTAAAGTAATGTTCCAGGAATTAAATGTTCCTATAAAGGCTCCCTTTTGTGTCTTGAATAGTATTTCTACATCTTCAATTGCTTCTCCGAAATCCCCAACATTCTCAAGCTTAGGCTTTAATGTTATATCATTTGACATTCTTTTTGCCTCCTATTGATTATTAATCCAATTTGCTGCTTGATTAGCTATAAAAATAAGAGGAATGTCCTCGTAACGAAGATTCTCTCCTCTTATTAGTCTCAATTTTATTTCGGTATCTTGGCAATAGCAATTTTGAACTTTTTGAGATAGTGAATAATCATCCCAGAAATCCACATTTATTTCAGGTTTCATTATTTCTTGCCTAAGTTGTGAAATAAAATTTTTATCAAGTTTCATACAATTTAAGGTTACTTTTATTTCATAAACAGATCCCAGTAATACTTTAATCATTTTTAGTGACTTCCCTCTGCTACGATCTGCTTTAGAATATACATTTTTAGGTGTTGCAGAATAACTTTTAGGTGAAATCATATTATCTGAAATTAATAAATCATTTAATTTAATATACAAATGAACCACCTCCATCTAAATCTGGACTTGTCGTTTCTTCATCTAAATCAACATCTTTTACTATTTCTGCTAACTCTCTCTTATCAACAATTAATTTTGTTATAATTGTTACTTTCTTATTTCCACTTTCTTCTCTAACTATTTGTCTAATTAGACCTTCTGGTGCTTCTAAGTTTCTACCATTTTTCTGGTCGCCTAAAACTGCCATAAATTCTTGTCTTGGTGGTATTACTGCACCTGTTGCAAGTCTTGGCAATGATATTTGATTTAAGTTTGGAATATTGAAATTAAACTTTTTACCTCCAAAAACAGGTACCCAATCAGGAATATCGAAGGACAATCCGTTTATCGCTCCTATTACAGCATTTATTCCATTAGTAACGCCATTAGCCATTCCCTCAATTCCACCTAAAATAGAATTGATAATATTTTTAATTACTGTCCATATTGAGTTGAAAATATTTGTAGTAGTCGTTTTTATTGAATTGAAAATATTACTCCACACAGTTTTTATATTATTTAATGAATTTGATATACTATTTTTAAGATTTGAAATAATCTCTGTTATTTTAGATTTGATATTATCAAAAATATTAACTGCAGTTGTTTTAATGTTTGTACAAATTGTATGTATATTATTTTTCATTTCTTCGAACTTTGATTTTATGTTTTGTATCCATTGAGAAATAGTTGCCTTTATATTCTCAACTGTTTCAGTAACTTTAGTTTTAAGCTCTTCAAATTTTTCTTTAAACCTCTCAACCCAAGCTTGAACAGAATTTACAATATTCTCCTTTACTTCATTGAATTTATTTTTTATTGCCTCCCAAACTACTGGCCAGTTTTCTCCAATTATTTTAAGTTGTTCTATTACTTCTGTTATTACCCAAACTACTGTTGCAATAGCAGCAGTAACTAAGCCAACAACAGCTATTACTGGGAATAAACTTGCTGACATTGCCGTAGTAACAGTTGTTGTTACAGCCGTTATAAGATTCACTACTTTTAAAGCTCCTGCAAGGCTTAGAAAACCTACTGCTAAAGTTTCTAACACAAGAGAATCTATTCCTAATATTCCTCCAGCAATATCAAGCGAAGCTCCTATCGCATCCTCAATTAGTTTACCTACATTAGCCAATATAGTAACCCAATCTATTGATTCTAAAAATGATGCTATGTCCGTGCCGATTTTATTCCAATCAACCTCATCCAACACCGTGTCTAATGTTTCTAATATACCTATAAAGCCTTCGCTAAGTGCTGTCCCTGATTTCTCCCAATCTATACTCTCAAAAAAAGCTTGTATCGAACTAGCAACGCTTAATCCTAACGATGTCCAGTCAAATGTTGTTACAAATCCATATAAAACATCAAAAGTAGATTGTAGATTTTTTGCTAATGTTTGTCCTAATAAAATCCAATCTATCGCATCTACAATTCCGTTTAAGCTATTAGCTAATCCAGTTCCAAACATCGTAAAATCAAATGTAGTAAGCCACGTATATACAAAAATCAGTGCAGTATTTATTGCTTCTGCAATATTATTTCCTAGCAAAGTCCAATCAAGTCCTGCTACTGCTCCATTCAAAAACATTGCTAAGTTATAGGCTATATTTTGTGCTTGTGCTTGTATTTCACCCCAATTAATATTTGATAATGCTTCATTTATTTTTTCTGATATTGAAAATCCTATATCATAAGCACTCATTCCTTCAAAAGCATTTGTTAATTCTTCAGCTAAAGATGTTCCTGTACCTTCTGCAGAAATCTCAGGAATATCAATCCCTGCTCCACCAGATGAGCCTGAGCCCTTATTTTCATCTAACACATTTAGTTTATCAAATGAAAGTAAAGCTCCCTCTGCTTGTTTGCCTGCCTTTTCTGCTGCATCTCCTTGCTTTTCAATCGCACTTGTGGCTGCTTTACTTGATTTAGCAGTATCTTTATTCACAGGTGCAAATTTACCAAACACAGAATTTACTAGGCTAGCAAAAACAGAAGCTAGCTGAATAAGTGCATTTATAACTGATTGTATTAAAGGTAAAATTGCTTGAAATATTTGCATGAATGCTGTACCCAAAGTTTGCTTTAAAATAGTAAAAGAAGCATTTAATCTTGCTATCATTCCTGAATAGCTATTTACATATTTTTCGGCATCTCCCGTTTGGAATTTTGTTTCCTCTAGAATTCCATTAACTTCAGCCTGAATTTTCTCTGCTTGTGTCAGATTGTTTGTTGTTTTTCCTATTGATTTCGCATAATCTTCCCACATTTTTGCAACGTTTTTGGTAACCCCCGCATTATCAACGACAATTGAGTTTTCATTTTTCAAACCTTCTGAAGCTGTTGCAACAGCTTCTCCTAAACCATAACTTGCTTGTCTACTATATGTAGCTGAGTCCTTTAACGCTACTAATACTTTTTCGATTTGAGATGTATCATATCCACGTAAAGTCAAATTTTTATAGGCAGTAGTTGCTTCTGTCGCACTTATTAATCCATCAGAAGTATAAGATTTAATAAATTTCTGAGCAACAGAAAAACTTTTGCCGTTGACCTTCCATAATAGATTTTAGTCCTGTCATTGCATTTTGATATTCTTCTGCAGCTGCTATCGAATCCTTTATACCTTTTGTTACAAAAGCTATTGCAATTGTGCTTCCAACAAGTTTTATAACATTATTAAGCATATTGAATCTATTAGTTAAATTAGTTACGTTCTTTCCTACTTTTTGGAAATCCGATGTTAAATTTTTTATTCCTGCATTAAAACCCGCACCATCTATACTAGTATCAAATTTAAGACTACCATCATATTGAGCCATATCTGCGTTCCTTTCTAAAAGTTATCGGCATCTATGGCAACTACTTAACTTTTTATAGTTTTATCTCAAATTGTTTTTTGCAATTACGAGCTTTGCAAAAAACAAAAACACCTTCGCATTTTGATTTTTCATCATAATATAAAGGCATTTCATATCCGCAATGTGGACATTTGATTTTACTTTTCATTTTTTTTACTTTTTCCATCATTTTCACTTTCTCTTATCAATAAAACATTTCCTACTCCTAAACGCTTTCTATCTGTTATTTTATTATCTTCAATAATATTTTCTACAGTAATTTTATTATCTTTAGCAATCATATCAAGACTTTCACCTTCTCTAATTACATGTTCTTTCATTTTTAACTCCCTCCAATCCTCTCATAAATTTATTTATCTGTTCTTGCTCTTCTTCTGTATACTGTTCTTCATTTTCAAGTTCTAAAATACTTTCCAAATTAGAATATACAACTTTTTCTTCTTTCGTGAGTTTTCCTTTATTTTTTTGACTTCTTAAATAAACAATTTGCGAAAAAAATGTTTTATCATCTAAATCAAAAAAGTAATATACAAATTTCCACCAATGCAAATATTCTATATTCTCTAAATCTACTCCATGTGATTTTTTTATTGCAGAATATATATACTGAGAATCTTTTAGAAATGAATATACCCTTTTAGGTTTTATTTCTTCTTCGTTATCAACATTTTGATTTTTTTCTTCTCCAGCATCTAAAAATAAAATTCCTTTTCGTACAGCTTCCTCAACATTATTTTGATTTATTTTCGAAGGATCTTTATATAAAAGTTCCAGCATAAGTTCTATTTTTTCTAATTTGCTCAATTCTGAATCTTCAAACATCAAAATAATATTTAAACAATCCCTAAAATCTGTATTTATTTCAACTATTTCGTTTCCTAACTTTATTTTTGTTGGAAACTTATCTATCAATTGATTCACTATAAAACACCTGCATCTTTTAATTTACTTGTATATTTGTTCTTTGTATCATTTCTAAATTTCTCAAAATATGGACAAAGTGCAATAATACAATTTGCAAGTACAAAAACATTTTTTCTATTTCCGCAAATCATATTAGTAGCACCATTGCCAAAAATGTCATCAATTAAGTCTTTTAAATAATCAAAAAAATCTTCTTCTAGTTTAAAAGCTTCTTGAATTCCATCTTCTTCTTTTAAATCTAGCTGTTTAATTTTTGAATCTAATTCTTGTTGTTTTGTTATCATACTGTCTTTCATATTATAAAATTTTCTTCTTGTATTTACATCTCCTGGATCAAATTCTAATATTTTATCTTTATCTCCATTTAAAGCTAATCTTAAAAGTGTATCTTTGCTATCAAAATTTAAAATATCTGCCATTTCTTACTTCTCCTAACATAAAAAAATATAGGCGATATGAATATACTTTCTTATCGCCTATTTAATATTAAACACCTGTGCTTTTTGCATAAGTCTTAGTTGATGCTGTGAAATTACCTTTTTCTTTTTCTCCTAAGAAATTAATATCAAAAGGCATTTCTATTCCTGATGTTGGTCCACCAAATGATTTTAGATCGATAGCACCTTTTTGTTTTATAGCACTATATACACCTTCAGAAATTTCATCACTGATAAAAACATCAAGAAACTCCATTACAACATCGTCAAGCTCTAAATCATCTGTATATATTTTATACAATTTTTGAAACAATTTAGACTCTTTACGTGCTTTAAATGGAGATACAGAAGATGTTTGATTTCCTTTTGTTACTTCTACATCTGTTTCTCCAGTAATGTCTGTTTTGCTCTCAACATTGTTGTTCATCTCTCTAGTTAATTCTTCAATACCTTTTCCGTACCTTTCCCACTCTGGTTCTGATTCAGTTCCTACATTAACAAAATGCATAAGTAATTTTCTTGGAATTTTTCCATTACCTGTAAAAGACATTTTTACTCCTCCTTTTTATTTTTGTAAATATGTTATTTTTATTTCCATTTGATATCTAGCTTCCGTTTCACTCACCGCAGCAATATATGGAGAATCCATTATTTCTATTGTTTCTATCTCTTCAATATTTTCTATCTCTGAAACATCTGGATAATTTTCTTCATCATTCTGCTGCTCAATCCATTCTGCTAGATTTTCAAATAATTTATAATTTTCTAAGTTTTCAATATCATCTTGTGAATATGTTTTTCTTGAAGCAAAAACAAATATCTTTTGCTTCTCTTTTGAGCCATCTATAAATTGGTGTAATATTCTTTCGGCTGGTACAGCTTCTAAAGAATAATTGTCAATCTTATCTCCTAAATAATCCACTTTTATTTTAGGTTTATTACTAAAAACATCTGCTTTAGATAAAAAGTCTATTATTTTACTAATAAAAAGTTCTTCATTTTCAGTTTTCACAACTTATCCCTCCTATTATTAAGTTCTCATAATTCTAGCTGCACCTCTTAATATTTGTTGTTTATGTTGAACTTTCATTCTATCAAACCAAAAAGCACCGTCTTTGTGGTGCAAACTGATATTTCAAAGGTATACGAGTTACTCTCTTTGGTGGATGTCCAATCATAACTTTACCTTTATATTGATAACGTGAATAAGGAGCCAAATAGTTTAATTCTCCACTGCCTATTTTTGTTCCTAATATACCTGATTTTTTCAAGAAACCTGTTCTAAAAGGCACTAATTTATCACTATGTCTTAGACATTCACTATCAACAAATTTCTGAGCTTTGCCAAATCTAGTTTCCCAACCTTTCTGAAATTGTGGATTCCATTCTAACTTTGCCTTTATTATTTTACCTTTTGCATTTACATTTATAATTGCACCCCTGGGAGTTTCTATTTTCAACTACTTCACCTCAATTTCGTAATGTGGTAAATCTCCTTTTCTAAGGTCATCAACAGCAACAACTTCATAAACAGTATATTTTGATTTAAGATAAGATAATCTTTTATCCTGGTCTAAATCATCTTCTATTTTTCCCTCAATAACGATGTCTTTTTCGTATATCGCTATTTCTTTTTCAGTAGGAATTATGATAGTTCCAGAATTATTTGATTTTTCTCCTAGTTTTTCTATTGACACACCTTTAGTGTGGTCAAAATACAAATCTTCAAAGTATTGCTTCTCGTATTCATCAGTTTCATCATTTAAGTGAAAAACTGTTATACTATCTTGAAACATCTTAATTCCCCCTATATAAAAGATTTACCCCATCTTTATCCGTGATATCTAATAAATAAAACTTAATAATATTATCTATTTCTTCTTCAAGTTCTTGCTCTAATTCTTTATCTGTTTTCACGTCAGCATAAGTAACAGCCCATTTTCCAACAGTCTCGGATTTTTTATTACAATGTTTCTTACTTTCTGCTTTTTTTATGTTGTACTCCTGAATTTTATCAACTAAAACACAACAACAATGTTTCACTTCTTCAATACTAGAATCAGCTCTATCTGACGTATGATTTTGAATATGTTTGCTTGCTGTAATTATTAAGTTTTCAAGTTGCTCTGTATCTAAAGCACCTTTGTACGAGTTCTTATAATAGTTCTCATCTATATATTTTGTCATAATTTACCTCTTTATTAGTTTTCGTTACTATTACCTTCAGGCTCACTTTTTTGATGATTATCTTCTGAATTTTCTCCAGTATCTTCGTTGTTGTTTTCCTCTGGATCTTCTTTATAATTTTTCAAAAAATCAAGAATATCCGCTTTAGCTTTAAGCTTTGATGGTATTTCAATTTTATTTTTTGTTGCATATTCTTTTAATTCTGCAACTGTCATTTCATCAATTGTTTTTTCTTTTAGAATTTCAGGATGTTCTTCCTGAATTTCTATTTTTACCCCTTTTCTTATTAACTTGTTAATAAGATACTCATTATTAGTATTAGCTTCACCTTTTTCAAAGTGAAGCCCATATCTATCTGTAGTTATAGGAGTATTTAAAATAACTTTTGCCATTTTTATACCTCCTAATTATTTTATTTTGATGTTTCTTAAAACTGCAGCTTTTTTAGAGTTCTTTAAAACTACTGCAGCAACCATTTCAACATCACCTTTCTTAACTGTACCAGCTTCTTTAAAGTTAGGTAATGTTGTTTTAATTAGTTTACCTCCTTGTAAAGAAGCACCGTGAAATCCATCTTTTGCAATTATTATTGCATATATATCAGTAGTACCATCTGCTTTTATTGGTACACAAGGAATAGTTTTTTGTGTTGTTGGATCAAAATATTCTTCCATATCCATCATTGGTACGTTATCCCAGTTATCAACACCTTGTCCGAATTTATCCTCTGTTCTTGAGTAGTATCCTGCCCTTCTCGCAATTCCCTTCATCTTTGTTTTCATGACACTATTCATCAAGAATATAGATGGTTTGCCTTGCATTTTGCCTACAAATGCATCCATTTCATCTAAGAAAGACTTATAATTTGCATCCATAGCTTCACTATTAGACAAATCAATTTCACTAACATTCTCATAATATGTAGTAATGTTTGCTTTTACTGGTGTTTCAACTAATGTATACACATAAGGAGATGCGTCAGTACCTGCACCTGTTCTTGTATAATAGTTTTTACCTTTTGTTAAATCTGTATCAGAAGTTATTTCATATACATCTGTATTATGTTCTGTATCTGAGCCAGTCAAAAATACATCTAATCCATCAAATTCTTCTTCATTTGTGTTTGCGTCTCCATTTATAACTGTATAATGGAATAGGTTTATAGCACCTTTGATTTTCTCTTTCATTTGAAAATCTACTTCATCAACTGCTCCTGATGATTCTGCAATAACTCTATCAATACTATATTCTCCACCAAAGATTTTTAAATCTGCAGTTGCCTTTTCTCTTTTTGCTTCATTTGAAGCTTTTGTATTATTAGAATATTCTTCATTTATTTTTCTGAATGAAGCTGTTGATGGTGTTTTTAATTTCATATAACCATATGTTAATGTACTGCCACCTGTTCCTGGAGATACTGTATCATCAAACATTAACATATCTAATAATAATGATCCCCTTCTAAATTCATCAATTACTTGTTGGTCTACTTTATCTGCCATACCAACCTTGGCTTCCTCTAATGTAATCATTTAATTACCTCCTATTTTTGATTAAATTTTTCTTTTAAAGCTCCTAATAAAGTATCATTTGTAATACTTGCGTTTGAATTATTAGTTTGCTGTGTGCTAAATTGTGGTGGTGGATTTCCTTCTTCTTCAAAAAGATAATTGTACTTTCCATTGTCCTTTTCTTTAATTGTCTTGATTTGTTCTTCCAATCCAGTTATTTTAAAGTTTCCACTTTCGTCTTTCTCTTTTCCAATTGCTTTCATATCCAAATGCCCCATTATAGATGCTTTATCTTTTACTTTGAAACCCTTTAAGGCAGTTTCTAGGGCTGTATCAAACTTCATATCTTCAACTTCTTTAGCACCTTCAGCCTTACCTCTTTCATATTCTGCAGTTTTTAAAGCCTCTACATCTACTCCCTCTAATTCTTTAATTTTAGAATTTTTAGTTTCGACAACTCCTTTCTGCACTTCTACTTCTTCTTTTAAAGTAGTAATTTGTGTCTTTAAAGAAGTAATGTCTTTGCCATTTTCTTCCAAGATTTTGTCCACTGCTTTTTTAAGCTCAGCCTCATCTGTTATTCCTGAAGCTTTCAATTGATCTTCAATAATTTTTCTGTTCATAATACATTCCTTTCCCAGCTACGATTTTCTACGAGTTTCTCTTCTCTGTCTGCTTGTACTTATTACGAGCTACAAGTACTCGAATTTTTTATATAAAAAATAGACGTTCTTCTGAACGTCTATAATTTAAACTTATTTAGTTATCTATTTATTTTATTAATTTTTCTAATTCTTTTTCTTTAGTATCTTCTATAATTTCCCATCTGCCGCCTAGTTTTTCTGGTTCTACTAAATCAGCTGGCTGAGCAATTGAATATAAGTAATCTTCACCACTATCGTCTACTACTCTTAACATGTTATCCTCAATAGCAATAACATCATATACTTTTCCATCAGTTAATGCATCTATACCAAAACTTACACCAATATATCTGACTTTTGCTATTACTTCCATTTCTATATAATTATCTGTTTCTGACTGATAAACTTGTCTTTTCATTATTCTATCTCCTAAGTTTCTTATTTTTTATTTTCCAACCTGTTTTTATTCCTAATTTACATTCCTCCCAATGTATATCAAAAATATATTTATCACTTTCTATTTTGCCTACTCGTTTAATCCAATCTTTTGGACTAGTATTATACATATTTGCCAAACTTTCAGCTTTTCTAAATACTCTACCCGAATTTCCTCCAGCAATATCTTTTATGTTAGTTATCTCAGTATGTAATGGAATAAAACTCATCAATTCACTCTCTAAATCTTTAAACATCAATTGTTTTTCTAACTTAGTAGTATTATTATATAACATATTTTTGTTATTTTCAATATTTTTACTAGCATGAACAGCCTTTTGAGCTACACTCTTATCGAATTTATTTAATCGTTCCCTTGAAACATCTCTAAACAAACCAGTTTGCTTAGAGAAATCAGCTAAAATTTTCTCTTTTTGCTTCAACTGATTTGATTTTAATGCAAATTTTGATTTTGTTTCTTCTATTAGTCCTTGATTATCAGTATTAGATGTTAATATACCATTGTATCCCGCAAGTTCTCTCTTTAGCTCTCGAATATTAGCTTCCATTCCCCTTTGCATTTGCCTTGCATCATATATTTTAATATCTTGACCATTGTATCTCACAGTCTGATTATCTAGATTTTTAAGTTCCTTGTCAGAATAAGCTCTTTGACTAATACCTTCATAGAAAGGAAACCAATCGTGTCTACAATTGATTCCCTTAAATCCATCGGGCTTACCATAGCCTATATCTGTCAAGCTCAAATATCCTGGTCTACCTGATAAACTAACAATTTTACCTTGCCATAACGCATGCGTAGGTCTAGCCCCTTCGTGAGCTGTTATTTCCATTAAGTCGTTTTTCATCTCGTGAGCTCTTTCAAGTTGCATTGTTCCAGTTGTTTGTGATATTCCTGTTACAACATTTTTTCTAACTGCAACATCTAACTTGCTTTTATATCCGCTCGGATAAACAATATGAGTACCTTCTGCAGATACTTTTTCTATAGCATTAAATATGGCCGTATTATAATCAAATGCTCCAGATATTACATCAAGATAAGCTTCATCTAATGCACTTGTGAATATATCCTGAGCATCTGCAACCGTTGTCATACACAAATTACTAATATTCCAATTCGTTTTACTCAAACCTTCTTTCAATATGTTTAGCATATTTTCACTTTGCATAATTGGAATAGGATTTAAACCAGCTTTTTTATAGATGGTATCGTCAAATTCTAAACTTTCTATTGCAGCATCTTTAAAAATTTTATTTACTGTCTTTTTAGATAGTTCCATATTATCAGAAACCATTTCTAATACATTATCGTATAACAAACCTGCTTCTTGCGCTACTTGAATTTGCCATCGTGCTGATTCTGTCATCGTTCCTGCATTTACTAATCTTCTCGCAATATCTTCAACAATTCTTTCATTTAATTTACTATAAACATCTATAATGTCATCTGCAATATATTCTAAATCGTTTGGTGATAACAATACATATCACCTCTATTCTACTTGTTGATTAAACAAACTTTTTTCTTGCTCTTCTGTTTCTGCTTTTATTCGCTCAAGTTCTTCCTGTGCTTGTTTTTCTGTAAACCCATATCTCCACATTAAATAACTTATTTTTGTTCTCAGCTTCTCTCTAACTTCTTGTTGTCTTATTCTTTGTTCTGATTCACTATCTATAATTATACTATCGTCCCATTCGTAGCTTGCCTCGTAATTGCCTCTTGGTGTTAAGTTGTATAATGTAGCAAGTACATCCATAGCATAAATCATATCATTTAAAGCATCTTCTAATGCTTGTTGAATATCTGATACAGTAGCATAACTTCTTTGTTTTGCACTCATGATTTCTGTTGCTGTTTTCTCTATTAGTTCTGGATCTGATATTGTTCCATAAGCTAATCCACAAATAAATTCAATTCTTTTTAATATATCATTAAAACCTTTATATAATGGTGTTTCTCTAATTTCAGGACTAAATACTTCATAAAATGCTTTTCCATCTTTATTACTACCTGTTGCTCTAAATAATCTATCTTTCAAAGATGGTAATTTATACTTATCTCGTATTACTTCATTTCGTTGTAAAACACTAGGATCTGCATCTATCGCTAGTTCAGAGCCTTCAAATTCCCAAAGTAATCTTGAAAACTGTTTGTCAGCCTCTTCTATCAATTTTACAGCTCTTGAATATACAGATACTCCACATGAACTATCTGGATCTATTGTATTAGCAAATGGCACCCTGAAATATCCAAAAAGAGGCTTTTCGATATTTTCTATATTAACTATTTCTTGAATGTTAGACCAGTCTGGTATAGTTTTTAAAGATACCTCTTGTCCTAGTATTTCTTCGCTTGAACTCATATACGCTTTATTTATGATTGTATAATATTTTTTACTTAAATCCAAATTATGATACTCTAATCTAGTATAATAATACTTTCCAATAATTTTTCTAGAAGCAAAAATTCCTGAAGTACATTCACCATTACTGTTATATTCTACTGGGAAAAAATTAGTTCCTTTTACTATGTCTATATTTAATTGCCCATTAGATACATAAGGTTTCAACACCATACTTCCTATTGCACATCCATGCTCTAGATTTCTTCTTAAATTTTTCTTTAATTTTTTGTACTGATTATTTAAATAATCTGCTCTTTTACTACCCGTTATTTCGCTTTTAAATTCTACTAATGTTGCTGTAGCAAATTCACGTGCAATAGATGCTGGCAATCCTGTACTAATCACTTTGTCATCTATCCAAGGTGCTTCATCTTTATACATTTTTTCCCATTTGCTTATTGCCGTTGACATTTTATTAGAAACAGCAATATCTACATTGAACTTTGTTCCAATATTAGTATTAAACATTTTATTTATTACACTCCTTATCCAACCTATGAATTTACTAAACATCTTCATCCTCCGTTATTATTAGTAGGTCAATATCTCTTTCTATTGTGTACTCAAAACCATCTAAACTATCTATGTCAGAAGTTCCATCATCTAATCTCTCATCTTCAGTTAATACTTTAGGATTCCAAACTGCTGTACAGAAAGCAATTTCTAAAGTTTCACAATCTTCGGTTAGCCATAATCTCTTTTGTCCAAACAGCCTATTAGTTGCCCTTATTCTGCCATTTATGACCGTTTTCCAAGCATCCTCAATAATTAACAATATCTTAGCATTCATCAATGCTTTTTGAAGTCCACGTATTAAAACTTGCTCTGCACTATCTGCATAACAAACGTCTGGCATTCCATAAACATTTATTACTTTTAATACAAAGTCAACAAATAGTTCGCCTAATTTTGTAGGATCTATATCTCCAAAATGTCTTTCGCTTGCTAATCCAATAACATCTTTATAATCTCTACTAATACCTGTAGCTACAAAAGAATGTCCTGATCCAGTACCTCCAAAATCGACCCCAATAATGATTTTAGATATTTTTCTCTTAGCCTCTTCTCTTGAAATTCTAAATAGAAGAGGATTATTAGCAAATGTTCTATAACATAAACCTTCAGCAATACATCTTTTGCCTTCAATATCTCTTAAGTACCAGATACTAGTTCTATCGTATTGACTTATTATTTCTTGTTTTCTTAAGTCTGAAATATTTATATTATCAAAAATTGTAAAATGCTCGTAATTATATCCACCAAGCAAAATACCTTCTTTGTGCTTTTTTGCATATTTATCTATATAATCAACATATATTTTTGCGTTAGGATTATCAGGGTTTAAATCCCAAAATATTTTTCTTCTTTGTGCAGCCAATTGTCTATTAAAAGCTTCTTTTATTGTTTTGTCGTGATGTAAGTTAATCTCTGTCGCTATCCACATCCCATAAGAATTACCACGAATTTTTTTGTAACTATCTTCTTTTGCTGCACCTGCAAAAATTACTATTTTCTGTTTATATTTAGTATCTGGACCTTTAATGTATAAACATTCATTTCCTTTGTATTTTCCCCACTTGCACTGTCCTCTAAATATGTGTTCTAATCCAAAGCCATTTGCATCGCCGATATTTAATTTTGCATTTGCACTTGTAGATCCTGTTGCTAAATGAATTTTATCGGGTGTTGTTTTTAATTCATGTGCAAAAGCATACACATTATCTACTGTTTTTCCAGCTCTAACTGCACCTTCTGCAATGTTATAAGTATTATTTTCACAAGCTTTTATGTAGTTTTTATGTTTTTCTCCAAAAGAAAATGGAATTGTTTTTTTCCTTTTTACTGTTCTAACTGCCATAGATATCACGATCCGTTTCCGTTAAATCTTCAATTTCTTCACCTTCTGCATTTTGTAGTTCTAACTCAAATCTTTTCTGCTCTAACTTTAGCTTTTCTTTTTCTATTGACATTCGCTTTTCATCTAGTCCTATTTTATTTAGGCTATCTATACATCTTCTTTTGGCTTCTTGCACTCTCGTAAGTGCTTCTTCTATTCTTTGTATTGCTATTGTTGTATTTTCTATTTGTGTATGAGTAGTTATTGTATCTGAAGTCCAATGTTCATTTTGTGTATTCGTTTTAGAGATACTCTGAACTGTCATATCTTTATTTCTTTCCTGTAAGCTTTTAATTCTTGAAAGCATCCTGTGTTCTCTTACTGTTAAAATTTTTAATTCTTCCATCAACGCTTTCTTCTTGTCTTGTATTTTAAAGTTATTAAAAAGCTTTGTTTCCTCTTCCGATAAAAGACTGGAGAATATGTTTTCATACTCTCCAGTCTTTAATGCATTTTTATTTCTTTTAGGAGCTCGTCCGCCTTTGTTTCCTTTGGCATTTTTATTACCTTTTTGTACTTTGTTTCTGTTACTTGGTCTTTTCCATTTATGTTTTTTTATTAAATAAATGAGCTGATTATATGTAGTATTATGTTTTTCTTGTATTTCTTTATATTTCAAGCCTTCTAAATAATCCTTTTTTATTTCCTCAATATTCACATATAATCACCACCTATTTTGCAAGAACAGCTTTTTCTCCAGTTAAACTCTCCCATCGCTTTACGATAACATCACAATATTTTAGATCTAGTTCCATCATATAACAAATCCTGTGTGTTTCTTCTGCAGCTATTAAAGTTGAGCCACTTCCTCCAAATAGATCCAGCACATTTTCATTTATTCTGCTGCTATTTTTAATTTGTCTTGCCAATAATCTTATTGGTTTCATTGTGGGATGCAAATCGTTTACTGTAGGTTTATCTTCATTCATTATTGTTGTTTTAACTTTGTTTTCCATTTCTTCTATAGTCTTTATCAATTCTTCCTTCTTCATTTTCTTGTAATTAGGTTTTGCACTTTCAATCACTGTTGTTTGTGTTCTATCTTCTATAAAGTAATGACTTGCTCCATCCTTCCAGCCATATAAACAAGGCTCATGTTTCCATTGATAATCTTGACGACCCAAAACAAAATTATTTTTAACCCATATCAAAGTCTGTTTTACTTGTCCTCCTACATCCAATAATGCTTTCCTAAAATTATAACCTTCTGAGTCAGAGTGGAATATATAATATACTCCACCAGGTTTTAAAACTTTCATCATTTGTCTATAAAAATTATTTAAAAATTTATAAAATGATTCATTATCCATATTATCATTCAGTATTTTATTTGCGTTATCTCTTGGCTTTCCATATCCTGTTTCATTTATTGAACCATAATCAACATTGTAAGGTGGATCTGTTACACATAAGTCCATTATTGCACCATTTACTAATTTATCTACATCATCTGACTTTGTGCAATCTCCACACATCAATCTATGTTTTCCCAGCTTCCAAACATCGCCTATTTTTGTAATTGGATCATCTATTGCATTAAGTGCCTTTTCTACATCAAACTCGTCCTCTTCTGTTTCAGCATAATCATTTAAGAGATTGTCTATTTCTTCAGAATTGAAACCTGTAATACTAACATCGAAATCTTCTTGTAATAATTCTTGAATAATTGCTTCTAGCTTTTCTGTATCCCATTCTCCTCTTATTTGATTCAACGCAATATTTAGAGCTTTTTCTTTTGTTTTTTCTAAATCTACTACGATGCACTCTACTTCTTTATAACCCATTTCTATTAGCACCTTTAGCCTTTGATGTCCACCAATTACAGTCATATCTTTATTTACTACTAGTGGGCTCACAAAGCCAAATTCTTCTATGCTTCTTTTTATTTTCTGGTATTCTTCATCTCCTGGTTTTAGGTCTTTTCTTGGGTTGTATTTTGCTGGTTTTAGTTTTCCTATGCTTATTTTTTGAATATTCATTATAATTAACCTCTTCCTTAAAACATTTTAATCTTCTCTTACAATTTTTACATTCGTATTTCATACATATACTAAAATTCATATACATCACTTCTTTCGTAAATAAAAAAAGAACTCTCAAAATGAGAATTCTTTTTTCGACTAATTAGATTAAATTTAAGGAGATTTGTTCAACAAACAAATTATCACACTAGCATTATATATTTTCCAAATAGTACCGTCAAGGACATCTTTAAGACATAAAAACACCATCTACACCAAACACTAATGGTGCTAAGTCTTGAATTATCTGCTTTTTATCCCTATTGACAGTTTTAGTGCTAACAAATAGTTCTTCTGCAATTTCTTCAAAACTTTTTTCTTCGTCGTCTATATACAATTTTCTTAAAACTTTCACTCTTCTTTGAAATTCTTTATTTTTACTTGTGCTAGCTTTATATTCATAAAAGTTAATGCAATTGTCTATATGTTTTATAATTATCAAAGTTCTCTCTTTCGCCTTTAATATACTTTTGACGATAGCAGTATCGTTATCTGTATCGTATATTTTATCAAAAATTTCTATTACATCTGCATCTTCTTTATCTTTTATTGTTTCTAATTCTTCATAAATTGCGTTTTTACAATGCTCTTTAAAATTTCGATAATTTCTTAACAGTAAAGCTGTATTTCTTAGTCGTTTATCATACTTCATTTTTGAATTACTTTTCTGTTTTCTATCATACTCTGCTAATCCTTTTTGCATTCCCTCGTTCATGCCTGCAGTAATTGAATTTTGAATAACAGATAACAAATTTTCATCTACCTCTATTCTTTTATCTGCCATAAATACACCTCTTCTCTTTAATTTTTAGCTTATGTGTTATTCTTCCTCTTCGTCTTTTCCATCAATAACCATTCCAAAAGGTTTTTCAACTGACATACATATTGGTGGATGTTTTAATCCTATAACTGTTAGCCATACCTCACCTGTTTCTTGAAATCTCTTTTTCTCTTCTTCGCTCATTTTCCAGCAAGATACAATACAATTATCTTTTGTTTTTATTATTGGCAATTTACCGCATCCTGGAGCCGTTAACTCCCCATTTGCATGTTTAAATTTTACTGGATCCATATTATTTTCCCTCCTCTTTATTTAATATTTTTATTTCTTCAGGTTTAACTTTATCAATAGTAATCATTTCATTTAAACCACCACTTAATACAATTTTATACATTATTGAAGTATCGTATTTCATCATTTGGTAAATAGTTCCTTTATATCCTCTAATCTCTACCTCCATATTAGTCCTCCTTCAAAATTCGTTCTTTTAAAAGTTTAACAATTTCCATCATCCCTATTGCAATTGTTCTCTCCACTTCATCATTCGTGTTATTTGCCAATTTATTTAATGTTTCTATTTCCTCTTCTGTTTTCGCTTTAACTATTTTCTTTGGTATTACTTCTTCTTTAGTTACCACAGTTATCCCTTTTGAACATTTCTGTATTCCATACATCTTACTTTCTGTCAAACTATCTATATAATCTAGCATTTTACTTGCATTTAGCATTCTGTGTACGTTTCCTCTTCCACCTGTTTTAAATTCTACTCGTGTTTCTGTACTTCTTAGGTTTCTTCCACAATATGGGCAAAAGTTAATATTAGTCGTTTCTACTACATCACCATGTACTAATTTTATTATCCCATTATTTTTCATATACATTGCAATTTCTTGCTGGTCAAAACATTGTACAAACTTATTTTCAAAAACTTCACTACACTTGCACATCATTTCTCACCTCCAATACTTCTAAAATTTTCAATATGTAATATGTTTGTCCTGGTATTGCTCCCCATTCTTGCTTTCCCTCACCTACATCTACTATGCACTTGCACTTTATCTTAGGCGAATTATGCTCATATCCGTTTCTAAAAACTACTTCAAACATAGGTGCAATATATTCATGTGGACCTACTCGCTTAGGCATATATTTCTTAAATCTGCTATGATAGTATTCCTTAAATTCTCTATACTCTTCCTTTTTCTCGCCACTTTTTATTTTGTCAAACCATATTCGTTTTATCGGTAATACTATCATTGCTATTCTCCTCCTAACTTTCTTCCACATATCGGACAGTAATTTATTACTGTTCTGCCTTCTACATAAGTGCTGTCTTTACTTGGATATCCTACTTCGCCTATTGCATCTACTTCTATTCTATTTTCTTCTATCCACATATCTATACCTACATAGCCATCTGAAGAATGTCCATATGTGTTTCTCTCTATCAAAGATTTTCCTTCTTCACAATGTTCACACATACTTTTCCTCCAATCTTTATTAAAATTAATCTACTCTAGCCCATTTTAATCTGTAAAAGAAATCTTTTGGAAATTCAAATCCTTTCATAAAGTTGAAAATTAAATCATTTGGTATGTCTTTATGCCCATTTGCATATAAACAAAATTCTTTATAATCTATACCACACTTTTTAGCTGCTTCACTATATGTGTATTCTCTATAAATGCAAGCTTCTCTTATTCTTTCTGGTGGTATAAAATCAACTTTTTCTATTTTGGGTAAGTATTTTACTGTAAAATCGTGAAACTCTGACATTATTCTTCCTCCAACAATTTTACTAATCGCATTTTTACTAATTCTGGATCATAACTAATTAGTATCATTTGCAAATTTCCTTCTGTGTTATTATTTATTTCCCTTCTCTTATTTCTCTCGATATCAATGTTTAGTTCTTTTATTATTTTTAATATTTTATCTTTGTGTACAAATTGTCTAGTATCATAATCTTCAACTAATCCATCTATATCTAAGCTCTTTATTCTTTTTAACTCTTTTAACTCATTTACTACATTTAATATTGCATTTAGTTCTTTTACTAATTCTTGATAAACTGCTGTTTTACAGTCATTTCTTTCGTAATTTGCTATATGTCTATCTAACTTTTTTATTCTTTCTTCAACTGTTTTTATATTTCTTTCTAAGGCACATTTAAAACATATTCCAGGTCCTTCGCTTTTACCTATAAAATCGCTGTTACATACTACACAATTTTTACTATATATGTTTGCTTCTGGACTGCCCATATAAGGATTATTTTCCATATTACTCACCTACCTTTCTACATCTTTTATCTTCATCGTCCCAAGCAGCACAATTTTCTTGATGACATTCTGCATACTCTTGCCTTTCTATAAATAACTTATAATCACCTTGAATTTCCGCTTTATCATTGCGAATTGGCTGATATATATTAACTTGTCCTATAACAAATCTAAATGGACACTTCATTTACTGTACTGTTCCTCCTTTGTTTTGGCTAAGTGAGAAATAAATCTCACTTAGCTTGCAGCATATTCTAATATTCTTTTATTAGCCTTATTTATCTTTTGATTTAAAACAACATCTTCCCACAATTTTAAAAACTCATTTTGTTCCTTGCTAGTTGGCCCATTGTTTTTAGTTCTTTTTTGAATAACTTTATTGTCTACAACTTCTACTGTAACTAATGATTTTTTAGTATTTTCAACTTCTCGCATAAAATAAATATCACATCTTCCTTTTGCATATCTATCTACATACGTTCTAACACAATTATGCTGTTGTTGACTTTCGTCTACCAGATCACCTGCAGATGTCGCAGGAAATATTATAAATTCCTTAGTCTTAAATATATTTTTTTCAAGTTTTTTTAGTCGCTTCTGGATTAACTTATTATTCTTTTCTTGTTCTACCATTTCAATTTGCTGTTCCAATTCATCGTGTGCTTGTTTTAAATTTTCTGGAAAAAGATATTTTTTATTTTTTAAATCAAAGCCTAACTTTTCTGCAAATTCTAAATAGTCTATATACATTCTAGAATCTTTTAGTTTATTCTCTTTAAAGTATTTTATGAAATTATCCAACTTAGTGTATTCTTTTATTTGTCTTAAATTGTATTCTCCAAACTTCTCTAAATACTTTAACAATTTAATGTCTTTTGTTGGATATATTTTTAATATATCTAATTGATCCTTAGTGATATTATGTTTTCTCATAAACTCATAATAATCTTTGCTAATACCAAAAATATGTTGAAAACTTCCTTCTGTCCAAAACATTTCTGCATATTTTGCTAAATTATATAATTTCAATTCTACTAAAGTTTCAAACGAACTACATTTTGCTATTCTTAACAACTCTTTAGCATTGTAGTACTCTGTATATGGTTTTCTTATGTATTGCCACATCCTGCTATGTTCATACTCGGTATTTTTAAATACCTGCTTTAAATTGTTTTTATATAAAAATCCTGCTGGTACTGACTCATAATAGTATCCATCATATAAACGCCATTTTCCCTCGTGTTCATAGTGGTGCACAAAAGGTCCACCTTGATTTATTGATACTCTTTCGTTTCTTAACTCTCTATATTGGTGATAAATTAGTTGTCTAGCATATTCGACCGTAGAATGTTCAAATTCTTGTTTATCGCTATTATAGTTGGAATACAGCTCAAATATTCGTAATATCAATTGGTCCTGTATCTTATCTATCATCAATACATTATCTCTATACCAATATTTTTTTAATCTGTTACTTTTAATCAAAAATTTGTGATTACAATGTGGACAATTCATTTCCGTATCTATTTTCCTGTTACTTTTAAATGTCTGCTGGCAATTAGTGCAATAGTACCCAGCTTTGTTTTTTATGATTAGATTATGTTCTTTTTCCACTTCGCTTAAATACTTGTTCCAGTCTTTTGGCAATTTAAAATTTTCTTTCATATCCTGGATAAGATTTTGTAGCCATTTGTTTATATATCCCATTATGTACTACCTCCTACCAAGAAAGATATTCTTTGCTGTTGAATTGTGCTCTTGTAACATCTTTACCTTTCCACTTGAATATAATATCGTTTTCATTCTGTACACTTTCCTGTTCTTTTTCCACAGTTTTATCCACAGTTTCTTTATTCTCTTTTTCAGAAGAGGCTTCTTTTTCTGCTTTAGACTTAGTTGTTTTCTTTGCTGTTTTATTTTCCTTTTTCAAATCCTCTTCTGGCTCATCCCAATAATGTATTGCCCATCCATAAACTTCTTCATCATCTATGTACGCTGCTCCATCTACTGCTTGAGTTCTTGCTTTATCAACTATATATTTCCACATTTTATTCAAATCTTTATCCTGATTTAGATATCTATTGTTCATGTCTTCTCTAGTTATTAAATAATCTGCAACTTTCTTTAAGCTACTATCTTTTGTTTCTTGTGATAATTTCTTTATTCTTTTAATTCCTTCCATTATTTTCTCCCTTCTTGTAAAATACGCATTTTTGACTTCTGCAAATCATATCTTTAAGTATCTTACAACCTTTGCAATAAAAGTCTTTTTTGTAGTATTTACAATCTCGTTTTACGTTTTTATTGCACATATCTACACCTCTTTAATTTTTAATCTATATTTATCTTCAAACACTTTCTTTTTGACTTTATATTCTTTTGTTTTAAAACCTTTTACATCTATTATCTCGGTAGTATTATCATTATTAAAAACTATGAAATCGGCTTTGTATTTCAAACCTTCTGCAAGTATGAATATGGGCTGTAAGCAGAAGCCTTTTATTTCTCCTGCTTTTAATCTTAATTTGAGTTCGTTATAAAATTCTGCTTCTTTTATGCTGTCAAAAGTGTGTCCGTCAATTTTAGTCTTTACAGCACCATACTTACTTCTTTTGCCTTTGTTTTCTTGATATTTTTTATATTGTTCTATTGTCCAGTGTTCCTGCATATTCTATTTCTCCACATTTTTTAAAATCAATTTCTCTTTCGCCAATATGTGTTTTTAACGTTGAATTCATATATTGTACAGCATCATAAACACTTGTAAAAAATATTAATCCTATTTCAGACCTAGATTTATGTGTTTTCATATATTCTTGGTGCATTTTATTTGCTTCATTTCTTTGGTGTCCCATTCCCATTAGCAGTTTTATAAATCTTTTCTTTGTTATTGCTTTAGGAATAAATGAAAATGATATGTTTTCTGCTTCTCCTGTATACATTTTTACCTCCTAGTTTTGTTCGTGTTTGTTTCAAATATTTAAGTTATACGTTTCATTAAAGTCTCTTTTTGCTTTATTCAAGCATCTGTTATGTAATGCAACTATAACTTCTTTGCGCTCGTCCACTCTAAAAGATACGATGCCACCATCTCTGTCTGACTTTTTATCATACATTATAATTTTCTCTTTACACTCATCGCAAAGATAATATGTATAATCGACTTTCTTTTTTGCTTTTACTGCAAAACTTCCTTCTTCAATTATGACTTCGTGTTTACAGAGTATAGGCTCTCTTCTACATTCTAATACTTTAAAATTCATACTTCCCCCCTATTCTCCTGCATCACTTCACGCAAACAGGTTATAAAATATCCAACAAAGCTGCACAAATCCTCTTCTTTTTCAATCGTTTTGTATTTTTTAGCTTTCAAAAACTTAAACATGAAGTTAGAATTGCTTAATTTACTTAGATATACTTTGTCTGGATTTACATATAGTTCTGTTATAGCCCAATACTGTAGCTTTAAATCTAATAGCTTGTCTTCACTTAAATACTGTATTGTTGGTATAGTTACCAGTATTTCTAAATTCTTTAAGATACTACAAATGCTCATTCTATCCACAGCATTTAGACTTTCAAAATTTTCCTCTTCTCTATATATTAAATAATTAAATAATAAGTCTAGTTTAGTATAGTCTAGTCTATATATATTATTTATTATATTATTCTTGTTTGTGGTTAAAGTGCTGGTTGATTTGCTGGTTGCTACCCCTTCATTTTTGCTGGTTGATATATTGCTTTTTTGGCTGGTTGATTTTATATCTACATTTTCGCCAACTTCTTCAATGTCAATATTTTCCTGCGTTTTTTTGCTGGTTGATATATCCTTTTTTTTGCTGGTTGCTACCTCTTCATTTTTGCTGGTTGATTTGCTGGTTAAAGTGCTGGTTGCTGGCGTACTACTGTTTGCTTGATATTTTTCGTAATTTACAACAGTAATTTTTGTATAATGATTTGTTGTTTCCACAATTAAATCATTAGTTGATGCTAACTTATTTAAACAGGTTCTAACTTGTTGTACACTCATTCCGTTATCTTCTGCAATAGTTTCTCTTGAAGTTATCAGCTGCCCTCTTTTTACTTCTTGCTTTCTCCAAACTCCATCTTCATGATTAGCAAGCAGTATGCAGTGATAAAAAACTGCTTTTACAAAAGGATCTTTATACCATTTCCACTTTATCATCTTCCTATGGCTTCTTACCCAGCCATTTATATTGTTTTCTTCCATAAAACCACCTATTTATATTAAAGTGGGAGCTTAAACTCCCACCAAATTAAAGTCCTGCAAAAGGATCGTCATAATTGTTATATTCGTCTTCTTGAATTTCCTCTTCTACACTTTCCATTTCAGTAGGGACATCCTCGTTTGATATACCTTTATTTTCGCTGACGTTCGATTCTGAGGCAATTTCACCTTCTTTAGTATCAACTTTAGCACTAGCACTATTTTTTCTTGTTCTAATTGTTTTCTTTTGTCCTGTAGTTTCATTTTCTGTCGGATTAGACACCGCCTCTGCTGTTTCATTTACAGTAGCTTCTACAGCTATGCTATCGTCTTTATTTTCTATGTATTCATAGTCTCCGTTTTCATTTATTACAGCCATATCTTTGTTATAGGCTTCTTGCATTTCTATGCTCATAATTCCCCATTTGCTTATCAATTGTCTTAGCATAGTTTTATATGCCATACCATCAAAATCTTTGTACCAGAAACTACTATATTTCCACATCTCACTTTCTGGAACTTTTCCTGCTTCAAAATCTGCAAATGAAACCTTTGGATATTTGCCACCAGTAGCTTCCTTACTAAATGCTTGGCTGTATGTGTCCGCATGAGATAGCATTTTCTTTTTAGTCCAATACATAGTTTTTCTGAATCCATTTAGATATTCAAACATTGCATAATAACCGACTGTTGGTGTTTGTTCTCTTATTTCATCATCTTCAATTAAATTAACTTCTAATTCTTCAGTTAGTGGATCGTATTTTACTAATTCGCCTTCTTTTATAGCAAGCACGTTAATTGATTTATAGTAACCACTTCTAATGGCCAGCTGAATATAACCTTTATATCCTAATTGGAATTGAGCTACCTTGCAGTTTCTTTTCTTATCATTAAAAGGTACCATATAGTATTGTCCTAATTGAGGAGATGGGCTTAGTTTTAAGCTCTCTCCTAAAAGTGCTGCAGATACTATTGAACCATAATCGCACTCTTGTAAAGTAGGATTGTTACTTACTGCACTAATAATACTTGTCGTAAATCGTTGAGCATTAGTGCTTCCTACCATCTCAACAACTTTTCTTTTTACCATATCTTTCATAAAATAAGTTGATATTGTTTCTTTCTTTTCTTGTTTAACTAAACTATTTTTTACTTCCATTTTATTTTTCCTCCTAATAATTTGATATTTTTCCTTTGATTAAATAATCGTTCCAAAATTTTGTCCTTCGTGCTTGTACCTCATCATCTTCTGAATAGTGTTTCATATCCCTTAGTCTCTTAGTACCACATTTATTGCAATAAACTTCATTAAGTATAGGAATAAGGATTAAATCGTTCTCAAATAATAAATTTTCCAAACACTCTCCACAAACAATGTTAGGGTTTCCTGAGTAAGCGACTATCTGCTTAAAATCAACATTTTCGAAATAATCTATTCCATTTCTATTTTTTAATTCAGGCATATTACTTCACACTCCCAAACTTAATGTTATTTTGTACCATAAAATCTCTAACACTTAAAATCTGTTCTTTTGTTCCTATAATCTTAAATGCTCTTTCTATAACTTCACTATTGGTTACATTTTCTTTATTTTCTGTTAGATTTTGTGGACCTTTTGTTATATTCGTTTCGTTTTTTGTTACTTTTTCCACATTATCTAGTTTTTGGTTTAACTCTTCAATTCTTGTTTTTTCTGCCATCGTCATACTTAAAACTGATGTATTGTCTATATTATTTAAGTAAAAACCTTTCAATCTCTTCACAAGTTCTGCATCTTCTGATACATTTTCTAATACTGAAAAATCAGTTCTAATTCTTACTATAATATGATCTATTTCATCCTGTATCTTACTCATAGAATAAGTTTTATTTAACCACTGCTCTTGAACTAACTTGTCCACATTTACTAACTCTGCATATTCGCCTGATTTCTCTATCCAATACATCAGAATGTCTTGAAGTTTAGTATTCTTTTCTATGGACTCAAAATCTTTTATTTGTGCATCAATACTAGTAGAAGCACTATCTATTATTTCCATCAACTCTTTGCATTTTGCTTCAAAATCTGTATATGGCTCTAGCAGTGCATTTTTAATTCTTTTCTTTTCTTCGTTTATAGCCTTGCTAACTTTGTTTAACATAACTCTATCACTTTTAGCTGTTGCTATGTTTTCTTCTGTATAAACTAAATTTTTATATGTATTAGCTTTTTCTGTTATAGCTGCTTTCAGTTCTTCATAATTAAATTTCACAGGTTCTAGTGCCTGTATTTCACTTACTTGTAATTCCATAATTACTTTCTCCTTTTCTAAAATTCAGGAATTAGCAGAGGTGGTCTAATATCTTTTTCCACATACTCTTTCCAAAATCTAATTTCTTCTTTTTCTAAATATTTGATATCTTCTTCAAAATTTGCTCTTGTTATTGTGTAAGTTCTTGTAGCCTGATAATCTTCACCATAATTCAATTCTGCAAACACTTTTGCAAAAGAATATCCAGTTACATTCAAATAATGTAATACTTGGCAAAAATAATGATCAGGTATATTTTCTTTCCATTTTTCTTGTGCACTACTATTTTTCATACTTGAAGTTTTTATTTCCAAAACCCCAATTTCTCCAGTTTCTTTATCAACTAATGTTCCATCTAAGCTAGCAAATAAGAACGGATATTTAGGATGTCTAATTATTGAATATTCTTCATGATAAACTTCATATTTCGGATTTTTTATCCTAAAGCTTTCTCTTAAAATAGCTTCCATCTCTGTTCCATATTTTACATAAGGATTATCTGAGATATCTGGAGTTTCCCTTCTTCTTGTTTTTTCTTCCCATAGTAAAATAGTATTTCTATTAGGATATGGATTTTTGTTTACGATAACAGCAGCATCTGAACCACCTATTCCTTTTTTTCTTTCCTCAAGCCATTCTTCTCTTGTCATCTTTATCACCATCCTTTAAAACCCACTCTAAAGTTTTTATTATGATGTCATGAATTTTTTTATCATTTTGTTTATTGGGATTGTTATAAATTTCTTTTCTGTGTTCTATATGTTTTTCTAATTCTTCTTGTATTTGTTCTGTAGTTTTCATGTATTTTTCTTACCTTTCCTTAAATAATTTTTGATTACACCACATGTAATCTTCTGTAGGACAAAATTGTTCATATACATATGCAAAATCCTCATGTTCATCACAATACATGTCTCCATGTTCTTCATACATGCAGTTAATACAATTCTCACACGTTACGTTTACTTTGTTTTTATATTTTCTCTGCATCGGTTTTCCCATAATTACCACCCCTGTGTTTCTTTCTTTGTTGTTTTTAGTACCAAAAGCAATTTCTAATCTTTTCGGTACTACCACTGTTGCATTACATTTATCGCAACATTCTCCATCATTTATTGGCTGTGCATTATTACCGAAACCTTTGTAACTTTTTTTTTTTGCACATATACTGCACTTTTTTTCACCTTAATTCCTTTCTTGACTTCTCCCTTTTCTATATGATAAAATCTTAAAAGAAGTATTAAATAAATATTTTAAGATTGTCTATACACTAACTTTTGCAGGGTTTTGTATAGATTTTTCTTTTTGTTGTTCTGCAGATTTGATTTTTTTACCTGCTTTTATGTCGTCTATCATTTGTTGATATTCCTCCAGCATCTTCCTCATCTCCTTTCTCCTTCAAACTTTTATTTATATCAATAGCTGTTTCGATTAAAAACACTATCAATACTCCTAATAATGGTAACAGATATTCTCCGCCATAGGCATTATAGCCTCTGACCACAGTTGCATAATCAATCGCCATTGGTGTGAATAACATTGGTATAATTATTATCAAAACTTCTAATATTCGTAATTTTTCCTTCTTCAATTTCTTCTACCTCTTTTCTACTTTTAAAATTTTCATTTAACTTTTTCAATTCTTGTAAAATCATATACTCAACAACTGTTTTATTACTTTCTTTTAATTTAACTCCTTGAATATATAATCTTGCGACTTCTTTGTCAGCCTTTCCTATATTTCCTATATCTGACTTAGGTATCTTAGGAAAATCAGGTTTATCAAATAAGTTTCTAGCACTTATAATTCCAATTCCTAATATCTGTGATAATTCTTTAGGAGAAATAGTATCTGGAGCTTCTTCCCAAGTCATTGTAGGTTTGTTCTCTACCCTCATAATAATCACCTCTTTTTTGTGTAGTGTACGGCATTTTTGTTTTTTATCATTGTTATCACTCCTCTTTGTTTGATTTGTTGTCTTTTGTGTCTTTCTGTTATATAATCACCTTTGAAAGTAAGGTGAATTATTATGGAACTTGATCCTAATTGGATTGTTGCTATTATTGGTATATCTGCAATAATTTTTCCTACTATTTCTACTTGGCTAAATAATTATTATCAATTAAAATTAAAGAAAATTGATATGTTTGAAAAATGTAAATATCAAGCAGTAGAAAATTTTACAAAATCCTTTGAAAACTACTATAATTATGGAACTATTGACAATCAAATTGATTTTGAATCTTCTATCGCTAACCTCTTTATTTATTTTTCAATTCCAAACTATAAAATGTTTGATAAATTAAAAGAATGTATAAAAGAAAACGATTATGAGAAAACCCAATTTGCTCTTGCTGAAATCGTTAGATATTTATCATCACAAATAGACAAATAATATTTATAATCACTACATAGATTCCATATATCCACATTGTTTTGGAATCTATTTTTTTATACCAAAATATAACTGATACTATTGCTACTGTTATCACTGTTATTATTGGTGCCATACTTCCTCCTTCTTTTATTATTTGGTTGAACTTTGTATTTTCCTGTTATATAATTACCTCTGAAAGTGAGGTGATTATAATGTCTAAAAAAATTGGCGAATCATTATTGCTTGATAAAGATTTTTTATTTGAAAATGATTTCTACCGACAAAATACTAATTTCAATACGGGGTTAGAATTTTATCATGCTTTAGGTGTGTTTACATTTAATGATAAAAATCGAATGTGTAATATTCCCAATATTGATGAACTAATTTGCAAAAACTCAAAGTTCAAAACATATAATGAATTCCTTGATGCCAGCATCAAATTTACTGAAAAATCATTGCCCGAATTCTTTCAAACATAATAATAAAAGGTTTAACTTACGATTTATTGTTTCAAGCTGTTCTTTAGAACATTCAGACTCGCACTCTGTTTGTTCTTTTTTATATAACGCTTTTTGCAATTTGCATTCCACAATTGTTAACAATCGCAATATTGCATCTGTTTCTTTATCGTCCATCTCCACACCTCTTTTCACTTTGATTTTTAACTAATTTGTAAAAATTCATTAGCATCTATTTTTAATGCAGCCGTAATTTTCCCAAACTCTTCCGCTGTCAAAGTCCTCTTATCGTTTAAAGATGCATTTAATTTCGGTGTTACAATTCCGAGTTTTCTCTGATAGCCAAACTTGACTTATGTTATTTTGAATTAAATACATCTTTATTTTTTTTCCAATAGACATTTTCAATCCTCCTTTCCAATTTCAGCTTTTCTGAAGTTATTTGTATTTTATTTCAATAATTCTGAAATGTCAATACTTTTTTTTAATATTTTTTCAGTTTTTCTGAATTTTTATGTTTACATTTTATAAAATGTGTGATAAAATAAACTCATTCTAGTATTTGTGAGGTAATTATGTTTTTGAATATAAAAATAAAAGAAGCTCGTATTGAAAAAAAAATGACCCAACAGCAATTAGCTGATGAGTTAACTCTTTTAAACAGAAAAACATCTAATACAGCTATAGCAAATTGGGAATCTGGTTTAAACAGTCCTGATGTTAATACTTTAGAATTGATTTGTAAAATATTAAATAAAGATGGTAATTATTTTTTTGATACACAAACATTTGAAGATTCGTTTTCTTTGAATATAATACAATCTAAATATGGATTACATTCAACTGAACTTTTAGAAGATTATAATAAGTTAAATGAATATGGAAAGCAAAAAGCAAATGAAAATGTAAAAGATTTAACAAAAATAACAGAATACACAGAAAAAAAAGAAAAATTATCAGAACAAAAGACAACATAATATATATAGATTTTTTGAATTACAACTAATTTGAATAAAAATAAAAAAATTCGGATAAATGTGTTTAGTATATTTTGCCGTACACTACACAATTATCCGAGGTCCATAAACATCTTAAAAGATGGTTACATTTGTATTATATATAATGTAATTCCATTTTTCAAGGTGTTTAAAGAAAATATTTTGAAAATTGGAGGTTTTTTATGAACAAAACAGGAACTCGTAGAGCTAATGGTGAAGGATCTATTTACCATACTATACAAAAGCAAAAAAGACCACATAAATTAAAACACGAATGTGAAATTTGTAAAGATTGTACTGACAGAACAGAATGTAATAACAGAACTGGTACTTCTAAATGTCAAAAATGTAGGGATTGTAAAGACTGTTTGAAAAGTAAAACATTTTGCGATAGATTTTATTGTCGCGAAATCTATCAAGCTCAAATTTCTATTGATAAAAAGCAAACTACTGTTGCAAACGAAACAAAACGAACAGACGCTGTGGAAAAGAAAAAAGATGTTGAAGCTAAAGTCCAAACAAAAAACTATGTTAAGAAAAATGGAATAACCATAATAGAAGTATGCCATAGGATAAATAGAAATAAATTTGATGCAGGTATAATTGGAAGAAATACAAGAAGTAAAGACAAATACCACTATAAATATATTGAAAATTGGGAAGACTTCCAAAAGCCTGTGCAGAAGATAACATATCAAAATATAAATGATTTTCTAAACTCACTTAGACATCTATCACAAGGCGAAATTGAACAAATAAAAATAAAATTAAATTCTGCTTTTATGCAGTGTGTTTTAGATAAAATAATAGCATATCCAGATAATCCTATGCTAAATATTACCATGCCTACCTCTTTTAAAGTAAAAGAACCAGTCGAAGCTTTTGAAGTTGACGAACAACGTAAATTGATGAATTATATTCTTACTCAAAAGTTAATAAAAAATTCTAAATGTGACTATGATGAAAAAACAATTAGAAATCTTTTTATTTGCTTACTTTTAACTGGTGCAAGAATTGGAGAAATGGGAGCACTAGATTATATAAGTAATGTTAATCTAAATGAAAAATACATTCTAATAAATAGAACTTTATCACAGGAAGATGGAAAAATTATAATGGGCGAAAATACTAAAACTGGAAAAAGGAAAGTTAGAAATAACTCCATAGACGAACGATATGTTCCTTTTAATATATTTGACGAAAACTTATTACTAAGCACACTAAAAAATCAAATACACAATTCAAAATCAAATTTTAAAAATAAAAAGCACCTATTATTCTGCAGACTAGATGGTTCTTATATTGACTATAGAAATATAAACTCAATATTTAAAAGAATTTGCAGAGAAGCTGGAATAAAACTTGAACTACCAAAAGGTTGTCATACTCATATGTGCAGACACACTGCAGCAACTAGAATGTTAGAAGCAGGTATGGATTTAATGGTCATTGCAGGTATATTAGGACATGCAGACGATACACAAATCAAAGAAACTTATGGTCATATACTTGCAAGATATAGAAACAAACAATTAAAAGATTCAAGAAATTACTATAAAAAATGTAAGCTTTTAGCTTAAATGTAAAACCCCTAGTATATTCAATACCAGGGGTTATCTTTTTCTTTTTAATTTTAATGTAATTGTTTGAATGATTTTAATGTGATTTTAATGTGATTTTTGCATAATTTTATAATATTTAATAAATTTTTATAAATTTAAAAATCATTCGCAGTATTAAAAATTATTGATTTTTCAACGATTTTATAGTTTTATAAATTTTAATAAATTTATAAAAACCTTATTGAAATAACATATTATGGAGCCACTAAGGAGAATTGCACTCCTGACCTACAGGTTACGAATCTGTTGCTCTGCTAACTGAGCTATAGTGGCATTATATAGGGAATACCTTTCGATATTCCCTTTTTAATTTATTGTTTTGCTGTAGTGTTTTCTGCAGTAGATGTATTAGCAACATAATTTTGGTTACCAGCTACATTATTCGTTACTGTATTATTAGCAGTATTTGTATTATCTATATTTACATCTGGTGTTATATCTTCTGGAGATACTGATGGACCATTAAAATTATATTCATATAATGACATTGTATCACTTCCGTCTGTTTTAATCAAATTAATGAAATATGAATTATCTGAATGGTCTGTATAATAAATCCAGTCTCCTAATACATTTATAAATGAAGTATAATTCTCCATCTCAACTATAATTTGATGTTCTGTTCCATCTGTTTTTACTTTATGAATACAAACTACATCATCAGAAGTATCATCTTTATAATCTAAATAATAAATCCAGTCTCCTTGCACATTCATATTATAGGCTCTTGATTCGTATATTTTCTCGTCGCCTGAACCATCAATCTTAACTTTATGAATTGCATTATTTTCACTATTTACATAGTAAATCGTATCCCCTACAATATTAGGATTATATAATCTCTTACCATTTACTGCTCTTGGATTTGAACCATCTAAATTCATAACATAAGTTACAAAATCATATTCATTTGTAGGGTTCTCTGCATAATCATTATATAATATATATTTATCTGTAATACCTACAAAACCTGTTTGATTATCATTTATTTTCTTTCTATCTCCACCTTCAGTGTCCATTGAATAAATATTATAATTTTCTCCTACGTAGAAAATTCTATCTTTTATTACATATATAGACACACCTTCATTACTGAACTCGCCATCATTTATAACTCTTAATTCTTTGCCGTCTAATGACATCTTGTATATTCTATTTTTTTGGTAAGCTGTTGAAGTCGCTTCTGCCTCAACTTCATCAGTTGGCTCAAATGCTACAAAATAGATATAGTTTCCAACAACATTTATTGAATATATTTCCCAATCTTTTTGTGCCAAAATTTGTTTATCTTTTCCATTAGTCCTTACTCTATTAAGTGCAATTTCCATTCCGTCATTTGCTAAACTCATATAATATATCCAATCACCTTGAATATTGGCACAACCTAAATTGTTATTATTATTTCCAACATCAATACCAACAATGTTTTTCCCTGTAACTATGTGGCTAATCATACCTGTTGAAATTTCTAACCACACTCCACTTACAATTGAAAGTATAACTAGAATAGCAATTGTAATACCTATAATCTTACCTGTCTTTTTAGGTTTTGCTTCTTTTTCTACTTTTTGGTCTTTTTTAATTTCGAATTTGTTTTCTTCATCATTCTCTATATCTGTTAATAAACTGTTTTTGCAGTCATCACAGTATTTGTTGTCACCCTCTGGAATTTCTTTTCCACATTTTGTACAGTAATTCATTATTTTACCTCGCTTATTTTATTTTAAGATCTGCAGTAGTCTCTTTTATGTAATTTAGTAAAGCTACTACATCAGTTACCGTAATTGAACCTTCACATTTAATTTTTGCAGCTTCTAATTTAGCTACATTAGTAATCTTATTTGTTTCTTTAATATGGTTAAGGATTGCTACTGTGTCTAATATATTAACATCTCCATCTCCATTTACATCACCTTTTTTCATTACATCATAATCTTTTCCATCAATAGTAACTTTTGAACAAGTACCTAATTTATCATTTCCATCTTTAACCACAGCGTTAGGATATTTTACCTTTAAATCCGCTAGTGTCATATTAGCTGAAACTTGTAAGCTTTCATTTACTATCCTCAATGTCGTCTCATTTACTTCTGTTGGCGTAGATGGCTTTGGATTAGTTGGATTGCTTGGATTAGGTGTTGGTGTTGGATTAGATGGTACATACTCTGTAGGACTTGATGAACCTGCATTGCTACCTTCTCCTGTTTTTCTAATATAATTTCTAGCAACATATCCACATAGTCCTGAAGAATCAGCTATTACTAAATCCCAATAATATCCATTGTTTTGGCTGGCTGCTCTTATTAAAACTTTAACTCCTGTATTTTGAGGAATTGAACCTATATGTGCTGAATTTATATCTTGTCTTGAACGAACTTTTAATCCTCCATTTGCAGTAACTACTGCTGTCTCATAACTAATTCTATTTTGTGTTGCCGTACTTGGTCTAGCTTGTGCTGTTTGAGGCATATTTGAATATAGAGGAATTATAAAAGTATGATTTCCAGTAACTTGTCCATTTATTATATAATTTGCTCTTAATTTACTTCCTTCATTTTCTGCTGCTAATATATTTTGTGCATATTGATGTGAAAATAATCCACTTTCTGTATTTACAACATTAAATTTTTGATAATAACAAGTATTTTGACCTTTTCCTACATAAGAAGATTTAGCAAACTCTGCACCACCAATTATTGAAGCAGCTTTTGAATTCCAGCCCTTACTTGCTGCATAATTTGCACCGTTAGTAATTATAGCTTGCACACCATTTCCATAAGCACCAATATTAAAGAAGTTATAATATGTAACACCATTTACTTGTACACCATTACTTAAAGTTGAACCATTTTTGCCATGTTCTGTAAGCATCTTAGCAACTAAGTAATAGCCATTAATATTATACTTCTGGCTTGCTTCTACTACTGCTCTTGCACACTCTTCGTGATCTAAGAAAGTTCCTGCTATAACTCTTACAACATCTTCATAAGTAACATCTGGTGCCTCTAAACTCTTGAATTGGAAAACACTATTTTCTGTAATTGAATTTCTAGGATCCATCATATATCTTAAAGCATCCATTGAAGCACAACATAAACTTCCATTATCATAGTTTTTTGTTCCACAAACTGGACAATACCACATACCAGAATAACTGTTAGAAGTATTAAATAAGTTCTTTGGTGAAGCTCCATGTCCTTGGTACTCACGAAGTATTGCTTCATTCCAATCAATACCTGTGTTATAAAATTGGAAATTATAATTTGGATGTGCATTTCTTAAATTGTTTACCAAACTTGTAATACCTGGAGCCATTCTCTCTGCTTCTTCAATTGAAATATTTTGACCTGCATAAGAAATATTACCAAGTCCCTCGAAGCTTGATAAAACTATATATAACAACATTATAATTATTAAAGTTATTGAAATTATTTTACTAAATTTCATTCTTTCCTCCTATTTTTTGTCATTTGTTTCCATTTTCTTACAATTAGTATATATATATTAACTTAAAAAGTCAACTTTTTAGGCATTACATTTGTTTTACAAATGTATTAAGAAAATGAAAAAGGCTGAAATAAATCAGCCTTTTTCGAGGTTTTGTTATATAAGTTTATGAAATACTTTTTTGCCTTTTTGTATAATTGCATATCCTTCTTTAAAATCCTCTTCAGATAGCATATATTTTATATCAGTAACTTTTACATCATTTAAAGAAATTCCGCCTTGATTTATCAAATCTTTAGCTTGTCCTTTTGAAGAAACAAGTTCTGCCTCTAGCATTGCATCTAGTATAGAAATGTCTTTGCTTGAAAGTGGTGTAGTAGGCATATTATCAGTATTTTTACTTCCACCAAAAAGTGCACCAGCAGCTTCTTCGGCTTTTTTAGCTTCTTCTTCACCATGAATTAGTTTTGTAATTTCATAAGCTGCTACTTTTTTAGCTTCATTTATTTCTGCATCTTTTAAGCTTGATAACCTCTTTACTTCATCCATTGGTAAATATGTAAGTAGTCTTAAAACTTTCTCTACCTCAGTATCACCAATATTTCTCCAGTATTGATAAAATTCATAAGGAGAAGTTCTTTCAGGATTTAACCACAACGCACCTTTTGCTGTTTTTCCCATTTTTTTGCCATCTGCTGTAGTAAGAAGTTTAAAAGTTAAACCATAAGCTTCTTCTGCCTTCATTTTTCTAATTAGTTCTACTCCACCTATTATATTTGACCATTGATCATTTCCACCAATTTGTAATTTACAATTATATTTATCATGTAAATATAAAAAGTCATAACTTTGTAGCAACAAGTAGCCCATTTCAAAAAATGTAAGACCTGTTTCTAATCTGTTTTTATAGCACTCTTGTGCAAGCATTCTACTAACTGTAAACTGTGAACCTATATCTCTCATAAAGTCTATATATTTTAAATCTAATAACCAATCCGCATTATTAACGATAATAGCTGCATTTTCGCCTTCAAAAGATACAAAACGCTCTGCTTGTCTTTTTATGCTAGCAACATTTGCATCTAATTGTTCCCTAGTAAGCATTTGACGCATATCAGTTCTTCCTGATGGATCACCAATAGTTGCTGTTCCTCCACCCATTAAAATAATAGGTCTATGTCCAGCTTTTTGCAATCTTGAAGCAAACATTAATGCTACAAAATGCCCAATATGCATACTATCAGCTGTTGGATCTATACCAATATAAAAGCTTACACTTTCCTTTTGGAATAACTTACGAATTTCCTCTTCGTGAGTTAATTGCTCTATATATCCTCTATCTTCTAGCTCCTTAATTATATCTGCCATTATAACTCCTCCTATTTGATTATGTCACAATTTTCTGATTGAACACCAATTCCACCTATATTTTCTGAAGTCTCTGGGAAATATATTCCGCTAAATTCTTCTGCTTGAAGATAACGGTTTAAGTTTTTAGCAGTAATACCTGCTTTTATTGCTAAGTCTTGTTTAGTTGTTCCAACTTCAAGACCTTCATTTAAAACTCCTTTTAATTTTATTACTTCAGCATTATCTTTTATTGTACACTCTCTACAAGCTTCACCCTCTGTTGTATGTAGACTTCCACAACGTACACATCTTTTTATTTCCATAATAGACCTCCTAATTATCTAATTTGTGCATATCATATCACATAAATCTCAAAAAATAAACATCTTTTTACAATTTTCTTAAATTTATAACATATTAAGCATTATCTCTGTTGTCCAAAAAACTACTACAACAAAAATAGTTCCTAATATAAAAGTATAATCAGCAAGCATATATTTTGCATTTACTGGTATAACCTTTCCTTCTGGAATAGCTAACTTTTCCTTTGCTCTTACTTTTCTTACTATCTCTACTATAACTAATAATATTGATAAAATAAATAATGCTCTTCCAAAGTAACTTAAAACAGTATATGCTAAATCCCAATCACAAGAACTGAAAATCACAGAAAATGCTGCATAGGCATTATTTATGCAATGAAGAATGATACCATATCTTAATTTTCCCGTTTTTACATATAAAGTACCCAAAATTATTCCCATAAATAATGCAAATATTCCTTGTGCTAGATTTAAGTGAATAACTGCAAATATCAAAGAAGATATTACTATAGCAAATTTATCGCCATACTCTCTTGTTAAGTCTATTAAACCTTTTCTAAAGAATAATTCTTCAAATATAGCTGGAATTATAGCTATAGACGTCACATAGAAAATTTGTAATGTAAAATTATCTAATCCATCTACATTTAAAGCTTCATACACAGCTGTATTTCTTAATCCCAATTTTGCTTGTGCATAAACCATAAACAATTGAAGTAATCCTGTAAAAAATATTGCTGCAGCTAACATTTTTAAGCAATCCATAACAGTAAGCTTTGGAATTTCTTTACTATCATCTTTTTTTATATATAATTTTACGAAAGCATAAGCACCTGTTAAACTTATAATTGAAACTAAGCCCATCGTTAAAAATCTAATTTGTTCATCAGTTAAAATTTGTTTAAGCACTAGATAAGCAAGTGCATCCAAAAGCAATTGAGTTACTAATTGTAGTACTAAAGCTATAATCACAGCTAAGCCTAATACTAAAGCTAAAGTCTTAAATTTGCTCTTCTCTAATCTCAAAGTTTGTTCTTCTTTCAAAGTAAGCGTTTTTTTAGTTTTGTGCTTCTTTGGCTTATTATCAGTATAATCTAATACACCATTTTTGAATATTTTGCTGCATCTATTAAAAGCAATTGGTATTGAAATAATAAGAAGTAAAAGTGATACTATAATCTGCCAAGCTTTTGCTTGTCCTATTATCATAATTGCTGGAACAAAGTAGTTTGAAATAAGTGGTATACAAGATAATATATATATTAAAGCAGACATATTTGTATATGGATTAATAAGCGCAAAAGTAAACATATATACAGCAACTGTAATAACCAATAAAAAAGTCATTGAATTTCCCGCTTCTGACATATTTGTTGTCTTTGAAGAAAGTGCTGCTTGTATTATTGATAATAAAATTAAAGTAAGCAATGAATACACAAATAATGTGCAAATATAAAGTATTATATCTGTATCTAATAATTCAATTGATTCTTGTACTGTTGTTGGAGGTACATATCCTGTTCCCATAAGTACTGCTGTGCTTATCAAATTACCTATCATATAATAAACAAGTACAAATAATGCTTGTATTAACACTACAGCTGTTACACTAATAATTTTTGCAAGCAAGTATTCCTTTTCTGTTACAGAAGTAAGTACATATTCAATAGATTTTGATACTTTCTCATTTGCAATTTCATTAGCAATCTTTGAAAATATAAATATAGATACCATATATACAATAATTGTACTCATAAATTGTATACTTTGCTTTTTATCTGAATTTTCAGCATTAACAGCAAGCATTATTCTATCAATAGGAATTTCTGTACTTAATATTTCTAATTTATCTTCTGAAATGTTTAAAGTCTTAGCAAAAACTTCAGATCTACATTCTTGTAATACTTCCACAATATCATCATAAATTGAGCTATCGAATCCTTCTTTTGAAGTTATCTTGGCTTTGATTATTTTTTCTTCATCTTTATCGACTTCAATAATAAGTAAATTATCTTTTATATTTTGCGGAGTATATTTATTTTCTCCTACTTTCTTTACTGTTACTTTCTCATTTTTAGCAAACATTCTCTCTAATTTATGATCTAATATATTATTTGCATCCACATATTCGATTGTAACTTCATCATCAAAAATTTGAATATTGTTATTTTCTAAAAATTCCCTAATATTACCAGCATTTGTAAATAAAACTACTAATATTAAAAGTAGAACATTAAAGCATACAAACCATTTATTCTGTATGTTTTGCTTTATTGAAAATTTAACAATTTCTTTAATTTTTTGCTTATTCATCTAAACTTCCCACCTTATCTATGAAAATTTCGTTTAAACTATGGTTTGTACTTCCGTTTATAACATAAGTATCAATAATTTGTTTTAGGTTTCCTTGTAAAACGCTTTTACCTCTATCTATTATAAGTAAATCTTCACAAAGCATCTCTATATGTTCCATTCTGTGTGAAGAAAAAATTATAGTCTTACCTTCATCTTTTAATTTCAAAATAGCTTTTTTAAGTTCTTCAACACTTATTGGATCTAGGCCCGAAAATGGCTCATCTAAAATAAGTAACTCTGGATCATGCAAAACCGAAATAATAAATTGTATTTTTTGTCTATTTCCTTTTGATAAATCTTTTATTTTTGTATTCATATATTCTAATATATTAAATTCTTCTAGCCATTTTATAAGATTATCTTTAACAGTTTTCTCACTTAGTAATTTAAGTGCACCATAATATTCACAAAGCTCTAATACAGAATAGGTAGGAATCAAACTTCCTTCTTCTGGTAAATATCCTATTTTATCTAGTACTTTATTATCTATTGGTGAATTATTATATGTACAAGTACCATTAGATGGCTCTATAATATTCAAAATCATTCTAAAAGTAGTTGATTTTCCTGCACCATTTCTTCCAACTATTCCAAAAATCTTTCCTTGCTCTACTTTAAAAGAAATATTATCAACAGCAACTTTTTCGCCAAACTTTTTTGTTATATTTTTTAATTCTAACATTTTATTTACGTTCCTTTCAAAAATGGGGAGTCTTTTCATCAACTCCCCATACTTTTATTTGTTTGCTTTTTTCTCATAAGAATTTATATATATCATTAATTCTATAAGAGCTATTGCTGCAAGTCCCATAATGTATATTGGAGACATTGGTACTCTGAATATTGCTAATATACTTAGTATTGATAATATTGTAACTATTAATATTCCAATTATTTTAGCTAATAATTTAAGTAAATTTTCTTCTCTAAATTTTGCTGCAATATATGCTAATATAATAACTGCTGATATTGCTATAGGTTGGATATAAGGCTTTATCCAATCTCTCATTCTAACGTTTGCAATAGTCTCTATCTTTACTTCATCAACTGTTTTTGTTGTTCCAAATTTCTCATTTAATTTATTTACTAGATTTTCTTTTTCTTCATTTGTAATTGACTCTGCATTTATGCTAACCGCATCATCAAATACTTCAATAGTTTTTAATACAACTTTTTTGTCTTTAAAAACTTCACTGCAAATACTTTCTACATCATTCATTTCAAAGTCTTTACCAATAACAAATTCTATAACTTCATGTTGTTCTAGTAAGAAATTAACATTAAATCCTTTAAATAAAACCACTACTATTCCTGCTATTATAAGTAAGCTTAACCCTAAAATTAGTACTTTATTGTTTTTGTTTATAAATTTATCCATTTTACCCTCCTAGTCTACATATAAAGTTCTTGTGATTATAAAACTATATATTACATGTACAAACAATCCCCAGAACATTATCATTCCAACACTATTTATTGTTACGCTTGTCATAAAGGTAAAAATAACAGCAACTACCCATAAAGGAATTATAGTAATAGTAATTTCTTTTAAGCTCTCCATAAACGCATGTCTTTTTGAATCACTTTTAAATCTGCCTAAATAATTAAATATAAATACATAATTTACTGTAACTACTCCAAGTAAAGCAATCAAACTATTCAAAGTAATAGTTACATTTGTATATCTAATAGCAAGTAAAGTTACTGCTATATATCCAATACTTGCAATAGCTCCTAATAAACCATTAAATTTATATTTTACAATCAATACTAAAGATACTATTGCAATAAGTCCTGCAAAAGCTACTTTTGCTAGAACTATCATATCCCCTGTTACTTGTGATTTAACAAAATTGTCTGACGCGATTTTATATGCATTTGGAGTTTTGCCATTATTAATTATAGTTGCAAAATATGATGCTGATTCATAATTTCTTGAAAAAGCAGCATAATCTGAAGTTTCTTCACCCATTGTTATTTGTAAAATACCTGAACTTAATTCTTGTCCAAAATAAGTCTCAAGCATTTGGCTACCATCTAATAACAATTTTACTGTTTTTGTTTCCTCTTCGTCATTCTCATTAGTTATTTTAACGTAAGTTTTACTTATCTCTTTCAAAGTTTCATGTTTTTCTTTAATAAACTCAATTTGCAAATATGCTTGATATCCATGTTCATCTGAATAAAAAACAGGAACTGCTTTTTTAATATCGTCATTATTTAATAAAACTACACCAGTTTGTCCATCTACTATTTCAAGCTTAGCTTGTGCTGAAGCAAGCTCAAAAGCAAGCTCAGTATTATCATCCTCTGGCACTTCAAGTGTTAAGTCACCCGTTACGTTATTTAATCTTATATTATACTCAGGTATTTGTGATTGTTCAAGTCTTTCTTGAATTATTTTCTTACTCTTTTCATAGCTTTCCTGATTTAATACTGAATCCTCATTTGCTTTTATTGTTCTTGTCTCTGTTTTGTATTTAGGTTTATCAGCTTCCTCTTCGGCAACTTTGTCTCCTGCCTCATCAACAGTTGCGTCTAATGAAATACCATTTTCATTAGACGCTTCTTTCTGAACTGTTCCCATATACTTTCCGTTATCGTCAACATATACTTCCTTTTCTTCTTGAGTATCACTTAAAGTAAATTTCAATTCTCTAGTTCCATCTAATTCCATACCTAGTACAAAATCTGGTATTAAATTTACCATTGAATTTAAGCTATCTCTAAACACACCTACAAAAGATATTAGTGAAATTGTAAATATAATAAATACTATAGCTATTGTTTTAAATATTTTGATTTTCTTTTCCAAAACTCTTTCCTCCTATAATAAGTTTGTATCATTAATAACTAACTCAAACCATAATCCTAAATATTTTGCTGCACGTTTACTCATATTAGTTCTATCCATAAAAATCTGGAAATAATCTATAACTGGGCAAATTCGTGTATCTATTTTCAAATTTAAAGTAACTTTTCGCTCCTCTGTGTTAACCACTAAATCCGAATGTGTAACTGCAAAATTTACTTCATCATGTTTATCAAACAAAGTTCTATCTGTTTTTGAAACTCTACTTCTATGCACATCAGACTTGTCTGCTAAAATTAATGCCGCTGAAATATCACTAACCGCAGTTCCAGTCACTTCGTCATGATTTCCTATTGCCATCATAATCTCAGTTGCATCTGAAGCTTCCATTCCCATTTCTCTTAAAATATTATAAGCAAGTATTGCACCAGTGTGCGCATGATCCACTCTGTTTACCGAATTTCCTATATCGTGCAAATAACCTGCTACTTTTACAAGTTCAATCCTATGTTCGTCATATCCCAAGGTCTCAAGGATTTTTGCTGCTCTATTTGACACTAAGCCAATGTGTCTTTCTGAATGTTCAGTATAGCCTAAAACATCCAATTGCCTTTGAGCATTTCTTACAAATTCCTTAACATCAGGGTTTTTCATAACATCTTCTACTGTTATCATAAAACCTCCTAATTAACTCTACTATAAGTCTTTTAAATTGTATATTAAAATCGCAAAAATATCAACTACTTTTTTGCGATTTTTTAGAAATTTTTATTTTAAATTAACACCTAAAATTCCGCCTATTGCACCCCCTATTATTCCACCAATAAACATATATAATACATTTAAGGTAACTCCAAAATTACCATTTAATATACCAGAAGTCAAATATAGTACCAACATATATGTAAGTCCAAGTATCGAACCAAACACAATACCTTTTTCTTTTATCTTCTTACTTGCTAAAAATGCACCTACTAAAACACTAAAACTCGAAATGAAAATAATTGAAATTCCCATTATCCCTTCTGATACATTTGTAAGACTTAAGACCATTGATAATATTAAAAGTAAAATTAGCGACAAACCAATACTAACTGCTAAATCCTTTCCTAGTATCTTATAATTATCTATATTTCCCATAAGCAACCTCCTCTTTCTTAAGTATATAAAAAAATAGTGGAAATATAACTATTTCCACTATAATTTTCTTGTTTTATTCTACAACAACAGTTGTATCATCTTCACCTTCTACTTGTCCATTGTCTTCTTCACTGCCAATATCGTTTTCTTCTGGATTATTCTCCTCTGGTTCTTCTGTATCATTATCAACATCTTCTTGCCTTGATGCAGCTTCTTCAGCTGCTAAAGCCTCTAATACACCTTTTAATAATAGCTGCTCCCCATTAAAATCCGCATAATAAGTTGTTGCTCCAGCTTTTGTTACAGAATAAATCTTATTATAAACAGCAGGTGCTGCTATAATTTCTCTATCTACATCATATATAGCATATCTTCCATCAAAATTAATAACTAAACCATTAAAACCGACTTCTTTAGGAATTAAAAGTACACTGTCTTCACCTGAAACATCAGATAAATATCCAAAGCCCTCATATACTGGTTTCAATAGTTCCTTGCCTTTGATATCATATAATCCCAATTTACCATCTAATTCTGCCACTATGCATTTGTCAAATAGTAAATAATCATTTCTTAGAGTAGATATTTTAAAATCGTCTATATTTTTTAATCCTATTCTATCATAATCAACATGTATTACAACTTCACCATCTCTATTAACAACACCATATTTACGATTCTTCTCAACTAAATATAATTCTTCTATTTCATCCAAAATAGACATATTGTCGTAATCCATTGGTTTTATTATTGTACTACCTGTTTTATCTAATAAACCTACTGTATTTTCTGCACGCATAAAGAATTCTTCTGTATTTTGTAAAAATGATAAATGCTCATACTTTACACTTAAAATTTCTTGTCCTTTAAGGTCAATAACACCAAAAATTCCATTATCTCCAACAACTACTAAGCCATAAGGTATTGCTCTAATATTCTCATATACTCCACTAATCGTTCCATATTCTAACTTAGCTGCTAATTGTTTTGCAGATTGGAATAATGTAGGTAAAGTATACATTCTTATTCTATTTTTAACACTTGTGTCTATTGTCATATTATAAACATCTATTACATACTCAAAAGGAAGATATAATTCTCCATTTATTTGTTTTACAGGCTTTTCTAATACAAAAGTATTTGAAGCACCATTTTGTGCCTCCACAGTCATTTCTATTCCATAAGGTCCTTCTAAAGTAAGCTCTGGCGCACCTTCAATTACTTCAATATACTTTGTAAGAGTAGACTTCTCTGCTGTCATAGCAACAATCTCTAAGTTGTTTTTAATATAACAACTATCTGCATTCTCATTATATTTCTTATATTCACCTTTCGTGTATGTGTAACCCAATAAATCAGACAATTCCCTAATACTTACATAGTTTGTCCCATTTTCCTGTTTAAGAAATTTATCAGAAAAACTTATTTGAGTTCCATCAATATATATCTTTAATTGTAAAGCATCTTGATATTGGATATAAATAATCATTACAATTAGTAAAGCAATTAAAATACCACATCCAATAATCGACATTAATACAAATTTCTTTTTTTGTTCATTTTGCGCTTGCTTTTGAGCAAATTTATCGCTTTCCTCTAGGTTCATTATTCTTCCTCCTATTCTTTAGTGTATCCATAATTTTTATAAAATTCATCTCTAAAATTCAATAGATTATCGTTTTCAATCTCTATTCTAACTCTATCCATTAATTTAGTCAAGAACCTTAAGTTATGAATTGATAAAAGCCTTACACCTAAAATTTCTTTTGTATTAATCAAATGACGTATATATGCCTTAGTATAATTTCTGCAAGTATAGCAATCACACTCTTCATCAAGTGGTGTAAAATCTCTTTCATAACATGCATTTCTTGCAACTACTTTTCCATGTGAAGTCATTGCTGTACCATGTCTTGCAATTCTCGTAGGAAGTACACAATCACACATATCGATTCCTGCAAGTGCTGCTTCTATTAAGTAATCTGGTGAACCTACTCCCATTAAATATCTTGGTTTGTTTTCTGGCATAAGTGGTGCAGTAAATTTAAGCATTTTCAAAAATTCTTCCTTAGGTTCTCCAACACTTATTCCTCCAATTGCATATCCAGGGAAATCCATTTCTATTAAGTCTTTTGCACTTTTCTCTCTTAAATCTTCATAAAAACCACCTTGAATAATTCCAAATAAACCTTGTTTATCTGCTGTAGTATGAGCATCTTTGCAACGTTTCGCCCATCTAGTAGTTCTTTCCATAGATTGCTTTGTATATTCGTAGGTTTCTGGATATTTAACACATTCGTCAAAAGCCATAATTATATCTGCTCCAAGTGCTTCTTCAATTTCCATAACCTTTTCTGGAGAAAAGAAATGCTTACTTCCATCTAAATGTGAAGTAAATTCAACACCTTCTTCTTTTATTTTTCTTAAATCACTTAGACTAAATACTTGAAATCCACCACAATCAGTTAAGATTGGTCTATCCCAATTCATAAACTTATGAAGCCCTCCAGCTTCTTTAACAAGCTCATGTCCTGGACGTAAATATAAATGATAAGTATTTGAAAGTATTATTTGTGCCTGAACTTCCTCTTTTAACTCTTCTGGTGTCATAGCTTTTACTGTTGCTTGAGTTCCCACTGGCATAAAAATTGGTGTTTGTATATCACCATGAGGAGTGTGTACTACTCCTCTTCTTGCTCCTGAATTTTTGTCTATATGTAATAATTCATAAGTTATTGCTTGCTTCATTATTTTCTCCTTATTTTTCTTTTATTATCGTTATTAATTCTTCTATATTTAGCTCTTCTATATCCTTTACTTTTATCACAGTACCCATTTGAATACAATTTGAAAGTTTTTCTTCATATTCTTGCTTCAATACATCATATTCATATTCAAAATAAGGTTTGTATTTGTTTTTATTCCTTAGTTCATATTTCTCTAAATAATGAGATGGATGTCTTTGCTTAGAAGGCTCCCTTTTTTGCAATCTATCCCATATAGTATCAAAATCTTTTGCATATAACTGAATAGTATATGCTTTATAATTATATTTCTCTATTATCTTATCAAAAAAACTTATCCACTCTTTCTTAAATGGATATTCCACAATGACTATTTCATCTTCTCGTTTTAGCACTTCTTCTAATATTTTTTTAAACATAGTTATATATATCTTTTTTAACTGCTGTTTTTCTTTTCTATTCTTAAATCCTGCTATATCATATATATTTTCTGCTAAAACATCCATTGATAGCATAGTAGAATTTTTTATTTCTTGATATAATTTCTTTGCAAGTGTACTTTTCCCAGTTCCACTTACACCTGTTATTATAACTATTTTTTTCAATATATTTATCTCCTATTTTATAATCATCGCATCTCCAAAACTAAAGAATTTATACCTTTCTTTTACTGCTTCGTTATAAGCTCTCATAATAAAATCTCTACCCGCAAGGCTTGAAACTAACATAATTAAAGTTGACTCTGGCAAATGAAAATTAGTAATCAAATTATCTATACATTTGAACTTATAACCAGGATAAATAAAAATATCTGTGTCGTCTTCTATTTCCTTTAAATATCCGTTCTCATCTGCAACACTTTCTAAAACTCTACAAGAAGTTGTCCCAACTGCAATAATTTTGTGACCTTCTCTTTTGGCTTTATTTATCTTTTCAGCTTCTTCTGCTTTTAGATAAAAATGTTCTGAATGCATTTGATGGTCTTCAACATTTTCCACTTTTACTGGTCTAAAAGTTCCAATTCCTACATGAAGTGTAACCTTTGCAACTTCTACACCTTTTGCTTTAATCTTTTCTAATAGTTCTTCTGTAAAATGTAATCCAGCAGTAGGAGCTGCAGCTGAACCTTCATACCTTGCATAAACTGTTTGATACTTATCCTTGTCTTTTAATTTCTCTGTAATATATGGTGGAAGTGGCATAAGTCCAATTTGATCTAGTATTTCATTAAAAATACCATTGTACTCAAACTTTACTCTTCTATTTCCTCCTGCCATAACTTCTACTATTTCTGCTTTTAAAAGACCATCTCCAAACACTACTCTGCTTCCAACCTTTAGCTTATTACCTGGTCGTACCATTGCTTCCCATTCGTCACCCTCAAGCCTTTTTAAAAGTAAAAACTCTACATGTGCACCAGTATCTTTCTTTCCATAAAGTCTAGCAGGTATAACCTTTGTATCATTTATTACTAAGCAATCACCATGATTTAGATAATCAATAACATCTCTAAATACTTTATGTTCTATTGTCTGTTTTTCTTTATCTAATACTAAAAGTCTTGCTTCATCTCTTTTATCATAAGGAGTTTGAGCAATAAGTTCTTTTGGTAATTCATAATTAAATTCTTCTACTTTCATTTTACCTTCCTATTTCTTCAAAAACTGTTCTTACTTTATCTTCTAAATTTTTACCTTCATTTAAAATAACAAAATCTGCATATTTCTCATAAAAGCCATCATCCTGTTGTGCCTCTAGCCTAGCTTCTCCATAATCTTTTGAAATATCATCTCTTTTACAAATTCTATTCAATCTATCTTTTTTATTTGCAGTAACCACTATTATCTTATCAAACATAGCTTGCATATTATTCTCTATAAGCGTTGGTGCGTCAACTATAATATAATCTAAATCCTTCTTACTTGCTTCTATGGCTCGCCTTTTTATTTCAGGCACTACATACATTGCAGTAAGCTCATCTAACACTATCTTTTTTTCTGGTTCTGTAACAAATATAATAGAAGCAAGTGCCCTTCTGTTTATAAAACCATTGTTAGCAAAAATTCTTCCACCAAAAGCTTTTCTTATAGCTAGGTAATAATCAGACTTCTTATTGTCTTGAAGTTCTCTTACTACTTTATCTGCATCAATTATTTCTGCATTATAATTACTTTTTATAAATTCACAAACACTACTTTTGCCTGCACCTGTTGGTCCTGTAATTCCAATAATTAACATATATATCCTTTCTACCTATAAATTCTTAATAGCACTTGTTGCAAGTTCATCGCATCTATTGTTATATTCATTATCACTATGACCTTTTACTTTTATAAAGGTAACTTTATGCTTTTTAGTTAAGCTATATAGTTCTTCCCAAAGCTCTCTGTTTTTTACAGCAGCTTTTCCAGAAGTCTTCCAATTATTTTTCTGCCAATTGTAAATCCAACCTTGATTAAAACAATTTACTACATAGGCACTATCACTATATACTTCTACTTCACATTCTTCTTTTAATAATTTAAGTGCCTCTAGTACTGCAGTAATTTCCATAACATTATTAGTAGTATCTTCTTTAGCACCCGAAATTTCTTTTTCATTTTCTCCATACATAAGTATGGCACCCCATCCGCCAGGTCCAGGATTTCCTGAGCAAGCACCATCTGTATATATTGTTACTTTTTTCATAAGATATTCCTTTTTATTTGTATTTTTTTATAATCTATGATATTATATCAATAAATTAGAAAATTTACAATACAGGTGGTGATTTTATTTGAATGGAATTTTAGGAATTGTATCTGAATATAATCCTTTCCATAATGGTCATTTATATCATTTGAATTATTCTAAAAAAATTACACAATCAGCCTTTACTATAGCAGTTATGAGTGGTAACTTCACACAGCGTGGTGACACTGCTTTAGTTGATAAATGGACAAGAACTGAAATGGCTCTTAAGGCAGGCATTGACTTAGTTATTGAATTGCCAACTGTTTATGCAACTTCAAGTGCAGAAAACTTCGCTGAAGGTGCAATAAAAATTCTAAATTCACTTGGCATTGTAGATTATGTATCTTTCGGTTCAGAACTTGGAGAAATATCTCCTTTAAATGAAATTGCTGAAGTATTATATAAAGAACCAAAAGAATTTTCTAGCTTAATAACCAGACAATTAAAATCTGGGCTTTCATATCCGAAAGCAAGAGAACTTGCAATTTCAATGTATTTTGGCACTTCAAGGAAATTTACTAACATTTTAGAAAATCCAAATAACATCTTAGCTATAGAATATTTAAAAGCTCTAAAAAAATATAGAAGTCCTATTGTACCAATCACAGTAAAACGTGATTATAGCGATTACAATAGTAAAAAAGTTAAAAACGGAATTGCAAGCAGTACAGCAATTCGTACTATGATAGAAAATAAGAAAAATATACACTATGTTGTTCCTTTTGAAACTTATGAACTTATGGAAGAACAGCAAGAACTAGGTCATATCATACCTAACTTGAGTGTTTTTGAAAAGCAAATTATATATAATCTAAGGAAAATGTCAATACAAGAAATTGCCTCACTTCCTGATGTATCAGAAGGATTAGAATATAGAATAAAAGAAGCTGCAAACATTTCAAATACGTTAGATAGTTTAGTTTCAAATATTAAAACAAAAAGATATACACAAACTAGAATTCAAAGAATTTTAGTTCATAGCCTTTTAGGCATTACTCAAAAAGACATAAATGCCTCAAGAAGAGTTCACCCATATATTAGAGTTTTAGGATTTAATAAACATGGAAAACGTATTATATCAGCCATTGCTGCTAATAATCCTAATATTAGAATTGTTGTATCTGTTAAAAAATTTATGGAAAACTATGCAAGTGGATCTTTAAGAAATATGATTTCTAAAGATATTTTAGCTACTAATATATACAGTCTTGGGTTTCCAAGTAATGATGGAATTGCAAACTTAGATTATACTCATAAAATTGTAGAAGTAAAAGAAAAAGATGGCGATTAGCCATCTTATTTCATATCTTGAACAAAATTTAATTTTTCTATCACATCTTCACCAATTTTTATATTAGCAAGCTTCATTAATTTTTCGCACTTATCAATATAGTTTCTATGATGAGTATCTAATCCATATACTACCTTAATATCATATTCACTTGCAATTTTCCAAAATTCCTTAGTAGGATATGCTGCCTTATCCAATCTTTCTACTTGCATCTCAAAAGGATCTTCATTTAACTTCTTATCTTTAAAATACGTAACAGCAGCAATTCCATTTAAATTAATCTCCAAAGGAGTCCCTGTTTTTTCAGCAGTTTCGCAAATTGTTCTTATAATCTTTTCTTCCTCTTCTCCATACACTTTTGTATTCCTAAAAGCTATATCTGGATGTGCTACTATATCTGGAATATGAAGTTCCATTGCTTTCTTTAGATATTCTCCATATCTAATCATATCTTGAATCTTCCAAGTAAAGCCTTTTCCAAAAACCACTAGGTCTTTTTCATCTTCGTCATATACAAAATGTTGACCTAAAATTAATTTGTCTGTTTCTCCTTTTAATTCCATTATATTATCTACTTGATCTGGTAAATATTCAACTTCAAAACCTATTTGGATTTCTATTTTGTCTTTATATTTTTCTTGCAATTTTTTTATTGAAGAATAATATTCATGCCTTTGCTCATACCCCATTCTCATATGAGACCTTTTATCAATTATAACTTTTTCTGGTACATGATCTGTAAATGCAATCCTTTTGAAACCTTGTTTTATATAATCTAAAACATATTCCTCATCTGTATAATCAAAATCAGCATGACCACATCTATATGTATGTGAATGAAAATTAAATTTCTGCATTTTACATTCCCCCTTGAGAAGCTTCTATTTTTATATAATATCATAAAACGTCATTTTTTTCAATCACTTTTAATTATCTCTTAACCTGTCTACAATTGACTCTTTATTAAACATTTTTATAGAGCATATAGCAACAATTGAAGGAATAAATATTGATATAAATACATACCATAAAATTGCTGAAATAGGTAAGTGGAAAAATACATATTTCATTCCAAAATATTTAAAAAGTTCAATTACTATCCAGCTTAAAATAGGACCTAAAATACCACTAATTATACAGTTAGGTAAAGTTAAATAAATATTTTCAAATACAAGCATCTTATTTATTTGTTTTCTAGACATACCAATAGATTGAAGCACCGCTAATTCTTTTTTCCTTGAAACTACGCTTGTTATAACTGTATTTATTAAATTAATAAAACTAAACAATACAATAAAACATGACATTACTAATATCACATTTTTAAATCCCGCTAAATTATTTTTAGCATTAGCATAATAATCTGTAAAAGTAGTTATTTCTAATCCTTCATATTTATCTACAATTTCTTTTATCTTATTATCTAATTCCTCATTATATATATGATTTTTAGTTGTTACTCGTAAAGACCTAGTTGTGTCCAAGTCGCCAACGATTTCCTCATACATATTGTCTGGTACAAGCAACCAACCATCTACAGTTGTATTATCGGCCTCAACATTATATCCAGAAAACATATTACTTCCAATGCCACCTAAAGTTACTTCAAGCGATTTATCTTCATTATTAAAATAATGTAATGTAATTTTATCATTAAGCTCTGGAGACCAACCAAATATTTCTTTAAAAACACCAGACATTGTAAAATATACTTCTCTATTTTCTTTTAGTACATTATAGTTTCCTGTTCCTTCTAATACTGCTCTTTGTGCACTATCTGTGTGAGAATTATCCATTGGCGCAATTGTATCATCAAATATCTCTCCCTTATATTCCATTTTGACATTAAAGGCTTTATTCGCTTTTACCTTTTCAATTTCTTCTAGCTGTTCTAATTCTTTTTTCAATTCTGTAAGATTATTTTTTACTTTTATAACATCATAAATGCCATTCTTAGAATTTTCTTCTGCCTCTTCTGTAAAAGAAATACTATATTCAGAGTTTTGGAAAACTCCTTGCCTTGAATAAGCTAATTCATCAATAGCACTTGAAAAGGCTACTGCAAATATAAATAATACTCCACCTATTACTAAAGATATAAGTGTCATTAATGTTTTTTTCTTGTTCTTATTCACCTCAATTTTACCAAGTGAACTAGGACTTAAATTTCTACATAATTTATTTGAAGCACTTATATTTTCACTATCACCTGTATATCTTAAACCTTCTACTGGTGATACTTCACTTGCAATTTTAGCAGGTTTGCTAACAGAAATAAGTACAGCAAAAATTCCTAAAACAATTGATATTATTGATATTTTTATGAAGTTCAAAAAAGTATAGCCTTCTCGCACTAAAAAATATGCAATAATTCCTCCAACTATTATTCCTAAAGTAATTCCTAGCTTGCAGTAATTTAAGCCTTCAATTTTTATCATTTTTTTCATTTGTTTTTTAGACATACCAATAGTTCTAAGTTGAGCATATTCCCTAACCTTTGAAGAAACTGATAAATAGAAAATACTATAAATTACAATTCCACTAACAACAAGTACTGCTATGCTTAAACTTATAAAAGTCAAAACTTCTTTAGTATCTAGTGAAAAAGAATCCACAAACTTGTCATTATAATTTACATTTCTTCTTGCTATTCCATTTTCTTTTCCTAATTCAAAAAAGAAATTTTTAATATACTCTGTGCTAGGTATATTCATATTAGCTACAACTTTTACTAAAGCGTCTGTCCTACTATTTTCAAAAATACTTCCACTTTCAGAATATTCTTTAGAAAATAACACTGGATATGACAAACCTTTTCCATTATCTAATAAACCAGATACTACAAAAGTTTCTCCTAATAATTCAAGTTCTTCTCCAACAATACAATTTTTACCAAGTTCTTTTAAAACAAACACATCTATGACAATTTCATTTTCTTTTTCAGGTAGACTACCTGCTGATAATTTATATGTTTTTATATCCTCTATATCATAGTCATAATATACTGGATTAATCTTTATATCTCCAATATTTCTTTCAATACCTTTTCTATAAGTCATAACACATTTTATATTTTTATTTTGTTTTAAACTATCTATCTGCTCCTGGCTTACTTCATAATACATACAGTCTTGCATTCCTTTTACGGCTTCTTTTTCATAAGTCTTATAGTTCAAAGTTGAAAGTCCCATTACCATAATAAAACAAATAGCTAGACCAATTGTAACACTCATGAAAGCTGTTTTTACTTTTGAACTAATAAAAGAAGCTTTGGCAATTTGATAAATTATCCTTTTATTATTATTACTTTTCAAACTCATTTTTTATCTCCTTTTAAAAAATTTTTCCATCTTCAATTCTTATAATTCTGTCTGCCATTTGAGCAATCTCCTCATTATGTGTAATCATAATAATTGTCTGATGAAAAGCCTTGCTAGTATTTTTTAAAAGTCCAATTACATCTAAACTTGTTCTAGTATCTAAATTTCCTGTTGGCTCATCTGCTAATATAATTGCTGGCTTAGTTGCTAAAGCTCTTGCAATCGCAACACGTTGTTGTTGTCCTCCTGACAATTTATTAGGCATAGTCTTTACTTTATCTGATATTCCTAATAAATTAATAACTTCATTTATAAATTCTCTATCAATTTTGTTGCCATCTAACCCTATTGGAAGAACTATATTTTCATATACATTAAGCATAGGCACTAAATTATAATTTTGAAATATAAAGCCAATTTGTCTTCTTCTAAAAATCGTTAATTCCTCATCTTTCATTTTTGAAATTTCATTTCCGTCAATTTCAATTTTTCCAAAAGTTGGATTATCTAGTCCTCCAAGCATATTAAGTAAAGTTGTTTTTCCACTTCCAGAAGTTCCCACTATTGCAACAAACTCTCCACTATTTATTTGCAAAGATACATCATCTAATGCTTTTACTAAAGTCTCTCCACTTCCATAATACTTTTTTAAATTACTTACTTTTAAAATACAATTATTCTCCATAATTATTTTTCCTTTCTCTCTTTCTATAAATATATAATACAGTATAAATCTTTCAAAATGGTTTCAATTTTCAAGAAAATTATTTCAATTTTGAAACTTTTTACAAAAAATAAGACTGATATAACACTCAGTCTTAAAGTGGTAAAAACACAGAAAAAGTACTTCCTTCTCCTACTTTTGATTTTAATTTAATATATCCATTTTGTAGTTCAATAATATTTTTACTCAAATATAGTCCAATTCCAACACCTTCAATATCATGAACTTTCTGCTCCCTAAAAAATCTCTTAAATATATTGTTTATGTTTTCATTGTCAATGCCAATACCATTATCTATGATATCAATTCTTAAAAAGCTTTCTAATTTCTCAATATTAATTTCTATTTTTCCGTTTTCGTTTGTGTACTTTATAGCATTTTCTAAAATATTACAAATAGCCTCTAAAGTCCATTTTTTATCATATTTTGCAATAGCCTTTGTATCTCCAATAATATCTATACTTATGTTTTTCTTCTCTGCAAGTGGCTCTGCCTGTTTTTTAGCCTCTTCTATACATTCTATAATTCTACTACTTTCTTGGTTTAATACTAGCATATTAGTTTCAAGTCTAGACATTTTTATAAGTGAATCAGTCAAAAACTCTAACTTGTCAACTTGTGTAGAAATGACCTCTAAAAATTCTTGTTCTTTTTCCTGCCCCAAGTTATTATTTAAAATAGTATCACTATACATTCTAATATTAGATATCGGAGTTTTTATCTGATGTGTTATGTCAGATACCATTTCTTGAACTTCTTGTTTTGAATGATTACTTTGCTCTAACTTAGCTTTAGTAATGTTTCCAAGCTTATATAATTTTGAGTTAAGCTTTGATTCTAAATTTTCCTCATTTATATTTTTCTTATCAAACTCACCATTTACAAAACTATCAATTTGTTTTTCTATATCACTTGTGAATTTTACATATTTTCTTCTAAATAATATGTAAATTAGTAAAGTTATAATAATAACTACAGCTCCAATAATTATTAGTTCCATTTCTTACTCCTCTGCTAATTTATATCCAACACCATAAATAGTTTCTATGTATTTATCATTTTCTTTATCTAATTTTGAACGCAATCTACTTATATTTAAAGTCAAAGTATGCTCGTCCACAAAATTTTCTTTGCTATCCCAAAGTTTCTCTAACAAAATTTGTCTAGTAAGTACAATACTTTTATTTTTCACAAAAACTTGTAGTAAATCAAATTCCGTCGGAGTTAGATAAATTGTCTCTCCAGACTTTTTTACAGTTCTATCTTCAAAATTTATAATTAAATCTTTTATAGTAAATACATCTTTTTTTACTTGATTTCTGTTTAATATAAGGTCTATTTTCTTCAAAAGGATTTTAATATTGAAAGGTTTTGTAATATAATCATCTGCACCTAGTTCAAGTCCTTTTAATATTTCGTCATCTAAATTATGTGCTGTAAGAAATATAAATGGTAAGTTTTTTTGCTCTTTTATAACTTTTGAAAATTCAAAGCCATTACCATCTGGCAAATTAACATCTAGTAAAACTAAATCTATTTTATTTTCTTGTATTAGCTTTTTTGCCTCAGCTATACTTTGTGCACTTAAAGCTTGTAAATTTATGTTTTGTATATTAAAACAAATACCAGCATTTAACATCTCATCATCTTCTACAACTAAAACCGTCTGCATATTGCCTCCAAATTAATTAAGATTATCATCTATAATATTTAGTGTTATTAAAAAGTTCTAAAGGATATATTTTTCCATCTTCAAAATCTTTTAAAACTTGACGTGCTGCATAATATTCTCTTAGCTCTTCTTTAGACATTTTTTTAATATCTTCTATATCTACCCATTTTACTTCCAATATTTCTTCTTTATCGTATTCAAAATTTTCTTCAATTACATCAGCTGTAAATCTCACAATAAAATGTGTTTCGCCTGTTTCTAATATAACTGTTGCTATTGGCAATACTCCCGTAAGTTTTACCCTGCAACCAGTTTCCTCATATATTTCTCCTTTATATTATTCAAATTGATTAGCTAATTGGTCAACTGTAACGCCACCATTTCCCTGCCAATCAATTACTACATTGTCAAATTCTTTTGCTCTAAATGCATTTAATTTTTCATAATCTTCTTTATCCATCTCAAAATCTAAAGAACTCATATTTTCATTTACCCTATTTTCATTAGTAGTTTTTATTAATACATTTAACTTTTTCTCTCTAATAATCCAGTTCAATATAATCTGATTTTGGGTTTTGTTGTATTTTTCTGATAATTCTACTAATAGTGGATAATTTCTTTTAGCAGTTCTATTTCTTCTCAAAGGTTGGTATGCACAAAACATAATATTATTAGACTTGCAATAGTCTATAATACCAATATCTTCATTCAATTTACATTCTAAATTATAAACTCCTTCAAATATACTAATAGGATACTTTTGATTTACTTCTTTCAATTGTTCAAGATTTGCATTTGATAATCCTAAACTTTTGGCTTTTCCTAATTCCACCATTCTACTCATTTCTTTATATGTGTCTAATAATGATAATTTAGTAAAAATAGCAGAATGTAACATTAAGCAATCCACATATTCAATATTCATAGTTTTTAAATATTTATCTAGTTGCTCTTCAATATCAGTTGATTTTTCAACAGTTGGTTCTATTTTAGTTGTTATAAAAAGCTTATCTCTGCCAACTGTATTAATAAATTCTCCAACAAATTGCATTACTTTTCCATTTTCATATAAGTAACTTGTATCTATATAATTCTGACCTAAGTTAAAAGAACTAATTAAAGTTTGCATACTAGAATCCTTTTCATTTAAATTAATTCTAAAAGTTCCTATTCCTAGTGGAAATATATTTCTTAACTCTATCATTTAACCCTCCACAACTTTCTTTAAATCCTCAATCCAGTCAAATCCTTCATTATTAAGATATTTTATATCTTCTAGTTTAAAATATTTTAAATATTCAACTTCTTCTTTTTGCAATACACATTTCGATATATCCACATTCTGTCTAACATAATATCTTGTAAAATAAACATACTTATTATTACTGGTACCTAAAAATCTTAAATCATCTGGATTTAAATGCACACCAATTTCCTCTTCAGTCTCACGAACTGCAGCATCAAGTGTATCTTCTCCTAAATCCACTTTGCCTCCACAAATTCCCCACTTACTTGGATTTACTCTTTTCATTCTACTACGTTTTTGAAGCAATACTTCATTTCTATCATTTATAATAAGTACACCAACTACTGACAAATAATATCCTTCTGGTATATTAAGTGGATATCTTGCCTCAACGTGCGTAAGTACCTTTCCTGTTTTATTTCCATTTTCATCAACCAATTCATGTTGTTCCATAATAAAAACCTCTTTTCTTTTACCATTTATTTATATCTATTTATCTCTTTTCCAAATCATACTATATTCAATTTCATTAGTATTCTCATCCACGTCTTCGCCATTAATTTTAAAATTATTTTTCTTATAAAACTCAATAGCTTTTAAATTTTTCTTATACACTCTTAAATTTAAGATATCTCTAATTTCTTTTGCTTGATTTAATAACTCCATTCCAATACCATTACATTGATTATTATAAGAAACAAAAATTCCTTCTATGTAATTCTGATTCAACCCTATAAACCCTACTATACTTTCTTCTAAAATATAAACATATATTTCTGAATTAGGTAAAACACTTTTTACATAATTATAATTATTTCTCCAATATTCATCTGAAATAAAATTATGTGCCTTTATATTTTCAGTTTCCCATATTTGCATTACATCAGCTATATCGTTTTTTTCAAACTTTCTTATCATACATCTTTGTTTTCCTTAAAATAATTTAAAACTCTGCTATTAAAATCTTTTGCTTCTTCATAAACTGCGTGTCCATAATCCTCATAAATATATAACTCACTATTATTTATTTGATTTGCTATTTCTATTGAAGCAGCAACACCTACAATCTTATCTTGTTTGCCACCAATAACTAAAGTAGGACACTTAATTTTATCCAAGTCATCATGCACATTATGCAATAAACAAGAATTGGCTTGAATAATAAATCGTCTATCATCTTTTGGATTTGCAACTTTCCATAATATATTATAATACTTTCTGTATTTTTTCAAATAATCTTCACTATAAGATTTCTCAGAAATATCTATAAATAAATTTTTGTAATCTTTCTTATCAACTAAATTAATCCAATTCGTAACAACATCACTTATCATATTATTTGCTCTTCCAGCTGTTACACATAAAACTAATTTATTTACTTTTTTCGGATTATGAATTGCAATACACTCAGCTATCATGCCACCTTGAGATATTCCCAAAATATCAGCTCTTTTTATTTCTAAAACATCCATTGCTGAAACTATATCTTGCGCCATATCTCGTGTACTAAACCCATCTGTTAATTCATTTCTTCTACTAAATATATAAACCTTATACTCTTTTGCAAATTGTCTATATGTAAATGCAAGTGGAATAGCCATACCTTTAACTGTTCTTGTCCCATCACCTAGACCTGGTATCATAATTAGAGCTTTGTTTCCTTTACCAAAACTCACATAATCCATATAATAATTATCTATTTTTATATTACCATTTTTTGCATCATAAAACATACTTTTCCAACTTTCAATTTATTTCAAATTTTGCACCTGAAAACAATTTTTCAACTTGTGTAACTCCTGTTAATTTCTCTTTAAAATATTCAATAACTTCATCAGATGTACAGTGTCCCATATATGCAGTTTGTATCTTATTATCTTTAAAATATTGTATCATCTTATCAGTATATGAATCTGTTTGTTTCAAATGAAAACCACCCATAACGGCTATTACTCTATTTTCATTAGTAATTCTCTTAGCTTGTTCAATAATATTGTCTATTCCTGAATGAGAACAAGAACTAAATACAACAATTCCATTTTCTAATTTTACAACAATACCACCACAATCGTCATACAAATAATCTTCATCTTTATTTTCTAAAACAGTAGGTAAATTTTTTTCAGGAACTTCGGATCTTCTATCAATCTCTCCTAAAAACCATACATTTTCAAAAATCTTGTAAGGTTCTTTTGTCTCAATCAAGTCAAATTTTTCTGATAGTTCTTCTCTCGTTTCATTAATTCCAGCATACTCCATATTTCTTCTCAAACTATATCTTTTTGTATAACATTCTGGGTGCAAAATTAATGTTTTCTTCTTATCCAAATATTTCAAACCATTTCCGTGATCCCAATGTCCGTGACTTAAAGCTATAATATTTACTTCATCTAGGTTAACACCCAATGTTTCTGCATTCTTTAAAAACGCATCTGTTATTCCACTATCTAAAAGAAGTTTATTTCCATCTGTCTCAATATATATTGCTAAACCATCTTCATTAATACAATTATTTCCACAAGCTCTGTTCTCTGTTAATACTGTAATTTTCATATTTCTATTCTCCTCTTCTATTTATAAAATCTCTAATTTTTCTTATCATATCTTCAATATTTTCATATTCAATAAACTCATTTGTAATAAATTTCAATGATGAACTTATTTCTGACCCTTTTTTATATACACATAATATTGGTACATTAGAAAAATTTGCCCATCCTAACTCTATTCCTTGTCCTGTAGTCTGTAATGAAACCTCTGCAATTACTAAATCACAATTTGAAATAATCTCCTTTGTATTTGTTTCTTTACTTTTATGTGGAAAAAAGAAAGTATTTGTCTTCATTAAATCAGACTTTTCAATAGGATTATAAAGTTTATTTATATAATCATATTTACTTGAATGTGAAATATATATTTTCATATTTTACTCCTAATTTCTTTCAATTATAATATCAGCTACAGTTAAGTTAGTTTCGTTTGTAATATTATCTATAATTGTTCTAGCAACATCACTCGGATTCATAAACGTCGCTTGTTTTTCTTCTGATACATAATCTCTACTATTTTTATAGAATTCTGTATTAATTCCACCTGGATATACTCCTATTATTTTTACACTTGTTCCTTTATATGCCACTTTTAAGCTTTCTGTATATCCTCTTTCACCCCATTTAGTAGCACAATATACAGCTTCTTGTTTATTTCCTCTTAAGGCCGCTGAAGACATTATATTTAATATTTTTAAATCTTTTTCTTCTTTAGCTTTTAAAGTTTCTGTTGAAAATAATATCATACTCTCTAGTCCTTTAAAACATTTAACCCTTTATAATTTTCTATATATATATCTTCTAATGATTTCATTTTATCTGCATCTCTATCTATGCTACAGACAAAATAGTTTCTTTCAATAAACTGTTTAACAAGTTCTAAACCTAATCCACTTGCTCCACCTGTTATGATTACAATATTCGCATTCATTTGCTGCTCCCTTCTATAACCCTTTTATAACTCTGCAAGGATTACCTACTGCTACAACATTTGATGGAATATTCTTTGTAACTACACTTCCTGCCCCTATTACAACATTATCTCCAATAGTTACTCCTGGAAGTACACAAACATTTCCACCAATCCATACATTATTTCCAACTTTTATTGGCTTTGCATATTCTAACCCTTTATTTCTTCTTTCTGCATCTAATGGATGTCCTGCTGTATAAAAACTACAATTTGGTGCTATAAAAACATTATCACCAAATTCAACTTTATTGCAATCTAATATAATCAAATTGTGATTAGCATAAAAATTCTCTCCAATTTCTATGTTATAACCATAATCACACATAAAAGGTTGTTCTATAATAAAGCTTTGTCCAGTTTTTCCAAATATTTCTTTAATAATCTTTTCTTTCTCTTCATGATTTGAAGGTTTTAATTGATTATAATCATAACATTTGTCTTTTACCCAATATCTTTCTTTCATCAAATTTTCATTATAATTTGCGTCATACAATTCTCCTGCTAACATTTTTTCTTTTTCATCCATTATATATACCTCCAGTATTAGATATACAATAATATCTATTTTGATTTTTTATAAATATTTCCACAAGATTTACAAGTAATTTTCATTTCATAACTCTCTACTTTTTTATTTAATATAGTAATTAAAGGTTGATTATCTTTTGTACAACAAAATCTATTTTTTATAATAATTAATTCATCTTTACTATCTTTCCCTATATTACTATCCTCAAAATCTAATAATGCACTACCATTACTACCACAATTACATTTATACTTTAATTCTAATCTATCATAAGTTGCATAACACAAATATCCTATATTTTCACTACAATTATCACAATACATCCAACCACCATAATTGGTAGCCAACCTCGTATTTACTAATTCTTTAGTTTTTAAAACTCTTGCCATAATTTTATCTCCCTTCAAATTATAATCTACATTAAACTAATTTGTTTCCAGCTATCTTCAATAATAAAACTAACTGGCTTTACTTCTGTTATTTTATCTGTTGGCATTACATTCCCTAATAACATTGGTGAATTCTTGTCATGTAATCTTATATTCTCTTTTGCTAACTCAGGTCTTCGATTTGCATAACAATATTTACAACCATTTAAACATGTATCATACGCCCCTATGTCTCTACTTGGTATACAATGGCAACCTTTCCTCATTGGTTTTTCTTTTACTTTCTTGTATTTTACATTATTGGCCTGCTCTAATATCTCTGGTGTTGTGCAACCTGATATATGAATACCATATTTCTCATTATCTTCATCAGTACCACAAGTTTGAGTATAAAGTCCATATTCTTCTGATATTTTTCCAATACCTTTTAAAATTTCAATTTTATCGTTTTCAGTAAAAGGTATTATTTCAGGCATATTATAATCTAATTTTTTATACATCTCTACAAAACTAAAAATACATCTTTGAACATAAGGTGCTATCTGTTTAGCCATATATTCAAAAGTCTGTAAATGCTTATCAACAGTATATTTTTCAGTTAAAAGTATTGGGTCATATCTCCACAAAACCTTTTCTTTTCCTACAACGTTTGAAAGTTCTATAAGTACTTTTATAGACTCGTCCACACTTGGAACATTAGGCTCCACATCTTTATCATAGGCTGTTATTGTATAGTGACATATAATTCGATACTTATTGTTTATTTCATCCATGTATCTTAGCATTGGCTTATAATTCTTTGAACAAAACATCAAACAATCAACACCTTTTGGATTTAAACTCACTTTAGACACGTTCTTGGGAAATAATGGATTTCTCGAATATACAAATCCTTCATTTATCCTATTCATAAGCCAATCACTAAAATAATTTACTATATCAGTTCTTCCACCTACATTTACTATCATTTTTATTTATTCCTAATCTCGATTATTTTCTTTACATCTTCATATCTTTTGTCGTTATCTTCTAAATCTATCATTAACCATTTTTGATTATTTCCTTCTTCTGTATGTTCATAAATTTGTTGTACTTCATAACAAAAAGATGAAAACATTTTTTTAAAACATTCCTTCTCATTTTTACTAATAACAACTAATACTGTAAAATAATTTTCTCTTGGATATACAGTACATAATGATCTACTTCCCTTTTTAAACTTTACATTCCAGCCATATTCTAAACTACATTTGCTAAATTCAAATTTTGGAATTACATTATATGTATTCTTCATATATTGGCAAAAATCTTCCCACAGATCATTATTTATATACTTTTTCATCATATCTTCAGTAGGAACAATATCAAATGCTTCTCTCTTAAACATAATTTTATACTCCAAATATTCTATTCTAATATTAATGCCTTCTTAGGACAAAAATTTGAGCATTTTCCGCATCTTATACATTTGTCATAGTCTATTGTAGGTGCTTCAAAATCTTTCTGAACTAAAGCCCCAACTGGACACACTTTTACAGCTGGACATTTATGATTTTGAGGACAATTCTCCACTACTATTTTCAATTTTCTCTCCATAACTTTATCTACTTTCAAAATATTAAATTTTAACTTAACTAAGTAATAATATTATATTTAAACTTCTTGTGATAAATGATTATTTTTAATTAACTACCTAATATTTTTAAGTCGTCCTTTTCATATTTATTATTACCTTTTAAACTTTTTTTGTAATTCCAACACTTGATGGCTTGTTCTAAACTTTTGTCTTTGTTATCATCAAAGAAATCTCTAATATAAGTATTGTATTCAAATTGTTTATCAATCGTCGTTTTATTCTTCTTTTTATCTTCTAATATTTGATAATAAGCATCTATAGAATTTTCATAAGTCTTTCCTGCATTACTTTTTAACCACTTTTGAAATGCAACATTAAATAAAAAGTTATTTCCTATTTGTTCTTTATAAAACGCTCTATGCTTTTCAGAACAAACAAAGTTTTCTTCTATTGTTGTATCAAGTGTTATATCATCAACCATTTTAGCTTTTTTAGTAGTATGAATTTTATAAGTTTTTTTACCTGTATCTAAAAAGTATGATATTCTTTCAGTTAATTCTAACTTACTACCTGTTGTTTGTAAATCATTTTTTCTGCAAAAATCAATTAGTTCCTCTTTCAAATAATAATACTCTCTGAAAGTTTTGCTATTTAATTTTATATCTAAATTAGGCCTTTCACTCATCTATAACACCTCTATATATTGCAATTTTTGATTATATTTCTATATCTTCTGATTTAAAATTACTATAATATCTTGCTGATATAGAAGTAAATTTCAATACACAATAGTCTGGATCAGTTACACCTTCTTTATAATACATTGTGTCGCCAAATTGCCATATCATTTCCTTTGATTGTTTATCTTCTAAAACTTCTACTGTTCCTCTAAGCATTATTCCCCTATAAAATCTCTTATCACAAAAATAGACACAAGCCTTTGGATTATTCTTAAATGATTGTACTTTTAATGAAGATGTATTTGTTGAAAAATAAATTTCATTTATACCATTTCTTTTTCTAGGTTTTAGCATTGCTTTGGTATTTGGGAATCCATCTTTATCAATCGAACTTATATAGCAAACACTTTGCTTGTCTATCATATTTTCAATAGTTTTTTCTGCATTTCTCACAATTTCATATCCTTTCAATTTTAACTATTTGTAATATAATATCATAATAAACTCTAATCTACAATAGAAAATAAAATAAAAGAACTACTTGAAAGTAGTTCTTTTATTTTGGCTCCTCTTGTTGGACTCGAACCAACGACCTATCGGTTAACAGCCGAGCGCTCTACCAACTGAGCTAAAGAGGAATGTTTTCT
>CATJWN010000043.1 GCA_949745595.1 uncultured Clostridia bacterium
AAGAAGAGACTTCTGAAGACTTTGAGTTAATGGCTGCTATGACACCAACAGAAGAGACTTATTTTAAAACAGGAGTATTTAAACATGCTAAAAACAGAATAGTATGGCTTTTAGTACTTATGCTTTCTTCAATGGTAACAGGAAGTATAATAACTCATTATGAAGAAGCATTTGCAGCAGTGCCAGTGCTTGTAGCGTTTATTCCTATGCTTATGGGAACGGGTGGTAACTGTGGTTCACAAAGTTCAACACTTATTATACGTGGTTTGGCAATGGATGAGATAAAACTTAAAGACTATTTTAAGGCTTTGTGGAAAGAGTTTAGAGTTTCACTTGTTGTAGGTGTAATTTTAGCAATAGCAAATGGAATTAGAATTTGTGTACAATATCAAGATCCAAAGCTTGCTTTAGTAGTAGGACTTACAATAATTGGTATTGTTATACTTTCAAAAGCACTTGGTTGTAGTTTGCCAATGCTTGCAAAAAAATTAAAACTAGATCCAGCAATTATGGCTGCACCGCTTATTACAACTATAGTTGATACTTGTTCGGTGCTACTATTTTTCCAAATTGCTGTTGCCATATTACATATTTAAAATAAACATTGCTTATTTTAAATATGTTGGTTTGATAAAAAATTTAATACTTTTTTAATGTATATAATGTAAAATATTAAAAAAGGAGAAGCCTATGAGAGTTTTAATAGTAGAAGACGATAAGATTTTAGCTAGGACTATTGAGCAATGTTTATCAGATAAGTATGATATTGACAAAGCATATGATGGCGAAGAGGGTGTAATGTATGCTAAACAAGGTATTTATGATGCTATCATTTTAGATATAATGATGCCGGTTATGAATGGCTATGAGGTTTTGCAGATTTTAAGAAAAGATAAAGTTTATACGCCAGTATTGATACTTACAGCTAAAGGTGCTGTGGGAGATAAGGTTCAGGGATTAAAAAATGGTGCAGATGATTATTTAGTAAAACCTTTTAATAGAGAAGAATTACTTGCTAGAGTTGAAGCTATTATTAGAAGAACAACAGGTAATTATGGAAATAATACAGTAGAATTTAAGGATATGGTGCTTGATTTAAATAGTAGAACTATTTTTATAAAAGACGAAGAAGTTTTCCTACAAGGAAAGCAGTTTGATATGCTTGAATATTTAGTTAATTCAAAGAATACTATAGTTACAAAAGATCAAATTTTTGATAAAATTTGGGGGTTTGATTCAGAAACGACTACAAATGTTATTGAAGTATATGCAAGTGGGATTAGAAAAGAGCTTAAGAAAAGTGGATATGATAAATATCTTAAGACTATTAGAGGAGTTCGGATATATCTGGTCTTAGATAAAGGGGAATTAGCATGACCTTAAAAAAACAATTAGTAATACATATGGTATATAATTTAATAGCTTTTGCGCTTATTTTTTCAGTATTTGGACTTATAGTAGCTTTTTTGTTTGAAACTATAACTTATAGTTCAATAGATAAAGAGCTTATCAAGACAGCAAATGTCTTTATAAAAGATGGAAAGAGAATGGATGCAATTTCAGGATATTTTTTAGAAGATGGATATGCAGATTTTGAAGTTTTTGAGGAAGAATTGAGGAGTATAAGGGATTATAATTTAGCAAGAAAAGTTACAAACCCTAAATATACTGTTATAATAAGAGACAAAGATCTAAAGATATTAAATAATAATGATTTAGGTAGATTTTATGAGCAATACAATGATTTAGTATTTTTTGATGACGAAAATTTAGAGAAAGTATATACTATCAATGTAAGCGAAGGCGGATATTATAGAGCAATCAATGTAAAATTAGATAGTAGTGATAAAGAAGATATAAGATATGTGCAAATTTTACTTAATGCAGAAAGTGAAAGAATATTAATAGACAGTTTTGGTGGCCTTATTGCTGCTAGTGTAGTAGTAGGAATTACACTTTCAATTTTTGCAAGTTACATATTGTCAATAAAAACTTTAAAGCCGATTGCAGAAGCTTTTGAAAAGCAAGCACAATTTGTGCAGAATGCTTCCCATGAATTAAGAACGCCACTTACTATTATTCAAGCTAAACAAGAGCTTTTACTTACAGAGCCAAATAGTAAGATAATAGACAAATCAGAAGATATTGTATTAACTTTAAGTGAAACAAAGAGGCTTGCAAACCTTACAAAAGACCTTATGACACTTGCCTCTTCTAATAAAATGGTTTTAAATAAAGAAGAGATTTCAATAGATGAACTCATTAAAAATACAGTAAATCCATATATCGAACTTGCAAATGTGTCAGAAAAAGAAATAAAATTAGATTTAAAATATGGAAAAAATATTTATATAGATGTAAATAAAATCCAGCAATTACTTATAATTCTTTTAGATAATGCACTTAAGTATACTGAAAACGGAGACAGTATTGAGATTGCTACTTTTTTTAAAGATGGTAAGTGCAATATTGAAGTTAGGGATACTGGTATTGGAATAAGTGACGAAGGACTAAAGGAAGTGTTTACAAGATTTTATAGAGAAGATAGAGCAAGGAGTAGAGAAACAGGTGGAAGTGGACTTCGGACTTTCTATTGCGGACACAATAGTAAAGGCACATAATGGAAGTATAAAAGCCAGTCATAATATACCAAAAGGAACTATATTTACAATTAAATTATCAAGATAAGCTACTGGTTTGGTAGCTTTTTTTGATGTCAAAATATAATAAGGAGACATTACTAGAAAAATTAAAAAAGCTATTGTAAATAAATGTGCTATTTGATACAATGCTTAGGTAAAATATATCAAAAGAGGAAAAAAATATGGAAATACTTATTATAATAAGTTTAAGTATTCTATTGGCACTATTATTTGTTGTATATGAAGCAAAACAGGGAAAATATAAGCTAGTTTTAAATGGAGAAAATGTTATCCCAAAAGCTAAATTAGAAGAATTAAAAAAAGATTTTCCTGAAAAAGATATCAATGCTCTAAAGATAGAGATTGAAAAGATATCAGATATGTTATTAGACAATCAAGAGTCAAATAGATATACTTATAAAATTCAAGAAAAAGCTAAAAATGATTATAAATTACAGGAATTTCGTAATGAACTTCCTGATAGTGTTGAGATAATTGACTATGATTCTGGGAAACTTACGGCACAAGTAAGCTATATTTCAGGAAAGATAGAATATATTTTGATTATGTATATGGATATAGTAAAAAAAGGCAGGGTATTTTTGAAGAAATATAAATCAATGAAACGAGTACTAGATTAGTATTCGTTTTTTGTTTTGTTTGAATATTTTTACCAAAAAATGGGTAAGCTTAAGTGAAGATAAATTTAAGGAGATTTGTTATGACATATAAGTTTACTAAAAGTAGTGAAAATGTACTTAAAATTGCAAATGACCTAGCAGAAGATATGGGACACAGTTATATAGGCACAGAGCATATTTTGTATGGGCTAATTGCAGAAGAAAGCGGAGTTGCAAGCAAGGTTCTAGAAAATCAAAATGTAACGGCAGTTGATGTGCTTGAAAAAATTGATAGTTTAATTGGTGGTACTGACCTTATAAAAAATGCAGTTTTAGGGTTTACACCTAGAACTAAGAAAATTTTAGAAAATGCTTTTATGGAAGCTAAGAAGCTAGGTTCAGATTATATTGGCACAGAACATATTTTAATAGGAATTATGAAAGAAGGAGACAGCATTGCAGTAAGGATTATGCTGGATTTAGGTATTAGAATTGAAGAGGTATATAATGAGATTGTACGTGTATTAAATGACTATGAAAGTATTAGTAATGGGAATTTGAAAAGTACGAAAAGTAGTTATAGTAATACTCAAACTCTAAATCAGTTTGGAACAGACCTAAGTTTGCAAGCAATGGAAGGAAAATTAGATCCAGTTATAGGAAGAAATAGGGAGACTGAAAGGGTTATAGAAATTTTATCAAGAAGAACAAAGAATAACCCTTGCTTATTAGGTGAACCTCGGAGTAGGGAAGACAGCAGTTATAGAAGGACTAGCGCAAAAAATTGTTAGTGGAAATGTACCAGAAAGCCTTAAAAACAAAAGAGTAGTTACTTTAGATGTTAGTAGTATGGTTGCAGGTGCAAAATATAGAGGAGATTTTGAAGAGCGAATAAAAAAGGCACTAGGCGAGGTAAAAAAGGTAAAAGACGTAATATTATTTATTGACGAAATTCATACAATAGTTGGTGCTGGAGCTGCAGATGGTGCAATTGATGCAGCAAATATTTTAAAGCCAATGCTAGCAAGAAGAGAGATTCAACTAATAGGTGCGACAACTACTAAAGAATACAGAAAATATATTGAAAGAGATAGCGCTTTAGAGCGTAGATTTCAGCCGGTGCAAATAGAAGAGCCAACAGAAGAAGAAGCAGAAGAAATACTAAAAGGAATTAGAGATAAATATGAAGCTCATCATAATGTGAAGATAACAGATGGAGCGATAAAAGCTGCAGTAGAACTTTCAAGCAGGTACATTAATGATAGATATTTACCAGATAAGGCGATAGATTTAATTGACGAGGCGTCTGTTAAGGCAAGATTAAAGACCTATGTTGAACCAGAAAATCTTAAGAAACTTGAGGAGCGACTTGAAAAAACCGTAAGAGAAAAGGAAGATGCAATTAATGTACAAGATTTTGAAAAGGCAGCAAAATTTAGAGATAAAGAAAAGGAACTTTCTAAAAAATTAGAAACAGAAAATGCAAAATGGAGAGATAGTAGGACTAATAAAGTGGTAAATATAGATAAAGATGATATTGCGATTATTGTTTCTAGTTGGACTGGAATACCAGTTTCTAAGATTAGTGAGAATGAAAACGAGAAATTGAAGAATTTAGAAGAAGAACTACACAAGAGAGTTATAGGTCAGGATGAGGCAGTTACTGCTATAGCAAAAGCAATAAGAAGAAGTAGAGTCGGTTTAAAGGATCCCAATAGACCAATAGGTTCATTTTTGTTTTTAGGACCTACGGGAGTAGGAAAAACAGAATTAACTAAAAGTTTAGCAGAGAGTTTATTTGGCAGTGAAAATTCAATGATAAGGGTAGATATGTCTGAGTTTATGGAGCAACATTCTGTATCAAAACTTATAGGTTCACCACCGCGGTTATGTGGGTTACGAAGAGGCTGGGGGGCTAACTGAAAAAGTAAGGGAAAAGCCATATTCTGTAATCTTATTTGACGAGATAGAAAAAGCGCATCCAGATGTTATGAATTTGCTTTTACAGATTTTAGATGATGGAAGGTTAACGGATGGGCAGGGCAGAGTAGTAAATTTCAAAAATACTGTTATAATTATGACTTCAAATATTGGTGCTAGAAATATTACGGATAAAAAGACTTTGGGCTTTGGAGAGTTTAAAGGAGAAGAGGAATATGACAATATAAAGAAAGATGTTATGCAGGAAGTAAAACAAGTGTTAAAACCAGAGTTTATAAACAGGATTGATGAGATTATAGTTTTCCATAAGTTAACTAGAGAAAATATAAGAGACATTATAGATATAATGTTAGAGAGAGTTGCAGAGAAAATGATTAAGCAAAATGTTTATATCGAAATAGATAATTCTGCAAAAGATTTTATTGAAAGACAAGGTTTCGATAATAATTTTGGGGCAAGACCATTAAGACGCACAATACAGAACTTTATTGAAGATAAACTTGCAGAAAGTATTTTAGGTGGGATTGCAAAAGATAATAATAAAATTATGATCTCAGAAAAGGATAATGAAATTGTTATAAGTGCAATAGATTAAAATAAAAGCTCTAAGGACATATGGTCCTTGGAGTTTTTTGATTTCTATAAGTCTTGACAGAATTAACAAAAAAATGTAACAAAATTATATTGAACAAACTCTTGACTTCTTACGGAATTATGTGTATTATGAATTTAGAAATTTTCGTTAATATATTTTTTGGACGAAAATTATTTTGTTTGTTAAATACAGAAATGAGGTGGTTTTCCCTCACAAAAGTATTTTTGTGAATTGAGGGGCACCATCTTTTTTTGTTGTCCCTCACAATTTAAAATTCACGAGTTATAATATAGGAGGGAGAAACAAATGAAGAAAAACGAGAAATTATTAATTGCAGTATTAGTAATAATTACATTAGTTGTAATTATTTTTGCAGCAACAAGAAGCAAAGACAATTCAAATGAAAATGCTTTAAGCAATGCAGGAACAACAGTAACAGGAGGAGATGTAGAAAATCTTGAAGAGCCTGTTGTAGAAAAATATGTTTCAACAAGTGAAGATGGAACAAAAGTAAATACTAGTGAGGCTTTAAAAGCTAATAAAGTTGTAAATGGAGTTGAATTTAGTGATATTCAGCTTACACAAAAAAGCGGAGAAACAATGCTTACAGCAACAGTAAAAAATACAGGAAGTGCAGCAGTAGAGATGTTTGCAGTAGATATTACATTAATAGACGATGCAGGACAAGATATTGTAACAGTAGGAGGACTTGTTGCACCAATGGAAGCAGGAGCAACATCAACATTTGAAACAAGCATGACATTAGATTATGCAAATTCATATGACTTTAGAGTAACAGCAAAATAAATGTACAATTAGGGGTAAAATAAATGAAAGATTTTATTAGAAATAAGAGAGGTATTACTCTAGTTGCTCTAGTTGTAACAATAATTATTATGATTATATTAGCCGGTACTGCATTACTACTTATTGTTCGGAGATAATGGTGTTATTACTAAGACCATGGAAGCTAAAACAAAGCACGAACAATCCGTATATCAAGAACTTATTACATTAGAAATTGCTGCTGAGAAGATGGACGGAACAGATGAAGATGCAGAGGAATATTTGGATAATATACGAAAAAGACTTGAAGAAAAAAATGAATTCGATGAAGCAAAATTCGATAAAAATAAAGGCTGTTTGTTTATAACTACTAAAGAAGGTTATAAGTTTGCAGTTATTGGAGATAGAGTAATCCTTGCAGATGAAGAAAATAATAATAATACAGAAGTACCAGTAATTAAGGAAAGTGATATAAAATTTAAAACGGTTCCAAGTTATTGGACGAATACAGATGTGACTTTAGAGCTTAGTAGTCCGACACATCCATTTTGGACAATTGAGTATTCAGAAGATGGTACAAATTGGAGTGAGTACCAAGGAAAAATGGTAATAAAAAATAATAAGACAATACACGCATTATTGAAAAATGATGCAGGAGAATCTAAGCCTATATCACGTACTATAACAAATATAGATAGAACAGCTCCAACACTTACATCTTCAAGCTTTAAAGTAAGTAAGACAACTACAAGAGGCTTTACTTTAGAGTTAGAGGTGCAGGATACGGAGTCAGGTTTAGCACAAATTACTTGGAACTATAAGCTAAGAGGGGATACAAAGTGGACAAAGAATGTAACTGATGTGTATCACTCAATGCATACTAGTGATCAAGGAGATAGAAGTTTAGTTAAAAAGAGTCATTCTTTTGATAAGATAGCAAGTGGCTCATATGTCGTACAAGCTAACATCTATGATGTTGCAGGAAATGTAACATCAACAAATGAAATAGAAATTACTATAGGTAAAATAGATGATGTAGCAGACATAAATCAAGGTAGTTTTACATATTCACCAAAAACATGGACGAATGGATCGGTAACTGTAACACTTCCAACGGTATCAACATTAGAAACAAGGTATACAACAAATGGAACAGTGCCAACAGTATCAAGTAGTAAATATGATCCAGCTCATCCGATAACAGTAACAGGAAACACAAGAATTTACTATATTTATACTGATGGTGTAAATATAAGTAAATGTGCAACAAAAGAAGTTACAAATATTGAGAAGGATCCTGTTTCAATAGATGGTTCTATATATATAAGTAATATAGTAGTAAGAGGATTTACATTAAATGTAGACGTACAAGATAATCCATCTACAAACGCTTCTGGAATATCAGAGGTAGTATGGAACTATAGGAAAAAAGGTGAAGCAAACTGGATAAGCGAATCACAAATATATAAGGCTAGACCAAGTGAGCAAGCAGGAGAAAGAGGAAAAGTAACTAAATCAAAAACATTTAATGATATGCCAACAGGAATTTATGAAGCATTCGTAGATGTTTATGATGTTGCAGGAAATAAAACAACAAGTAAAGTAGAAGAATTTAACATAGGAATAGCTGAAGAAGTAGGAAATGGTACTTATGCACCAACTTATTGGACAAATTCAGGAGTAACAGTAACACTTCCAGTTGCACCAGAAGGTTTAAGAACAGTATTTACAAAAAATGGTAGCGTACCAACAAAAGATAGCGAAGAATATGTTGGACCATTTACAGTAAATAGTAATTGCACTATTAATTATGTTTATACAGATGGAATAAACATAAATACAGCAAAATCATTAAATATAACAAACATAGAAAGTAAAAAACCAGAAATTACATTAGCTTTAAAAGAAAGCAATGTAACGACAAATGGATTTACTTTAAGTGTAAGTGCAAGAGATACAGATGCACAAGTTTCAAACGCATCAGGATTAAGTAAGATAGTAATATACTATAAGAAAAACGGAGATGCAAATTGGACAGCATTAACAGAAAATTATAAAGATTTACACAGCACAACAAATGGTTCAAGAGTAGTAGAGACAGTAACTAAAACTGTAAGTAATGCGGCAAGTGGAACATATCAGGCATATGTAGAAGTACAAGACGTTGCAGGAAATGTAACATCAACTTCAGAAAGCCCAATAAGTTTCTCTTTGGGAACAATAACAGATCCAGGTAATGCAAGTTATAATCCAAGTTATTGGACAAATGGAAATGTAACAGTAACACTTCCAACAGCTCCAAGTGGATTAAAAACAGTATTTACAAGAGATGGTAGTGTACCAAATTCAAGTAGTGAAGAGTACACAGCACCATTTGCAGTAAATAGTAATTGCACAATAAATTATGTTTATACAGATGGAACAAATATTAGTAGTCCAAAAACAAGAACAGTAACTAATATAGATAAGAAAAATCCAGATATAAGAACAGACTTAGATAAGACAAATGTAACAACTAAAGGCTTTACATTGTCAATAAGTGTACAAGATACAGATACAACAATATCAAATGCATCAGGACTTTCAAAGATAGTATGGTACTATAAGTTAAAGACAGCAAGCTCATGGACAGATGCAACAACAGATTATAAGGCTATAAATAGTACAACTAATGGAAGTAGAGATGTAACAAATGCAACTAAAGTGATAGATGGATTGTCAAATGGAACATACCAAGCATATGCAGAGGTATATGATGTGGCAGGAAATAAGGCAACAAGTGGTACAATAGAAATAACTTTAGGAAGTATGCCAACTATAGGTTCATCAAGCTTTAGCCCATCAGGTTGGACAAATGGAGATGTAACAGTAACACTTCCAACAGCAGCTGGATATACAACAAAATATACGACAAATGGAAGTACACCAACAGTATCTAGTGCATCATATTCAAGCCCAATTACAGTAAGCAGTAATTGTACAGTAAACTATATTTATACAGATGGAACAAACGTAAATACTGCTGGAAGTAGGGCTATAACAAATATAGATACAAAATTACCTAATATAACAACGGCACTTGCCTCATCAAATATAACATCAAAAGGATTTACATTAACAATGAGTGTACAAGATACAGATACAACGTTTGCTAATGCATCAGGACTTTCAAAAATAGTATGGCATTATAAGTTGAGTACAGCAAGTAGCTGGACAGATGCAACAACAAATTATGTTACAATGAATGGAACAACAAATGGAAGTAGAGATGTAGTAAATGCAACTACAACTGCGACAAATTTAGCTACAGGATTATATCAAGCGTATGCAGAAGTATATGATGTGGCAGGAAACAAGGCAACGAGTGAAACAATAGAGATAACTTTAGGAAGTATACCAGTAGTAGGATCATCAAGCTTTAGTCCATCAGGTTGGACAAATGGAGCAGTAACAGTAACACTTCCAACAGCAACTGGATATACAACAAAATATACGACAAATGGAACAGCACCAACAGTATCTAGCACAGCATATTCAAGTCCATTCACAGTAAGTAGTAATTGTATAGTAAATTACATTTATACGGATGGAACGAATATAAATACTGCTGGAACAAGAAATATAACAAATATAGATACAAAATTACCAACAATAACAACGGCACTTGCTTCATCAGGTGTAACATCAAAAGGATTTACATTAACAATGAGTGTACAAGATACAGATACAACAGTTACAAATGCATCAGGACTTTCAAAGATAATTTGGTATTATAGAGTAAAGAATACAGGAAATTATACAGCATTAACAACAAATTATATTACAATGAATGGTGCAACAGCTGGAAGTAGAAGTGTAACTGATGCAACTAAAGATATAACAAACTTAGCAAGTGGAACATATCAAGCATATGCAGAAGTATATGATGTTGCCGGAAATAAGGCAACAAGTAGTACAATAGAAATAACTTTAGGAAGCATACCAACTATAGGTTCATCAAGCTTTACACCATCAGGTTGGACAAATGGAACAGTAACAGTAACTCTTCCAACGACAAGTGGATATACAACAAGATATACAACAAATGGAACAGCACCAACAGTATCTAGCACAGCATATTCAAGTCCATTTACAGTAAGTAGTAATTGTACAGTAAACTACATTTACACAGATGGAACAAATATCAATACAGCAGGAAGTAAGTCAATAACGAATATAGATACAACAGCACCATCAATAGGTACGCAACTTTCAGAGTCTTCAAAGACTACAACGAGTATAACTTTGACGATAACAGTAACAGATACAGCGTCAGGTTTAGGAAAGATAGTATGGTACTATAAGGCAAATTCAGCAAGTAGCTGGTCAAGTAAAGAAGAGGTTTATACAACTTTAAATGGAACAACAGCAGGAGCAAAAACTGCAACGACAAAGACATATACATTTAGTGGATTAACACAAAATACAAAATATGATTTCTATGCAGTTGTTTATGATGTAGCAGGAAATCCAGTTAGCAGTAAGAGCGCAGCAAGTCCACTTCAAATTACAACACCAATTCAAGCCGTTACTTCTGTTGCAATTAGTCCAAGTGGTAGCTTGGAGAAGGGAATAGGAGATACATTTACTATTACACCTACAGTTGGTCCAAGTAATGCTAATAATAAAAACGTAAATTGGACAAGTAGTAATACAGCTGTAGCAACAGTATCTTCAACAAGTACAGCAAGTGGAACAGCAGTAACAGTAACTTGTAAAGCAGCAGGAAGTACAAACATAGTAGCAACAGCAGCAGATGGTAGTGGAAAATCAGCAACGTTAGTGTTAACAGTTGTAAAGACATATAAATGGGGTGACTATGTAAATTACCCAATAACGTTAGGATTAAATAATTCAACACATACATTGATAGATGGAACAATACCAAAAACAGATTGGAGAATATTCTATAAAGATAGCACATATACATATTTAATAGCAGCAGACTACATACCAACAAGTAAGTTCCCATCAGGAGTATTTACAGCAAATAATGGAAGTTATAATGGATATTGGTCATCAGCACCAACAGCAAGAACAGTAGCTACAACTTATAAGAATCGTTTCTTATGGAATAGTTTAGGAACGGTAAGTACAAGTAATGCTAACTATAAGTGTTCAACATATTTATTAGATTCAACATTATGGACAAGCATGGTAAATAGCACATATGCAGATGCAGCGATAGGAAGCCCAACATTGGAAATGCTAGTAGCAAGCTGGAATGCCGAATATCCAACTCAAAAATTAAAATTTGGAGTAAATAGTACAGGATATCAAATAGCAAAAGAAAGTGGAAGTTTGACAACTTGGATAAGTGTAGCAGATTACGAAGGATTTGATAATACACTATATTATCCACATAATAAACCTGGAAGTACGAGTACATGGAACAGTTGCTACGGATACTGGCTAGCGTCTCCGTCTTCGGGCAACACTAGCAGCGTGATGATAATGGGCTACAACGGCTCCGTTAGCGGCAGCAACTATACCTACAACAACTTTGGCGTGCGTCCGGTAGTTTGTCTAAAATCTACAGTCAATATGACAAAAGACGCAAATGGGGTATGGCAACTAAAATAGTTTTAGTAAAAAATTAGTTCAAAAAGGAAAGAGCGAGCCTAGCAGGCCGAGAGGTCTGCTGCTCGCTATAAATTAAAATAAAGGAAAAAATTTATGAATGCAATGATCGAAACTGTTAAAGAAGTACACAAAGAAGATGTATGTTTATTTAAAATAGGAAGTTTTTATCATACTTATGGCAGAGATGCATACATTTTATCTTACATATTTGGTTACAAGGTAAAAAGTATAGGAAAGACTACAAAAGATTGTGGATTTCCAACGAATGCTGTTTCAAAAATAAAAGCTAGATTAGAGCATAACAAAATAAATTATCTAGTTATAGATAATAGAAATAATTTTGAAGTAGACGAAAAATCAGATAATGGAAATTTGAACAGATATAGAGAAACTTATGAAAAAGCTCGTGATTATATAAATTATAAAGTAAGAATAGATGGTATCAATAATTTTTTATTGGAAAATTTGGAAAAAAGAGACTTTAGAAAATTATTAGGAAAGATAGAAGATATAATATATGAAGATAGAGAAGTTCAGAGTAATTGAGTTTACTAGAAATTTTATTCTAGCAATAGACAAAGAATTGGATAATTTTCCAAAGAAAGATATTGAAATAAAAAATAGACTTAGGCAAAATTCGTATGATTTATTAGAAATGGAATATGAGGCTAATGAAGTTAAGGATATAGAATATAAAAGAAGTATGCTATACAAAATCAAGGCTAAAATTAAAGTAATAGATTTTTTATTAAATCTATCTTATGATAAAAAATTAATTACAGAGAAAAAGTATAATAAATTGGGACTAACTATGGAAGACATCATAAAATATATAACAGGTTGGCAAGGCAAATTGCCTCCACCGGGGTAACGTTGAAACTGGCTAGCGTCTCCGTCTGCGAACAACACTAACAACTTGATGCTTATGAACTACAACGGCAATGTTGACTGGAACAACTATAACAACAACAACTATGGCGTGCGTCCGGTAGCTTCTAAAAAACTGTGGTTGTATTGGACTAAGGTAATACAAGAGAAGTTTTAGAAAGTTAGAAACAAA
>CATJWN010000044.1 GCA_949745595.1 uncultured Clostridia bacterium
CCAGGTATTTCCTATCATCAGCAGTTTTGTTCAACCTACGAGCTAGATCTTCGGTATATTGTTTTACACTTGTCATATCAAATGAAGTCCCAAACATTTGATTATATGCGATAATAGCTCGATGCAAATTCTCGTTTGTCTTCAATTGGTGAATCCCATTAGAAGTATCTGCTGAAAAACTGATTGCAACTTTCAATCTATCTTCAGGTGCCTTAGTTTGATTTATTTCCGCAAACTTATCAAAATATTCCATTGCTCGTGGAGTACTTGCCTTATTTCCCCCGACGTGCACTGTAAAGAGAGCATTGTATTTTCGATTATTAGATCGTTCCTTCCAATGCTTAAAAATATCTTCAACGACTAATTCAACATGTTCCTTGCTATAATCGTATACACTACTACGAAGATTATCATCAATATCCTCCTCGCTTGGATCATCTGGGGCTTTGATCGTTTCCCTAAATTCAACGTTAAACCCTAAAACATTTTTATCTGCAATTGCTTCTTTGATCGTATAAGCATGTAGAATGTCGCCAAAGATCAAACGAGTTTCTGGGAATTTTGGTGTCCCCGTGTAGCCTACCCAAGCGGAATTAGGAATCGCCTTTCGAATAGACTCCAGCATTCCAGTACTATCCTTACCGTCACCAGTTGAACGATGTGCCTCATCAACAATGAACAAAATATTCTCATTTAATGGTTTAAAATCATCTCGTGCAACATAGCGTGCCATCTTTTGAATACTTGTTACAATGATATTCTTATCACTTTTTTTAGTAAGTTTCCGATGCAGATCAGATACATTGGCAGTATCGCTGACTACACCAGTTTTTCCTTCAAAACCAGCTACAGGATCATAAGCACGATAGGCATCAGCTGTTTGATTGGTCAAAGCGATCCGATCAACTAAAAAGATAACTTTGCTGACATTTGACAAGCGACTTGCCAGCCAAGCTGTTTTAAAACTAGTGATCGTCTTACCTGAACCAGTAGTATGCCAGACGTAACCCAATCTTCCATCACCATAGCTAAAATCATATTTGCGTACTTTATCGAGTACACGTTTAGTAGCATATACTTGATATGGACGCATCACTTTGATACTTTCTTTATTCTTAGTACCATCTAACACCATATAGCGCGTCGCCATATCATGAGCCATTGGGATCGAAAGTACTTTATCAGCAAATGTTTTCCAAGAACGTACAGGCCTAGCATCTACTTCATCTTGCCAACTAAACGCAAAAGCTCGATTAAATTTATCGAGTGTGGTATTTGCCATGTATTTTATATCGTAAGGAGTCATAGCAATCAAAATCTGTAAAGTCGAAAAAATATCGCTATATTGTTTTTCAGCGATATACTGCTCCATCTGATTCAAAGCTTCGGCTGTATTATGAAGCACTTTCTTCAATTCAATTTGAATAATTGGTAGACCGTTGATCAACAAAGTAACATCGAAGCGACGATTAGGCTTACCGTCAATCACTTTTGGACGTTCGATCTGATTAACTATCTGATAAACTGTATTTCCCCCACCAACTTGAGCCTGATCAAAAACAGTTAAAAATACATGGCTTCCATCATCTAAATCAACTTCGATTTCTGAAACACCATTGACACCATAAAGAAATTGACCTGCTTCATATGGGGACTTTATCTCAGAAATAACTTTTTTAACTTGATTGAACTCTGTCACTGACAAATGTGCAGAATTTAGACGTGCACGGTTATTTTGCTCCAAAATATGTTTAAAATTATTCCAAAGTTGATCAGTTGTTTTGATCTCACTCCTATATTCCCATTGTTTGACTCCTCCAATTTTAGTTAAGTAATCAATAACTTCTCGTTCAAATTGTAATTCTGATTTACTTTTCATCTTTTTTCTCCTTTACTATGCTTTTCTCTAGAATTCGCTCAGTAAACTCCCCAACTAGTTTGCCGTATGTATTTAGCTTAGCTTGAAGTTTCAATGTCTCAATATATGCTCTACCTATTTTGGCTTGTTTTCCTAGGGAAATTACAGGAATCTCTAACTTTTTCAAAGATTTGATAGGAATCCGTAAAATAGGACCATTCCCTTGTAGTTCACGCTCTTTTTGACGTTTGATATCACGATAAGAATTGAAAAGATAGATGAAATATCTTTTATCCAAACGATCATCACAGAACTCAACTTTTGTAAAATTCAACGACGGTACTTTACCTGCATTAGCTTCACCGACCATTGTGGCCAATTGCATTGAATTACTAATAACAACATCTCCCTTTTGAAGTGCTAATCCAGCAGGAATATTCTCAATTATCTCTTCCTCGACAAAACCATGTTTGTGATTATAATCGCGTTCAAATGCAGCCTGATCATAGTAATTGATCTCATCAGTTCCATATTGCTTCCTTGCACGTGTGGGATTA
>CATJWN010000045.1 GCA_949745595.1 uncultured Clostridia bacterium
TAATCACACCAATCGCTATTGAAAAAGGACTAAGATTCGCTATCCGTGAAGGTGGTAGAACAGTAGGTTCTGGTGTAGTTTCTGATATTATTGAATAATATTTAGGATTATATATTAAGAGTTCTCTTTTGAGAACTCTTTTTTTATCTTCGACACTATTGACTTTTTAATGATATTAAATGTACAATCAGTATATATGTCGAAAGATTGCATATATATTTTATCAGAGAAGTTAGAAAATATAATCTGAATTAGTGGTCAATTTTGTAAAAAACTATTGCTTTTTTTTGGGAAAGCATTTAAAATATTAATGTCTAATATATAATATTAATAGACATAGTTTAAGGGGGAAAAAATTTGATAATATTATTAGATGCAATGGGTGGAGATAATGCACCAGATGCAACAATTAAAGGTGCAGTGAAAGCTGCAAAAGAAGTTAAGTCACAAATTGTACTTATAGGAAATGAACAGATAATTAACAATAAAGCTAAAGAATTTTTTGGGAAAGATACTATAACTGAAGTTGCAAGCAATATTTCTATAAGGCATACTACAGAGACTATAGAAATGTGTGAGATACCTACACAAGCTATAAAAGCTAAAAAAGATTCTTCAATGGTAGTTGGTTTTAAAATGCTAAAAGAAGGTGAAGGAGATGTATTTATATCTGCTGGAAATTCAGGAGCATTACTTACAGGGGCTACACTATTAGTAGGAAGAATAAGGGGAATAGATAGACCAGCTATAGCGCCACTTCTTCCAGCTTATGGAAAGAGTTTCTTACTTATGGATGCAGGTGCAAATACAAATTGCAAGCCAATTAATTTAGTGCAATTTGCACAAATGTCGACTATTTACTTAAAAAATACTTTAGGTATTGAAAGTCCAAAAGTTGGATTATTGAATATAGGAACTGAAGAGACAAAAGGAAATGACTTAGTAAAAGAAACTTTCCAAATTTTAAATGAACATGCAGAAGAATATGGTGTTAATTTCGTAGGAAATGTTGAAGGAAGAGATTGTTTCTCAGGTGAAATTGACAGTGTTATAACAGATGGATTTACTGGAAATGTTTTCCTTAAGACACTTGAAGGCGTTGGAAAAATGGTAAAAAGAAACTTAACAGAAAGTTTAAAAAGAAACATATTCACTATGATAGGTTCAATTCCTTGTATGCCAGCTATAAAAAGATTTGCAAAAACTATGGATTATAAAGAATATGGTGGAGCATTATTCTTAGGAGTTAAGAAGCCAGTAGTAAAAGCACATGGAAGTAGTGACGAGTATTTGTTTTATTTTACTATCAAACAAGCTGAGAGATTTGTTGAGAGTAAGGCTGTAGATAAAATGATAGAAGAATTTGAAAAAAAATAAAGAAACACTTGACATTTTATGTTGTATATAATAAAAATAATTATATAGTAATATCTTTGAAAAGGAGGTAAACTAATATGAGTACTGAAGAAGTATTTGAAAAGGTAAAAGCTATAATTGTAGAACAATTAGGTGTTGCAGATACATCTGTTGAAATGGATTCATCTTTTATAGACGATTTAGGAGCTGACTCATTAGATATTGTTGAATTAGTTATGGCTTTAGAAGAAGAATTTGATTTAGAAATTCCAGATACTGATGCTGAAAAAGTAGTTACAGTTGGAGATGTAGTAGACTATATCAAAGAAAATGTATAATTTAGCATTAGAATAAAATAAAATCGGGTGTATATGTTATTTAGTTTATAAATAATATATATACCCGATTTTTAGTTACCTAAACTTTATTCTTGAAAAAAATTACCAAAAGAGATATAATAGAAAAAGGAGGAAAAAAACTTGAATTTAGAAGTATTTGAAAAAGAAATTGGATATATATTTACAGACAAAAATTTACTAAAGAAAGCGTTAACACATACATCTTATGCGTATGAAAAAAAAGTAGATAGTTATGAAAGATTAGAATATCTTGGAGATAGCATATTAGAATTTATAGCTAGTAAGTATTTATACCAGAACTACAAAAATTTATCAGAAGGAGAAATGACTAAAGTTAGAGCATATTCAGTATGTGAAGATAGTCTTTACACTGTTGCAGTTAAGCATAATTTTAGTGATTTCTTGTTTTTAGGCAAGAGTGAGCAATTATCACATGGAACTAAAAAGGCTATACTTGCAGATACGGTAGAAGCTGTTATTGCAGCAATATATTTAGATTCTAATTTGGAAAACGCTGAAAAATTTATTCTAAATAATATTACAGAGCAAATTGAGTATGCTTCTAAGAATGTTGGATTGAAAGATTATAAAACTACTTTACAAGAGAAATTACAAGTACATGGGGATGTTTCAATAAAATATAATATTATTTCTGAAAAAGGTCCAGATCATAACAAAGAGTTTACTGCTGAAGTTGTAATTAATGGAAAGAAAATGCAAACTGGAGTTGGTAAAAGTAAAAAATTAGCAGAGATGGAAGCTGCTAGAAAGACTTTAGAAGATATAAAATAAAGGAGCAAGATATGAAAAAACAGTACATTATTCCGATATTTGTGCCACATTTAGGTTGTCCTAATGAGTGTACTTTTTGTAATCAGCGAAAGATTAGTGGTCAGCAAAAAAACGTAACAGAAGAAGATGTGAAAACTACTATTGAATATTATTTAGATAGTTTCAAAGATAAAGATTCTAAAGTTGAAGTTGCATTTTTTGGTGGCAGTTTTACAGCGATAGATAGTGATTTACAAGAAAGACTTTTAAAAGCAGCTTATAAATATATATTAGAAAAAAAGGTACATAGTATAAGAGTTTCAACGAGACCAGATTGTATAGATAAAGAAGTTTTAAAAAGACTTAAAAGATATAAAGTAAAGACAATAGAGCTTGGAGTACAATCTACTAATAATTATATATTAGATAAATGCAAAAGAGGACATACTTTTGAGGATGTAAAAAGAGCTTCTAGACTTATTAGATGGTATGGATTTACTTTAGGACATCAAGTGATGGTAGGACTTCCAGAAAGTACAGCGTTGGATGAGTTAAATACTGCAAAAGACTTAGCAAAATTAAAACCTAAGATAGTTAGAATTTATCCAGTTTTAGTAATACGAGGGACTGAGCTTGAGAGAGATTACTTAGAAGGTCTTTATGAACCTTTATCAGTAGAGCAAGCTGTTGAAAGATGTAAAGATTTATGCTATTTCTTTAATAAAAAGAGGATTAAAGTTATAAGAATAGGGCTTCAGAATACAGATACTATTTGTGATCCAAGCAAAGCTGGTAGTGATGTTGTTGCAGGTCCATATCATGAAACTTTTAGACAATTAGTAGAGTCTTCAATGTATTATGATAATATTGTTGAGAAAATAAAGAAGTTCAACACTAAAGTAAAGGAAGTAGAAGTAAAAGTTAATCCTCAAAATGTTAGCAATGTAGTTGGCTTTAAAAAGCAGAATATTTCAAAACTTAAAGATACTTATGACGTTGATGTTTTGATTAAGATGGATGAAAAATGTCCTCAAAGCAAGATAGAAGTTGCTGTTACTAAGAGATATCAAGATTTTATTGATGAATAATTTTAAAAAACACACCTATACTAAGTTTATAGGTGTATTTTTATGAGTGAAAAAATTAAAGATTTTATTTTAATAACTATAGGTTGTGTTATTGCAGGAGTAGGTACTGCATTATTCTTACTGCCTAATAAATTATCAAGTGGAGGATTTGCAGGTATTGCAACAATATTATATTACTTTTTAAATATTCCTATGGGTATTTCAATAATTGTAATGAATATTCCACTTTTTATTATAAGCTATTTTAGATCAGGTAAAGGTTTTCTAGTAAAAAGTATATATGCAACTTTTTTATATTCGGAAATAATAGATATATTAAGTAGAATAGAAACTTTTACAGAAGATAGGTTCTTGGATAGTATTTATGGTGGAATTTTAATAGGAATTGGACTGGGGTTAGTTTTTAAGGCTAGAGCTTCAACTGGTGGAACAGATCTTATAGTGCAGATAATAAGGAGCTTTTCAAATAAGATAAGAACTTCTAATACTTTAGCTATTATGGATGGAGTTATTGTACTGTTAAATTTGATATTTTTCAGACAAATAGAGATAGGTTTATACTCTGCCATAGCCATTTTTATAATAGGAAAAATGATTGACTTAGTTTTTGAAGGTATAAACTTTAGTAAAATGCTTTATATTGTATCAGACAGATATGAAGAAATTTCAGAGATAATAAATGTAGAAATCGAGAGCGGTTCAACAGGGTTATATGGGAAAGGAATGTTTACTTCAAAAGAAAGAACTATACTTATGTGTGTTACTAAGAGAAGAAATGTTATGACTATAAAGAATTTAGCCTTAGAAATAGATCCGAATGCTTTTATTATTATAACAGATGCAAGAGAAGTTTATGGTTTGGGATTTAAGGAGGAATAAAATTTGAAATTTCCATTGCTAAATAAATGCAAATGTATTAAAATATAGTTGTGATAATAGAGGAGTTGGAAAATGGAGCAGACATTTATTTTAAAAAATCCAGATAGCTTTAATTTAGTACACATTTTTGAATGTGGGCAATGTTTTAGATGGAATATAGAAGCAGATGAAAGCTATACAGGTGTTATAAAAGCAGGCGTTATAAATGTAAAACAAGAAGGAAAAGACTTTGTTTTTACTGGTAATGTAGAGGGAAATTTACAAGATATAATAAGAGATTATTTTGATTTAGATACTGATTATGCTAAAATAAAAGAAAGACTAAGCAAAGTGGACGAGTATTTAAAGATGAGTATAGAGTTTGGGGATGGAATAAGGATTTTAAATCAAGACTTATGGGAGTGTATAATTTCTTTTATAATATCTGCCAATAACAATATACCAAGAATTAAAAAGATAATAGATAGAATATCAAAGGCTTATGGTAAAAAAGTTGTTTTTAGAGGTGAAGAATACTATTTATTTCCAAGTGTAGAAGAGCTTTCAAAGGCTAGCATAGAAGACTTAAGGGGAATAGGGCTTGGTTTCAGGGATAAAAGAGTATATAATACAACTAGAATTATTAAAGAAGATAAAGCTTTGCTTGATAATTTAAAACAGGAAAAAAGCTTAGAAAAGGTTGAGGAAGAGCTTTTAAAACTAGATGGAGTTGGAGAAAAAGTGGCAAATTGTATAATGCTTTTTTCATTAAAGAGATTTGATGTTTTTCCAATTGATGTTTGGGTTAGAAGAGTTATGAACGACTTATATATACATAATGAAGATGAGGAGAAAGTTAGCAAAAGAGAAATAAAGAAATTAGCAGAAGAGAAATTTTTTGAGTTACCAGGACTTGCACAACAATATTTATTTTATTGGAAAAGAGAGCAAGGAAAGGGAGCATAGAATTGGAGGTTATAAATGGGCAAAAGAGATAATTTAGCTGCTGGATTAATGACAGTGTTTATTATAACTATATTATTGCTTACAGCCTATTTCTGTGTAGATATTTTTGGTATTATTGATGTTCCTAAAAATTTAAGTTTGACTAGGTTTTTTGTAAATACTTCAGAGGAGATTATAGCAACAAGGCCAGTTGACGAATTAGTAGTTACACAAGACAATATTGATGAATGGATTAATGGTTCTACAAGTACTGATAATGAGAATGAAAGCGATAATAGTGAAGAGGAAGAACCATTAGAAATTATCGAGAGAATTATACCAGAGGTGCAGGAGCCAGTAAACCATGTTACAGAAGAACAAGAGTTTGTAGTTATACCACCTAAAAAGTCAAATGCTACGAATAAAATGTATTATTATCAATTAGACATATATGGAAAAATGATTTATGATAGGGTTTATGATAATATAGAAAGACTTAAAACAGGTACATATACAGTAGAATTTGATACTTTATTTAATGATTTACTACATGAAGAAGGTGGAGATACTATTTTAGAGCAAGCTTTTCAGTTTGGAATTAATGCACTTTTATTTGATCATCCAGAAATATTTTTCTTAGATATAACAAAAATGTATATGTCTACAGAAATTACAAGCTTTGGACCACTTAAAACTTATAGAGTTTCAATAGGAAATTTAAAAGGAGAAACCTATTTATCAGAGTCATTTTTTACTGAGCAATCAGTTAATGTAGTTAATGAAATGCTAGAAACTGTTAAATCAAACGTGAAAAGCACAACAGTAGAGGGCAATACTTATGATATAGTAAGAACAGTACATGATTATTTGATAGATACTATAGACTATGATAAGACTTTATCAAAAGATAACATATACAATATTTATGGAGCATTAATAAATAGAGAAGCAGTTTGTGAGGGATATGCAAAATCATTGAAATACATATTAGATGATTTTGGAATTCCTTGTGTAATTGTTTGTGGAATAGGGCAGAATTCTAATGGTGAAACAGAAAGCCATGCTTGGAATTATGTAAAAATAGAAGATGACTGGTATGCTGTTGATGCTACTTGGGATGATCCAGTTATTGTAGGAGATGGTTATGTTTCACAAAATGTATTTACTAAGTATTTCTTAAAAGGAGCAAGAGACTTTTTTATAGATCATACAGAAGATGGAAAAATAGTTGATGATGCAAGTTTTATATATCCAACATTAAGTGAAGATAATTATTAAGGAGAAATATGAAGTTTAACTTAGTTTATGGCAAAAGTGGAAGCGGGAAGAGCAAAACTATATATGAAGATTTAAGAAATAAGATAGGTACTGGAAGTATCTATCTTATTGTGCCTGAGCAAAGTAATTTAACTGCAGAACAGAACTTATTTAAGCTAACAGGAGAAAATACGCTTTTAAATGTAGAAGTACTTACTTTAAGTAGAATGGCAACAAGAGTTATGGAAAAAGTAGGTGGGAAATTATATACTAGATTATCTAAAATTGGTAAGAGTATGTTAATATATGATATCTTGACAAAGGAAAAGAAAAATTTAAAGTTTTTAGGTAAATCAGATAAGAATATTGATATAGTTCGGAAATATGCTTACAGAGCTAAAGAAACATAATATTGATATTGATAAGGTACTAAATACCGATTTTGAAGATGAGTATATGAGACTTAAATTAGAAGATGTTGGTATTATATATAAGGAATATGAACAAAGAATTAGTGATAAATTTATTGATGAAAATGATAGTATGAATATTTTAAGGGAGTCTTTAGAATATACTGATATGTTTAAAGATAGCCTTATATATATTGATGATTTTTTAGGTTTTACTGTTCAGGAGTATGGTGTTTTTGAAGAACTTTTAAAAGTATGTAGAGAAATTACAGTTACTGTTTGTATGGACGACCTAGAAAATTATACAAAACTAGAAGAGGACATTTTCTATTTTAATAAAAAGTTTGCAAGAAAGCTTTTAGAAATTGCGGAAGCAAATAATGCTGAAATTAATAAAGTTAAATTAGATAAAATACATAGATTTAAAAGTCTGGAACTTGCTTTTTTAGAGCAAACTTTATCTGAAAATGGGAAAGCTAGATATAATAAGCCAGTAGAAAATATAGAATTATTTTTATCAAATAATTCATATTCTGAAATGGAATATGTAGCAAAAAAAATCCTTGAATTAGTTAGGCAAGGTGAACTTAGATATAATGAGATTGGTATTGTTACTAAAAATATAGATGGATATGTAGAAGATGCTAAGGCAGTTTTTGACAAGTATGAGATACCTTTATTTATTGATAGTAAAAAAGAATTAAATCAAAATATTTTAATAAAATATATAATAGCTTTACTAGATATATTTTCAAAGAATTGGTCTTATGATGCAGTGTTTGATTATTTAAAAATAGGACTACATGAGTTTGATATTGGGGATATTTATGAACTTGAAAATTATTGTAAAAAGTGGGGAATAAAAGGAAACAAATGGTATGCTCGTGAGTTTAATTATGAGCCAATAAATGATGTGCAAGAAAGATTAGAAAAGATTAGAAAACAAATTGTTACATCGCTTATGAACCTAAAAAATAGTGTATCAGAAAATAGAACAGTTTTTGAAATTACTAAAAGTCTATATAATTTTCTAATAGAAAATAAAGTAGATGAAATCTTAGATAAAAAGATTAAGAAATTTGGGTTATTGGAAATATCAGACGAGTACAATACTAGCTATAAAATTTTGATAAGTGTACTTGATGAATTGGTGTTATTATTTAAAGACGATAAAGTTACTTTTGATAAGTATAAGGAACTTCTACAAACTGGAATTAAAAACAGTGAGCTTGGAATAATTCCTGCAACACAGGATCAAGTAGTGCTTGGAGATACTGAGCGTTCAAGAAGCAGAAAAACTAAAATTTTATTTATTATAGGTATTAATGATGGTGTATTTCCAGCAAAATCAAAAGAAGAGGGATTTTTAAATGATAGTGATAGAGAAAAGCTTTTAAGCAAAGGTTTTGAAATTGCGAAATCTTCTACAGAGCTTTTATATGAAGAGCAATTTAATATCTACAGGACTTTTACTACTCCTGAAGAAAAATTATTTTTGTCTTATGCATCAAGTGATAAGGATGGAGCATCACTAAGACCTTCTATATTAATAAAAAAAATGAAAATTGCTTTTCCTAAATTAGTCCAAAAAAGTGATATATTAGGTGTAGAGCATAAATTTAGTAATGAGAGAGCAAGTTTTGAAGAAGCACTTAAAGTTTATAAAGAGTTTTTAGAAGGAAATGAGATATCAGAGGACTGGTCAGAAGTTATAAGATATTTTTATATAAATCGAAAGGATGAATTTTTATCTACAATTAGTGGATTTGATTATAATAATTTACCAGAGAAAATATCGGAAGAAAATATTGATAAACTTTATGGTGAAAAGTTAAGAACGAGTGTATCAAGGTTAGAAGCTTATAGAAAATGTCCATTTTCTTTTCATTTAACTTATGGACTTAAATTAAAAGAAAACCCAGAGCTTAAAATGATGTCAATAGATACAGGTTCTTTTATGCACGAAGTTATTGACGATTTATTTAGGAGAATAGATAAGAGTGGTAGTTCTATAACTAAGTTGGCAGATAAAGATATAGAAGAATTAACTTTGAAGATTATAGAAGAAGTATTACAAGTTCCAAAATATTATACTTTTTCTAGTACAGCTAAGTTTAGGACACTTACTAGAAATTTAAAAAAAGTAGTACTAAAATCAGTAGAGTATATTGTATATACTATAAAAAACAGTGATTTTAAGGTTTTGGGACATGAGATAGAATTTAATAACACCAGCGAATTTAAGCCTATTCAAATGTCTCTTTTTGAGGATAAATCTTTGGAGATTACGGGAAAGATTGACAGAGTTGATTTAGGCAAAATAGGCGATAAACAATATGTTAGAGTAATTGACTATAAATCTTCAAATAGAGAATTAGATGTAAAACAGGTAGAAGCAGGACTTCAAATACAGTTAGTGACTTATATAGATGCTTTGACAGAGCAAAAAGATTATGAAGCAAGTGGACTTTTGTATTTAGGACTAATTGATAATATATATAAGGCAACTAAAAATACAGAAGATACAGATTTAATAGAAGCAGAAATAAGAAAAGCTTTTAAAATGAAAGGTATTGTTTTAGCTGACCTTCAAGTTGTAAAAGCTATGGACAAAAATATTGAACAGACTAAGAAATCAGATATTATACCTGTTTCTTTGAAATCAGATGGAAGTATAAGTGGAAGTAGTGCTAAGACAGCAGAAGAACTTGAAAGTTTACAGAAACAGGTAAAAAAAGTTATAAAATCATTGGCTTCAGAGATTATGAAAGGTAATATTGATATTAAACCATATAATTACAAAGGCAAAACAGGCTGTGATTTTTGTAATTATCGTACAATATGTAATTTTAGTACTTCACTAAAATGCAATAATTTTGATTATATAAATTAAGGAGAAAACTTATGAGAAGTGCAGTAATGGAAGTTAGTTTAGGTGCATTTAAAGAGAATTTAAAGCAAATACAAAATTTTGTAGGAGATAATATAACTTTAATGCCAGTTATAAAGGCACAGGCTTATGGTACTCATATAAATAAAAAATTAGAGGCTTTTGAAGACTTTAAAATAGTAGCTGTTGCTATGGAGCAAGAAGCAAATTACATAAGAAATTTAGGTTATAAAGGAGATATTCTTATTTTAAATCAACCAGATGTAGCAGATATACCAGAAATTACAAAACAAAATGTTACAACAGGAATTAGTGACTATTCATTTTTAGAACAATTAGTTTTACAAAAAAAAGTAGTAAAGGTACATTTAGAATTAGAAACAGGTATGGGAAGAACTGGAGTTAAGTATGACGATATAGAGAAGTTTTGTAAAACAATAAAAGAAAATTCTTCTATTAAATTAGAAGGTGTATATACTCACTTTTCAGTAGCAGATAGTGATAAAGGATATACTGAGAAGCAGATTGAGAACTTTAATAAGGGGTTAGAGATAGTAGAAAAATATTTTAAAGATATAAAATATATTCATACTAGTGCTTCTAATGGAATTTTAAATTTTAAAAATTCTAAATGTAATACAGTAAGACCGGGAATAATAATGTATGGATACGAGCCTTTTGAAGGAGCTTATGAGAAATTATCTTTAAAACCAGTTGCAAAACTAAAGACTAGAATTAATTTTGTAAAGTTAATTGAAAAGGGTGATAGTGTAAGCTATGGTAGACTATTTGTAGCAGATAAGGAAACAAAGGTTGCAACTGTTCCACTAGGTTATGCAGATGGAATTCGTAGAAGCATGACAGGAGCTAAAGTCTTTGTAAATGGTTATACAGCAGAAATCATAGGTAGAGTTTGTATGGATAGTTTTATGATAGATGTAACTAATATTCCAGATGTAAAGGTAGGAGATGAAGTGTATATTTGGGACAATGAAAATATAACTTTAGACGAAGTAGCTAAAAAATGTGATACAATAAATTATGAAATATTATCTTGTATATCAGACAGGGTTCCAAGAAAATTTATTTAAAGGAGAATTTAGATGTTTAAAAGTGAAGAAATTATATATGTCGAAAAAGAAGGAGTAAATTATATTCAGTTTAAGAAATTAGTTAAATATGGAATAAAACATGCCTATACTTTAAAGAGTGAGGACATAGATTTTTCTTTTAATCAGGATAAAAATAGCAGTAGTTATGAGAGATTATGCAAAGCATTAGATATAAATTCAGAAAAAGTATTGCAGCCAGTACAAACGCATACTGACATAGTTAAAAATGTAGATGATATGTTATCCACAGAAGAGTTACAAAATGTGGATGGGCTAATTACAAATAAGAAGGAAATTGCACTTACAACTAAAAATGCAGATTGTATTTTGTTTTTATTTTATGATCCAGTAAAAAAAGTAATTGCAAATGTACACTCTGGTTGGAGAGGTACTTTTCAGAAGATAGCGGAAAAAGCAGTAGTAAAAATGATAAATTCTTATGGCTGTAAGTCAGAAGATATATTATGTTTTATATGTCCAAGTATTAGGAAATGTCATTTTGAAGTTTCATTAGATGTTAAAGAGCTTTGTGCAAATATTTTTAAGTTTACAGGAAGAACTGAACATTTTATAGAGTTAGGTAGAATTGTAGATGGAGACCAAAAATATAATATTGATACAGTAGCAATTAATAGAATCTTATTATTAGAACTTGGAATAAAAGAGAAAAATATTATTGATTGCAACTTGTGCAGTGTTTGTAATGGTGATAAAATAGAATCAGTTAGAGTAGATGGAGATAATGCAGGAAGAGGTACAGCAATTATAGTATTATAGGAGTAGCTTATGTATGATAGTTTAGAAGAAATAGACGAAGTAGTAAAAACCTGTGAGAAGTGCAAATTATGTAAAAATAGGACTAATACAGTTTTTGGTACAGGAAATCCTAATGCAAGGATAATGTTTATAGGTGAAGGACCTCGGAGCAGACGAGGATATGCAAGGTATTCCTTTTGTAGGAAAAGCAGGTAAACTTATGAACGAAGCTTTTAAAGGACTGGGGATAAATAGAGAGGAAGTATATATCGCAAATATTGTAAAGTGTAGACCTCCAGGTAATAGAAATCCAGAAAAGGATGAGGCAATAGCTTGTATGGATTATTTGAGAAATCAAGTAATGTTAGTGAAACCAGAAATTATTGTTTTGATGGGAAGTGTTGCTCTGAAAAATGTTCTAGGTGAAGAATATGGAATAACTAGAAGCAGAGGAAATTGGATAATAAAAAAGGACATAAAATATATGCCAACTTTTCATCCAGCAGCACTGCTAAGGGATGAAAATAAGAAGATTGATTTTTGGAATGATTTACAATTAGTTTTAAAAGAATTAGAAAAAACCTCTTAAATTATAATAAGAGGTTTCTTTAATCTATATTTTTCATTCGTACCTTTTCTTCGAAAAGTAATCTAAGTTTGGTAAATAATTTTTTAAAGAACTCAATACCGTAGGTGGGATTTTCGAAAAGCACTAAATTTTTATTGGATTCTTCAAAAAAGGTAAGTACACCAAATTTTTTTACCATTTCGCGCTTTTCGTCAAGCTGATTCATCATTTCACGATAAAATTCATTATAATAATTATAGCCTTCAGTATCTATAAGTAAATCTTTAAAATTATATAAATGAGATTGAAAAGCATTCAAACTGTCTTGATCTCTTATATAATCGAATTCTCTATTAAAGCAATGATAAATAATTGTGTTTTGTATTTCAAGAGTAAGCTTAAGAATAATTGCTTTAAGAGCTTCAATTCTGTTTGATAAGTTTTTTATTGCATTTAGTGGTGCATCAATTTCAGAAGAAGCATCTAATTCATTCATTGATATAACTAATTCTTCTTGGTATTGCATAACTAAATCTAAGTTTGATTCAATGATGTTATAAGCTTTTGGGCTAGATTTTGCAATAAAAGTATTTTTGAATACATCATTACTAAACAAAACGCTATGAAAAAGTGGATATGTACCAGTAAAATATGCAAGTTGCCTAATAATTGCTGTTTCTATTGGGTAATAATCAGGGCTTTCAGTAGTTAGATTCATATTATAGTATCTAACAGTGTCCACTTCTGCATTATTGGCTTTTGAAGCCATATATTGAACAGCAGCTTCATTTAATGCCATACCATGAGATTTTCCTTGTAAATCATATAAACCCAATCTGATTGTTTTTCCACGTTTATCTTTTAAAGCTTGTAAGAAATGTATACATTCATGAATTGCAAGAGTGTTTAAGTCGTCAAAGTCCATATCTTGACTAAAATAAATAGAATCATTTTTATATAGATATTTTGCAGCTGCTAAGTCATTTGGCATTTTTGCTATATACATATTTAATCTTGATATAGAAATGAATAAATCGCTTTGATTTAGATTATGTTCAGGAAAGGCAGAACATAATTTCTCTGCAATTTTTGATGCTATTTTATTAATTTCAAGTGTACTTAAAGGATTGATAACTTCAATCCCCTCACGCTTTAGTGTAGAATTTATGTTCATAAAAACTCCTTAATTCTTTTGTATACTAATATTATACCTCAAAAAAGTAAAATATAAATATCAAGTGCATAAAAATTTTATTACATTTCAGTAACAGAAATGCAATAAAAACTTAATAAGAGTAGACTTGCAAGCATATCTAGTAAGTGCTATAATAAACTTGATACAATGAAATTATTATATGCAAATATATAAAATTAAGAAGGAAGATAGTAATTAATGAAGAAGTTTAAATTTGACAAACGAGCAATTAAAATGCTTTGTGCTGGAACAGCTTTGCTAGGTGTTTTGTTTATAAACTCTTTTAGTTTTGCAACTGATGCACCAGAATTACAAACCTCACACACTGAGCAGTTTGTAGAGTGGCAAAATTTAAGTGAAGAAGAAAAAGAAAACACATTAATTCCAAAACTATATGCAGATACAGTAGATGAAGATGTGCTTAGCCAGTATGATAAAAATGGAATTAGCTATGGTTTTAAGGCTCTTACTAGAAGCATATCAGAGGATTGGTATGAATCACTTGTAAAAGCTGCTAGCTATAATCAACCAGCATATAACCTTAATAATGACATTAAGATTCAGGTAAAACATCAAGGAAGAACAAATGAATGTTGGGCGTTTTCGACAGTAACTATGTTAGAAACTAATTTAGCTTTATTAAAAAATGTCAATAAAACTTTTTCTGCAAGACATATGGATTATTCAACAATAAAAACTTTTACTGATGGAGAAAATTCTTATGGATATAATAGAGAGGCAGGTTCAGGAGGCCTAGCACCATTTGGACTAGCATATTTAACAAATGGAAAAGGTGCAGTACTTGAAGAACAAATGCCTTTTGAAGATAACACAAATAGAATATCTTTGAAAGATTTAGATAAACCTATGGACACTTTCGTTACAGATTATGTAACCTTACCAACTTTAATGAAGGAATATGGAAGTGATGGAACAGTTACATATACAAATGGTGGGGTAGGAGATAAAAAACACGTATATTCTGCTTCAGAAGTTACTGAACTTAGAAATATGATAAAAGATCATATAGTAAAATATGGTGCTGTTGCATCAGTTACAGCTGGTAACCAAACTCAATTTTACAGCAACAAAAATAATATAGTAAAAGCAAAGGCATATTTTTGTAATAGCAATTCTTATGTAAGAGATCATGCAGTTACAATAGTAGGTTGGGATGATTCGTATTCAAGAGATAATTTTACAGGAGTTGCTAAACCAAAAAATAATGGAGCATATATTTGTTTAAATACATATGGAACAGAAAGCTTTGACAATGGATATATATATATTTCTTATGAGGATGCTTTAATAGAAAGCTTATTATATGGAATAGTATCAACTTCAACGGAAGATTATGATAAATTATATCAATATAATCCAATGGGAGATAATACAGCAATTGGATTGGATTCAACAAACGAAGGATATATAGCAGTAACATATAATAGAGATTCTTCTAAGAAAGAGACTTTGAAATATGTAGGAGTTTCAGTTCCAGACAATGTTTCTTTGGAGATATATGTTAATCCAAGAGGAAATAGCACAATAGTGCAAGGACTTACAAAAGTTGCTACAACAGAAGTGCTTTCACCGGGATATCACAGAATAGACATTACAGATGTTGAACTTACTGAGAATAATTTTGCAATTGTAATAAAACAAAAATCAAATACAGGTAAATTCTATTTTTCAGTAGAAGCTTCAGTACCAAACTCATTATATTCAACTATTAAAGGAAATCCTAATAGAAATATGTACTCAGTAGATGGATATAATTGGTATATGTTATCAAACCAATCTGTAACAGGTTTTGATATGAAAAATACAGATCTTTGTATAAAGGCTTTTACAGATATAGGAACTGCTACACCGACAGATCCAGACGATCCTAATAAAAATCCAGATGATCCAAAAGATCCAGTTGGACCAACGGACCCAATTAATCCGACGGATCCAGATGATCCTAATAAAAACCCAGATGACAATAAGGATCCTAATAATCCGGATAAACCAGACAACCCAGATAACCCAGATAAGCCTGATGAAAAGATTACTTTGAGTTCTTCTGAATATATAATAAAAGAAAAATATATTTATAAAATACAACCTGAAACAACGATACAAACTTTTAAATCAAAGATAACTACAAATTCAAAGACTTTAACTTTTAAAGAAACAAACGGAAATACGGCTGCGGATTCAGCTTTAGTAAAAACAGGAATGACATTAACTTTATCTGATGGAACAGTTTATACTTTAATAGTTAGAGGAGACGTAACAGGCAATGGACGAATACAACAGCTTGATTTATCTAAATTTATTGCACATTACATGTTTGGAAAACAATATACATTAGAAGGTAACCAATTAAAAGCAATTGATTTAAATTGTGATTGGCAAGTAGAACTAACAGATCTATCTCAAATAATAGATATTTATATGAATCATTAGTTTACAAAATTGTAATTATTATTTAACATAAAAAATACTTGATTTTTATTATGAAAAGCGGTATACTATATAAAGAGAAGGAGATTTTAAAGATGAAGAAGAAATTAGCAATTATTTCATTAATGTTAATATTGGTAATAACATCATTAGTAACAACAGTTAATGCATCAAGCTTTTCAGCAACACTTACACCAAATAAAACTACGGTTCCTGAATCAAATGAATTTGTAGTTACAGTCAGAATATCAAATTTAGATGTTGGTACAACTGGTATTAATATTTTTGAAGGTGTTTTATCATATAGTACACAAGTTTTTGAAACTTTAAGTGATAACAGTATTGAAGGAAATAATGGATGGCAACCAACATATAACAAAGAAAATGGAAAACTTATGTTATATAAACAAGGTTTCTTAAATGAAGATGCAGATATAGTTCAAATAACTTTCAAAACAAAAACAGGGGTAACAGGAAAATCAGGTGATATCAAATTAACAGATATCCAAGCTTCTAACACAGGGGAAACAATTACGGCAGCTCCAATTTCTACAAAAATTACAATAGGAAGTGCACCATCAGGAAATGAGATTGGTAACAATTCAAACCAACCAACAAATACAAATAAAGCACCAAATCAAATTCAACAAAGAAACACAAATACTAATACTTCTGGAAACATTGTAAGAAATATTGTTAATAATACAAACACAAACACTAATACAAGAAAAAACACAGTTTATGAAGACGATATTCCATATACAGGTGCATCAGACAATATAATGGTAGCAATATTCGTTGTGCTTGTGATTGCGGGGATTTCCTACTTTAAGTATGAGAGTATTAAAGAAAAATAAAAATAGATAATTAAAGCGGATGTAAAATATCCGCTTTTTTGTTGTAAATTATAGTTTAATATTATATAATGATGAAGAAGATTACAAGAAAAAGGAAGAGACAAATGAAATTACTAATTACTGAGAAACCATCTGTTGCTACAGAATTTGCAAAAGTTTTAAAAGTAAATCCAGCTAAGAAGAATGGATATTTAGAAGGAAATGGATGGATTATAACTTGGTGTTATGGTCATTTAGTAACAATGAGTTATCCAGAAGTATATGACGAGAAATTAAAGTTTTGGAGATTAGACACTTTACCTTTTTTGCCAAAGGAATGGAAGTATGAGGTTATTTCTGGTGGAATACAAGCAAAACAATTTGAGATAATAAAAACACTTATGCAAAGAGAAGATATTGAAGAGATATATAATGCAGGTGACTCTGGGCGTGAGGGAGAGTATATACAAAGGCTAGTGTTTATGATGGCTAATCCTAATCCAAAGGCAGAAATGAAAAGAGTTTGGATAGATTCACAAACAGAAGAGGAGATACAAAGAGGAATTAAAGAAGCTAAGGCTTTAAGTGAATATGACAGTTTATCAGATTCTGCATATTTAAGAGCAAAGGAAGATTATCTTATAGGGATAAATTTTTCTAGGCTATTATCTATAATTTTTGGTAGGAGAATTGCCAAAGACTTAAACGAAGAGAAAATATCTATTGCAGTTGGTAGAGTTATGACTTGTGTTTTAGGAATGGTAGTTTCTAGAGAAAGAGAGATTAAAAACTTTGTTAAGACTAAGTATTATAAAATTCTTGGAGAATTTGGAAAAGAACCATCATTTTTTAAAGCAGAATGGAAGGTTACAGAAAAGTCTAAACTATTTGAAAGTAATCTTTTGTATAATGACAATGGTTTTAAAAAAGAAGAGGATGCAAAGAAGTTTATAGAATATTTATCTGATAAAAAAGCAATAGTAGAAGAAGTTAAGAAGAGTAAGCAAAAAGAAAATGCACCACTCTTATATAATTTGGCTGAAATTCAAAATGAATGTTCAAAGAACTTTAAAATAAAACCAGATGAGACTTTAGAGGTAATACAAGATTTATATGAGAAGAAATTAGTTACATATCCTAGAACTGATGCAAGGGTTTTATCAACTGCTATTGCTAAAGAAATAGGAAAGAACTTAAATGGATTATATAAAAATTTTAAGGACGAAGAAGTTAGTAAATATATTTCAAAAATGGTAGAAGAAAAATATAGTACAAATCTTGTTAAGACCAAGTATGTAAATGATAGTAAGATAACAGACCATTATGCAATTATTCCAACTGGTCAAGGTTTTGAAAATTATGATAAGTTAGATGATTTAAAGAAGAATGTATATAAAATGATTGTAAAAAGGTTTATTGCGATTTTTTATCCACCAGCTGAGTATAGTAAGGTATCTGTAACTGTTAAGGTAGAAAATGAAACTTTTACTGCAAATGGAAAAGTGTGCTTAAATCCACGGTTATTTAGAGGTATTGAAAAACAAAGCTAAAACAGATGGAGAAGATGAAGACTTATCTATCTTAACAAGCTTAAAAAAAGGTATGGAAGTAGGAGTGAACAATTTTGAAATAAAAGAAGGGGAGACTACACCACCAAGTAGGTATAATTCTGGAACCATTATCTTAGCAATGGAGAACGCAGGGAAACTAATAGAAGATGAAGAGTTAAGAGAGCAGATTAAAGGTGCTGGAATTGGAACAAGTGCCACTCGTGCAGGAATTATAGAAAAACTAGAAAGAATTAAGTACATTGATATAAACAAGAAAACCCAAATAATAACTCCAACCACTAAGGGAGAGGCGATTTACGACATTATAGCAAAATCTATTCCAGATATGCTAAATCCAGACCTTACAGCAAGTTGGGAGAAGGGGTTAGATATGGTAGCAAAAAAAGAGATAGAGCCAGATATTTTTATGGGTAAACTTGAGAAATATATTAGAAGTAAGATAGATAAGCTTGTTGTAAAATATTAAGTCACTATTTATGTCAATTTTACATATTATGTAGCATAGTAATTTATATGAGGTGATAAAAATGAGTTGTTACATAATAAATGGAGGTAAAAGACTAGAAGGCGAAACTTATGTATCTGGATCTAAGAATGCAAGTTTACCAATTTTGGCAGGCTGTATTCTAAGTGGAAAAACTACTAAATTATATAATGTTCCTAATATAGAAGATGTGAAAACTACTTTAAAAATTTTAGAATATTTAGGTTGTAAGGTTAAAAAAGATAAGAATAAGATTATTATAAATTCTGAAAACTTAAATAAAAATACAATACCAGATGATCTTATGAGAAAACTTAGATCTTCTGTTATAATATCAGGAGCTTTAATAGGTAGATGTAAGGAAGTAACCTTTTCATATCCCGGCGGTTGTGAGATAGGAAGCAGACCGATTGACTTGCATTTGAATAGTTTTAAAAAATTAGGGATAAAAATTGAAGAAAATAGTGGAAATATACACTGCAAGTGTGATAAAATAAAAGACGTACAAATACATTTAGATTTTCCGAGTGTAGGTGCAACTGAAAATATAATTTTAGCATCAGTTTTGGGAGATGGAGAAGTTACTATAGAGAATGCGGCTTTGGAGCCTGAAATTGTTGATTTAGCCGAATTTTTAAATCAAATGGGTGCTAAAATTTTTGGAATGCGGAACGAGTATTATAAAAATAAAAGGCGTAAAAGCTTTAAAAGAAGTTTCATATAATATAATGCCAGACAGAATTGAGGCAGGAACTATACTTATTGGAGTAGCTATGACAGGCGGAAAAGTTCATTTGAAGAAGGTTATTCCTGAACACATAAGTCCTATATTACACAAGCTAGAAGAAATTGGTTGCAAAATTAATGTAAATAAAAATAGCATAGTTTTAGTCAGTCCTAAAAGGCTAAAAAGCACAGAGTTTAAGACAATGCCATATCCGCGGCTTTCCAACAGATTTACAGTCAATTTTTGCCTGTATGCTTACAATTGCTAGAGGTACTTCGATAGTTACTGAAAATATATTTGAAAATAGATTTAAGATTTTTTCAGAGCTTAAGAGAATGGGAGCAAAGGCAAATATAGAAGGAAAAACTCTAGTTATAAAAGGTGTAAGAAAGCTTCATGGAGCAGAAGTACAGAGTACAGATTTAAGAGGCGGAGCAGCGTTAGTATTAGCAGGACTTATGGCAAAAGGCACTACGAAGGTAAAAAATATAGAATATATATTAAGAGGCTATGAAAATTTAGACGAGAAGTTAAATAGCTTAGGAGCTGATATTATTAAAGAGGGAGAGTAGTAATCTATGAGTAATGATGATGAAATTATTATTGGACTAAATAGAAACAGTACTCCTAAAAAAGATAAAAATCGTAAAGCAAGAAATAAAAAGAGAAACAAAAGAAGAAAGCAAGAATTGCAAAGAGCACAAATGAAAGAAAAAAAGGTTGCAGGAGATGCAGCCTCTAAACAAACTAAGGACAAGTCTGGGAGAAGGTCTAAAAAGTCAAGCAAATTACTTAAAATGTTTTTGTTTGTCTGGATACTTGCTTTAGTATTTTTTGTGCTTATGAACCTTGATATATGCAAAATACAAAAAATTGAATTAGTCGATAGCTCTATGATTACAGAGGAACAAGTAAAAGCACTTGTAGATTTTGATCAATACAATAATTTATTTGCTATCAATACAATAAAAATAGAGGAAGATATTAAGCAAAATGCTTATGTAGAAGATGTAAAAGTATCTAGAAAATTTCCTAATACAGTAAAAATTACTGTTAAGGAAAGAGTGCCAAGATATATGCTACAAGTGGCAGATAGTTATGTTTATATAAATAATCAAGGTTATATGCTAGAAGTATCAGTAAATAAAATAGATGATATACCGATTATTTTAGGCTTTAAGACGGATTTAAGTAATGCTAAAGCTGGAGATAGGTTAGATTTGGAAGATTTAAAACAAATGGATCAAATTATAAAAATTGTTGAAACAGCAAAGATTAATGAGATAGGTGATTATATAACTAAAATAGATGTATCTAATGATAGAAATTATATTTTGACCTTAGAAGAGGAACGAAAGACAGTATATTTAGGAGATTGCTCAAATTTGAATACAAGAATGCTATATTTAAGTGGGATTTTGACACAAACTAAAGGTTTGGCAGGAGAGATTTTTCTTGATATGGACTTGAATACAGAAGATGCTTATTTTAGAGAACAAACATAAAAATGAAACTTGGAGGAAGATATTATGCAGGAGAAGAAGATTGCAGCTTTATTAGGTATAATGTGCTTTTTACTTACAGTAGGAATATGTATTCAAATGCGAACAGTAACTAGTACAGCATCTAGAATGGGGCGCACTTATGCAGAAAACGAATTAAGAGATAGTGTATTAAAATGGAAAGAGAAATATGATTTAGCTTATGATAATTTAGAAACTAAAGAATCTAAGCTTGAGAAGCTTCGTGAATCAGCATCAAAATCTAGTGAAACTTCTGAAAATGTAAAGACAGATTTAGGAAAAAATAATATGGCTTTAGGTTTGACAGAAGTTATTGGAAAAGGAATTACTATAACCTTAAAAGATGCAGAAGTTGCTATTAATAAATTAGATTTATCTTCTTCGTTAGTGCATTATTCTGATTTAATAGAGGTAGCAAATGCACTAAAAAATGCTGGAGCAGAAGCAATTTCAATTAATGGAGAAAGAATAGTAAATCCAACTGCAATAGCTTGTGCAGGAAATATTATAAAAATTAATAATGAAAAGGTAGGAGTACCATTTGTTATAAATGCAATTGGTTCACCTGAAAAACTATATGGAGCACTTACAATGCTTGGTGGATATATTGATAAATTAAAAGATGATGGTGTTACTGTAGATATAGAGAAAAAAGATTCAATTACAATACCAAAATATGATGGTGTTTATAAATTTGAATACGCTAAAGTAGTAGAATAGGAGGCTAAGATGAAAGGAAAATATATAATGATTGTTTCCATAGGTCTTGCAACTCTTATTTTAACAGCAGTAATGTTTACACAATTTAAAACAGTGGAGCAAACGGATATTACTGCAATAGAGACTATGAGGGAAACAGAATTAAGAGCAGAGCTTGCTAATTGGAAAACAAAATATGAAGAAATAGAAACAAAACTTTCTGAAACAGAAGGAAGAATAGCTGAATACCAGTCACAACTTTCAAATTCAGCTGAAAGTGAAACTATACTAGAAAAAGAATTAGATGAAACTAGTATGTATTTAGGATATACTAAGCTTCAAGGAGAGGGAATTGAAGTTATATTAAAAGATAATAGTAATACGGCAATAGATAGGTGGGATTTACTAAGCATTGTAAATGAGCTTAAATTTGCTGGAGCAGAAGCAATTTCAATCAATGGAGAAAGAATAGTATCAACAACTGAAATTGCAACAGTTGGAACACAATTTATTTTTATAAATGGAAATAGAATACCAGCACCATTTACAGTAAAGGCTATTGGAGATAAAAAATACTTGGAAAGTGCAATTACTATAAAAGGTGGATATATGGACGAAATGAAGCTTTATGAAAAAACTGTTGAATACGAAGTAAAAGATATAGTAGACATCCCAGCATATTCTGGAGCAATAAAATTTGAATATGCAGAAGAAAACAAATAGGAGGACTAAAAATGATTTATATTTCAATTATTATAGGTTGTATCTTAGGTGCTATTATAGGAATGAATACACCAGTAATTTCATATACATATTCTAGTTATTTAGCAATAGCAATTATTGCGGCGCTTGATACAGTGTTTGGAGGAATTACTTCAGTAATAAAAAAGAACTTTGATTTAAAAATTTTTTTATCAGGTTTTTTTGGAAATGCGATATTGTCTATTGCACTAACTTATTTAGGTGAGAGGTTAAATGTTGATATATATCTTGCAGCAGTAGTAGTTTTTGTTGGAAGAATGTTTACAAACCTAGCTATTATAAGAAGACATTATGTTGATAAATGGACAAATAAATTTGCAGAAATGTCTCATAAAAATAAAAAAGAAGTTAAAGAATAAAGTAAAAAAATTTGTTGTACTGAAGAAAAAGCTATACCAATTATGGTATAGCTTTGTTATTACAAAAAAATACAAAAAACTACAAATTATGACTTGAATTTTGGAGCAAAATGTTATATAGTAGGAAAGTAATTGTTTTTAATTACAAAATCATTACATAAGTTACAAAAATGTTTCAAATTCTCTTGACTTGTTTTATAAAATGTAATATTATAAACGCAAGTAGAATTTACACTAAAAAATGGAGGGTTGGCTTTGGCAATAGGAGATATAATTGTTGGTATCGATATTGGAACTTCTAAGGTCAGCACAGTTGTTGGAGAAGTAAATAATTTCAATCAAATTGAAATTATTTGCAGTACAAGTAGCAGATGTTCAGCTATTAAAAAGGGTAAAATAGTTAATAATGATGATTTAAGTGCAGCTATTGCAAAGACAATAAAAGAAGCAGAAGATATTTCAAATCTTAAGATAAATTCTGCCTATACTACAATACCAGGTAAGTACATAACGATTGTGCAAAACAGTATCGTAAAAGAGGCAAAAGACAAACTTGCTGGTATATCTATTAAAGATGTTACCTCAGCAATAATTCAAGTTAGAGATATAGAAGTCCCAGAGGATAAAGTTCTAGTTGATGTAGTGCCAGACAAGTTCATACTAGAAGATGGCAAAGCGATAGATGATCCTGTGGGAAAATTTAATGCAAGCTTTACTCTTACAGCACAAATAATTCTGGCTGAAAAAGAATATGTAAAACAAATTACATCTATATTTAAAAAAGCTGGAATAGAAATAGATGGAACAATTCCGATTACACTTGCAGAAAGAAATTTAGTATTAGATACTAATGAGCTAAATGATAATGTTATGTTATTAGATATAGGTGCTGGAAATACGGATATAGGTGTATTTAATGGAAATTCATTTATATACACTAATACAATAAATCTTGGTGGTGACAATATAACTAGTGATATTTCTTATGTACTTAACATTTCACCAGAGGAATCAGAGAAACTTAAAAGACAATATGGACTAGCTTTAAAATCTTTTATTGACAATGATAATAATATTGTTTTAAATACTTGTAAAGATGTAGGAGAGAAGAATAAGACTATAAAGAGTTCAGATTTAGTTGAGATTATTGAAGCAAGGATTGAAGAGATTTTTTCATTAGTTAATAAAGATATTACTTCACATGGAATAAAATCAAATATTAATAATGTAATTTTAACAGGAGAAGGGATAGTTAATATAAACAAAAGTGATATGGCAGGAAAGATTATATTAAATATTCCGGTTAAGATTTCTACAGGTAGATTGATTAGTACAATTAAATCAACATATAGAACAAGTTATGCTTTAGTTAGATATATAGCAGCAAGACCTTATGCAAAAACAGTTTCAAGTAGCATAGATGTTAAGACAGAAAAAAATTTTTGGAAAACGGCTTTAGAAAAAGTAAAGGACTTTTTTTACACATAAAATAGTTTTTAATTTTTAAATATATTAATTATATTGTTGGAGGAGGATATACCTTATGATTATGGAGAATGAGGAATTAAACTACATGATGGATGGAACAGCAACTATTAAAGTAATAGGAGTTGGTGGTGCCGGAAATAATGCAGTAAACAGAATGATAGAAGCAGGAATAAGAAACGTAGAGTTTATAGCAGTTAACACAGATAGACAAACTCTTAATACTTCAAGAGCTGGATCAAAAATCCAAATAGGTGAAAAAATCACAAGAGGGTTAGGAGCAGGAGCAAATCCAGATATAGGAGCACAATCAGCTGAAGAGAGTAGAGCAGAAATTGCAGAAGTATTAAAAGGTGCAGACATGGTATTCGTAACAGCTGGTATGGGTGGAGGAACAGGTACAGGTGCCGCTCCAGTAGTTGCAGCTATTGCTAAAGAATTAGGTATTTTAACAATAGGTGTTGTAACAAAACCATTCACTTTTGAAGGTAAGAAGAGATTAGCTCAAGCAGAACGTGGAATTGCTAGTTTAAAAGGTAAAGTGGATACTTTAGTGGTAATTCCAAACGATAAATTACTTCAAGTAATTGACAGAAAAACATCAATAGTGGAAGCTTTTAGAATGGCTGACGATGTTTTAAGACAAGGTGTACAAGGTATATCAGACTTAATTGCAGTTCCAGGTTTAATCAATCTAGATTTTGCAGATGTTAAAACTATAATGCTAAATCAAGGTATGGCACATATGGGTATCGGTACTGCTAGTGGTGAAAATAGAGCAGAAGATGCTGCAAAACAAGCTATTCAAAGTCCATTGCTAGAAACATCTATTGAAGGAGCAAAAGGTGTTATTATTAATATAACTGGTGGTACAGACATAGGATTGTTAGAAGCAAATACAGCTGCTGAGTTAGTACAAAGAAGTGCTGATCCAGAAGCAAATATAATCTTTGGTACAGTTACAGATGAGTCAATGGGAGAAGAAATCCAAATCACTGTTATTGCTACAGGTTTTGAGAAGGATGAAGAACGAAGAGCTGCTCCAGGATATGAATCAATTGTTAGAGAAGCTTATGGAAACAGAAGTAGAGCTAGTGCAACAGCTACATCTTCTATAACAGCAGTTGATACAAATTCTTCAAACGAATTAGACATACCAGCTTTTCTTAGAAAAAATAAAGGTTTAGGTGGAAAATAGAAATTAGATACATATGAAACCTATCGTGAGGAACGATAGGTTTTTGTTTAAAAATTAAGTTACTATGAGGGATTAGATAAATAGGAAAAAGGATAGGTGTTTATGGAAAGCTTAGAAACAATTTTTAAAGATACGAAAAAGAGGATGCAAAGAGGTGTTTTTGACAGGGATTATGAGTCACAACGTAAGGTAACTGAAATAATAAAGCAAATGCAAGAGGAAATTTTAGCAGCGTTTACAGAATGTATAGTTCCATATAAATATCAAGGAGTACTTGAACAAGCTTTAGCAGAGTTAAGAGATATAGTGAATTCAATTAATACTCGTCCTACACAAGAGATGTGTGACAGAGCAACTGGAATAGTTGCAAGGACAAAGAAAAAAATTGAGGAAGATAGAGATGCAGGCTTGACATCAGATGAAAGAAAAAAAGGGGGACGACAAGCTTTTAAAGATGGTAGAGAAGGTATGTGTCAAAGTAAAAGAGATGTAGATTGTGTAAGTGCTGAGAAAAGATTGGGAGATGCAGTTCAGACAGCTTTTAATAAGATAAAAAAAGCATCGATTGCAGATATTGGACTAAGTACTTCAGATATGTTTTCAGTAAATCTTGCAGTAGATCAAGTCTTTAATGTATATCCAGAAAGGCTTAATCAATTATTTGGTGAAAATATAGATGCAGTAGATGTATTAATATGTAAAGAGTTTGCTGAACTAGAAGAAGCAGTAATAGGTAGGGTTAAAAATGAGAATTTAAAACCTTGGGATTTAAGAAATTTTGGTACATCACAAAGAGAAGTACAAGAAAAGATAGCACATGTAGCACAAGCTGCAAAAGATGCTCAGGATAAGCTTAAAGAGAGGTCAGGTAGCCAATTAAATACTGATTTTACTATATAAAAAGTTAATATAAAAATGTAAAGAAATAATCTATTTTGTAGATTATTTCTTTTTTTGTACTTTAAAAATTGACAAGTTTTTTAATACATAAATAGTACAATAAAGAAAAGTAAAATTCAAAGTGGAGAAAGATATGACGATTTATTTGGATATAGTATTTTTTGAGAATATCGCTATGAATTATCTGATACTACTTGCAACTGCAATATTAGCAAAAGTGAAAATTAAACCGGCAAGAATACTTTTAAGTAGTGCTTTTGGTGGGTTGTATTCGATAGTAAGTTATCTAATACCAATAAGTAATTTCCAAAATATGTTACTTAAAGTATTGGTGTCAGTTTTGATAGTAAAAATAGCTTTTCGTCCACCCAAAGTGAAGTTCTTAGTTAAGCAGATTATGTTATTTTATTTGGTATCCTTTACTTTTGGTGGAGCTGCATTTATGCTGTTATATTTTGTAAATCCAAAAGACATTATAAGTGAAAATGGAATTTTAATTGGTACATATCCTTTGAAAGTGACATTAATTGGAGGAGTTATAGGGAGCCTTGTTATAGTATCTGTAGCAATAATTATAAAAGATAGAATTAGTAAAAAAGCAATGCTTTGTGAGATAGAGATTTTTTATAATGGAAAGACTGAAAAAATAAAGTCAATGATTGATACAGGAAACTTGTTAAAAGAGCCAATTACTAAGGAAGATGTAATAATCGTAGAAAAAAACAGCTTAAAGAGTTTAGTAGATAATGATATTTTGGATAATATCGAGAATATTGTTTCTGGAAAATGGTTAGATAGCACAGATATTTATAGTTATAAATTTAAAATTATACCATTTTCTTCATTAGGAAATCAAAATGGAATTTTACTTGGATTTAAACCAGATTATGTTAGAGTTATTGACGAGAACGAAACTATTAGAAATGATACTATTATTGGTATTTATGATGGTAAGCTTTCAAAGTCAAATTTGTATAGTAGTCTAGTTGGAATTAATGTTTTAAAGGAGGAAGAAAAAGATGGCAAATTACTTAAAAAAACTTAAAAGTTTTGTGTGGAAAGTATTTAGAAAGTATATGAAAAGGTCAGAACTTGACACTTTTCCTGTATTTTATATAAATGGTAGCCAAACACTGCCACCACCTTTAAATAGTGAAGAAGAAGAAAAATTACTTGCCAGACTTGCTAATAATGATTTTGAAGCAAAGCAAATTTTAGTAGAAAGAAATTTAAGGTTAGTAGTGTATATTGCTAAGAAATTTGAAAATACAGGCATGGATTTGGAAGATTTAATTTCAATAGGTACAATAGGTCTTATGAAATCAATAAATACTTTTAATGTTGATAAAAATATAAAACTTGCAACTTATGCATCGAGATGTATTGAAAATGAGATTTTAATGCAATTGAGAAGAACTACAAAATTAAAATCAGAAGTTTCTATTGATGAGCCTTTAAACAAGGATAGTGATGGAAATGAGCTTTTACTTTCAGATATTTTAGGTACAGATAATGACATTACTTCAAAGGAAATTGAAGATGAAGTAGATAAGAAATTACTAAAAATTGCGATAAATAAGCTTAATAAAAGAGAAAAAGAGATAATGTATTTACGCTTTGGAATAGACAGAGATGGAGAAGAAAAAACACAGAAAGAAGTAGCTGATATGTTAGGAATTTCACAAAGTTACATCTCTAGATTAGAGAAGAAAATTATTAAAAAAATGAAGAAAGATATAATGAGCAAAACGGGATAAAAGTCGAATAAAGGCAATCGTTTTTTGAATACAATAAACCTTCTTTGGAAATAATGTAATTAACATTATTAAAAAGGGGGTTTTTATTTTGATAAATAAAGTAGAAATAGCAAATACTAACACCTCTAAATTAAAAGTACTAACAAATAAAGAAAATAAGGAATTGTTTTTACAAATGAAAGCAGGAGATCCTACTGCTCGTGAAAAATTAATAGAAGGAAATTTAAGACTTGTACTAAGTGTTATACAACGTTTTGGAGGTAGAGGAGAAAACGCTGATGATTTATTTCAGATAGGTTGTGTAGGTCTTATAAAAGCAATAGATAATTTTGACGTAAGTTTAGATATACAGCTTAGTACGTATGGAGTACCAATGATTATTGGAGAAATTAGAAGATATTTAAGAGATAATAATATGATTAGAGTAAGTAGGTCTGTAAGAGATTTAGCCTACAAAGTTTTACAATCTAAGGAAAAGTTAACAAAAGAACATGGCAAGGAACCTACTGTTGACGAGATTGCCAAAGACTTGGATGTAGATAGAGAAGAAGTAGTTATGAGTTTAGATGCGATACAAGATCCTGTATCACTTCAAGAGCCAGTGTATAATGATGGTGGAGATAGTATTTATATACTTGACCAAATAAAAGATAAGAAAAATACAGATGAGATGTGGACAGAAAATTTGACAATTTCAGAAGCTATGAAGAAGCTATCGGATAAAGAAAAAATGATAATTGATAAACGCTTCTTCTTAGGCAGAACACAGATTGAAGTTGCAGACGAAATAGGAATTTCTCAAGCACAAGTTTCTAGAATTGAAAAAGGTGCTTTAGAACATATACGTAGATTATATAAGTAACTATATGTCTACTAATATAATTTCGTCACTTATGCATTTAATAGATTCCCAAGGAATTGAAATTCCTTCATTACCTAAGAATAGACCGAAACCCTTTGAATTACCAGGTACAATTATTGATGTAATTGTACCTGTTTTTAAATCTGCTGTAACGTCTTGAACAAAACCTAGACGTTTTCCGTCTTTTATATTTATAACTTCTTTTTTTCTAAAATCTAATCCCTTTGAATTCATAGAAAATACCTCCAATAAAGCTTATGATTTTTAAAATAAAATATGTATAGATATGTTAAATTATGGTAAAAATATATATGAAATTATTGTTAGGGAGATATTTATGAGTAAAATGAAAAATATGTTAGTAGTCAAAAATTTTAATTCTAATTTGGTAGAAGAGGCAATAGTAGTTTTCAAGGAGAATGTCAAAATTAAAGAGGAAAATTTTATAAAGTATAACAAGTCAGTTAATGATGGAAAAGTCTTGAAAAACGATTTATGTGTGAAAGAGGCAGAGGTTATTATCAATGATTATATTTCTAAAGTAGAAAATAAGACTAAAGAAGAAAGCTTGAAGAAAAAATGTAAATATTTAAAAATAATTAATATTGCGCTTGTTATTGTAGCAATATTTTTTGCACTAGTATAAAAAAGGAATATTTATAAACAAACTATAATATATTTTAGAAAGTTCGCTAGAAAGGAAAAAAGGAAAAGTGGAAAGAGTTTTGAATGGAGACGAGAAAGTTCGTAGAGCAGAAGAAATATATTATAGAAGAAAAATGGGATTGCCAGCTGGTGCAAGAGGATTGGAGCCAGAAAAGAAGAGCTATTTAGGAAGTAAGATTTTTTTAGAAATTCTGATAATTCTTAATATATCTATAATAGTAGTTGCAGTTCAAAATAAGGATTTTATATTTACTAAAGAGTTTTTGGGACTCATGTCAGAATATAATATGAATTTAACTAACACAGTTAAAGGGATGATAAGTGAAGAAGAGGGTATAGATCAAAATGTCAATATGACAGTTGTGCCTGAAGGTGAACAAGAGAAAATAGAAAATAACGATCAACAAAATGCCCCAAGTACTGAAGAGGCAGTAGTTCCAAATGAAGATAGTGTAAGTTCCTTAAGTCAAATGGATATGGATATTGCAGAGATAAATAGAAGTTACAGTTTCGTGAAGCCATTAGAAGTAGAGGGAACTGTAACTTCACCTTTTGGAAGCCGTGAATCTGTTTATCAAAATGTTACTGGATATCATACAGGTATTGATATAGGAGCAGAAAAGGGTACTAGTATAAGAGCAGCGCATGAAGGATATGTAATACAGACTTCCAGTAAAGGTGATTATGGAAAACATATAAAAATAGAAAATGGATATTTGCACACCTTATATGCACATTGTTCTAAAATTCTTGTAGAAGAAGGCGACTTTGTAAAAGTTGGACAAGAAATAGCAAAAGTGCGGAAGTACAGGAAACTCTACGGGACCTCATTTGCATTTTGAAATGCGTTATTTAGATAGATTTGTAGATCCTGCAAGAGTTATAGCATTTTAGGAGTGGTTTATGAAAATTGAAATAGATTTAAAAATAATTTTACTTATATTGCTTTTTGTGTTTACTTCACAAATTGAGATTTATGGAATTTTTATATTGTTTATTTTTTTACACGAGCTTGCACATATTGTAGTTGGACTTTGTCTGGGACTAAGGGTGTCTAGCATAAATATGAATCTTTTTGGATTTTCTACTGAACTTTATACTTATAAAAGTAGGAAGAGTTATATAAAAATTATTACATATTTAGCAGGACCAGTTTTTAATTTTTTATGTGCTATGTTTTTTTATTATAGTAAAACTCAAAATGAAATGACAACTAACGTTATATATACTAATTTCTTACTTTGTATTTTTAATTTACTACCAGTCCTACCTTTAGATGGTGGAAAGATTTTAAAAGAGATTTTAAAGGCTTGTGTTGGGAACAAAAATGCTAGTATTGTAATGAATATTGTGACAAAAGTTTTTTTAAGTGCAATAAGTGCAATATATGCAGTAGCTATTTTAAAACTTAAAAATTTTGCAATATTATTTTTAATCATTTATATGTGGTATTTGTATAGTATTGAAGCTAAAAAGCTTGCTACTTTGAAACGTGTTTATGAAATTATAGAAAGAAGTTAATTAAAAAAATGTATTGAAATAAAATAATTTTAATAGTACAATAATCTTAAGAATAATCGAAAGGCAATATAAATTATGAATTGGAAAAATCAAAAAGGTATAACAATGGTTGCAGAAGTACTAACAGTAATTATTTTTGCACTTCTGATTGGTACAATTACATATAGTTCAATGTCAAGTATCGAAGTAAGAGATTTGAATGATATGTATGCTGATATATTAACAATACAAGAAAAAGCGGCTAATTATTATTTAAAATATGGAGAAGCTCCTATAGATACTGATAAACCAGTACAATCACTTCCAGGAGATATGCATAGAAATCCAAATGATGATGACGATGCTTATTATCAAGTTGATTTTACAAAGCTACTTAATGTTTCTTTAAATGAGCCAGTAACTGATGATAGTTTTTATTTTATAAACACTAAGACACTTACTGTTTATCATAGTAAAGGTGTTAAAATAGACGGGTTGATTAATAGAGCATTAGAGGTAGATGGTAAAGCAGTATATACTGATGAAGAACAAGTACATTATACCTTACCATCAAATTATTCAAATGTTTCAAAAATAAATGTTGAGAGTTATAGATAGAGTTTAGGCTCTATCTTTTTATTTGGAAAAGTATTGCAATTATGACAAAGTAGTGGTATAATGTTAAAGCATAAAAATAGTTGTATAAACTATTTTCCTTACCTGCACTTAGGGGTGTGGGTTACAATCCAGAAGGAGGTGAAAATAATGAATAAATACGAAACATTATTCATTGTTAATCCAAGTGTTGAAGACGCAGGAATTAAAGAATTAATTCAAAAATTTTCAGACTTAATTAATAGTGATGGTAAAGTAGAAAGCGCTGAAGTTGTTGGTAAGAAAAAACTTGCTTACCCAGTAAAAAAATGCGCTGAAGGTACTTATGTTTTAATTAACTTTGAGTCAGAAGGAACAATTATTAATGAACTTGAAAGAAATTTCAGAATAACAGACGAAGTTATCAAATTCATAGTTATCAGAAAAGACGAAAAATAAAATCTATCTGAAAGGCGGAGCAAAGGATGAACAAAGTAATTTTAATGGGAAGATTAACAAGAGATCCTGAAGTAAGATATACTCAAACTAATAACACATTAGTTGCATCTTTTAGTTTGGCAGTAAATAGAAGATTTGCAAGACAAGGTGAAGAAAGACAAGCAGACTTTATTAACATAGTTGCTTGGAACAAGACTGGAGAATTTTGTAGCAAATACTTCAAAAAAGGTCAACAAGTTGGAGTTATTGGAAGAATTCAAACACGTAATTGGGATGATGACCAAGGACAAAAACATTATGTAACAGAAGTTATTGCAGAAGAAGTATATTTTGCAGATAGCAGAAGAGATGGCGATAGTGCATCAACAGCAACAGGATTTGAGAACTCATTTGGAAGTAATTTAGCACAAAGTGAAGATTTCCAAGTAGATGCTTCAGATGACGATTTACCATTCTAAGATTAAAAAAGATTGGAGGTTTTTGAAATGGCAGATAAAAAACAAGCAAATAGAAGAAATAGAAATAATCAAGATGATGATTTTAATCCAAAGTTTAGAAAAATAAGAAAAAAAGTATGTCCATTATGTGGAGATAAAAACTTTGAATTAGATTATAAAAACGCAGAGCAACTTAAAAAATTCATAAATGAAAAAGGTAAAATATTACCTAGAAGAGCAACAGGTGCTTGCGCAAGACATCAAAGAACTATAACTACTGCAGTTAAAAGAGGAAGACATATTGCAATTATACCATACGCTCAAGACTAATTAAATAGTTCTAGGCAAAGGTAAATAACATCAATGTATTTTAAAACTCGTATTCTTGGAATACGAGTTTTTTGTATATAGTGTTCGTTGAAAAGGGTAAAAGAATGTGATAGAATCATAATAGTAGATAGAATAGGAGAAGATAAATGAATTATTATGAAAGTTTAAATAAAGTAATAGACGAAATTGAAAATAATTTGACTGGAAAAATAGATTATAGAAACTTAGCAAAAATAGTGGGCACTTCTAGTTATACTTTACAAAGAATATTTGTGTTTTTAACTAATATTACATTGACAGAATATATAAGAAAAAGAAGACTTAGTAAAGCGGCAGAAGAGCTTTTGACAACAGATATTAAAATAATTGATTTATCTTTAAAATATCAATACGATTCTCCTATCTCATTTTCAAGTTCTTTTAAAAAAATGCATGGGATAAGTCCACAAAACTTAAGAAAGACGAGAGTAGGTGTAAAAACTTTTCCTAAAATAGAGTTTAAACCTACAATAGAAACTATAAGTGAATTAGAATATAGAATTATAAAATTAGATGCATTAAAATTATATGGAATAACAACAGGAGTCATATCAGAAAATAACAGTCAAGCTATAAAGGCTCTATATAATAAGGCAAGAAGTGAGAAAATATTAGATTTTATAATCGAAAATAGTGACGGGAAAGAGCTTTATTATGGATCATCAGCAGACATATATAATGATGAAATATCAACGAAATTTAAGTATTATATTTTAGGAAAAACACCACGTAAGGATTTTGTAAGCTTAGAAATACCAAAGGCAACTTGGGCTTGTTTTAAACTAGATAATAAACAACAAGTAGATATACTAAAGCTTTATAATACTATTTACACTAAGTGGTTACCTTCTTCTAGATATAGGGAAATATTGAATTATCCTGAGTTAGAGATATATTATAAAGATACTTGTGAGATTTGTATTGCTGTCAAGTAACTTAATAAATTTGATATTAAAAAAATTAAGAAAGACACTTTCTGACAATATATAATGTTTTATGTATTGCTAGGAGGTGTTTTTTTTGAAAAGAAGTATAGTAAAAATTGCATTAAATAACACCCAAAAGTATTTTATATTATTAATATTACTTAGTATTAGTATTTCATATATAACTTTATTAATATCATTGAAAGTAAAGTATGTAGTAGATAATATTATATTTCAATATGTAGATATGCCGTCTTTATTATATGATTTGTCTAGAATAGGTTTTATAATAATTGGATTAAATTTTGTTAAGTATTTATCAAATTATTTTAGAGATAGAGTAACAACAGATTTTAAATTAAAGATTAATGTAAATATAAAATCAGAGCTTTATAGACATATGCTAAGGTTAGAATATGAAAGTTATAATACGTATGATAAGGCAGAAATAATACAGAGGATAGATGAAGATGCAGATGTTTATTCAAGATTTTTTAATAGTCAATTTAATGTTATACTTGACATAATTTTCTTGAGTATTTTTATTTTAAGAGAAAGTGCAATAATGAATTTAGGAATTTCTTTATATATTTTCTTAACTATAGTTATAATGATTATATTTTCTGGATGGTATTTTGTAAGGCTAAATAAATATATAGAAAATATGGTTGTAAAAAGAAAAGAACTATTAAAAGTAACTATTAGCAATATTAGTAATTTTAAGTTTGTGAGGATGTTTAATAAGCAAAAAGAAGAGAAAGATAATTATAAAAATTTGAATAATAGTTATTGTGAAGAAGAGATAAGATTTATAAAATTAGTTTTATTTTATGATATTATTCTTGAACATTTAGCATATTTAAGAAGTCCAATTATATATATGCTTGGTGGAATTGCTATTATAAATCGGAAAAATGACAATGGGGGCTTTGCTGGCACTCCATTCTCTTGCAGAGAAGATATTTGATTGCATATATGTTTTTGGTGATAATTTAGAGGTTATTGACGATTTTCAAGTGGTTACTAAGAAAATCAATAGCTTACTACAACTAAAAGAAGAGCATAAAGGGAATGATTTATATAATCTAGATGGGAAGATTATTTTTAGTAACGTTTCTATATATGTAGCTAGTAAAGTTATATTGAGAAATGTTAATTTTTCTATAGATTCTGGCGAAAAGGTTGCTATTATAGGTGCAAATGGAAGTGGAAAAAGTATTTTGGTCAAAACAATTTTAGGATTTTATAAATATGAAGGAAATATATATATCAACAATCACAACATAAAGAGATTAAATAAAGAAGATATAAGAAAATATGTTGAACTGATTTTAGGTGAGTCTTATATGTTTTCCGGAAGTTTGCTAGAGAATATTGAATTAGATAATAATAAAACAATTGAACACATAGATAAAATTGCAAAGGAATGCGACATAAAAGAGGATATCGAAAGGTTTGAAAATGGGTATGACACTTTAATTGGGGAAAGAGGAACAAAATTATCTGGTGGGCAGAAGCAAAGGGTATGTATAGCAAGAAGTTTAGTGAATGACAAGTCAATTTTAATACTAGATGAAGCACTTAATAAATTAGATAACAGGACTAGAAGTAATGTATTAAATAATTTAGTTAATATCTATAGAAACAAAACAATGATATTTATAAGTAATGATTTAGAAATAATAAATTATGTAGATAGCATAATTTATATAGATGGTATTACGACTGTAATGGGTAAGCATAGTGATTTAATGGAACATAATAGAAATTATAGTAATTTGATTAATATAAGCAAGGATATAATATAGGATGTAAAGTATGAAGGAAAAAATAAATCAAGTAAAAGAAATGTATAAATTATCTGGATATCATAAACAGTTTTTTATTTTGTTCACAATAATAGTAAGTGCGGCAATAATAGAAATTTTAGCTATACCACATTTGACGAGGAAAATGGTAGATGTTTATATTCCAGCTAGTAATATAAATGCATTAATAATATGGGGATGTATATATTCGATATTTTTGTTTTTATCATGCTGTGTTACTTTAAAGCATTGTAATATGAGGTCAATACTAAAAAGGAAAATTCAAAAAGATTTAAGAGAGAAAATATTTTGTAAAATGCAAGAAGTTAATGCTAAATTCTATGACGAACATGATACTGGTGTATTATTACAATTTTTGCAAGCAGATGTCAAGGAATCCGGAGCAATGTTTGCAGAGATTGTCACAGAGATGTGCTTTATGGGATTAATTAGATTTGGTATAATTGCAATATTTTTGATGTTTATAGATTTAAGAATTACACTAGCTATTATTGTATTATATATAATTGGATATTTTATTACTATTTATTTTAACAAACAAACTATTTTGATTGTAAATGAAATAAGAAAGATAAATATAGAGTTATATAGTGAAATAAATGAAAGTGTGCAAGGATTTTTAACAATAAAAGTTTTAAATATTATAGAGAAAAAGGAAGAAGAACTGCAAAAACTTTTAAAAGAATACACTTTAGCAAGTAAGCAGCTGGAAAAGAAGGTGTCAATATATAACAATGTTTTCGCATTTATTATATCAATATCTTTGGCTATAATTATATGTTTTGCAGGTATAGAGGTTGCCTGTGGAGTTATGTCATATGTAGAAATTATGTTATTAATTGAGTATAATAGTTCTTTAGGGTTTGAGTTTGATTGGTTTATAAAACATTTGACTAATTTTAATAAATCTTTTATTGCTTTTTCAAAGATATTGAGGTTTCTAAATCTAGAAAGTACGGAAAAGCTTGAAGAAGGTGATACTTTGGATAAGATAGATTCTATAGAATTTTCAAAAGTGTTCTTTTCTTATACAGGAGTCAAACATAATATTGAAGAATTTGAGTTTAAATTAAATAAGAATGAAAAATTAGCATTAATAGGTAGGACTGGCAGTGGTAAGACTACAGTTGTTAACTTAATTTGTAGGTTTTATGAACCAACAGCGGGAGAGATATTGATAAATGGAAGGGACTATTTGACATATTCTATAAAGTCTTTAAGAGAAAAAATAGGTTATGTAATGCAAGATACATATATACTTTCTAATACCATAATAGATAATATTAGATGTGTTAATGAAAATATTACAGAAGCCGATATACATAGGATTTTTAAGAAGTTAAAATTACATGACAAGATAATGAGCTTTGAGAAGGGTTATTATACAGATATATATAATAATCCAGATATATTGTCAACTGGCGAAAAACAAATGATTAATTTTGCTAGAGTAATGGCTATAAATTGTGATTTAGTTATTTTAGATGAGGTTACTTCGGATTTAAGTTATGAGAATGAGATGTTGGTAAATAATGCCATAAAAGAAGTCGCAAAAAACAAGATGGTCATAATTATTACACATAGATTATCAATAGTAAAAGCTTGTGATAAAGTGATTTTAATGCAAGACGGAAGACAAGTTGAGCAAGCAATTGACAGAAAAACCGTAACTTAAGTTACGGTTTTTTATTTCGTCATTTGCGAAAGTTATTTCTAAAGTATAATCTGATAATGCTTTTACATCTATTACTTTGTGAAACATAAACGCCTCCTTATATTTAAAAATCAATTACATTGTACAACAGTTTGTTTTAAAAAGCAATTATTTTGTATAAAAATTGGTAAGCTGCCTATAATATTTTTTAAGAGGTGTTTTGTAAATGAAATTAGGATTGGCGCTTGCTGGTGGTGGAATGAGAGGAATAGCTCATGCTGGTTTTTTAAAGGCTTTAGAAGAAAATAACATAAAAATAGATATGGTTGGCGGAACAAGTTCTGGTAGCCATATTGCTTTTTTAATGAGTGTACGGGTATAATTCTAGTGATATATTTAAGCTTTTTGAAGAAGAGTCAGATAATCTAATAGGAAAAAATTCTAATTCTATTATATTAAATACTTTCTTGTTTAATAAAAAGCTAAAATTAGATGGACTGAGAAGTGGAAAGCCGATTGAAGATTTATATGATAGAATTGCTAAAGAAAAAGGTATCAAGTATATAAAAGATATAAAGTTTCCAATGCTTGTTACTGCAACTAATGTCGTTGATGAAAAAGAATATATTTTTACTTCTAATAGAATAGAAGAAAATGAAAAATATATTGATGATATTGAGATAGGAAAGGCGATAAGAGCAAGTTCTAGTTTTTCAGTGGTGTTTGATCCTTGTACTTATAAAGATAAAATATTTTTAGATGGTGGAATATTGGATAATGTGCCTGTAGACGAAGTGAAGAAAATGGGAGCAGACAAAGTAATTGCTGTCAAGTTTAATAGTGATAAGATAAATAAGTTTAGTAATGTGATGGATATTGCTATGAAAACAGTAGATATGATGGGAAATAAAATTTCTGAACTTAATTTATTAAATAGCGATTTAGTAGTCACAATTGATACTGATGGTACAGGACTTTTAGATATTGAAAATTCAGAATATTGCTTTAATTCAGGCTATATTGCGGGAATGAATAATATGGAAAAAATCAAAGAACTATTAAAATAAAAAGTGCTTGCAAAATAAAATATAAGAATATATAATAAAGAAAACTAATAAAAAAGGAGATAATAAAATGGAAAAGAAACGTGGTTTTGAAATAGCAAAAGGATTTGAAAATTCAGGAATAAATTTACCTGTAAGAAAGACTAAATATTCAGCAGGATATGATATTGAAGCAGCTGAGGATTGCACAATACCTCCTTATGTAGCAGGCAGTAAGCCAACACTTGTAAAAACAGGTTTAAAAGCATATATGGAAGATGACGAAATGTTATTGTTATATAATAGAAGCTCAAATCCAGGTAAAAAAGGTTTAGTATTAGCAAATGGAGTTGGAGTTGTTGACAAAGATTATTATGGAAATCCAGATAATGATGGAGCTGTAATGTTTGCATTTTTCAATATGAAACCAGAAGCTGTAGAGATTAAAAAAGGTGATGCAATAGGACAAGCAATTTTCCAAAAATACTTAATTACAGATGACGATATAGCAACAGGAGAAAGAGTTGGAGGTTTCGGTTCAACAAGTAAATAATTAAACTTGTCAGAAATTTTAGGTAAGTTTAAAAATATTGAAAAAGAAGTGAATTGCAACAAGTTCACTTCTTTTTATTATAACTCGGTTTTGGCTAATTTACAATAATAAGTAGTTGATTTTTATCGTATCAAATCATATATTTCTGGTGGTACAAGTTTTGATACGTCTTTTCCGAATTTTACAAATTCCACTACCATACTAGAGCTAACAGCGCCCCACTTACCAGATCTAACGTATATTGTGTCAAGTCCTGAAAGTTCTTCATTTATTAAAGCAATATTTTCTTCGTAGTCATAATCTATGCCATTTCTGATGCCTCTTATAAAAACAGTAGAGTTACATTCTTTTGCAATATCAATAGAAAGATTAGAGTAAGTGATGACTGAAACATTGTTTAAACCTTCACGTGCTAAAACTTTTTCAATTGCAATTTTCATATCTTCTGTTTCAAATCTACGACTTTTATTAGAATTAATACCAATTCCAATAATAACTTTATCAAATAGTTTACTAGATTTTTTTACCACGTGTAAATGTCCATTAGTAAAAGGATCAAAACTACCTGCATAAAAACCTATTTTCATAATATACACCTCGCTTTTTTAGTATAACATAATTTTACATAAATCGCAAATAAATATCGAAACAAAAATGTAATAAAATTGTAATATATACGTGACATATGTTGCTTTTTATGATATAATAATAAAGCTATAAAATAAGAGAGAGGAAGTTGTTAATGGAAAGACGTGGTATTGACAATAATCAAAAAATTATAAGATTAAAAGTTATAGGTATTGGTGGTGCAGGAAATAATGCAATTAACAGAATGGTAGAAGATGATGTACAAAACGTTGAATTTATTGCTATTAATACTGAGACAAAGATTTTAAAATTGTCAGAAGCAGACAGAGTTATTCAAATTGGAAGACAAACTACTGGTGGTTTAAGTACAGGTGGAATTGTTGAGATTGGAGAAATGTCAGCTAGGGAGAATATTGAAGACATAGAAAAAGCATTAATGAATACTGATATGTTGTTTATTGCAGCCGGAATGGGTGGTGGAACAGGAACTGGTGCAGCACCTGTAGTTGCTGAGCTTGCCAAAAAAATGGGAATCTTGACAATTGGTGTTGTTACAAAACCATTTATTTTTGAAGGTATAAGAAAAATGAATCAAGCCAAAAAAGGTATAGCAGAGCTTAAGAAAAATGTTGATGCTCTCATTGTTATTTCTAATGACAAACTTCTTAAAAATATAGAGAAAAATAGTACAATTATAGAGGCTTTTAAATTAGCAGATAATACTTTAAAACAGGGTGTTATAGGTATTACTAATTTATTAAATTCAACAGGACTTGTTAATGTTGACTTTAATGATGTAAGAACAGTTATGAGCAATACTGGTATGGCACATTTAGGAATGTGTGAATCAACAGGAGAAAATGCAATAAAAGACTCTGTTAAAGGTGCTGTAGAAAATTCACTTTCTGAGACAAAAATAAATGGAGCAAAAGGTGTAATTATAAATATTGCTGGAGCCGAGGAACTTTCACTTATTGATATAAACTCAGCACTTACAACTATTGGAGACAATATTGACGAAAATGCAACAGTAATATTTGGTACAATAGTTGATCCAAAACTTAAGAATAAAATTGTTACAACAGTAATTGCAACAGGTGTTGAAGATATAGAATAGTTATGATAAAATATACGAAAGAATAGGAGTAAGAATATGATAATTCCAGAAAAACTACAAAAAGGTGATACAGTATTAGTAGTATCAGCTAGTAATTCAATATTAGAAAAAGACAAAGAATATATTGATAAATCCACGAAAATGCTTGAAAATTTAGGGCTAAAGGTGGATTTTTCAAAGAATTCTTTTTCTAATTTTACGGGCTATGGTGGTACAGTTTTAGAAAAGGCAGAAGACATTAATGAAGGCTTTAGAAACCCAAAATACAAAATGATATTTATTGCAAAAGGCGGGGGAAATTCTAATTCGCTTTTTGAATATATAGATTATGATACAGTTAAGAATAATCCTAAAATTATATGTGGTTTTAGTGATTCGACTTCAATTACTAATATGATTACAGAAAAAACAGGTCTTGTTACTTTTAATGGACCAACCTTTAAATCACTTTCTTCTTGGGAGACAGACTATGCTTATATATGGTTTGAAGAAAGATTTATGAAAGATAATTTAAGTTTGGCAGATGTAGACGACGAGTTTTATACAGTAAGAGAAGGCTATGCAGAAGGCGAGCTTATAGGTGGAAACTTGAGCCTTACAGCTAGAATGATTGCAGGAAAATACAACTTAAACTTTGATAACAAAATTTTATTTATTGAAGAATTAGGCTATGAAGCAGAGCCGGCAATATGTAGTGGAAATTTATATTATATGAAGCAAAATGGAGTATTTGACAAAATAAAAGGTATATGGGTTGGCTTTTATGAAAATGAGGAAATAAAAGTTGAACTCGAAAAGATAGTATTAGATGTGTTAGGAGCTGATTACAATATTCCTATTGTAAAATCAAATAATTTTGGGCATACCGAAAAGAAGATGATAATACCAATAGGAACGAAAGTAAAAATAGATACAAAACTACAAAGGAAGGTAGAATTGTTAGAAAAATGTGTTAAATAAGAAATGGAGGGAATTCAGTATGAACGAAGAAACTTTAGAAGTAGAAAAAGAAAAAATATTAAATTTCATTGAAAACAAGAAATTTAATGACCTAAGAAAATATTTAGAAAATGTAAACTCAGCTGATTTCCCGAGTATGTTTGAAGAACTAGAAGCAGAAGAGCAGGTTTTGCTTATATATAGGCTTCTTTCTAAAGAGCAAGCAGCAGAAGTGTTTGCAGAACTTGATTCAGATGTACAAGAAAATCTTATTAATGCTTTTACAGATAAAGAACTTAAAAATATAGTAGACGAGCTTTTTATGGACGATACAGTTGACTTAATTGAGGAAATGCCATCAAATGTGGTAAAACGTATTTTAAATAATATCAATAAAACAGATAGAAAAGTTATTAATGAGCTTTTAAACTATCCAGAAGATAGTGCTGGAAGTATTATGACTACTGAGTTTATTGATTTAAAAGAAAATATGACAGTTGAAGAAGCTTTTGTCAAGATAAAAAAAATAGGACTTCAAAAAGAAACTGTTTATAATTGTTATGTTTTAAGTATAGATAGGAAGATTAAAGGTGTAATTGATATTAAAGAACTTTTAGTTGCAGAACGTGAATCAAAACTAAAAGATATAATGGATACACATGTTATTACAGTGACAACTTTAGAAGACCAAGAAGAAGTAGCAAAAATGTTTGATAAATATAATATGTATGCACTTCCAGTAGTAGATAAAGAAGAAAGACTTGTAGGTATTGTAACTATTGACGATGCTATTGATGTTATGCAAGAAGAGACTTCTGAAGATTTTGAGTTGATGGCTGCTATGACACCAACTGATGAGACATATTTTAAAACAGGAGTATTTACACATGCGAGAAATAGAATTATATGGTTATTAGTTCTTATGCTTTCATCAACATTTACAGGAGCTATAATAGAAAAATATCAAAATGCATTTGCAGCAATACCAATTTTAGTAGCGTTTATTCCAATGATAATGGATACAGGAGGAAATTGTGGTTCA
>CATJWN010000046.1 GCA_949745595.1 uncultured Clostridia bacterium
ATGTATTAAGTTCGTTCGACTTGCATGTCTTATGTGCGCCGCCAGCGTTTATCCTGAGCCAGGATCAAACTCTCTTGTTTATGGTATATATATTTTATAAATACATATCATTTTAAGTTTGAGCTAAAGCTCATTTTTTCAAAATTTTTGTGGTAGTTTAAAGATTTCTCTTTTTCTACCGCTTGGTTTCTCTAAAGGATATTTTATTGTTTATTTTTCAATGTACTTTTGTCATTAACGAGATTTATTTTAACACAAATCATTATGTGTTGTCAACACATTTTTTAATATTTTTTAAAAAATTTTATATTCAATTTTTAACTCAAAATGTATCATCTCTTAACGACTTTTATAGTCTATCACTTTGAATATTAAAAGTCAATAACTTTTTTACATTTTTTTAACATTTTTATAAAGTAATTTATGTTATAATAAAATATAGTAATATTTCAAAATAAAAATACAAAACGGGCGCAAAACTTTTTACAGTTATGCGCCCGCTCTGCCTAACATCAGCTGTTAGTATGATGGTTGTTCAAGCCCGAAGTCCAATAAATCGAAGAGTGGAAGCACTACGATACATCCGTAGTCGACATTTGCCATGGCATCACAGATAAACTCAACACCAGTTGAAATAGGTGTCGCCACATGATTTTTCAAGCGTTGTTTTTTCCGCCAAGGCATATTTTCCTTATCCTTGAAATAAATATACACTCCGCCAGATTTAATCTCTACATGATACTGCATTCCTTCAAAACTCAGTTCAAATGCGGGAGGTGCTTCAAAGATAGGTGCCGGATTTGCGCAGAAGCTGTACATGTATTGGAATTCCCATAAATGGTATACATTTTCCACATCTACAACTTCAGGTTCAGGTGGCATAACCTCAACTGCAACCTCTTTCCATTTGCCGAGTTCTTTTAGAACTAGGAGCTTTTGCGAATAGCTGGGCTCATCACCTTTGCCATAATACCAGCCGGGGATCTGCGCTGTGTTTGCAATAAACACAGTTAAGTGATTCAGTTCATTGCCATGTAATGATTCACTTATGCCTCCACCAGCCGGTATAACAAAAATGGTTTTATCGCCCTGTTGTGCATAATACTCAGTTAAATTATCTATATTATTTCCCCGAACATTAGTCACAAACTTTTGCCATTGCATCGAACTCACATCCTTTCTATATGAATTTTACCTATATATTATATCACAATTTTAAAGTTATGTAAACAAAAGTAACTTATAGAATAATACCCAGCTACTTATCTTCAAAATTTTGCAAAGCATTTTATACTACAATGAGATAAAAAATAAGAGAAGATAAAATTTATCTTCTCTTAAAAACTTCTTTTTCTTGTGAATATTTTTATCTTCACTATATCTCTTCTATAATTTAATCAATTATCTTTTTAATCCTTTTCTTCCTGGATACATTGCTACTTCACCTAATTGATGTTCGATATTTAATAATCTGTTGTATTTAGCAACTCTATCAGTTCTACATGGTGCACCTGTTTTGATTTGTCCTGCATTTGTAGCAACAGCAACATCAGCAAGTGTTGTATCTTCTGTTTCACCACTTCTGTGAGAAACAACTGCTGTCATTCCGTTTTTATGTGCAAGCTCGATTGCATCTAAAGTTTCTGTTAATGTACCGATTTGGTTTAATTTAATTAATATACTGTTAGATACTCCTAAATCAATACCTTTTTGTAATCTTTTGATATTTGTAACAAATAAATCATCACCAACTAATTGAATTTTGCTTCCTAATCTATCTGTTAATACTTTCCATCCATCCCAATCTTCTTCAGCTAAACCATCTTCAATTGAGATAATCGGATATCTATTAACTAAATCTTCGTAGAAAGCTATCATTTCTTCTGTTGATTTTGTTACACCGATTTTCCAGAAGTGATACATTCCTTCTTTACCAATTTTTTTAGCTTCATCATACATTTCTGTTGCAGCAACATCTAATGCTAAGCAAATTTCTTCACCTGGTTTGTATCCAGCTTTTTCAATAGCTGCCATAATTAAAGATAATGCTTCGTCTTCGTCTTTAACATTTGGTGCAAAACCACCTTCGTCTCCAACACCTGTAGCTAGTCCCTTTTCATTAAGAACTTTCTTTAAATTATGATAAATCTCAGCACACATTCTTAAACATTCTGTAAATGTTGTTGCTCCAACTGGCATAATCATAAACTCTTGTACACTTAATGTACTATCAGCATGTTTACCACCATTCATAATGTTCATCATTGGAACTGGTAATTCTTTTGCGTTTGTTCCACCGATATAATTATATAATTCCATTCCTAAAGAAGCCGCAGCTGCTTTGGCTACTGCTAATGATACACCAAGTGTAGCATTTGCTCCTAATTTTCCTTTATTTTCTGTACCATCTAATGCAATAAGAGCTTTATCTATTGCAACTTGATCATATACATTCATTCCTTCTAGTTCTGGTGCAATAATTGTGTTTACATTATCAACTGCTTTTAAAACACCTTTACCCATATATCTTGATTTGTCTCCATCTCTTAATTCAACAGCCTCAAAGCTTCCTGTTGATGCTCCAGATGGAACCATAGCTACTCCACTAAATCCTCCAACTGTTGTTACTTCAACTTGTACTGTTGGATTTCCTCTTGAATCCAAAATTTCTAAAGCGCTAACGCTTTCGATTGCTAAATAATCTTTCATATGTTTTACCTCCTATGAAATCTTTCATATATTGTCCTTTAGGAAAAATCCTCGAACGGATTTATATTATCACAATAAAAAAATTTTTTCAATACTTTTGGCAAAACTTATTTTGTACACAAAATTTGACTTATATGATATAATATTACAAACTTAAGAAAGGAACAAAATACTATTGAGAAAAAAAGATAAAAATGAAGATATAGAACAAAAGAAACATCCTATTTTTAAAGCTTTTATAAAACTAATCATAATTATTGTTTTACTAATCATATTACTATTTGGTATTTCATTTTATAACTGGAAACCAATTGCTGAAGTACTCATTTTAAATACTCCATCAATAGTTTTAGATAGTGACGGAAATGAAATTGCTAAAATTGGAGCAACTAGGAATACAGAAACTATAAAATTACACGACCTACCAAACAATTTAAAAAATGCTTATATAGCTATCGAAGATCAAAGGTTTTACAAACATTTTGGAGTAGATATTAAGAGAACAACTGCAGCAATTGCTTCATATATAATACATCTTGGTAATGCTTCTTTTGGTGGTAGCAGCATTACTCAACAGCTTGTAAAAAATTTAACAGGTGATATGGCAGATAATCCTCTTCGTAAAGTATCAGAATGGTCAAAGGCTATTTCATTAGAACTATTTATGACTAAAGATGAAATTTTAGAAACCTATTTAAACATAATTTACACAGGTCCTAATATCTACGGAGTTCAAAAGGCTTCTGAATATTATTTTAGTAAAAATATTCAAGATTTAAGCTTAGCAGAATGTGCATACATCGCAGGAATTAATATTGCACCAAATGCTTTTAATCCTTTTGGAGAAAAAGATAATACCGAAAAAATTGCAAAAAGAGTTACAACTGTACTTAATAAAATGAAAGAACTTGGGTATATAAAAGAAGATGAATATACTACTGCTATAAATGAAGTAAAATCAGGAATTATTTTTAAACAAACGAAAATGGAAAATAATAATTCTGGAGTCTATTCTTATCACACAGACGCATTAATAAATGAAGTAATTAAAGATTTAAGTAAAGAAAAAAGAATTTCTAAAGAATGTGCTGAAAACCTATTAAACTTAGGCGGATTAACTATACAAAGCACACAAAACTCCACTATTCAAACTATTGTAGAAAAGGAATTTGAAAAAAATATATATATGAAGAAATCAAAAAATGAAGAAGATAAAACTTCTCAAGCTGCCATGGTAATAATTAATCACGAAAATGGAGAAGTAATAGCCTGTGTAGGTGGTCTTGGAAAAAAAGAGACTGCAAGAGGACTAAACAGAGCTACTTCTTCCACTAGGCAAACTGGCTCTGCTGGGAAACCTTTATCAGTACTTGTTCCTGGTTTTTGTGAAAATGAGATAACTGCAAGTAGTGTATTTGTAGATATAGAAACTACTTTTGATGATGGAACAGAAGAAGGTTATACCCCAACAGATTATAACGGCTTTCAAGGCGCTATCACTTTAAGACGCGCTGTAGAATCTTCCCAAAACATACCTTTTGTAAAAATAATGGAAAAAATAACTCCTGCAACTTCTATTAAATATATGAAGAAAATGGGAATTACTACTTTAACAGAAGTAGATAATAACTTAAATCTTGCTTTAGGTGGTTTAGATAAAGGTATAAGTCCACTAGAACTAGCTGGTGGATATGCTACTATTGCAAATGATGGACGTTATACTGAACCTACTTTTTATACTGAAATAAAAAATAACAAAGGAAAAACAGTACTTAAAACTTCACAAGATGTAAGAAGAGTATTTAGTAAGCAAATTGCTTATGTTATAAAAGAATTATTGACGCAGCCAGTTAAGGGAACTTATGGAACTGCAACTTACTGTACTATACCTAATATTGAAACAGCAGCAAAAACAGGAACAACAAATGATAATTACGATAGATGGCTTTGTGGTTTTACACCCTATTACACTGCAGTTACCTGGTATGGTTTTGACAAAAATGAAACTATCGAATTTGGTGGAAAAAATCCTGCTGGACTTATATGGGCAAATGTTATGAAATCAGTACATAAAGATTTAGAAAGAAAAAATTTTGAAAGGCCTGATAATATAGAAAATGCAACCATTTGCCCAAGTTCTGGTAAAGTTGCAAACGGAAATTGTCAAAATACATATACAGAATATTTTTTACAAGGTACTATGCCAGAAACTTGTACTGTACACTAAACAAAAAGGAAGCTATTTGCTTCCTTTTTTGAATATTCCTTTTATCTTATCTTTAATATCTAATGGATTTATATTGTATAACAAAATAAGTGCTGCTATTATGCAAAGCACAGATGTACCTATTTGACTATATTTTTCTACATCGTCAATAAATTGTGCGTATTTTACAATATTAAATATAGAAGCTATTATTATCAAAATGAAAGCAATCAACTCTATCCATTCTGCAATATTATTAGTTTTTACTTCCTTTTCTTCTCTATCTAATTTTTCTAGATCTACCTTATGTGTTTTAATCCAAAATATAAAATGTAATATTGTAAGACTTATTATAGTAATACCAATGCCAAACTCTTTTATTACTTCACCTATTTCATCATTATCTATACATCCTCTTGCAATACAGCTAAAGCCAATTATCAGAAAAATAATAGAAATAATTGATATGGCAAAATATTCTATAACAAGTGGATAAATTTCAGCAAAAGTCATTTCATTTTTCTTGTGATGTTTTCTAAAAATTAAGTAATACGACAAACCTATTAGTGCAATACCAAGTACAATTAAAATTTCCTTCATTTTCTATACCTTCTCTTTAACAAAATCTACAAAGTATGCTTTTTAGCCCTACCTCTGCATCTATATTCCCAATCTTAGAATTATAATCCAAGTTAACTAACTCTTCTAAAATATTTTTTAAATCATTTCCCTTAAAATATGATACTTGTTTCTTATATTTAGTAACTAAAAAAGTTTGGTTAGGCTTCAAATTCAAAGCTGTTACTACATCTTTGTTTAATTTCACTGCTTCTTTACATAAATATAATTTTTTAAAATGATTATATAAAACACTCAAAATAATCGGAAATGGCTCTTTTTTATAAATTAAATTATTAAGTACCTCTAATGCCTTATCAGTTTTTTTAGCACCTATGCTATCAGTTAAATCCCAGATTACACTTTCTATCTGTTTTGAAGCTAGCATATCTATGTCTTGCTCAGTAATTGTTCCACCTTCACCTACATACTCAATTAGTTTTCTAATCTCATTCATTAAATCTTGCAGACTAGTTCCAGACACTTCTATCAAATAATTTAATGTCATATCACTTGCATTTACTTTATATAAAGTGCATACTTTTTTTAATCTTTGAACTAATTGCATTGGTTTTAGTAAATCAACTTGACAAACAATCCCAACTCTTTCAATCAAATCATATACTGAATTTTTGTCTACTTCATTTTGGACAAATACTAAAACAACGCCCTCATTTATAATACTTATATTATCTGAAATATAATTTCCAATTCTTTCTTGTATTTCAGTTGGCGCTTTTTTTCTACCATCTTTTTTGAAAAGACTTGAATTTTTTACTATGATAAGTTTCTTATCATATCCAAAAGCTGGCATTTCAATATTCGGTATTAAATCTTCCAAATTCGTATCATCTAAAACTATATAATTAATTCCTAAAAGTAATTCGCCAAATTTCTTTTTGATTTTCTTTACTGCATTTTCAACTAAATATTGTTCTTCGCCATAAAGCAAATATATGCTTCTAAGTTCATTATTTAATTCTCGTTCCAAAGAATCATAGTTCATTTTCTTTTCCTTTCAAACTTTTTATTAATTATATCAAATTTATAAAAAGTCTACAATATGCACATAATAATATTTATGAAAAATCAGATACTAGAAATACAGAAAAAAGATAAAAGAAAAGTAAAAATCTTTAAAGGTCAATTAATCATATCTTTAATTGGGATTATAGCTACTATCGTCTTTTTGAAAGCTTTTCAAAAGGATAATTTGCTATACGAAAATTACTCTAAAACACTTTCTCAAACTAGTATCTTATCTTCTGTATATCAAACAGCTAAAACTTCCAATTCTAATATTTTAGGCACTTTAGAAATTCCATCTTTGGGCATTAATTATGCAGTTTTTAATGAATTTAATGAAGAACTCCTAAAAATGTCACCTTGTAAATTCTATGGAGTTGACCTTGGAGCAATTGGCAATATTGCAATTGCTGGACACAATTTTGACAATCATACTTTCTTTAGTGACTTAAATAAAATAGAAATTGATGATGAAATTTATTTATACTCCAATACTAATAAAAAGTATACTTATGTTGTTTATGATACTTTTGAAACTACTTCAGATGATTTAAATGTTTTAAACACAAAACTACTTAGTAGCAAAGAACTTACTTTACTTACCTGCAATAACTCAAATAAAAAACGCTTTATTGTAAAAGCGTTTCTAAAAACCTAATCAAAATTTATTATTCTTGTAACTATTTCTAATATTTTATTTGCATTTTTCTTAGCAAAACCTTTTTCAATAGCTTTTCCACTAACAGTAAGTGACGCAACTATCGCACTTACTACAAATTGAAATGATGTGCTCATTCCGTAACTTTCCGTAAGTTTTAAAGCAATAATCGCAGCTATTGCACCACTTATAACTCCACATATATCACCAATTACGTCAGCACAAAAATTTGAAACCTTCTCAGAATTTCTAATAAGCTTAATAGCTGTTTTTGAACCTTTAATTTTCTTGCTAGCTCTTGCATGAAATTCATCTTCTTTGGCAATCGTAACTGCTACACCTATTAAATCAAAAAATACTCCCACAAAAATTACAAATATTAAAATTATAATTCCTGGCAATACATTTAAGTTTGATATTGCTGTATTCGATATATATGAAAAAAATAGTGATAGCACAAAAGTTGTTATCGCTACTGTTATAACCCACGAGTGTGGCTTTTTTTCTTTCTTCACCTTAAGATTCTCCCTCTCTGTTTTTAAAGAAATTTTAGTTGGTAAAGAAATATGTAAATTTTACGGTTTAGGTCTAGCAGAATTTCTCGGAAGCTCCGCTTTTCATTGCTGAATTAGCTGTTTCCATTTAAGGAGTCCTCTTTTTTTGAAAAACAAAGATGCCAGATTACCACTTAAATCCGTACCTTAATCCATATCTCTTCCTACTTCTAAAATGAAGTAAACACTCTAGAAATTTTCTTTGAATATGTTAACTTATTACTAGTCTTTTTTGCAATATAAATTTCATAGCAAAAGTTGTCACTAATCCCGATATTATCACTCAAGACGAATATTACCACTATGTACACAAACACAGCTCCTACTTAACAAAAAAGTCTTGTATAAGTCTCAACGAAGATAGGAATCAAACATATGCCATTACATTCTATCCTAAGATCTTTACTTCTCAAGGTCACGCGAAACTGGGCGTAATGCGCAAATCTCAAGAAACTTCAACTGTAATACTCTTCTAGTAGATTTTTAGCCCTACCCTCATAATAAGTACATACACTAGAATAATGCACCAACATTATTATTATAACATTTTATTTTTTCGTTGTAAAGTCGGCCTTAATATGATATACTGTATATTATGTAAATTAGAAAGGATGAATTTATGAAACCTGAACTACTTTCACCAGTTGGTGATTTCGAATGTTTAAAAGCTGCCGTTCAAAATGGTGCAGATAGTGTATATCTTGGTACTTCAAGTTTTAATGCCAGAGCAAGAGCTACGAACTTTGATGAAAATACTTTAAAAGAAGCTGTAAAATATGCAAAACTACATAATGTTAAAGTTAATCTTACTTTAAACACTTTAATTAAAAATGAAGAATTTGAAGAAGCTGTAAAACTTGCAGTTTACGCACACAATATTGGAGTAGATGCACTTATTGTACAAGACCTAGGACTTAGTAATTATCTGCTTAAAAATCACCCTGAAATTCCACTTCATGCAAGTACACAAATGACTGTACATAATTTATCTGGTGTTCAAAATTTAGAAAAACAAGGTTTTTCTCGTGTAGTCCTTTCTCGTGAACTTAGTATATCAGAAATAAAATATATAAAAGAAAATACAAATTGTGAATTAGAAGTTTTCATTCATGGCGCACTTTGTATCTCATATTCAGGTGGTTGTCTATTTTCTAGTATGGTCGGAGACAGATCAGGAAATCGTGGACTTTGTGCACAACCTTGTAGATTACCTTATGAACTTGTTGACAGCAGAGGTGATAAAGTTTCGTCTGGATATCTGCTTTCACCTCGCGATTTATGCTCTTTAGACTATCTTCCAACATTGGTAAGACTTAGTATTACATGTTTCAAAATTGAAGGACGTATGAAAACTCCTATCTATGTTGCAACAGTTACTAGAATTTATAGAAAATATATTGACTTTATTTTACAACATTTAGACTTAAACGATGAGGAAATCGTAAAACTAATACATAAAGAACTTGATAAAACGAATGAATCTACCGGTCTATCTGATAAAGAAGAACTACTTCAAAGCTTTAATAGGGGTGGTTTTTCAGATGGACATTTTCCAGATAAGGAAAACAGAAAACTTATATTTAAAGAAAAATCAAATAATGAAGGAATCTTTTTAGGAAGAGTTTTTAAGTTCAATAATAATAAAGGTCATATCTCTTTTGAGCTTGAAAATTCACTTTCTATTGGTGATAAAATTAAAATTGGAAACGACTTATACACAGTTTCCGAACTTATGATTGATAACAAAAATTTTAAGACTCTAAATAAAGGCAAACGTATTACAATTGGTAGAATGAAAGGCGATATAAAAAATAATGCACCTATTTATAGAATAGAAAGTAAAGCTTTAAATGATAGTCTCTCTCCTACTTTTAGTTCTGAAAAGGAATTTAAAAAACTTCCACTAGCTGCAGAAATTAGAATTGTAGAAGGAAAACCAATAAAACTTAATGTAAAAGGCTTACAAGGTTTTTATGAAGGTTTAGAAGTTAGCATTTCTTCTGAGTTTATTCCCGAAAAAGCAATTAATGCACCACTTACTAAAGAAAAAATCACCTCAATGCTTTCTAAAACAGGCTCTACTGAATTTGAGTTTGTAAATATAAATATAGAATTAGATGAAGGTTTATTTATACCTAAAATAAGTACTTTAAATGATATGAGAAGAACTGCTCTTTCAAAATTAGAAAAAATGGTTATAGATAAATATAGTCATAACTTAAGTCCAATTTTACCTACATTTAATATAGTCACAAAAGCTAAAACTAAGCCTAAACTTTCTATGCTTTTAAACATAATTAATTTAGATTATAATTACTTAAATTTAGAAAATATAGACAGTTTTTACATACCATTAAGATATTTTACTAATAAAAAATATAATGAGCTTTTAAAAGCAATCTCACAAAAATTTAACACATATATTTATATGCCACCAGTAATAAAAGATAGTATATCAAAAAATAGTTTAGAAGAGGATATTAAGAATATTATTTTAAACTTTTCTATCAAAGGTGCTGTAATTTCAGATATTTCACAGATAGATATTTTTAAAAGTTATTCTTTAGATTTTATTGCAAATTATAACTTAAATATTTTTAATAATTATTCTGTAAAAGAATTAAAAGAAAAAGGCTTTATGAGATTTATTCCTTCTTTAGAACTTAATAAAAAAGAACTTTGTGAAATTTTAGATACATCAGTAATTAACTCAGAATTAATTGTATATGGAAAAACGCCACTTATGACTAATAATTACTGTTACTTAGGCGAAAGCAATAAATGTTATAAAGAATGTGATAGAAAATGTATGCAAAATGAAAAATATGAATTAAAAGATAGACTGGGATTTAAGTTTAGAATTTTACCAGACAATACTTCTACACTTACTACAATTTTTAATAGTAAAACAACTTCTATTACTTTTCAAGACTTAAATATCAATTATGCAAGAATTGATATACTTGACGAAAGTTATGAAGAAATAAAAAATGTAATTTCTACTATTAAAGAAGGTAGAAGGTTTGATGGAAAAGATTTTACAAATGGAAAAGTAAAATAATAAAAGGCACTTTAAAGTGCCTTTTTTACATTATATTCGTCCAAACCAACATAAACATATATACTATATATGCTGTAACATATACAGCTCCTTGAACTCTTCCTAAATGATTTTTTACACCTATATATGGGCATATCAAAAGTAATATTGATGCCACAAGTAAAACAAGCATATCAGAGTTGTAAGAAATATCATATACTATTGGTGAAATGGCTGCAGATGCTCCAATTACTAATAATATATTAAATAATTGTGAGCCTATTACATTTCCTATTGCCATATCAGTATCACCCTTATATGTAGCTGTAACTGAAGTTACAAGCTCTGGAAGGCTTGTGCTTACTGCAACTATTGTTAGACTTATTAAAGTTTCGCTAATTCCAAGCATTCCAGCAATATTTACTGCATTATCAACTACTAAGTCTCCACCTATTTTTAACCCCACTATACCGATAACTATTGCAGCTAATGATTGTATTGTTGGAACGATTTTTACGTCTCTTTGCTCTTTTGTTCCCTCTTCTTTATCAAACTGGTCACCTTTTTTAGCCATTATCAAATTATATACAATAAACAAAGCGCAAAAAGCTAACAATATAAAACCTTCTACACGAGAAACCTTACTAATACTTTCTCTACCAGTATTGCACATCAAGAAGAACATAACTGTCGCAATTACTGTCATTGGTGCTTCAAAAATTTTAGTTTCTTTTTTCATTTCTAGTGGGCGTATTACTGCACACATTCCAAGTATTAGCATTAAATTAGATATATTACTACCAACTACATTTCCAATAGCAATGTCAGAATGACCTTCCAAAGCTGATGTTAAGCTAACCACTAGTTCTGGTAAAGATGTTCCTATAGAAACAATAGTAAGTCCTATTACAATTTCTGGAATATGAAATTTGTGTGCTATATTACTTGCTCCTTCAACTAGGAAATCTGCTCCTTTTACAAGTAATAAAAAGCCTAGTAATATAAGTATTATGCTAAGTATCATAATATCACCTCAAAAATTAAGTATCTGTTTTGAATAACAGATACTTATTATACCTTAACTTTTAAATTTTTTCAATGCTTTTTTATTCTTATTTTGTTTGATACCAACTAATTCCTTCTTCTATATCTACTAAAAGTGGAACTGAAAGTTTTGCAGCACTTTCCATTGATGCTTTAAGCAATTCCTTCACTTCTTCTTTCTCGTCTAAATAAGTTTCAATCAAAAGTTCATCATGAATTTGTAAAACAACCTTTGACCTTAAATTTCTTTTCTTTAACTCATTAAAAACTTTAACCATAGAAATCTTCATAATATCTGCTGCTGTTCCCTGTATTGGAGTATTCATTGCAGCCCTATCTCCGAACTTTCTAACCATATAGTTATTAGATTTTAGCTCTGGAATATATCTTCTTCTATGATAAATAGTCTCCACATAGCCTTTCTCTTTTGCCTCTTCTACTACATCTTCCATAAACTTCTTTATTCCACTGTACTTTGCTAAATATTGATCTATATATTTTTTAGCTTCATTCCTCTTAATATCAATTTGCTCTGCTAAACCAAATTCACTAATTCCATATACTATTCCAAAATTAACAGCCTTTGCTCTACTTCTTAATTGTTTAGAAACTTTATCCAGTGGCACATCAAAAACTTGTGAAGCACAAATTGCATGGATATCTGCATCTTGATTAAAAGCATCAACCATAATTTTATCTTTAGACATATCAGCCAAAACTCTAAGTTCTATTTGAGAATAATCTGCATCAATAAATACTTTATCTGCTCCATCTACTTTAAAGAATTTTCTAATCTTCTTGCCCATCTCTGTTCTAGTTGGAATATTCTGTAAATTAGGTTCTGTACTACTAATTCTGCCAGTTGCTGTAACGGTTTGGTGGAAATAAGTATGCACTCTTCCTGTCTTCTCATTAATGTATGGCACCATTCCTTCAACATAAGTAGAATTTAATTTCATAAGTTTTCTATATTCTAAAATTCTTTCAATAATTGGATGTTCGCCTTTAATCTTCTCTAAGGTTTCAACATCTGTACTATATCCACTCTTAGTCTTTTTTACCACAGTTAAGCCTAATTTTTCAAATAAAAGTTCACCCAATTGCTTAGTAGAATTTATATTAAATTCTTCACCTGCTAATTTATAAATATCTATTTTATATTCTTCAATACTTTTCTTTAATTTTTCACCAAACTTTATAATTTCTTTTTGGTCAACATATATACCTTGATATTGCATATCTGCTAATACCTCAGCAGCTGGCATTTCTATTTCTTTAAATAACCTCAAAGAGTCTATTTTTTCCAATTCTTTTGTAAGTACTGGCTCTAATTTGTAAATAATATAAGCATTAATTCCTACATCTAAATCATTTTTCTCTTCTTTAGGCTCATCAAATAGGCTAGTTTGTTCTTCCTTCTCCTCTTGATTTTTATACTCTGTAATATCTAAATCTAAGTATTGTCTTGCAAGTTCTGAAATGCTATAAGCATTTGAAACAGAATTCAACAAATATCCTGCTATACGTATATCATACATAAGGTTTTGTGAATTTATTCCATTTTCCTTTAAAATTATATAATCAATTTTTTGCTCATATCCGAACTTTTAAAATATTAGCATTTTCAAAAATATCTTTTATATAATCTTTATTTGCTTCAAAATCTAAAACATATACCTCATTATCTTTTGCCAAATATACATTTTTAATTTCTTTTTTTATAATCAAGTCTTTATTACTATCTACTTTTTCAAAAAAATAATAAATTGTAGTATCTTTCCCAAAAATTGCTTTTGCTTCTTTGCTAGAAACATTTTTTATTTCAAATAAATCCGCCAAACTTTGAGTAGAAGTTTCTTCTCCCTCTAATCCAAAACGCTCAATAAATTTATTAAATCTTAAAGTTTTGAATAGTTCTAAAACTTTTTTCTTATCCCACTCTACTATTTCAAGTTTAGATAAATCTTTTTCAATTGGGCTATCTATATCAATAGTACCAAGTGTTCTTGAAAGATAAGCAAGCTCCTTATTATTAGTTAGGTTTTCAAGAAGCTTTCCTTTTACAGCTGCCTCTCCAGCTTCAATTTTTGCATATAAATTATCAATATTACCATATTCTTTAATTAAATTTAAAGCTGTTTTTTCTCCAACTCCGTGGAACTCCTGGAATATTATCCGAACTATCTCCCATAAGACCTTTTACTTCAATCAAAGCTTTGGGATCTACGCCATAAGTTTCAATTATTTTCTCTCTATCAAAATTTTCTGTTTCAGTTTTTCCTTGTTTTGTTCTAGGAATTCTAATGACTGTTTTTTCAGTAGCAAGTTGGAAAGAATCTCTATCACCAGTAAGCAAGACTACTTCTAATCCGTTATCTTCACCGAACCTTGAAAGTGTACCTAAAATATCATCCGCTTCATAGCCTTCCTTTGTAAGAACAGCTATGTTCATTGCAGCTAAAACTTCTTTTATAATAGGCATTTGACTTGCAAGCTCATCTGGCATTCCATGTCTTGTACCCTTATATTCTTTATACATTTCATGTCTTTTAGTAGGTGCTTTTAAATCAAAGGCTACAGCCATATATTTAGGCTGCAAGTCTTCTACTAATTTAAACATAATTGTTAAAAATCCATACACAGCATTTGTATATGTTCCATCTGCGGTTTGTAACATATTACTTCCCATAATACCATAAAATGCTCTATTTAAAATACTATTTCCATCTATAACTACTAACTTCTCCAAATTTTTCCTCCTTAGAACTATTTACAATTGCATTCTATCATATATTAGATATTTTTTCCATAACTTTTTATTACAAATCTTTTATTGCTGGACCTTCAATAACTTTTCCTTGCTCTGTAAATCTCGAACCATGACAAGCACAATCCCAAGTATCTTCAATTGGATTCCACGATAATGTGCACCCCAAGTGTGTACAAGTAGGGTTGGGAGCATCTTTTATTTTTCTCAAAACAATTCCATCTCCTGCTTCTTTTATCATATTGGCAAGTTCATCTCTGTTTTTAATTGGATTTAATCTTGAACTTTTAAAAATATCTTCATATATATTTTTATATCCCATAATTTTATCACTAATTATATTTGCAGCTATATTAGAAGCTGTAAGTCCCCATTTATTAAACCCAGTCGCAACATACATATTTTTCATAACATTTGAGAAGTTACCTATATAGGCAATCTTATCTAAGCTAATACAATCTTCAGCAACCCATTTACTTACTAGCATTGATTTTGGATATATTTTTAAAACTTCATTTTCTAAATACTGATATGGATTTCCGGCAAGCTCTGTTCCTGTTTTATAATCTCCACCAACGACTTGTAATAAGTTTTTACCATTATAATTGATAGTCCTAAAAGAAAGTGTAGGTATTTCAGTATTAATATAATATCCACCTGTTTGCAAATCAGTTCCTGTATCAAATACCATAGCAAAAGACGTAGACTGATACATCTTCAAAAAATAATAACCCGGAAAATTTATTATTGGATATCTTGTTGCTATTACTACATACTTTGCAGTAACATTTCCATTATCTGTACTTACAACATACTCATTGTTTTTCTCTTCAATATCAATAACTCTAGAGTTTTCAAATATCCTTCCCTGACTTTCTATTATGCTATTTGCTAAGCCACATATATATTTAACTGGATCAAATTGGGCTTGATTTTCAAATTCTATGGCTCCTACTATATCAATCGGTAAATCTATTTTTGTAACGAACTTAGCTGGTATTTCTAAATTCTGACAACATTCTACTTCTTGTTTTATTTTATCTATATCATTTATTGACCTAGTAAAAACATAAGCACTTTTTTCTTCAAAATCACAATCAATATTTTCTTTATTTATTATTTCTTTAATATTTTTGATCGCTTCTTCATTTGCATCAAAATACTTTTTAGCATAGTCCTTGCCATTGCTATCATACAAATATTTATATATTAAACCATGTTGACTTGTAACTTTCCCAGTGCTTCCACCTGTTGTATGCCAAGCTATTAAATCTTTCTCTAAAACCGTTACAGTTTTGCCTTGCTTTGCTAAAGCATGTGCTGTAGATATTCCTGTAATTCCGCCTCCAACAACACATACATCTACTTTAATATTATCATTTAAAGTCTCATATTTAGGCTTTTCTTCTTTATTCCAAAAACTTTTCATATTCACCTCATAATTCTATCTTTCTATTATTATGATGTTATAAAAAGTCCTTTTTATGCAAAAAACTGGAAATTGTAAAATACAAATTCCAGTTTTCAAACAATTTCTATTTCTCTTTATCCTTTGCTATTTGCTTAGCATAGCGATCTTTTTCAGACCAAATGCAGCCGACAGTATTTCTGCATATAAAGCCCAAGCTCACGAGCTTTATTTTGTCCTTCACGAAAACCTACTCTAAAATCTCTATAGATAAATTCTATACCATATTTATTTGCCATCTCTTTAGCAACTTCTATTAAAGCCTCATGATTTTGATATGGACTTACTAAAAGTGTTGTAGTAAAAGCATCATAACCATTTTCCTTAGCAAATTTTGCAGTTTGTTCTAAACGAATTCTATAACAATATTCCTTACACCTATTTTCTAAATTATCAATAGTATTTTTACAAAATTCTACTACACCATAATCTTCATTAATAATAAGTTTTATATTAATCATCTTGCTATACTCTATCAAAGTATCTCTTCTCATTTTATATTCTGTATATGGATGAATATTAGGATTAAACCAATATAAATCTGGCTCTATCCCTTCTGCTCTCAAACTATCTATACAATAAACACTACAAGGAGCACAGCAAGTGTGCATAAGTAATTTCATTTATAATCTCCTTTTACAGTAGATATAGTATCTTGGCGAAAATCGCCACAGTTCCAATACTATAAAGTACTGATAATACTGTTATTAATTTCTTAAGGTTTTTATCTTCTGTACTTTCATAATATTTTCCAGTAAAAATCATTCCAAGTACAAATAATACTACTATATATCTTGAATGCATTGTGCAACTATATGGAAGTGATATATTGAAAAATATGAAACTTACAAACCACGCTATAAATGTGGTAACTAATATTTTATATAGTGTATTTTCTTTGAAAAACTTTATCATCCCTGCTATAAAAATAATAGCAAAAGCAACTGTCATTATCCTCATCGCACTTAAAGTAAAATTTGACAAAAAGGCAGTACCTACTGAAAATAATATTGAAGAATTTATAACATAAGCCCAAACGTTGCTTGCATTATAACTTAAAGATCTTGCAAAAAATTCATCATTTATTAGCCAACGATTTATAAAATCTTTTTGTTTAACTGCAAAAGTTGGCAAAGCCTCTGCAACTCCAAAAGGTGGCTGTCCAAATTTTATAGCATTTCTTAGTGGATACCAAAATACAAGTGGTATTGTAATAACCGTAAATACTACACCATATTTTAATATCTTTTTGACAAATTCTATATCTTCAATTTCTTCTGACATTTTCTTAAGATAAGTTACTAAAAGTGGTAATGCCATAACAACAATAGAAACTTTTGTAGAGGCACCAGCACCTATTATTAAAGCTAATATCACAGTTAACTTCATACTTGGAGCTTTATACCATTTTATCAAAACTAAAATACTTGCAAGTGTACATAACGTAACTAAAGCATCATTATTAATAAGCCTTGATAAATATATCATAAGTGGATTAAAAGCTGCAAGCGTCATTACTATAAGAGTCGCTTTATCTGTAAATTCTAATTCTTTCGTAATTTTATAAATAACTAATAATATTAGTATAGAATATACAAAAGCAGGAAATTCAGCTGCCTCAAGTTTAAACTCATTATCTGCACCAAATAAATCACAAAATCTCATAACTCCTGCTGAAATATAATGATGTAAAGGTGGGTGGTAACCTTGATTCGTATTACTTTCAAGCATTCTGCCTGTTTGATAAATTCTAACTAAATACTCAAAATTACCATTTTCCTTAATATATTTTCTATCAATATCCATTATTTTATCATGATTAAAATCTGAATCTGTAGTATTTTCAATACCTAAATCATATTGCATATAATAGACTTTGGCACCTAACATATAACAGCCTCTAATTAATATTCCGTATTAAAACTACTGTCCATATTAAAGTTTTTATTTTATTTTTTGGTTTCGTGATATTCATTTTCTGTGTTTACACTCCAAATATTTTCTTTTGATTTCTTGCCTATTTTTATATTGCGAACAGCCTCAATTGCTGTGGCCATTGAGTGATCCATATTATTATATCTATGCTGACCATTTCTCCCTACACAATATAAGTTTTCAAAACTATCTAAGTACTTTATAAGTTTGTCCATATCCTTATAAGTGTCAAAATATGCAGGATACGCCTTTTTAACCTTTTCTTCGTGGTATGCAAGTACATCTGTATCCTCAATTAATCCCATTGAAACAAGCTCTTTAGCCGCAAAAGAAGTAAACTCCTTTTCTGTCATATTCCACAATTCGTCACCTTCATTTGCAAAATATTCAACACCTATCCAAACTGTATTTTCTATGTCTTTTACCAAATATGGAGACCAGTTATTGAAAATCTGAATTCTTCCCATTTTAACTTCTGGTTCTTGAACATATATCCAACAATCTGGAACTATATTACCTATTGTTTTCATATCAGTTTTATTTCTAAGGTTTAATTTTTTAACTAATAATCCTGCTGTAATAAAATCTCTATAAGGTAAGCCTTGTGCAATCTCTAGGGCTTCTTTTTCTACTTCTTGTTTTGAATTCATTGCAACTACCAAATCTTTAACTGGCATTGAAGAAATAAAAATATCACCTTCAATTTCTTTTATTACATCTCTTACTATGCATTCTACTGAAACAATTTTTCCGTCTTTTACAGTTATTCCACTAACTTCGTGGTCTTTTAAAATTTTCCCTCCGCATTTTTCAACTTCTTCTGCTAGAGTTTCCCATAATTGTCCTGGTCCATATTTTGGATACCAGAATTGCTCTATAAGTGAAGTTTCAACTTCTTTACTATTAATTCTAAATAATTTCTTTAATCCATTTTTCAAAACTGCTGAAATTGATACGCCTTTTACTCTCTGAGCACCCCAATCAGCAGAAATTTGTGATGGATGCCTTCCCCATAATTTCTCTGTATATTTCTCAAAAAACATACTATATAAAACTTTACCAAATCTATTTATATAAAAATTCTCTAAAGAATCTTCTGGTCTCTTAACAAAAATACACTTCAAATAACTAAAACCTGCTTTAATTGTACGAACTAATCCCATATTAGTAAAAGTCTCTAGTTTTAAGCTTATAGGATAATCAAAGAATTTTTTTAAGTAATAAATTCTTGAAACTCTATCCCTTATTAACATAACTTTATCATCTGTTTCTGGGTTTGGTCCGCCAACTACTAATGGTTTTTCTCTCTCTAGTTTCTTATCATCAAAAGAATTTTCACCTTGTAGAGGCATAAGCTCTTTCCAAAAATTCATAACTTCTTCGTCTTTTGAGAAAAATCTATGACCGCCTAAATCCATTCTATTTCCATCAACATTTACAGTCTTAGAAATTCCACCTATACGATTGTCTGCCTCTAAAATTATAACTTCATATTCCCCATTATTATCTTTTAATAGTTCGTACCCTGCTGTTAGTCCAGCAGGTCCAGCTCCAATTATTATTACTTTTTTCATTTTTAAATCCTTTCACTTTATTCCCAAAAGTCTATAGTGTATTTTAGTTCATAATATGCCTCTGGTGAATGCACCTGCATATATGACTTCTCAGAAATAATACCACTAAATATGTTAATTACAATTATATATATCGTAATAATTCCAAATAGCTTTCTCATAATAGTCTTTGTCTCTTCACTTTTATATAGTCTACAAAGTTCAATAAACACGCAAATTCCTGCAATGATTAGCAGCCACGCATAATCAAGCATATATCTTTGCATGCTTCCCCCCATACAAATGCTAACTATACAAATTAACAAACCGTACACTCAAAACAGTAGTTGTAAAATATAATAACCTCTTATTATCTGTTCTCTTCCAAACCTTATAGATTCCAAAAATAAATAAACAAATTGGAACCATTGCAAATAATCCCCCCATAACATTTTCTATATAATAATAACCATAAAAAGTTAGTAAATTATTATGATATATCATAAATGGGAAGTTCGGTAAAAAATGTGGTATACTAAACAAACTACACACAATTCCCATTCCAATAGTCATAAATCTATTATCTAAATTTTTCATATCATTTATTGTAAGTTGGTGTCCTGCACCGAACTCGAAAATACTTCCGAACCTTGTGTAATTATAATACATAAGCGCTATTCCGACTACACAATATGGTATTAAAACAGCAAGCAAGTTCTTTATAATATCTTTTTTCTCTTTTATATTTTTTATAAAAATCCCAATTAACATTGGCAAAAAGACTAAGGATGTAAGTAGCTGTGTTGGTCTACAAGCAACAGCCAAACTTAAAAACAAGCATGCAAAAAACATATTTATATATCTAGACTTCTCTTTTTCCAAAGTAGAGAATACAAAATTAATTCCTACACTTGCAAAAAATAAAGCTGATATAATTGATAATTCATAAAACCTTGGTATTCCATTTACCCATAAAATCTGGCTTCCAAACAAAAGCATAAGTAAGCTAAATATCATAAACTTAAATGGTACTTCACTAAAATACCTCTTAAATATATTTTCTATCAAAACTTTAAAACTTATCGCCGTCAATATCGAAAATATAAGTACTGCCATCGGTGTACCTATATAATTCCCTGTTATAAGGTGATATGGAAGCATTAAGATAGCTGGAAAAATTCCAAAATACACATAGTATTTTCCTTCAAAATATGCCACATCCCAAAGGTAATCACTTCCCCTTTTTAGTCCAGCTCTTATTCTTTCGCCACCATCATACGGATTTTCTAAATCCATAAGCTTCTTGCTTGGCTTCTCTCCTAAATGTACTTGTCCTTTAGATAAGGCATCTACAAAATCTACTGAATAGAAATCCTTTATTTCTTCAACATTTGTACTATACTGATTTATCAAACAAGTTATCAAAATAAATACACATACCACAAAAATAAGAGATAGTTCTTGTTCAAAGTTCTTAATTGAATATGGTAGTTTATAACATTCGTGTGTTTTTAGTAAATATATGAAAATTGTAATTCCAAAAAGTGTAATTACTCTTGTAAAATTAAATTCAAATGGAATTTTTTCATTAATTATTATTTTCTCAAAATCTACTGTATCTGAAAACACCTTTATTCCAATTAGCTTAGACTCTCCAGACAAATAACAAGGAATATATTTGCTTTTTTCACAAGTATCAATATATTTCTTTCTTGGTAGTTCTTTTAAGCTAGAGCTAGTCGCATCAGTATATAAAACTTGATAATCCACTGCTTCTTCAGTGTCTAATTCTATATGTATAGTTTTAATCTCAGTATTTATATTATCAATTTTAATATAAACCTCGTCTTCCTCTTCTGTATACACATACTCAAAATCTTCTTTTGAATATTCCTTTTTTGAATTACTATTTAAAACTCTATATGAATTTACATTAAATAGCGTAAGCTCTAAAACTATCACTATTAATAATATTATAAGAATCTTTTTATTCATTATTTTCCCTTTAATTATTATTATATTCTAATCCTAAATGTTCATAAGCAAGTGGAGTTGCTGTTCTACCTCTAGGAGTTCTCGCTAAAAATCCAATCTGCATTAAATATGGTTCATATACATCTTCAATAGTTTCTACTTCTTCATTAACTGTTGCTGCAAGTGTCTCTACACCGACTGGTCCACCTCTGTATTTGAAAATTATTGTTTCTAATATTTTTTTATCTGTACCATCCAAACCTAAGTCATCGATTTCTAGTTTATCTAAAGCAATTTTAGCAATATCTAAAGTAATATTTCCGTCTCCTAAAACTAAAGCATAATCCCTAACACGCTTTAACAGCCTATTTGCAATTCTTGGTGTTCCTCTTGAACGTTTTGCAATCTCAACTGCAGTATCTTTTTCTATCTTAATTTCTAAAATCTGGCTTGATCTTTTTACTATAGTAGTTAAATCTTTTTCTGAATATAATTCTAATCTTGATACAATTCCAAACCTATCTCTAAGTGGCGTAGAAAGTGAACCCGCTCTAGTAGTTGCACCTATCAAAGTAAATTTGGGAAGGTCTAGCCTAATTGACCTTGCACTAGGACCTTTTCCTATTATTATGTCTAAACTGTAATCCTCTAAAGCTGGATATAAAATTTCTTCCACGCTTTTATTCATTCTATGTATCTCATCTATAAACAAAACATCAAACTCAGATAAATTGGTAAGAAGTGCTGCTAAATCACCTGGCTTCTCAATCGCTGGTCCTGAGGTTATTCTAATATTTGAGTTCATTTCATTTGCTATAATGTTAGAAAGAGTAGTTTTCCCAAGCCCTGGAGGGCCATATAATAAAACATGGTCTAGAGCTTCCCCTCTTTTTTTAGCAGCCTCAATATATATTTTCATATTCTCTTTTACTTTATCTTGTCCGATATATTCACTTAAGGTCTTAGGTCTTAAAGACGTTTCCATTACTTCTTCGTCGTCATCATGAATAGTAGGAACTAATAAATTATCTTCGTCCATAGTCAACTTCCTTTACTATTATAAAACTTTATATTCAATATTCTCCATAAAATCAAATAACTCTTTTACTCTTTTTAAAGTATATATTGCACTCTTCTGGTGTGGACACTTTGGTGGTGCTTCTATTAGTTCATTCTTATAGCAATTTTTCTGCATTTTATAAATTAAATATCTACAATCCATATAAGTATAATATATCTGAAATCCATTATCTAAATCTTCCCAAAACATTTCGAAAGTATATTTCTTATCCAATTCTTTTCTCCTTATTTTATCATTTCGTCAAATTCAGCTTCTGATATAACAGCAACTCCTAATTCTCTAGCTTTTACTAGCTTACTGCCACTATCCTCACCAGATAAAACAAAGTTAGTTTTTTTAGAAACAGAACTTGAAGTTTTACCACCAAATTTCTCTATAATTTCTTCTGCTTCTTTTCTTGAATATTTATCTAGTGCTCCTGTTAATACAAAAATTTGTCCTTCAAACCTATTGTCTGCAGATTCGTCTTCTTCTTGTTCAAAATTAATACCAGCAGCTCTTAGCTTTGAAATTAAATCAATTGCTTGTTCTTCTCTAAAGAAATTATATATACTTTCAGCCATAATTTCTCCAACGTCATCAGTCTCTGTTAAATCCTCTAAAGAAGCCTCCATTAAATTGTCTATATTTTTATATTTCTTAGCAAGCCCCTTTGCAGCCTTTACACCAATATGTCTAATTCCTAAACCATTTAATACTCTATAAAATTCATTATTCTTACTTTCATTTATACTATCTACTAAATTTTGTGCAAATTTAGTACCATTTTGCTTTAAAGATGCAAAATCTTCTAATTTCAAAGTGTATAAATCTGCAATATTAGATATCATTTCACGATTTAATAACTCATCAATTATATTTTCACCTAAACCTTTTATATTCATTGCCTCTCTTGATGCAAAGTGTATAATATTCCTATATTGCTTTGCTGGGCATTCTACACCCATACATCTAACTGCTGCTTCACCTTCTTCACGAATTGCAATTGCTCCGACAAACTGGACATCTATTAGGCATTTCAAAAATTATTTCATTACCTGTTCTTTTTTCAGTCACAGCCCTTACCACTTCTGGTATAACATCTCCGGCTTTTTGTATGATAACTCTATCACCTATTCTCAAATCTTTTTCTTTAATAAAATCTTCATTATGAAGTGTAGTCTTAGAAATAGTAGATCCTGCAACTTTAACCGGCTCTAGTATTGCCATTGGCGTAATTGCACCAGTTCTCCCAACCTGACAAATAATATCTTTTAATAATGTTTCTTTAGCCTCTGGTGGATATTTATATGCTATCGCCCATTTTGGTGTTTTAAAGTTAGTACCTAAAATCTCTCTATGTGCTAAGTTATCTACTTTGATAACAGCCCCATCTATTCCAAAAGTAAGATTATCTCTATTTTCACCAATTTTCTCTATCTCTTTAATTGCTGCAGTTATTGTTTCACAAGGTTTTACTACTGGATTTACATTAAATCCAAGTTTTTTAAGATACTCTAAAGATTCATAATGTGAAGTAAATTTTATAGTATCGCTTTTTTGAACATTAAAAATATAAATATCTAATGGTCTTGAAGCCGCAATCTTACTGTCTAATTGACGAAGTGAACCAGCTGCTGCATTTCTTGCATTTGCAAAAACTGGCTCTTCATTTTCTTCACGTTCTCTATTCATTTCTTCAAACTCGGTCTTACCAATAAAGACTTCTCCACGTACAGTAATATCTATATTTTCAGTTAATTTCTTTGGGATATGTTTTATTGTCTTTAAATTCTCTGTAATATCTTCTCCCACAAAACCATTACCCCTAGTTGCACCTCTAACAAACTCGCCATTTTTGTATTCAAGGCTTACAGACAAACCATCAATTTTCGTTTCTACCACATAACTAGGTTTTGTCTCCAATGTTTTACATACTCTTTCATCAAAAGCAATTAGCTCATTAAAATCAAAAATATCTTGTAAACTTTGAAGTGGAACTTCATGTTCTACCTTTTCAAAGCCTTCTTTTACAGTCCCGCCTACATGCTGTGTAAGTGATTCTTTTGTTACAAACTCAGGAAATTCTTTTTCTAAATTCCTTAATTCTAACATAAGCATATCATACTCAAAATCACTAATTTCAGGATCATCCTCATCATAATATTTCTTAGCATAATGTGCTGTTAATTTATTTAATTCTTCAATACGCTTTTTAGCTTGTTCTTTATTCATAATCTTTTCCTTTTGTAAATATAAAATTAATCTTTAAATAAACTCTTACCACCTTTTAAATAGTTCCAACCAGAGAAAATTGTAGCTATAACAGAAACTGCCATAAATATGCTACCTAAAAGAGTAATACCATATTGTACTGGTGTAGCATATATTAAGAAACTGCTTCCTATTACGCTATCTGCATTTGTTGTTAATTGTATAAATTGGAAAAAGTTAAATGGAGTTGCGAACATTAAAATTATCGCAATCATTTGAGTAACTGTTTTTATTTTACCCCAAATTGAAGCTGCTATAACTTGACCACCTTTTTCTACTGCAATTAATCTATAACCAGAAACTAAAAACTCTCTAGTTAATACTATTGCAGGTATCCAAGCTGGAATTTTCCCAAATTCTACTAACATCACAAGTGCAGATAAAACTAAAATTTTATCTGCAAGTGGATCTAAAAATTTTCCAAAAGTTGTTACTAAATTATTCTTACGAGCAATATATCCATCTAAGAAATCTGTAAATGATGCGATAATAAAAATTAAATTCATAATCCAATATTTGCTTTCAACACCTAGAAATTCTCCAGGTATTGAAAGATATCCTATAATTACAAATATTGGCACTAATATTACTCTAAAAATTGTTAATTTGTTTGGCAAGTTCATTTTCATAATTTTAAAATTCCTTCCTTCTATTGCACTACATTAGAAACTGTATTTGCAATATTTTCATTTTCTGATGTATTTTTTATTTCATTTAACATAATATTTTCATTATCTCTACTGTCCAAAATATTCTCAACTCTATCTAATAACTCTTCAACTGGTGTACTTTGTTGTTCTTTGTTTAATTTTTCCTCTTCTTCTAGCTCTTTCTTTCTAGTTGCCTCTAATTGCTTAATCAAGTTTTCTAGTCTACTTAAGTCTTTACCCATCATTTCAAAATCATTTGAATCTTTTGACTGTTGTAAATTATTATTTGACTTAATAATCGCGTCAATTAGAGTATTTATATCTTCACTATCTACAAACTCAAAATCCACAGCATAGTCTGTAAATAAATTCTCCAAGGCCTCTTTCAAATTATTTCCAATAGCTACTGTATTACCAGAAGCAACAATAACTTTCTTAAGTACAGGAATTTCCTCTTCTTCATTAAGCATTACCTGATAAACAGGCTCTACATAAAGTAATGTATCTTCAATTGGTATAATTTTCATTTCTTTAATCAGCTTAACTCCAGAACTATTTAAAGTTTGAAGCTCTGCTGAAATCGTGGTATCTTGGTCTATTTGATTATTAAGTCCTGCAATACCAGCTATATTATTATTAGAATTAAACTTATATAGGTTAAGTGCTGGTTTACCATCTCTATAAGTACCTACTAAATATGATATGATACTTTGTTTTTTCTCTTTATTAAAAGTAACTACTAAACCAAGTTCTTTCTCTTTTCTATCAACAGTTTTTACTACTGTATAATACGGTTTAATTGAAGCACCTGATGTACTAGAAGTAGTAGGTGTTATTTTCCATACATCATCGCCTCTATAAAGAGTATCTTCACTAACTTCATGGTACATTCCTATCATTTGTGCTTGAATTTGATATAGGAATTCTGGATATATAAAATGCTCCGCTATATCCTCTGGTATTTCTGTTTTTGCAAACAATCCTGGATAGATATTCTCATAAGTCATAACTATTGGATCTGTTCTATCTGTTATATAAAAAGTCGTAGTTCCATCATAAGCATCTACTAATACCTTAACAGAATTTCTTATATAATTTATCTTCTCTTTTGAGCCATCTTCTTTACTTACTAAAACTGTCATTTGAGAATATGGATATTGATTTGACATTGTATATCCATCAATTACCCAAATAAGTCTTCCTTCTTTGCTAATTACTAAATATGGATTATCATCATAAGTTATATCTGGCAAAATCGTTTTTACTCTATTTAAAATATTTCTGTTTGTAATTATCTTTGTATTTTCTGTTATATATGAAGAAAATGCTAATTTCAAATCTTTATGGCTAATGCCAAGTACAAGTCTATCCCAAAAATTAAGTGATAATCCTGCTTTACCTGAATAAACATTTTCATTGTAAGTAGTAGCTGTAATTGGGTAGTCGTATTCTTTTCCAAATTCTGTACTAGTAGCAATAACACTATTAGTTTCTAATCCAAAATAAATTCTTGGCTCAGCAATTTTAATATCTTCAAATTCATTAGTATAATCTGAAAGTAAATATTCTGCATATCCATCTTCGTCTGTATCTGTTGCAGTACTTGCAACCACTGAATAACCATGCGTATATTTTAAGGTCCTGTTATTATAACTAATACCATTTTCATTTAAAATCTCTCTTGGTGTAATATAAACTAATTTATCATTGTATTCTGCAAGTCGAGTTCTATTATATCCATAATAACCTGTTGCTTCTTGATGTTCTTCTACCATACTTAAAGTAACATCTTCTGAAATTAAAGGTATGTTTTGAATTACATCACTATTAGCCTTAATTTCTTCGTCTGTTATTGTACTGTAAGAAGCTATATCTATTTGATTTATATTTATTCCATAAGCTTCTTTCGTCTTATCTATGTTATGTTTAATATATTGTTTTTCTCTATCTAGCTCATTTGATCCGACATATACTCCTTGGAAATATACCATTACTAAAAACATACACACTAAATATACTGGTACTATTGCAATTGATACTACACATTGATTAAAACTCTTCTTATTAGAATATTTTAGGAATCTTATAACTGCAAATACAATAACTACTGCAAGTATTCTATATCCCCATAATTTTATTGTAATATCTGTAAGTCCTGCTCCAGCAAGTTTTGTTTCATCTTCGTCTTGTATTGCTAACATATCACCTGTTAAAATATTTTGGGAATTAATTATTATGTATCCTGCAAAAAGTATAACTATTATCATAAGATATACTATAAGTTGTTTTAAAAATAAGCTTTTCTTAATAGTCTCACCTTCAACACCATCAAAATATATATTAAAGGTAATAATATAATATAAAGCAGTATATACTACAAGTCCTATAAACAATACAATTAGTGAAATAATAACACTTTGTATAAAAGGAAGTGTAAACATATAATAAGATATATCTGCTCCAAACACACCGTCTGTTTTTCCAAACACTGCTGCATTTGCAAAAATTGCAAATTTAGGTGCTAAGGCAAAACCACAGATTGTTGCAACACCTAAAGCAATAACAAAAGACAAACTTTTATTAGGAAGCTTAGGCATTTCCTTTTTCTCATCTTCAAAAAAGGTCTTCAATCCTTTTTTTATAAATTTGTTTGAAATAGAAACAATAATATAAGAAATTATAAAGGATACAATCCCAACACAAAGTTTATTGCTTGCATTTCTCTTAAATACTGCAATATACTCTTTTCCTATTTCTTTCATATTAAGATATTCTGCTCTAATAGTAATTGCCACAATAATAGCAAAAGCTACAAGCGCTACTAAAACAAGAAGTGTTCTTAAAGTAATTTTCCTATTTTTTTCTTTTGTAGTAGTTTTTACTTCTTTTTTTACTTCTTCCATATATCCTCCTATATTATTGCATCTAAAAATTCGCTACTATTAAATACTTCCATATCATCTATCTGCTCTCCAACACCAATAAATTTCACTGGTATCTTATTTTCAGCAACTATTCCTAAAACCACTCCACCTTTAGCAGTTCCATCTAATTTTGTAAGTACTATTCCTGTAATATCTGTAGTCTCTTTAAACGCTTTGACCTGCAAAATAGCATTTTGTCCTGTCTCTGCATCCAAAACAATTAGTACTTCTTTGTCTGCTTCTGGTAATTCTCTTTTAATAACTTTATCTATTTTCAAAAGTTCATCCATCAAATATTTCTTATTATGCAATCTTCCAGCAGTGTCACAAATTAAAACATCTGCATTTGTTTCTTTCGACCTTGTTATAGCATCAAATACTACTGATGCTGGATCTGTTCCCTCCGTTTTTTTAACAAGCTCTACATTTGCTCTATTTGACCAAATTTCTAATTGTTCAACTGCTGCTGCTCTAAAAGTATCAGCTGCTGCAAGCACAACTTTTTTTCCGTCCTTTGCCAAACGATTCGCAATTTTACCTATTGATGTAGTTTTCCCAACACCATTTACACCAACTACGAGTATAATTGAAGGTTTAGTATCAAGCTTAAGCTTAGGTTCTTCTATATCTAGTATCTCTTTCATAATCTCTTTTAAAGCCTTCCTTACATCTTCTTCGCTTTCAATTCTTTCTCTTTTTATCTTGCTTCTTAACTTATCTATAATTTCTACTGAAGTTTCCATTCCAATATCTGAAGTAATAAGTACTTCTTCTAGTTCTTCTAACATATCTTCGTCTACTTTTCTAAAAGAACTAAAAACATCAGTTAATTTTTCATTTATTGAATTTTTAGTTTTTCCTAAACCATTTTTTAATTTATCAAAAAATCCCATATATATTCCTTTCTTAAAGTGCCGATTTTTCACACAATAGTTTATCATTAAACAGCTTAAAAATCAATAGTTTTCGGGTTTAAATTTCAATTCTATTTTTAATTTTTTCTTCTACCATTTTTTTTAGTTTAACATTCTCTTTTCTATCTAAAGTCGGATCTTTAGTTATAATTTCTAAAGCCTCCTTTTGAACAGTTTTTAGTATACCCATATCTTCAAATAAATTTGCTATCTTGAATTCAGGAATACCATGCTGCCTAGTTCCAAAAAACTCTCCAGAGCCACGTAATTCTAAGTCCTTTTCAGAAATAACAAAACCATCATTTGTGCTAGAAATAACCTTCATTCTTTCTTTTATAATAGGAGAATCACCTTGATATTTTAAAATACAATAAGACTGATATTCACCTCTGCCTACACGTCCTCTTAATTGATGAAGTTGAGCAAGTCCAAATCTTTCGGCATTTTGTACTACCATAATACTGCTATTGGGAACATTTACTCCGACCTCAATAACTGTTGTAGAAATAAGTATATCTATTTCCCCATTTTTAAATCGTTCCATAATCTCATCTTTTTCTTTTGCCTTCATTTTTCCGTGCAAATATTCAACTCGATATTGACTGAAAATTTTATTCTTGTATTCTTCTGCAAGTTCCATAACAGATTTTGCATTTATCTCATCATTTTCTTCCACTAATGGACAAACTATATAACATTGTCTTCCTTCGTCTATATTCTTAGCAATAAAACTATTAACTCTTGCTTCAAGTCTTTTTCCTACTGCATAAGTTTCTATTTTTTTTCTATTTGGTGGAAGTTCGTCAATTATTGAAATATCTAAGTCACCATATAAAATAAGTGCCAATGTTCTTGGAATAGGTGTTGCAGTCATAACTATTACGTCAGGATTTTTACCTTTTTCAGCTATAGTACTTCTTTGACGTACACCGAATCTATGTTGCTCATCAGTAATAACTAGTCCCAAATTATTAAAAACTACATTTTCTTCAAGTATTGCATGAGTACCAATCAAAACATCTATCTCACCATTTTTCAATCTCTCTAAAAGTTCTGTTTTTTTCTTCTTGCTTATAGCACTAATTAATAACTCACATCTTATTCCTTGGTCTTTTAAAATTTCAGTAAAAGTCTCCATATGCTGACTTGCAAGTATCGCAGTTGGAGCCATAATTGTAGCTTGATATCCACTTTTTACAGCCTTATAAGCAGCAATTAGTGCTACAATTGTTTTTCCGAGAACCGACATCACCTTGTAATAACCTGTTCATTGGCTTTGAGTCTTCCATATCTCTATCTATTTCTTCCAGTACTCTTTGCTGTGCACCTGTTAGTTTGAAAGGTAAAATATCTATAATATCAGACATTTTAGCAGTTTTGTCAAAACTAATACCTGCATCATTTATTTCATATTTGCTTTTCAAGCTCAAAAGCGCAAGTTGCATAGACAAAAGCTCTTCAAAAACAAGTCTATCTCTTGCTTTATTAAACATTTCAAAACTATCTGGAAAATGTATTTGTCTAATTGCACTGTTATTATCTAAAAACTTATATTTATTTATTATATAGTCTGGCAAAGTCTCTTCTAACTTTCCCACTAAAGAATTAATTGCATTTTCAATAACATTTCTTATAGCGTTTTGTGTAAGATTATATGTAAGAGGATATATTGGGACAATTCTTCCTGTATTTTTAATACTATCAGCAGGTTCAAAAACAGGTGACTGCATATCTGCTCTACCAGCTTTTTTAGAAACCTTACCATAAAATTTATATCTTTCATTTGGCTTAATAGAATTCTTCAAATATTTTTGATTATACCAATTTATCTGGCAAGCTCCTGTTTCATCCCTAACCATTAATTTATATATTGTTAATCTAGGATTAGCTCTATATTCGCTTATTTTACATATTGCAAATGCAGAAATAAGCGCTTCTTCACCATCTATAAGTTCAGAAATGTTTTTAACTTTTCCCCTATCTTCATGTCCCCTTGGGAAATAATAAATCGCATCACCCAAAGTATTTATTCCAATTTTTTTCAAAATTTCTGCCCTTGCTGGTCCAACACCTTTTACATATTGTATATCTTTGTTTAGATTATCCATTTTTTCCTCTTTTTCACCTAATTAATATAGCTGTATTATATCATATCTAATATATATAAATCTACAAAAAAAGCATATATACTAAATAAATATATATGCCTTTAAAAAACTTATTCATCTTCTAAATATTCAGTTGGATTATTCTCATCATACTCTATTTTAACAGTCTTTTCTTTCGTCTTTGTGCCCGGTTTAAATTTCTCTTCTGTCTTTATTTTAACATCTTTTTGTTGTTTAATTTTCTCATTTAAACACTCTTCACGAGTAGGTGTTTCTTCTTTTTCTTTATTACTTTCTTCCATTTTTTTGCTAACTATTTTATTTGCTTTTTCAATTAAGTCTGGCACGTAATCCATAAGCTTGTCCACTGTAGATAAATGATGTATTGGCATAAGCTTTACACCATCTGAATTTACTACTAAGAATGCAACTGGATTTATAGATACTCCTGCTCCACTTCCACCACCAAATGGAAGTCTATATTGAACTTGCTCTTCTTTATCCTTTTTCTTATATTCGTCTACCGTTTCACCACGAAATTCGCTACCACCTGCTGCAAAACTAAAACATACTTTTGAAATTGGTATAATAACCATATTGTTTGAAGTCTCTATTGGCTCTCCAATAATAGTATTTACATCCACCATATCTTGAATACTATTCATAGCTGTTTTCATAAGACCTTCTATTGGATGTTCACTCATATCTTTATCTCCTTAAATTCAAATTTATTCTTAATATGTTCTTTTTTAGATAAATTATTCAATTCTACTAAAACTTTTATAATATTTATAAATTTAAAACTAGCAATTAGTTCTAAATAAACTGCAATATTATCTCTATTTTCATAAAGTGGAGTTATGATAAACTTGTGCTTCTTAGGATTATATTTTGTTATACCTTTTTGAAGTATAAAACTTATAACCGTAGAAACTGCAAATGTCAAAAAAGATGTAATAAGTGTACTTTCTGTACTAAGTTTTACATTAAGATTTACCTTTTCAAACTTCATAACAAGAAGCTTTATATTATCTTTCAAAACTTGCTTATCTAATTCTATTGCATCTTTTTTAACCATATCTCGATAAAATCTTGTCTTCTTCAAAGTTTCATATTTAAACTTAAAATTTAAAACCTTGATTCCATCTTCTTCTAAAGTTATTCCTATAATTTTAAGCTTGCCATATAAATATAAACCTATTTTAATTTCATAATTATTTTTAGCTTTTACTCTATCATTCATTTCAAACTCTAACTCTTTTACTATAAATTTTAACTTGCTAAAAATAATTCCAAAAAATATAAACATTATAAAAAATAAAATAAAAAAAGATAAAACCATAATTAGCGTTCTCCTTACCGCAATAATAGTTTTATCTATCTGTCTTTTTTTATTCACTTTTCTCTCTTATTTTTGAAACTTCTATATCACCAAAAAGCTTTTCTTGATTTGTATTTACTTTATTTCTTCTGCTTAATTCAAGCACTCCAGAAAAAGCAGTAACTACTTCAATTTTAGGTTTTTCAGATAATTTGAATAATGAACCGAAAATAAACTTTGGCCTTTTAGATAATTCTCTAAAAATTTCCTTTACTTTATCTGCTACTGTAAAAGTTTCATACATCGCAATTTTCTCTATATTTTTTGCGTTTTCATTCTTTTTATTTTCATTTCTTTCTACAAGTTCTCTATATCTTTCTATAATATCCGCTGGTGTAAAAGTTTTTTCAATCGTTTGCTTTGGAAGTTCTATACTGTCTGGTAGTTTATAAAACCTTTTTGAGAACTCTTCCATATTTTCTCTAAATACCTTGCTAATTTCTTTATATTTTTTATACTCAATAATTCTTCTCAAAAGTTCTTCTTCTGTCAATTCTGCTTCATCCTCTACAGTCTTAGGAAGTAAACTTTTTGATTTTATTAAAATAAGTGTTGTCGCCATAACAACAAATTCACTTGCAATTTCTAAATTAAGCTCTTCTTGCTGTTTTAGAAATGCAATATACTGTTCTGCAATATCACTAATTTTAATCTCATATATATCCATTTTATTTTTATCTATTAAAAACACTAATAAATCTAATGGACCTTCAAAATTATCAAGTCTTAACGCATATTTATTTGTTTCGAGTGATAATAAGTTATTCATTGCTCCTCCTAAGCTTTAGCTAAATCTTGCTTTCATAGTATATCTTTAATAATATTAAATGTCAAGGTGCTCTATAGCAATACTAATACTCTCACTCATATAACCTTTTTGAAATAAATACTTTTTTATATCTTTAACATCTTTTTTACCTAAGTTTTTTTCTATAAGCTTTTTAGCAGAGTTTATCTCATATTCTAAAAGCTTCTCTTTATTATCACATATATATTTATCTAAAGCATGTCTATCTACTCCTTTTGCTGATAATTTATAAGAAATTTCTTTTATAGATAAACTCTTTAAAGATAGGAACTCATTAATACTTCTCTCAATATATTCCTCTTCGTTAATGTAATTTTGTTCTTTAAAATACTCAATAACATCTTCTAATAAATCTTGATTTTCACCTGCAAATTTTTGTCTTACTTCATTTGCAGTTCTTTTTTTATAAGTAATATATTTAAAAACTTTAGCCTTTAAATTATCTAATGCAATTATTTCTTCAGTTATTTTAAAACCTTCTTTACAACCGCCCATATTACTCCTCTTCTGGCTCTGTTTCTTCTTCGCTATCTGGCTCCCCATCCACTAAAGCATTTTCAAACGCTTTTTCATAGTTGTCTCTAATTTTCTTTTCAAGTTCGTCCATAATCTTTGGATTTTCTGTTAAGTATGCCTTAACATTTTCTCTACCTTGACCAATTCTATCGCCATTATAGCTGAACCAAGATCCACTCTTTTCAACAATATTTAGTTCAACAGCAAGATCTAAAATACTTCCTTCTCTTGAAATGCCTTTACCGTATACTATGTCAAATTCAGCCTCTCTAAATGGTGGAGCAACTTTGTTTTTAACAACTTTTACTCTTGTTCTACTTCCAACTACATTTCCGTCTTGTTTAATATTTTCAATTCTTCTAATATCCATTCTTACTGAAGAATAGAATTTTAATGCTCTACCTCCTGGTGTTGTTTCAGGATTACCAAACATAACACCAACTTTTTCTCTTAATTGATTTATAAATATTATAATTGCATTTGTTTTATTAATTGCACCAGCTAACTTTCTTAAAGCTTGTGACATAAGTCTCGCTTGTAAACCAATATGAGAATCTCCCATATCTCCATCTATTTCTGCCTTTGGGACTAACGCAGCTACTGAATCCACTACTATAATGTCTATAGCCCCACTTCTAATTAAAGCTTCTGCTATTTCTAAAGCTTGCTCACCTGTATCTGGTTGAGCTACTATTAAATTATCTATATCAACACCAATTTTCTTAGCATATCCTGGGTCTAATGCGTGCTCTGCATCTATAAAAGCAGCTTCTCCGCCTTTCTTTTGAGCTTCCGCAACTGCATGAAGTGCAAGTGTTGTTTTACCAGATGACTCTGGTCCAAAGATTTCTATAATTCTTCCCTTTGGAATGCCTCCTATACCTAAAGCTATATCTAAGTTTAAAGCTCCAGTTGAAATTGCTTCAACATTCATTGAAGTAAAATCTCCAAGTTTCATAACTGAACCTTTACCAAATTGTTTTTCTATTTGACTCATTGCAGCATCTAATGCTTTCCTTTTTTCTGAATTGTCTCCCATTCTTATTTCCTCCTAAATGTTTGTTCGCAAAACCTACGTTCGTTATTATTATATCCTAAATAATTTTTTTGTCAAGTAAATTTTTAAATTTTTTTGCTATTGCCTGTACCACTTATATATGTTGTGGTATAAGTTAAAGTCATTTGGTGAAATGCTTCCTACCAAACCTTGATTATATACTACAATATTAGTATTTCTATATAAACCTATATATGGTACATCTTCTAAATACCTGTCAAAAATTGTCCTATATGAATCATATAATTCACCTTCATCTGTTGTATTTTCTACTTTATTAATTAAATCAAAAACTTCTTCATTATAATAATTTGCTAAATTTCCTTCTCCAAAAAAAGTTCTAATACTTGGATTAAAAGAACACTGTATTCCAGTTATAATACATTCATATTCGTGATTATTTAACATGTCTGCATATCTTTCTGGTGAATATTGAAATACAGAAACTCTTATTCCGAAATTTTCTAATTGCTGGGCAATATTTTCAGCAACTCTAACTCTTGCTTCATTGTTACTATTTACTGCGATATTTATATCAATTCTTCTGCCTTCTCTTATCCAAGAATTATTCCTATACACAAAACCTGCTTCTTCAAGAATTCTTCTAGCTTCCTCAGTATCAGTTGCAACTGTTAAGTCTCTAGTGTATAACCAATTTCCCATATCTAAACTAAAGTTAGAGCTTATATATCCTGAACCTAAGCAACTTACAACCATAGAATTCTTATCTATTATTTTACTAATAGCCTTTCTTATTGCTACATCAGAAACCGAAGTAGCCTCTGTATTGAAAGCCATAAAATCATAATCTCTTGATTTATATTCAATCTTATTATAACCTAGTGTTCCTATATATTCCTCTACATTATTCGCAGTAACAGTCATTATGTCTAATTCTCCCGACTTAAATGCATTATACACTTCGCCGATAGAAGAATATAGTTTAACAATTATTTCCTCTGCTGCTGGCTTTTTGGAATTGTCCCAGTATATATCATTTCTAACAAGTCTTATACTGCCTCCATCTGAAAATTCAATTTTAAAAGGTCCTGTTCCAATTGGTGCAACATTCCTGTCAGGGTTTGTAAATTCCTCTTCACTTCCATATTGATTTGCACACATTATTGGAAATGTTAAATTATATTCAAAAAATGGCACTGGCTGAGAAAGGTGTAATTCAAAAGTATAATCATCTATCTCTTTATATTCAGTAAGATATCTCAAATTATCTTTATATACTGTATTAATTCCTTCATTCTTTATAATATTAATTGTATAATGTACATCTGTTTGTGTAAAATTTGATCCATCTTGCCAAAGCACTCCTTGACGAAGTTTTACAATATATGTGGTATCATCTTGCTTCACAATCTCTTGTGCCAACGCATATTGTAATTTATAATTTTCGTCTAAAGTAACAAGTGGTTCATAAATTACCTTTGTAATTTCATGTACATTTCTATTATTGCTTAAAATTGGATTTATGGTATCTAATTCAGCAATAGCAAACCTTAAGTCCTTTTGAATTGTACTTACTTTAGAAGTTTGGTCTACTTGCTCCTCAACTTGACTATCTTCTTTTAGCATTTTAATACCTGTATAAATAACCAAAACTAAAACTACTACAACAAATATATATTTAAAAAAACTTCTTCCCATTTTTACTCCTTTTTTCTCTTCTCAAATATATATCATTATCTCCAAAGTTTCAAGAATTTTATTAAATTTTTTTGTGATTGTTTTTTTTAGTCTAGAAAAGACTTATAAAGATTTTTGCAAGAACTGCTATACTGACTATATTAACACGGATTGATTTGGTTGTCAAGAACAATAAAAAAAGCGCCCTTAAAGGGCGTATATTATTTTCTTGACTCTATAATTAACTTTATACCAGTTCTGTCTTCTCCTTCTACTTGCACCTCAGCAAAAGCTGGTATACAAACTAAATCTACTCCTGCTGGAGCAACAAAACCTCTTGCTATTGCAACAGCTTTAATCGCTTGATTTAACGCTCCTGCTCCTATTGCTTGCATCTCTGCTCTCGTACTTTCTTTTACCAATCCTGCTATTGCTCCTGCAACTGAATTTGGGTTTGATTTTGATGAAATTTTTAAAACTTCCATTTCGTTTTCCTCCTATAATTTTTATTATTCTTTTGTTTTCGATAAATGTATTTTATATTATAGAATAAAAAACGTCTATACTTTTCGCACAAGTTTCTATAGTTTCGTATGACCGTTTTCGACAGCCGTATCAATACTTTGATGACTTTTGTTCTTTCTTGTCGAACAATGAGTTATATTATGTTTTTGCCAAAAAGTAAAGCTGACTTTCGCCAGCTTTCGACTTTTATTTCATTATTTCTCTGCCCATTTTATTAAATCCATATTTTCTGGATCCATAAGCATATCGTGTTTTGGAAGTACTCTAAATGTATATCCGAAGTTTCCGCCTGTAATAAGCTCTAAATCAGCCTCATAATATACTTTATGTTCTTCTTTATTTTCACTAACTTTTCTCATAGTCTTAGTATATACATTTCTAATAGTTCCTGACTCTAAAATTTGTCCGAAATATACTTGTACATTTGTATTTTCTTCTGAAATCTCTGGTGGGAATTCTACTTCGCAATTAACAGTAATCATACTACCTGCATTCATTCTAGCATTATCCACATTTCTATCTTGTGTAATCTTAATCTTATCCCAGTTTTTCTTTGCTACTTTCTTCCAGTTAGTAAAACTCATAACTTCTTCCATATTACCAAAGTGATTATTTCCAAGATCACAAAGTGGCATATATAGTTTATTTATGTAGTCAACTACCATTCTTGAAGTACTATATTCTCCAGCTGTCGTCTTAATAGAATTTTTCATAAGTGTCATCCACTCTTTTGAAATTCCATTTTTATCTTGATTATAATATGCTGGAATAATCTTATTTTCTAATATATGATACATACTATTGCTATCTGCTTTATCTTGTTCTTCATAAGATACATAGCTTGCATTTGTTCCTATAGACCACCCATTTGTACCATCATAACCTTCTGCCCACCAGCCATCTAAAATGCTAAAGTTTACAACACCATTTGCAGATGCTTTCTCACCACTCGTACCAGAAGCTTCCATTGGACGTCTTGGGTTATTAAGCCATACATCAACACCACTTACTAAATATCTTGCCATACCTATATTATAATTTTCTAATATAAATATTTTTCCTTTAAATTGTGGCATTTGA
>CATJWN010000047.1 GCA_949745595.1 uncultured Clostridia bacterium
AATGAAGAATATGACACCTAACATAGTATTTAGCTTTAATAGTATCAAAGGTGATTTCATACTTGTAAACATTGACGAGGATAAAAGAGAATTTGAAAGTTTATCAGCAGAAGATATAACGTGGTACGCAAGCGACTTGATAAATAAAAGCTTTAAGAAAAAGAATATTGCTGAGTTGAAAAAGAAAAGCTTAAACTAGGTTATTTTTCTAAAGATTTTGAAATAGTTTTTATAGAGGTGATTAAGTATGCCAGAAATATATATGTTAGGAAATACAAAAGTGAAAATTTACGATAACTATATTGTAAATGATGTTGATACACAAAAGAAATATATTAATGTTGTTGCAAATAATTTAATTAGAAAATTAGCTGAAAATAGTTAATAATTAGTCTTTGTTGTTGTAATATATCTAAAGTTCGTATATAATCTTGCTAAGTTAAAGACATATTACAACGGAAGGAGGAAATGTGCAGTGTGAAAACAGATATGCAATATATTTAAGAAAATCTAGAGAAGATTTAGAGGCTGAGAAATACGGAGCTGGGGAGACTTTAGCAGCTCACGAAAAAATGTTGAAAAATTTAGCAATAGAACGAGGATTGCTAGTGGGTGAGATATATCGTGAAGTTGTAAGTGGAGATACAATTAGCGAAAGAGCGGAAATGAAAAGACTTTTAAAAGATGTTGAAAACAAAAAATGGGCAGGAGTATTAGTAACAGAAATTGAACGTTTAGCACGTGGTAATACAATAGACCAAGGAATTGTAGCAGATGCTTTTAAATGCTCTCATACTAAAATTATTACTCTTATGCAAACTTATGACCTAGATAATGAATTTGACGAAGATAATATTGAATTTCGGTTTATTTATGTCTAGACGTGAATATAAAGTAATCAAACGAAGATTAGAAAGAGGACGCAATTATGCTGTATCAGAAGGTAAGTTTGTTCGGTAACATAGCTCCATATGGATATAAGAGAGTAAAGTTAAGTAATAGTAAGGGGTATAGCTTAGAAGTTGATGAGAAAGAAGCTAATATAGTTAGTGAAATTTATAGATTATATGCTTATGAAAACAAGTCAATAAATGGAATTGCAAGACAATTAAATGAGATGAATTTAAAACCAAGAATTATAGATGAGTGGGGCATATCTTCTGTTAAAGACATTCTGGATAATCCTACATATATTGGTAAAATTGCTTGGAAAAGAAGAAAAGCAGAAAAAACAACCAAAAACGGAAAAATTGTTAAAAGTAGACCTCGTAATTGTAATTATTTAATATATAATGGATTACATAGACCAATTATTGATATGGATACTTGGAATATAGTTAAAGAAAGACGAAAGAAAAATGTCCCTAAAGTTGCTCATAATGATGTTGTGAAAAACCCTTTAGTGCGGTTTAGTATATTGTGAAAAATGCGGAAAGCCTATGCAAAGAAGACCTTATAATAAAAGAAACAAGCCAGCAACTTTAAGATGTCCAAATTATAGATGTGATAATATTAGTTCTAAGCTATATATAGTAGAGGACAAGTTAATTGAAGTTTTGCAAATATGGCTTTCTAATTATAAGATAGAATATGAGAAAGATAACTTTGAAGGCGATAATATTTTACTTATAAAAACTTCTATTGCTACAACAGAAAAAGACCTTAAAATTGAGACTAGCAAATTAAATAAAGTTTATGATTTTTTAGAAAGTGGTGTTTATACGCAAGAAGATTTTTTTGAACGTTCAGAAAAAATAAAAGAAAATATAAGAAACTTACAAAATCGAATATCAGAATATAAGATCGAGTTACAAAAAAATATTGATGCACAATCGCAAAAAGAAAAAATAATACCTAATCTAGAAAATGTAGTTGAATTATATAATAAATTAGTCAATGCAGAAGATAAGAACACATTACTTAAGAGTGTTATTTCAAAAGTTACTTACCTTAAAACAGAAAAAGCTATAAAGAAAGATTCAGACCCTACAAATTTTGAGTTACACATATATCCGAAAATACCTAAAATTTAATTTTTTATGGTCGATAGTTAAAGTTGTAAATAATGTCTTTAACTATCGACAACATCAAGGAACACATTCTTCCGTGCCTATATCGTTTAGTATTGCTTTTGATTTTTTATCTGGCATACCAAATCTTTGTGATAAATATCTAAGTGAAGCTGCAAGTTCTCCATCAGGTCCACCGTATTGTGAGATAATAACTTTTGCAAGTGCAGGGTTTGGTGTTTTAATATTTACAGGATATTGTAAATGTCTATCGTAACTCCACATATTAAACACCTCCTCTTTCCCAAGGCCATGGACTTTCTATCCATTCCCATCCATTTTCCATAGGAGCATAGATGCTAAGTGGTCCATACTCCTTTTGATAAAGTGCTCTTAAATCTTCTAATTGTTCAGCGTAATCTGCATGACATCTTAGGGCATTTTGATCACAAGGGTGAGTATCAAGATATAATGCTAAATCATTTACAGCAAAAGCCAAAGAACGAATTTGAGCTATAAGTGCTTTTTGTCTGTTAATTTCTGAATCCATTTGAGCAACCCCCTTCATTATAATTTCTAAGATATTTATTTTCAGCCACTGATTGTAGTGGTGCATAAGGGCTAACAAGTTCTGGGAAAATAGTACCTTGATTTAAGCCTTCGCTAGGATTATATATTTTTGTCATTTTCTGAACAGGAACATAAGCGTGGCCATACATAGGGTTTGAAGTAAAAAAAGCATTAGTGTTATTTTGCATAAAAATTGCCTCCTTATTTTAGAGTTATAGTATATTTTATGTCTACAGTGTATGTTTTGTGAATTATTGGTCAAAGCTATTGAAAAAAAGAAAATAGTTTTATAAAATAGTTAAGAAATATAAGGCAGAATAAGAAGGAGTAAATATGATAGAAGAAATACAAGCAAAAGCAGAATATTGTTTAAATTGTAAAATGAAACCTTGTCAAAATGCATGTCCACTTGGAAACGATACTGCCGGTTTTATTAAATTAGTAAAAGAAGATAAAATAAAAGAGGCTTATGAATTATTGCTAGAAACTACAGTGTTGCAACCAGTATGTAGTAGAATTTGTCCACATGATAAACAATGTCAAGGTAGTTGTGTAAGAGGAATAAAACAGGTACCAGTTAGTATAGGCGATATGGAAGCTTATGTAGGTGATATGGCAATTGAAAAAGGTTGGAAAATAAATAAAAAATCAGAAAGTAAAGATAAAAAGATAGCTGTAATAGGTGGAGGACCAACAGGTCTTACTTGTAGTGCGGTGCTTGCAAGAAATGGCTATAAAGTTACTATATACGAAAAACATAATGCACTTGGTGGGATAATGAACCATGGCATTCCGGCGTTTAGACTAGATAAAAAGCTTCTACAAAAAACTATAGATAAAATATTAGAGTTAGGTGTTGAAGTAAAACTAAATAAAGCACTTGGGCAAGATTATACTTTAGAAGAATTATTTAAAGAATATGACGCAGTATACTTAGGATTTGGAGCTAATATTTCTTCAAAAATGGGAATAGAAGGAGAAAACTTAGAAGGTGTGCTTGGCGGAAATGAACTTTTAGAAAATGCTTCACACCCAGACTACACAGGGAAAACTGTTATTGTTAGTGGTGGTGGAAATGTTGCAATGGATACTTCAAGAACAGTTAAAAGACTAGGTGCTAAAAAAGTAATTGTGGTGTATAGACGTTCAAGAGCAGAGATGCCAGCAGAGAAAAAAGAAATTGAAGAGGCAATGGAAGAAGGAGTAGAATTTTTATTCCAAAATAATATAATTAAAATTTGTGGTGACAAAAAAGTAGAAAAAATAGAATGTATAAAAACTAAGCTTGTTCAAAAAGAAGGAGAGACAAGATTATCACCAGTAAATATTGAAGGAAGTAACTTCTTTTTACTAGCAGACTATGTGATAATGGCGGTAGGTTCTAAACCAGAAGAAAACTTACTTGCAAAATTGAATTTAGAATTAGATAAAAAAGGTAGAATAAAAATTGATGAAAACAATATGACTTCTCAAAAAGGAGTATTTGCAGGCGGAGACTTAGCAGGCACAAAAGCTACAGTTGCATGGGCTTCACGTTCAGGAAGAGATGCAGGAAATGCAATTATTAAATATTTAGAAAAAAACTAAAAAAGACTAGATTTATGATGTATTTTAATATATAATGATATAAGTTAAAATATGTAAAAATTAAGGATGTTTAAAATGTTATTAGAAAAAGTAATATTTAATTTATTAGCTTTCTCTTTATTTATCATAGTTTTCTTTAAGATAATAAGGAGAAACGATACAAATTATATATTTTTATTGATACTTCAGGCTCTAGGAATAACAATTAGTTTTTTTGAAATTTCGATAAAAATGGATGCAAACTTACTGATAAAAGCTATAAGATATATGCTTTCGATATTCTTGCCTGTAGCTATAATTGTTATGGAATTTACAGGAGTTAATTTTTCAGAATTTGTAAGTGTAATACTTGCAAAGGTACTATTTTTATTTGGAGATACCAAAGCTGCAAAGGCTATATTAGTTAAGTTAGTTACAAAATATCCAAATAGTTATTTAGGACATCAAAATCTTGGGAAAATTTACGAATATGAAGGTGGTATGAGGCGTGCGATAGATGAGTATGTCGCAGCTGTTGATATTAAGAAGAACGATTATGATTCATATTATAAAATTGCAAGTTTGCTTAAAGAGTTAGGAAAAAAAGACGAAGCTATTGAAATGCTAGATAATTTAGTCAAGAACAAGCCAGACTATTATGAGGGTTCTTGCTTGCTAGGAGATTTACTTTGTGAGCAAGAAAGATTTAAGGAAGCTGCAAATGTGTATCAATCAGCCCTTAAATATAAGCCAGATGACTTTGAGTTATATTATAATTTAGGTATAGTTTATACAAGACTTAGTGATTTTCAACTTGCTAAAGAAATGTATGAAAAGGCTGCTGAAATCAATCATAGATTATATGGTGCACACTATAGTTTAGGACAAATAGCTCTTATTGAAAAGGATTTAGATGCCGCAGAAGGACATTTTGAAAACAGCTTATATGGTGAGTTAGAAGCTATGTCTTATTATCAATTAGCTAAAATATGTGCTTTAAAGGGTGAAAAAGATAAAGCTATTAATTTTATAAATAAAGCTATAGAATTAGAGCCAAAATTATTAAAGATTGCGGCTAAAGATAGAGCCTTTAAAGATATTAGAGAATACATTACTGTATCGGTTGATATGAATGAAAAAGCAGAAAAAGTTCATGAAGAAGAGTCAGATGAAATAAAGAATGTTCAAGACAAAAAGACACATATTTTAAAACGTGAAGAAAGAGCAGCACAAATTTTCTTAGAAGAGACTAATAACTTAATTGATGAGATTAGTGAAAATACTGATAATAAAGATCAAGAAAAGGTTAAAGAATTGGAAGAAAGAGAGCCAAAACGTAGTAGTATGATTATTGATACAGAAAGACTTAAAAGACTTGAAGAAATAGACAATAGAGAAGAGCAAGAAAAAGAAAATGAAAAAGTTGAAACAGACGAGTAATATAGGAATAAAATACATAGGATAAAATATAATGGAAAAAAGGAGTGATTATTTTGAAAAAAACAATATCAGTAGTGGGTGGAGACTTACGTATAGTTAAGCTAATTGGAATGCTTATAAATGATGGCTATACAGTGTATACTTATGGCTTAGAGCAATCTGAAGAGCTTTTAGGAATGGAAAAAGTTGAAATGTGTCCAACATTGGAAGAGGTTATAGCAGCTTCAGAAGTGGTAATTGGACCAATCCCTCTAACCAGTGATAGAAAAAATTTATCAATGCCTTTTAGCAATATTAAACTACCGGTTGAAGAATTTGTTTCTAAAATATCTTGTAAAGCTCTAATTGCAGGTACGCTTTCAGAAGATTATAAAAAGTTATTAGAAGCAAAGAATATCAATTATATTGATGTTTTGAAAAGAGAGGAATTTACAGTTTTAAATACTATAGCAACAGCAGAAGGAACTATTCAAATTGCAATGGAAGAAACACAAAAAACAGTTCATGGAAGTAAAGTACTAATTTTAGGATTTGGTAGAATAGGAAAAGTTCTTGCTAAAATGCTTGATGGAATTGGAGCAAAAGTGTCTTGCGAAGCTAGAAAAAATGAGGATATAGCTTGGATTAAAGCTTATGGATATGAGCCAATTTATTTAAACGAATTAAATGAAAATTTAGGAAATTTTGATATAATCATTAATACAATACCTTTTCAAATTTTAGATAGTGATAGATTAGATTTAGTAAAAAAAGATGTTGTTTTAATTGATGTAGCATCAAACCCAGGTGGTGTTGATAGGAAAGCTGCTAAAGAAAAAGATTTAAAATTAATCTGGGCTTTATCATTACCTGCCAAAGTTGCACCACTTACATCGGCAATTTATATAAAGGAAACAATATATCACGTACTAAAAGAAATTTAGAGTAGTGGTGTAAGAAGGGAAAAAACAAATGACAGTATTTCAAGCGATAGTATTAGGTATTATACAAGGTCTTACAGAATTTTTACCAATATCGAGTTCTGCACACTTAAATATAATGCCTTGGCTTTTTAATTGGCAAGAGATTCCAGAAGCTTTTGATATAGCACTACATTTCGGAACTTTACTTGCAATTTGCATATATTTCTTTAAAGATTGGATAGATTTACTAATCGGAGGATATAAAAAGGTAGTAAAGAAAGAAGATTCAACTAGCGGAAGAATCTTCTGGTACATAGTTATAGCGACAATTCCTACAGGAATTTTGAGTTTAGTTTTAGACGCATTTTCAGAGAAATATTTACCAGGTATGGCACCTATTGCAGTAGCATTAATTGTAATGGGTATATTACTATACATTATAGATAAGAAAGCACCAGCAGAAGTAGATTATGACCATATAAACTTTAAACAAGGTTTTTTGATAGGACTTTCACAGGCGATAGCAGCAGCTTTTCCAGGGGTTTCACGCTCTGGAATTACAATGACAGTATCAAGACTTTTTAAGATTGATAGAGAGTCAGCGGCAAAGTATTCGTTCTTGCTATCAGCACCAGTAATACTTGCAGCAGTGGTGCTTAAGCTTGGCGAGTTCGCTATTGATTTACCTTTTATAATAGGTGTTTTAGCAAGTTTTATATCAGGATTATTAGTTATAAAATTTTTAATGGGATATTTAAAAAAAGGAAGCTTCAAGATTTTTGCAGTATATAGAGTAATATTAGGTTTAATAATTTTTGCAGTATTAATAATGAAATAAATGGAGGGATAAAATATGAGCCGTGGGAAAAGAAGTATGGAAGAAGACGAATTTGATTGGAGTGGAATTCCATACAAAAAGATTGGTATAATTGCTTTAGTAGTGGCTTTAGTTATAATTATAGTTGTATTTACGATTCATATAGTAAACAAAAGAAAAGCAGCTGAAGAGGCTAATGCAAAATCAAATACAAACGTAGTACAACAAGAGCCAGTTGTAGAGCCTGGTATACCATCTACATATAAAGGATACAGTGTTTTAGGAGAAATAATTATAGATAAATTAAATATAGACGAATATATTTTAGACAGCACAGAAAATGCAGCAATGGAATTAGCACCAGTAAGATTATATGGACCAAGTATAAATAATGATGGTAATTTGTGTATAGCAGGACATAATTATGACGAAGTATTTAAAAAACTTAATGAACTAGAAGCTGGTGATAAGTTTACACTTATGGATAGATCAGAAACTGGTCAAGATTATGTTATAAAAGAGAAGAAAGAAGTTGAACCAACAGATCTTAGTGTACTTATGCCAGTAGAAGGTAAGAAGCAGGTTACTTTGATAACTTGTGTAGAAGGTGCAACAACAAGATTAGTTTTAATTGCAGAAGCACAAGATATAGTGGGAACTGATTTAGGAGATACAACAAATGATACTACTAACACGACAGATAATGAAGGATAATTTAAACGAAGGAGGAATGCTAAAAATGAAGAAAAGTATTGAAAAAATTTTCATAGTAATTATGATAGTAAGTTTGGCATTTGGAATAATTGGTTTAAATTATTCTTATGCCTCAGAAGCTACAATTTCTGTAAGTGCAGCCAAAATAGGACAAGAATTTACTGTTACAGTAAACATACCAGCAGATGCAATTGGATATCAAGGAAAAATAGAAGTAACTTTTGCGGATAACTCTACAAAAAGTTCAGGAGTATTAACAAATGTGACTGGAATAACTGGAGATTATGCACATCCGGGTAATATGACAGCAAAATTTACTGCACCAGTTGCAGGAAATGCAAAAGTAAGAGTTGTAGAATTAACACTTACAGGAAGAGATGCAAGCAAACTAAATTCACAAAGTACATTAGAACAAACTTTTTCAGTAGCTGCAGCAGATGCTCCTGCACAACAGCCTCAGCAACCGCAACAACCGACAACTACTACAAACGAGCCGGGATATACAAATACAGGAGACACAGTTTATGCGTTGGAAAAATTAAATGTTAGAAAATCAGCATCAACTAGTGGAGAAAAGATAGGAGCACTAAAAAAAGATGATAAGACTAAAAGAATTTCTGTTGGTGCAAATGGTTGGGATAAAATTGAATTTAATGGCGGAACAGGGTATGTAATGTCAAAATATTTAACTACAAAAAGCCCAGAAGATAGAGCAAAAGAGGAGCCAAAATGGACAGACACAAATGATACAGTATATAGTTTAGCTGATCTTAATGTTCGTGAAGGATGGGGTACATCATATAAAACTATTGGAAGTTTAACAGTCGGACAAAGCACAAAAAGATTGGCAACTGGTGCAAACGGCTGGGATAAGATAGAATACAATGGAAAAACAGCTTATGTTACTTCAAAATACTTAACTACCGATAAAGCAAAGGCAGACGAGAAATTAGCTGAATTAGGTGAAGATGAAGAAAACGAAGTAAATAATACAGTTCAAGACAATACTGTTACAGATACAAATACTGTAGTAGGAAATATGGACATATATAATACTATAGTTGAAGAAATAGGAGTACTTCCACAAGTTGGAAAAAGTACAGGAAGTTACATATATTATATATCAATTATTTTATCAATGATTATGGTAGCAGTAGTAGGTTTAAAGATACGTAGCAAAGAAAACGAAGAATAAATTGGTATAAAAAGGATGGTAAATATATGGCACAGATTTTAGATGGAAAAGAATTATCAAAAAAGGTAAAAGAAAATGTAAAAATAGAAGTTGATAAGCTAAAAGAAAAGGGAATAAACCCTAAACTTGCTGTAATTATGGTTGGTAACAATAGTGCATCAGCAGTATATGTAAAAAATAAGTCTAATTCTTGTAGAAATGCTGGAATAGATTTTGAAGAATTTTTATTACCTGAAGAAACTACAGAAGACGAATTAATTAATTTAATTGAAAAGCTAAATAAGGACAATCTAGTTCATGGTATTTTACTACAAAGTCCAGTGCCAAAACATATAAATATAGACAGAGCTTTTGCCACAATATCGCCTGAGAAGGATGTAGATGGATTTAATGCTATAAATGTTGGAAATCTTACAATTGGTAGAGATTGCTTTGTATCTTGTACACCTTGGGGGGTAATGAGGATGCTAGAAGAGTACAATATTGATTTAGAAGGAAAAACAGCAGTAGTTATTGGTAGAAGCAATATTGTCGGAAAGCCAATGTTACAATGCTTACTTTCAAAAAATGCCACAGTTACAATATGCCATTCTAAGACTAAAAATTTAGAAGAAGTAGTTAATAAAGCAGATATAGTAATCGCAGCTATTGGAAAACCTAATTTTGTAACAGGAAAAATGATAAAAGAAGGAGCAGTTGTAATTGATGTTGGAATAAATAGACTAGAAGATGGTAAATTATGTGGTGATGTAAATTACAAAGAAGCTTTTGAAAAAGCAAGCTATATAACACCAGTTCCAGGTGGAGTTGGACCAATGACAGTTGCGATGCTTTTAGAAAATGTTGTAAAAGCAGCAAAAGGACTTTAAAGGAAAATTAAATATATAACTTAGGGGCGCAAGGATACTTGCGCTTTTTTGCGTTCTATAAGGAGGAAGAAATGAACGAATTTGATGTATGGTTTTCGAGAGTAGAAATTTCGAACAAACAAAAGTTAGAATTACTAAGTTATTATGAGCCAGAACAGATCTGGAATATGAACAGAAAGAAGCTAAATTATATCGGCTTAGATGATATAACAATAAGCAAAATATTGGATAGACAATATAGAGACAATGTAGATGATTATTTCAAATATTTAAAAAATCATAGAATACATTTAGTGACTATGAAAGATTATTACTATCCACAAAAATTAATGGATATTCCAGATTTTCCAGCATATCTATTTATAAAGGGTGATAAGAAAATATTAGAAGAGGATAGTGTCGCTATAATTGGCTCGAGATATTGTACGAGCCAAGGAAAAGAGCTTGCTTACAAAACAGCAAAGGAATTGGGAGATAAAAATATAAATGTGGTTAGTGGTTTAGCAAATGGCATAGATACTTTTGCACATCTAGGAAGCTTAGAAAGTAGTTTCGGAAAGACAATTGCAGTTCTTGCAAATGGACTAGCAAGTAGCGATTTATATCCACCTACTAATTTAAAACTTGCTAAAGAAATTGTAAAAAGAGGTGGAGCTCTAGTTTCCGAATATATTGTAGGAACAAAGGCTAGAAAAGAATATTTTCCAATTAGAAATAGAATCGTAAGTGGACTTGCAAATAAAATTTTAGTTGTAGAGGCTGGAGAAAAAAGTGGAACTCTTATTACTGTTCGGTCATGGATTAGACCAAGGAAAAGAGATATTTGCAGTACCTCGGAAGACTAAATGATAAATGCTCACAAGGCACGAATTTACTAATAAAAGAGGGCGCTGGAGTGTTTACAAAAACAGAGGATTTATTTTAATAGAATATTAAGAAAAAATCTCATAAAATACTTTCAATTTTCCTAAAGTATGATATAATGATATGGTATATTGAAAACTAACAAAAGGAGGTTTTTGAAGTTATGGATAGAGATGCAACTAAAAGAGTAAAAAAAGTAAATTCAAATAAAACAAAAAAGAATAAAAAGCCTAAATTTAAAGATAAACACCCAAGAGTATCAACAGGTATTAAAATTGGACTTGTTGTTGTAATGCTTCTAGTTATTATAGGAGTCGGAGTTGGTGTAGGAACTTTCTTTGGAGTTTTTGGAGAAGAATTAAAAATAAGCGAGAAGGATTTAGTAATAAAATATAAAAACTCAATTGTATATGATAAAGACGAAAATGAGCTTGCAGTACTAAGTGGTGGTACTAAAAGGCAAATTATTAGTATGGATGAAATGGGAGAATACTTACCAAAAGCATTTGTTGCAATAGAGGATGAAAGATTTTATACACATAATGGTGTAGACTTAAAAAGAACAGCAGCAGCAACACTTACTTTCATTACACATGCTGGAAATTCTTCATTTGGTGGTAGTACAATAACTCAGCAGCTTGTAAAAAACATCACAACAGATAAGGAAGATTCAGGTTTAGGTGGTGTATTGAGAAAAATAAAAGAAATGTCTAAAGCAATACAAGTTGAACAATATTTATCTAAAGATCAAATATTAGAGTTATATTTAAATATCATATTTGTTGGTGGAGACGATATAAACGGTGTGCAACTTGGTTCAATATACTACTTTGATAAACCAGCAAAAGACTTGTCAATTGCAGAAAGTGCATTTTTAGCAGGAATTAACCACTCACCAAATGGATATAATCCATTTAAAGAGGATGAGAAAAAAGATTCAAGAATAGAAAAAGGAAAGAAAAGAACCAAAACAGTACTTGGCAAAATGGAAGAACTAGGATATATCACAGAAGAACAAGAAAAAACTGCAGCGGCAGAAGTAGATAACGGTTTAGCTTTCAAACAAGGAGATGGTGCAAGTACAACAGTAGATATCTCATATCATACAGAGGCTGCAATTAAGCAAATTAAGAAGCAAATGAAAGAAGCCAATCCGGATATGAGTGATGATGTAATAGAGTTAACTTTGTATAGTAGTGGATATAAAATATATACAACACAAGATACAGCTATTCAAGCTATGGTAGAAGAAGAACTTATGAAGGATGATTATATTAAACCAAAAGATGTAAGAGATCCAAAGACTGGCAAAAAAACCGGCGAAGTGGTTCAGGGTATGCCAACAATGGTAGTTACGGACTTTAAAACAGGTCAAGTAGTAGCTTGTGCGACAGCAGTAGGAGACGAAGAAAATAGGTCAGTATCTACAAAATTGGGATATATGAATTGGCCTACAGAAATGAAAAAACAAACTGGTTCAACTATGAAACCAATTGCAGTAATTGCACCAGGCTTAGAGACTGGAACAATTACTGCTGCTACGACTTATTATGATTGTGAAACACGTTTCCCAGGCATGGATAAATCAATGAAAAATGACGATGGATATAGCAATACTATAATGACAATGCGTACAGCTATAGCTAAGTCTAAAAATATAATAAATGCTAAAGCCTTTATGGATATTGGCGTAGAAAAATCAATGGAATTTGTTAAGAAAATGGGCATCACTAATATAGGAAATGAAGGTGTTTCATTAGCTTTAGGTGGACTAGAATATGGTACATCTCCAATGCATATGGCAATGGCATATTCTACTATTGCAAATGATGGAGAATATATAGAACCAACTTTCTATACAAAAGTAGTAGATGAAGAAGGAAATATAGTACTAGAACCAAAACAAGATAAAAAAAGAGTATTAAGCGAGCAAACAGCTTATGTTGAAAAATCAATATTAACACAACCAGTACTTTCTGGTACAGCAACATATTGTAAATTACCAGGAATAGAGACTTGTGCTAAGACTGGTACAACAAATGGAAGCTATGATAGATGGCTTTGTGGTTTCTCACCATATTATGCAGCAGCAGCTTGGTATGGATATGAGGAAACAAGAGAAGTTACTGGATTTGGAATGAATCCAGCAGGACAAATTTGGTCAAGAGTTATGAAGAAAATTCATGAAGACTTACCAAATGCAGAGTTTGAAAAACCGGATGGAATTGTTACTGCAACAGTATGTGCAGTTTCAGGTCAAGTGGCAGTACCAGGACAATGTGGAGATACTTTCCAAGAAATATTTGTTGAAGGAACAGTGCCAGAACCTTGCCCAGGACATACAAGTTTACCAATATGTATGGAATCAGGTGGGATATCAACAGCTATTTGCCCTACTGAAATAAGAAGCTTTATGACTTTACCAGCAAGGGAGAATACAAATAAATGGACAAATGTTAATGTAGATCCAGCAACTTTTAGTACAGCTCCAACAGAAAGTTGTCCAATACACACACCAATAATGCAAGGGCAACAGGCAGCAGATCAAGCAACTCAGCAACAACAACAGCAACAACAGCAACAAGGAGGACATACATGTAAAGCTAAAAGAACAGTAACAACACCAGCAAATTGTCAGAATGGTACTATTGGAACAGCAATTTATATTTGTGAAATTTGTGGAAAAGAAATGAATAAAGAAACAATAGCACCGACACATAGTTTTTCAGGAGGAAAATGTAGTGTTTGTGGAGCGGCAGATCCAAATTATAAAGCACCAACAACACCAACACAACCAACAACACCGACACAGCCAACGACACCAACGCAACCTACAAACCCAACAACGCCACCAACAGAACCAACAACACCTACAAATCCACCTGCTGGTGATAACTCAGGTTCAGGTACAGGTAGTGGAACAGGTACAACACCTACAACCTAATAAAATTAAAGGAGATAAATTTTGAAGATATATTTTTATAATACTTTGACAAGAAAGAAAGACGAGTTTATACCTATAGATAAAAAAGAGATAAGAATGTATTCATGTGGACCAACAGTATATTATTTTGCTCATATTGGAAACTTAAGAGCATATTTGTTTATGGATACTTTAAGGAGAACTTTAAAGTATAACGGATATAAATTAAAACATGTAATGAATATTACAGATGTTGGTCATTTAGTATCAGACGCAGATGAAGGCGAAGATAAAATGATGAAAGCAGCTCAAAGGGAGAATAAAGATCCCTTTGAGATTGCAAATTTTTATATGACAGCTTTCTTAAAAGATATAGATATTTTAAATATTGATAGACCAGAAATTATAGCAAGAGCAACTGAGCATATTCCAGATATGGAGAAGTATGTTCAAAAAATTATAGAAAATGGATATACTTATGAAACAGAAGACACAATATATTTTGATACAGCTAAACTAGATAAATATGGTGTACTTTCAAATATTAATATAGATGAGCAAAAAGCAGGGGCTAGAGTGGATTTTGACCAAAACAAAAAGAATGTAACTGATTTTGCTTTATGGATAAAGGCACCAGAGAACCATCTTATGAAATGGGATACTTTTTGGGGCAAATGCTATCCGGGTTGGCATTTAGAGTGCTCTGCAATGGGACATAAATACTTAGGAGAGCATTTCGATATACATACAGGCGGGATAGACCATATTCCAATTCACCATGAAAACGAAATTGCACAAGCTAAAGGTTATTGCGGTCAAATTCCTGCGAATTTCTGGATGCACGTAGATTTCTTGCAAGTCAATGGTGGAAAGATGTCAAAAAGCTTGAATAATTTATATACTTTAAAAGATTTACAAGAAAAAGGTTATGAGCCACTAGTATATAGAATGTTTAATTTTACTTCAACTTATAGAGCACAAATAAACTTTACTTTTGAAGCAATGGATGCTGCAAAAGTTGCACTTGGAAGATTAAGAGAAGGATATTTAAAACATAAAACAGGAACAGAAGAAGTATCTGAAGAGAAGATAAATTCTCTAAAACAAAGATTTTTAGAGGCTATTAATGATGACTTAAATATGCCAGTTGCAATGAGCGTTGTTTGGGAAGTTATTAAAGAGCCTAAAAAATCAAAAGCTTACCAAGAGTTATTATTAGATTTCGATAGAGTGCTTGGTTTTGATTTAGAACATTATGAAAAAGAAGAACAAAGTTTACCAGAAGAGGTTCAAAAATTAGTAGACGAAAGAAATATTGCAAGAGAAAATAAAAATTGGGCTGAATCTGATAGAATAAGAGATATTTTAATTGGTATGGGGTATACTGTTAAAGATAGTAAAGAGGGGACATTGGTAGAAAAATAGTGAAGTTTTTAGAAGATAGCGATAAAGAAAAATACAAGGCTTTCCTAGAAGAACACGAAAGATGTAATTTTCAACAGTCACTAGAATGGGGAAACGTAAAGACTGCTTGGAAAAAAGAAGTAGTTTTATCCTTAGATAAAGATGAGAATATTGTTCGGGAGTCTTTGTATTTGGATTAGAAAAATTCCAATCTTTGGAAATATAATGTATTCTGCAAGAGGACCAGTTTGTGACATCCATAATGAAGAAGTTTTGAAGGATTTAGCAGCTGGTATAAATGAACTTGCAAAAAAATACAATGCTTTTGTAGTTAGAATAGAACCAGACATCAAGAAAGACGATGAAGAGTTTAGAGAAATAGTTACTAAACTAGGATTTTCTATAAAAGATGACAGTAAGAATTTCAAAGACGAAATTCAGCCAAGATTTGTATTTAGATTAGATTTAAGAGGAAAAACAGAAGACGAAATTTTTGCAGCGTTCCATCAAAAGACTAGATATAATGTAAGACTTGCTAGTAAGAAGGGTGTAGTAATAAAAGAAGGAGCAAGAGAAGATTTAAAGGCATTTCATGAAATAATGGTGGAAACAGGAAAAAGAGACGATTTTATTATAAGAAGCTTAGAATATTTTGAAAAAATGTATGATGAGTTAGTTCCAAAAGGACATATGAAATTACTTATGGCATATCACGAAGATAAGCCAATAGCAGGTATTATACCAATTATTTATGGTAAAAATGTATGGTATTTATATGGTGCAAGTAGTAATAGTCACAGAAATCTAATGCCTAACTATTTATTACAATGGACAATGATAAAAGAAGCAATAGATAGAGGCTCTAATATGTATGATTTTAGAGGAGTTTCAGGAGTTGTTGATGAAAATCATCCACAATATGGATTATATAGATTTAAAAAAGGTTTCAATGCAGAGTTTACAGAGTTCATAGGTGAAGTGTATATTGCATATAAACCTTTAGTATATAGATTATATAAAATTTCTGAGAAAACATTTAGAACTGTCAGAAAAATTAAGAAAAAATTGATGGGAAAATAAATGAATAGATTAGAAATAAGTAAAAAAGATTTAAAATTTAATATTGATGTAATAAAAAAGACGGTTATTGGTAAGGACAAGGATGACAGTGGAAATAAGATAAAAATAATTGCTGTGGTTAAGGCAAATGCCATGGGGCTTGGCATCGTTGAATTTTCTAAGTTTGTTATAAATAATGGAATTCATACTTTGGCAGTTTCAAGAGTGGAAGAGGCAGTCGAACTTAGATTAGCTAAGATAGATGCAGAAATTCTTATGTTGTCACCAGTATCCAGTGAAAAAGATATTAATACTTTATTAGATAATAAGATTATTTTAAGTGTAGGAAGTTTATCAGAGTTTGAAAAGATAGAAGAAATTTTAGAAAAGCGTGAAGAAGAAGCTAGTTGCCATATTAAAATTGACACTGGTCTTGGAAGATATGGTTTTTTATATGAAGACACAGAAATTATAGATGCCTTTGAAAAATCTAAAAGACTAAAAATTGTAGGAACGTTTACGCATTTTTCTAAACCCATAAATGAAAAATGGACAAGAAAGCAATTTAATAGATTTTTAGATGTTGTAGCAGGGATTCGTTCGCTGGGGTTTGATCCAGGATTATTACATGCATCAGCAACAACAGCTGCTCTTAAATATGATGATATGCGATTAAATGCTGTAAGAATTGGTTCAGGTTTTCAAGGGCGAACTTTGCTTAAGAACTTTACTTTAAAGAAAATTGGTACTTTCAAAACAAATATTGAAGAAATAAAAATTGTACCAAAAGGACATAATATAAGTTACAGTAATACCTATAAAACAAAGAAAGAGACAAAAATTGCCATACTTCCAGTAGGATATATGGACGGATTTTTCATGAAAAAAGATAGGGACAACTTTTCTTTTACAGATAATGTTATAAGTGTACTTATGGAAATTAAAAAGATATTTAAAGATAATAGTACTTGGGTAACAATAGACGGAAATAAATATAAAGTAATTGGACGAGTACGGTATGTACCATACAGTTATAGATATTACTGGAGCAGATATCAAAGTCGGTGAAGAAGTAAGCATTGATATACCACCACTTAAAGTAAGTAATAATATAAAAAGGGAGTATAACTAATGAAGAATAATGAAAGCAAAGAAATAAAGTTTACTAATGCAGAAAAGTCACATAAAATTGGATTTTTTGAAAGAATAAAAAGATCAATTTTTAATGTAGAAAAATACGGAGAATTTTTATTAGAAAAAACCAGGGTGGCAGTTAAGTATTTCTTTCTTTTAACATTAATAATATCTATAATTTTAACAGCAGTAACTACTTATCATTTTGGAAAAATAGTAAATAAAGCTTTTAATTATATAGAGAATGATTTACCAGGCTTTACTTATGAAGAGGGTATAGTTAACTTTGATAGTTATGCAGAAGGATATGATAAAGAAAATGATTTTTATGACATAATAGATACGAATCCTGAAATTAGTGAGAAACAAGTACAAGAACATATTAAGAAAATTAAGAACTATAAATCAGGAATAATATTTTTGACTAATGAAATTATTATAAATCAAGGTGGAGAACTTGCAGAATATGAGTATACAGAATTAGAAAAGGTACTTGGATTCTCAATAGAAAACAAAGAAGGTTTGACAAATACAATTAGTGCCATGGGAATTCAAGGAGTAGTTATAACATATTTTGTTGCAGGAATTTTAGCAAATTATTTATCAAATATTATTTTATATTTTGCAGATATTTTAATGGTGTGTATATTTGGATATTTAGTGTCAAGGATTGTAGGAATTCCATTAAATATTGCAAAAACTTTATCGCTTTCAATATATGCAATGACACTATCTTTATTATTAAGTATGCTTTATTCTGTAGTATATAGTTTTACTGGTTTTGTAATACAGTATTTCAGTGTTATGTATTTAATAATAGCGTATATTTATATAATTGCAGCAATTTTAATTATAAAATCTGATTTATTGAAACAACAAGCGGAACTTCAAAAAATATATAAAGTTGAAGCAAAAGTAAAAAAAGAATTAGAAGAGCAAAAGGATAAAGACAAAGAAGAAAAAGAGGATAAAAAAGACGAAAAGAAAAAGGAAAAAGATAAAGAAGAGGAGGAAGATGGGCCAGTAGTGGGAAGAGAACCAGATGGCTCAGAAATTTAGGAGGTAGCAATGGCAGATAGAGATAATAATGAGGATAAATTTAAACGTAATCTAATGTTATTGATTGCATCAATTATAGCAGTTTTTGTATTGTGTGTGGCTTGCTTTTTTGGATATAAGATGTATCTTGAGGGGAAAGAAAAAGAAGTTGCATATACAGAACTTATTACTGACTTGAATGAAAGTAAAATAGAAAAAATTAAAATGACTGCTGGGAGTGCTTCAATAAAGGTTACTTATAAGGGTGAAGAAAAGGAAGAAGAAAGAACAAAAACAGTATTAGTTCCAAGTTTGCAAGCTTTTATGGAATTAGTACAGGAAAAAGTTGATAAAGAAGGATTAAAGATTGACTTAAAACAAGAGCCAATAAATCCTGTTTTAAGAACTACTGATACTTTATTTTCTATGTTACCAACAATTTTACTTGTAGTTTTAATGCTTATGATATTTAAAATGCAAGGACTTGGTGGGGATAATAATGGAAAAGTATATGGTGGAGAAGAAAACAAGAAAACTGGTGTAAAATTTGAGGATGTAGCTGGATTAGATGAGGAAAAAGGTGAGCTTATAGAAATTGTTGACTTCCTTAAAAATCCAAAATCATATTTAGATATGGGGGCAAAAATTCCTAGAGGTATTTTATTATATGGAAAACCTGGTACAGGAAAAACACTTATTGCAAAAGCAATAGCAGGTGAAGCAGGAGTTCCATTTATATCAATGAGTGGTTCAGAATTTATTGAGATGTTTGCAGGTTTAGGTGCTTCTAGAGTAAGAAAGTTATTTGAAAAAGCTAAAAAAATGGCACCATGTATTATATTTATAGATGAGATAGATGCTATTGGTTCAAGAAGAACAAGTAGTAGTGGAGCAGAAAGTGAAAATAATCAAACTTTAAATCAATTATTAGTTGAAATGGACGGTTTTGCAAGTAATGAAACAATTATAGTACTAGCTGCTACTAATAGGCCAGAAATGCTTGATAAAGCACTATTAAGACCTGGAAGATTTGATAGGCAGGTTACTATACCAACCCCAGACTTAAATGGTAGAGAGGCGATTTTAAAACTTCATTGTAAAGATAAGAAAATTGATCCAGAAGTAGATTTTAGAAGCTTAGCAGGAGATACGGCTGGATTTACTGGTGCTGAACTTGCAAATGTATTAAATGAAGCAGCTATTATTGCAACTAGAATAAATCATGAAGCTATAACTAGAGAAGATATAGAAAATGCAATAAAGAAGATTACAGTTGGACTTGAAAAACATAATAGAGTAGTATCAGAAAAAGATAAGAAACTTACTGCTTATCATGAAGCAGGACATGCAGTAGTTAGCAAGTTTTTACCAACGCAAACTGATGTAAAAGAGGTTTCAATTATACCTAGAGGTTTAGCTGGTGGATACACAATGTATAAGACTAATGAAGACAAATTCTATATTTCTAGAACAGAGTTATTAGAAAAGATGGTTGCACTTATGGGTGGTAGAGCTGCAGAAAAGATTTCTTTAAATGAGATATCAACTGGTGCAAGTAATGATATTGAAGTAGCTACAGGAATTGCAAGAGATATGCTTACAGTTTATGGTATGAGTGACGTTTTAGGACAAATTTCGCTTAAGGTAGATGAACCTTATGAATTACAAATGTATGGAGAAAACATATTTAATGAAGTAGGAGAACAAGTAAAAGTCCTTATAGATAAAGCTTATGTAACAGCACAACAAATTTTAATAGAGCATAGAGAGCTTTTAGATAAAGTTGCATTGACTTTATTAGAAAAAGAAACAATTTCAGAAGAAGAATTTAATACTTTCTTTGAATAAAAAAGAGACCTTGTTTATGTAACAAGGTCTTTTATTATTATTTCTTTATCGTTTAAATAGTTCAAAATACCACTATTAGTTTTAAATTTAAACTTCATTTTATAGCTTATTAAATCTTGAGTTTTAAGTCCGAATTTCTTATTTATTTCATTGTTTCCATATTTACCATCACCGAATTACAGGAAATCCAATATGTGCAAGATGTGCTCTTATTTGATGTGTTCTACCAGTATGAAGATTTACATCTAAAAGTGTAGTGTTATCTTCTATATTTCTACTTATAACTGTGTATTCAGTAATTATTTGTACATAGTCTTTTTTTGGAGAGTGAGATACATATACCATACTTTTTTTACTATCTTTAAAAAGATAGTCAGTAAGTATTTCATGCTCTTTAGGTACTAATCCGTATACTCTAGCAATATAATGTTTTTCAACTTCTTTGTTTTTAAACTTATCTAGCATAATATTAAGAGCTTTTTCATTTTTAGCGTATAGTAAAACACCTGATGTGTTTCGGTCTAGCCTGTGGCAAGGTTGTACTTGATTACCATATTTTTCTTGTACTAAAGATGTGAAAATATATCTTGACGAAGCATCTTCAGTAACAGAAATATTTGCGGGCTTATGAAATGCAATAATATTTTTGTCTTCATAAAGAACTTTAAGTTCAAGATTAGGCTTACTATATAATAATTCGTCCACAATGTAAATGGCTATTTCGTCACCAGTATGAATAGTTTTATTTTCAGATACCTTTACATCATTTATTCTAACATCTTTTTTTCGAAGAGCTTTATATAGTGTATTAGGACTTAAATCTTGAAAACTATCAAGTATAAAAGTATTTAATTTCTTATTATTATATTTTTCATTAACAACTAATTTTTTCATATTTTTATTATAAGCAAATTTTGGAAATTTATCAAGTAAAACGTTCTTTTTTTCTTCGAATGAGAATAGACTTTATTATAAATATGAAAGGCAGGAAAATGAGAGGTAAGGGTGTATTATATAACTATTTAATGACTAATAAAAAAAGTTTTATAAGTATAATTAGTGTATTTTTTGTAGGAATGATACTTGGAATTTTTATGATAAACAACACTGGTGAAAGCGAGATTTTGGAGATTAATTCCTATATAAATTCAATATGTGAAAACTTAAAATCTGCAGAAAATATAAATATGCTAGAATGTTTATTTAATAGCTTAAAGCAAAATATTAGTTTTGTGCTAGTAATGTGGTTTTTAGGATGTACCTTAATAGGAAATATTTTCGTATATTTTGGAATACTATATAAAGGCTTTTCACTAGGCTATACAATCTCTGCAATTATTGCTACACTAGGAAGCAAGAGTGGTAGTCTGTTCGTTTTTGCAGCACTACTTATCCAAAATATAATCTTCCTGCCAGCTATATTTGTACTGGCAGAAAGTGGTATAAAACTTTACATAAGAATAAGCCAAAATCTAATTAACGTAAAGCAAGAATTGTTAAGACACACTGTAATTATGTTAATAGTTTTGATTTTGGTAGTGATATCAAGCATATTAGAGGTATATTTATCGACAAATTTATTGATTTTTTTGAAAAAAATTGTGTAAAATACTTTACTTTTTGAAAAGAATTTGATATAACATATATGTCTTATGTAAATTTAAGATACAATAACAGTGTATAGATTGGAGAAATGAGTAATGGAAAAACAAATCAAATTATTTTTAGACTTTTTAGAGAACGATAAGAAGTTGTCTAACAATACTTTACAATCATACAAAAGAGATATAACACAATATCAAGAATACATTGAGGAAAATAAGATTAACTATTTAAAAGTTGATGGTGAAGATATAGATAAATATTTTGAGCATTTAAAAAGTCTTAATAAAAAGACATCTACTATTTCAAGAAATTTAGCAACAATTAGATCTTTTTATCAATATTTAGTTAGAGTTAAAAAGATAAAAAAAGATCCAACAGCAAATGTTCAGTCACCAAAAGTTGAGAAAAAGAAACCTAGCATATTAACAGCAAAAGAAGTTGAATTATTGTTAGAACAACCAAGCAATGTAGATTTAAAAGGTATTAGAGACAAAGCAATGCTTGAGTTTGCTTATGCTACAGGAATGAGAGTTACAGAGATTATTTCTTTAAATCTATCTGATATAAATATGAAAGAGTCTATAGTAGTTTGCAACAGTGGTTTTAAGAAAAGAAACATACCACTTGGTACGATTTCAATGAAAGCCTTAAAAGAGTATATAGAAAAATCAAGACCAATATTAATAAAAGACGAAAGCACAGAAGCATTATTTGTTAATGTAAATGGTAAGAGATTAACAAGACAAGGTTTCTGGAAAATAGTTAAATTTTATAAAGAGCAAGCGCATATATCTAAAGATATTACACCACATGTGTTAAGACATTCTTTCGCAACACATTTATTACAAAATGGTGCAGAGATTAAAGCAGTACAATCAATGCTTGGACATTCAGATTTATCTTCAACACAAGTATATATGCAATTCCAAAAAGAGAATTTAAAAGATATATATAACAAAGCTCATCCAAGAGCCTAAAAACGTTTTAAAAGCAAGTTTGGTAGTCACCAAATTTGCTTTTTTGCTATTTAGGACTTGACAGGTGACATAAATACATATAAAATAGTAACATAGGAAAAAATACAATATAAATTATATAAATAGGAAAAGCTTATAAGATAATTTATTTGTACATTGAAAATTTAATAGGAAAGAGGGTAAATAATTATGACAAACGTTTTAATTATTGTTGCCACTGTTCTTATCTCAGCTGTGATTTTTATACCAGTTGGTGTATTTATTAGAAAGAAAATCGCAGAATCACAAATTCAAAGTGCAGAAAGAGAAGCAAACAGAATTATCGAAAATGGTAGATTAGAAGCTGAAAATGCCAAAAAAGAGGAGCTTATTAAAGCAAAAGAAGAGGCTCTTCAAGTTAGAAATGAATTAGATAAAGAGATTAAAGAAAGAAGAGGCGACATTCAAGTACAAGAAAAAAGATTGATTCAAAAAGAAGAGAATTTAGAAAAAAGAACTCTTATTTTTGAGGGAAAAGAAAAAGAACTAGAAAAGAAATTTGCAGAAAATGAAACTAAAAGACAAGAACTTGAGCAAGCTATTGCCAAAGAAATGGAAGAATTGCAACGTATTTCAGGCTTGACAGAAGAACAAGCTAAAGCACAATTATTAAGTGAGTTAGATAAAGAAATAACAGCAGAGAAAGTTGCTTTAATTAAGGACTTAGAAGTAAAGGCAAAAGAAGACTCTTTGAAAAATGCTAGAGAAATTATTAGTTTCGCAATACAAAAATGTGCTGCAGACCACACTTCTGAGACAACAGTATCAGTTGTTTCACTTCCGAGTGATGAAATGAAAGGTAGAATAATTGGTAGAGAAGGTAGAAATATTAAAGCTCTAGAAACTCTAACAGGTATTGATTTAATTATTGACGACACACCTGAAGCAGTTATTATATCTGGATTTGATCCATTAAGAAGAGAAGTTGCAAAACGTACTTTGGAAAAACTTATTGATGATGGAAGAATTCACCCAGCCAAGATTGAAGAAATGGTTGAAAAAGCCAAAGAAGAGATTGAAGCTGAAATTAAATCAGAAGGTGAAAGAGCTGCATTAGAAGCAGGAGTTAACAACTTACATCCGGATTTAATTAAGTTAATAGGAAAATTAAAATATAGAACAAGTTATGGACAAAATGTATTAAATCACTCTATAGAAGTTGCAAATTTAGCTAGAATTATGGCTGACGAACTTGGATTAAATCCAAAGATTGCAAGAAGAGCAGGTTTATTACATGATATTGGAAAAGCCCTAGATCATGATATGGAAGGAACTCATGTTGAAATTGGTGTTGATGTACTTAAAAAATACAAAGAAAACGATATAGTTATAAATGCTGTACAAGCACATCATGGAGACGTTGAGCCACAATCATTAGAAGCAGTACTTATCCAAGCAGCAGATGCTATTTCAGCTTCAAGACCTGGAGCAAGAAGAGAAACTCTAGAAGCTTATATCAAGAGACTAGAGAAGTTAGAAGAGATTGCAGACTCATTTGAAGGGGTTGAAAAATCTTTTGCAATTCAGGCTGGTCGTGAAGTTAGATTAATGGTAAAACCTGACAAAGTATCAGATAATGATATGGTAATTATGGCGAGAGAAGTTGCTAAGCGCGTTGAAAATGAAATGGAATATCCAGGACAAATTAAAGTAAATGTTATTAGGGAATCTCGTGTTATTGATTATGCAAAATAATTTAAGAGGAAGACTAGAAATAGTCTTCTTTTTATTTATTTTTTGAGTAAAACTCTTGACATAGCTGAAATTTGTCAATATAATAAGCATATATTCAGCAGGAGGTACGCTTTATGCCAAAGAATGAATTATATTCATTTGCAAATAAATATAAAGGCGAAACAGATGAAGTTCTTGTAGATAAAATTAAACAAGGGGATAAGTCTGCTCAAACATGTTTATTTGAAAGATATAAAGATATTGTTAATCTAAAGGCAAATAAATTTTATATAATAGGTGCTGAAAAAGAAGATATGGCACAAGAAGGTTTAATAGGTTTATATAAAGCTATTAAAGCATTTGACCCAGAGAAACAAAATTCTTTTAAAACGTTTGCAAATTTATGTATAGAAAGACAATTAATAACAGCGATAAAGAGCTCAAACAGGCAGAAAAATATTCCGCTTAATTCGTCATTTTCTTTAAATTTATCAGCCTATGATGAGAGTGATGACACAACAGTTTTAGATGTATTAGATACAAAGACAGCAGAAGATCCGTTAGATACAATTACAAAAAAAGAATATTTGCAGTTTGTAGAGAATAAGATAGATGAGAGTTTAAGTTCTTTTGAAAAGCAGGTCCTAGATAGATATATACAAGGTGAGAGCTATAATGACATTGCGTCAAATTTAGAAACACCAATAAAATCTGTTGATAATGCTATTCAAAGAATACGCAAAAAAGCAGTAAAATTTTTAGGTAGTGAAGATACAATAATATAAGGCTATGGAATCTGCTCCCATAGCTCAGTAGGTAGAGCGCAGCCATGGTAAGGCTGAGGTCGCGAGTTCGATTCTCGCTGAGAGCTCCAGAAAAACAACTTGTGAACTTTATAGTTTATGAGTTGTTTTTATAATAATAGACTTTTTAAGGAGAAGATATGAACAAATTAAAGTATATATATGTATTATTAGTGGCAGCAATGTCTATTGGGGTAGTATATGCAATAAATAATTTTGAGCCAGAGATACCTGAGAGCCTAAATGTTGTAAGAGATACTAGTTCAAACGAATGGTATAAATATCCTGACGTAGGAACTACACATGAGAATGTTGTTATATCGGGAAGCACAGAAGGACCAATAGAACTTAATGACAAACTAAAAGAGCACTGGTATAGTGGGATTATAACAAAGATAGAAGAGAATAAAATATATTTTGATAATGAGGACAAAATAAAGTCTTATATACTAGAAGTAAAAGACGATTATAAATTTGTAAGCTTGAGAACCAATGAAGATATAAAAGTAAAAGACATCAAAGTTGGATATTATATAGATACTTTTAGTTATTACAATAATGATGTTTTTGGTATTGCTAGCAATATAGCAGGTGAGCAGTTAAGACAAGAGATTTTTAAAAATTTGGCTTTAAATGGACAAAATGTTTCAGGAGTTGTGGCATCACCAGGAGTAGAAAGTATAGATATAATAAATAGTAATAAAGCAATTTTGAAAGTGTCAGTGCAAGATATATATTCAGAGTATTTAAAAAATGACGAGATTTTCGAATTTGAATTTATGTTAAATGATAAAACTGAAATAAAAAGCAAGAGTGGTTTAGCGTATAGCATAGACACAATAAATCATGCTTTACACGATTTTGTCGATTTACGAATAGATCAAAATACAATAAATGACGAACGCCCTGTCCTAACAGGCTTTTACTCAAGTGATAGCTAGTAGGGAAGAGGAGGCTTAGTTACTGTTACTAAAATGATATGAAAATGATAAGAACAAGTTAAAAATGAAAATTATGGAAGGGGGAGACCGCAAAGGCTATTGATATAGCCTTTTTTTGTTTGGAAAAATCAGTAAGAATGCCCACAAATCACCTGAACTATTTTACTATAAAATGTTGACTTATTTCTACAAAGTTTGGTACAATTAAATAGAAATAATAACGTATAAGATACGTAAAAGCAAATAGGAGGGAATCAAATGAAAAAGAAAGAAAAATTACTTATAGCAGTTCTAATTGTAATTACATTGGTTGTAATTATTTTTGCGAGAACGAGAAAGAATGCTAAAGATGATGTAACTAATGAAAACACAGTTATAGTAGATAGTTCAAATGAAATAATTGTAGAAGAGAAATATGTTACAACTACAGAAGATGGCACAAAAGTAAATACTAGCGAAGCTTTGAAAGCCAATAAAGTTGTAAACGGTGTTGAATTTAGTGATATCGGACTTATACAAAAGAGCGGAGAAACTGTACTTACAGCAACAGTAAAAAATACTGGAAGTGCAGCAGTAGAGATGTTTGCAGTAGATGTTACTTTAATAGATGATGCAGGACAAGATATTGTGACAGTAGGAGGATTAGTTGCACCTATGGAAGCAGGAGCAACAGCATCTTTTGAAACAAGTATGACATTAGATTATGCAAACTCATACGACTTTAGAGTAACAGCAAAATAAAACAATTAGGAGTACAATAAATGAAAGATTTTATTAAAAATAAGAAAGGTATAACTATAATTGCTCTAGTTGTAACAATAATCATTATGATTATTTTAGCCGGAGTTACTTTATTTCTTGTTATTCGGAGACCATGGTGTTATTACAAAGACCATGGAGTCTAAGAGAACACATGAGAAATCCGTGTATAAAGAAATGATAGGGGTAGAGGTAACTGCAGAAAAAATAGTGGGAACAGATGAAGCTTCATCTGATTATTTGAGTAACATACAAACAAGATTAGAGAAAAAAGAAGAATTTGATGGCTCAAAATACAACACAAAAAATGGTGATACTTTAATCATAACCACTAAAGAAGGCTATAAATTTGCAGTTATTGGTGATAAAGTAATAATTGCAGATGATGATACTGGCGATACAAAAATCCCAGAAATCAACGAAGGCGATATAAAGTTTAAGACCATCCCAAATTATTGGGTAAATACAGGTGTAACTTTAGAAATAAGCTGTCCAAAGCATCCACTTTGGGAAATTGAGTATTCAGAAAATACTTCAAATTGGACAGAGTATAGTGGAAAAATTACAGTAGATAGTAATAAAACTATATATGTAAGATTAAGAAATTCTATAGGAGTTTCTGAAAGTTATGCTACACATAGCATATCAAATATAGATAAAACTGCACCAAGCCTTACTTCAGCAAGCTTTATTGCAAGTGAGAGAACAACAAGAGGTTTTACAGTAAGCTTACAAACACAGGATAGTGAGTCAGGTTTATCACAGATTGTTTGGAATTATAAACTAAAGAAAGATACAAACTGGACTAAGAGTGTAACAGATGTATATCATACTGCACATACTAGTACTTCAGGAGAAACTGGTTTAGTTACAAAATCACATTCTTTTGATAAGCTAGCAGGTGGTACATATATGGTACAAGCAAGCATTTATGACGTAGCAGGAAATGTAACAATTGCTGATCCTATAGAAGTTATAGTAGGCAAGATAGATGATATAGTTAACATAGATGATGGAGCTGTTTCTTATTCACCAAAGACTTGGACAAATGAATCAGTAACAGTAAACTTACCAACAGTACCAAATTTAGAGACTAGATATACAACTAGTGGAAGTGCACCAACTCTTTCAAGTAGTAAATATAATCCATCAACTCCAATAGTAGTGACAGAAAATACAAATGTTTATTATATATACACAGATGGTGTAAATGTAAGTAAATGTGCTACTAAAGCAATTACTAATATTGATAAACAACCAGCTTCAATATTAGGTTCTATATATCTAAGTGATATTAAAATAAGAGCATTTACATTAAATGTAGAAGTACAAGATAATCCAATAGGAAATTCATCTGGAATATCAGAAATAGTATGGCATTATAGGAAGAAGGGTGAAAGCACTTGGATAAGTGAATCAGAATTATATCAATCAAGACCAAGTGAGCAAGCAGGTGAAAGAGGAAAAGTAACAAAATCAAGAGAGTTCAAAGATTTCACAACAGGAACTTATGAAGCTTTTGTTGATGTTTATGATGTTGCAGGAAATAAAGCAACAAGTAGAGTAGAAGAATTCAACTTAGGAATTACAGAAGAGGTAGGAAATGCTACTTATTCACCAACATACTGGACAAATGAAGAAGTAACAGTAGAGCTTCCAGTTGCGCCAGAAGGGTTATTAACAGTATATACAAAAGATGGTACAGCGCCAGCAAGAGATAGTGAAGAATACAAAGGACCATTCAAAGTAAGCAGTAATTGTACTATTAATTATGTTTATACAGATGGAATAAATATAAATGAGGCTAAAGCAATAACTGTAACTAATATAGACAAGAAAAAACCAGAGATAACATTACCTCTAACACAAAGTGATGTAACAACCAATGGATTTACATTAAGTGTAAGTGCAAGAGATACAGATACACCAGTTGAAAAAGCGTCTGGATTATGTAAGATTGTATTCTACTATAGAAGAGTAGGCGATACAAACTGGTCATCAGAGACACAAGATTATACACCAATTCATAGTACAACAAACGGTTCAAGAACAGTAGAGACAGCAAGCAAGACTTTCTCAGGATTACAAAACGGAAACTATGAGGCATATGTAGAAGTATATGACGTAGCAGGAAATGTACTATCAACTTCAGATAATACAACAAAATTTGAATTAGGAAAGATTGTAGATGTAGATACACAAAATGCTACTTATAATCCAACATATTGGACAAATGGAGAAGTAACAGTAACTCTTCCAGTAGCACCATCAGGATTAAAAACAGTGTTTACAAAAGATGGAAGTGATCCAACTAAAGATAGTGAAGAATATACTGGACCAATTAAAGTAAGTAGTAATTGTTCAATAAGATATGTTTACACAGACGGAACAAACGTAAATACTGCACAAGCAGTAAATGTTACAAATATAGACACTAAAGTGCCAGATATTGTAGTACCTTTATCACAAAGTAAAGTAACAACTAGTGGATTTACACTAAATGTGGGTATTCAAGATACAGATGCACCAGTTGAGAAAGCATCTGGATTAAGCAAGGTAGTGTTCTATTATAAGAATACTAATTCTACAGACTGGATGACAGAAACAGAAGATTATATGGAAATGCATAGTACAACAAATGGACCACGAGTAATGGAAGCACCAAGCAAGACTATAACAGGATTACCAAGCGGAACATATGAAGTATATGTAGAAGTATATGACGTAGCAGGAAATATGACATCAAGCATAGACAATAAAGTAGAATTTAGCTTAGGTACAATAGTACCAGTTGAATCTGCAAGCTATGCACCTCCTGGATGGACAAATGGAACAGTTCGTGTAACACTTCCACCAGCACCATCAGGATTAAAGACAGTATATACAAAAGATGGTAGTATACCAACTGTAAATAGTGAAGAGTATAAATCACAATTTAATGTAAGCGAAAATTGCAACATAAAATATATTTATACAGATGGAGTAAATGTTAGTGAAACAGGGACACTAAATGTAATAAATATTGAGAAAGAAGTGCCACTAATTGTATCAGAACTTGATGAAGATTCTAAAACACCAACAAGTATAACAACAACAATTACGGTAAGAGATGATATATCAGGTTTAGGAGAGATAGTATGGTATTATAAGAAAGAAACTGATGCAAGTTGGAAGAGTGTTACAGATACTTACCAAACCTTACATTCAGTAGAGTCTGGAACGACGACTACAGTAGAAAAAACACATACATTTAATGATTTAGACCCATACACAAATTATCAATTTTACGCAATCATTTTTGACGTAGCTGGAAACGAGGTTGGCAGTAAGTCTGCGGCTGAGGCACTTCTAATAAAAACAATTCCTGTTCTTGTGACTTCTGTAACCCTTGATAAATCAAAAGAAACAATAGAGGAATCTGAGACCATAACTTTAAAAGCAACAATAAAACCAGATAAT
>CATJWN010000048.1 GCA_949745595.1 uncultured Clostridia bacterium
ACAAAATTTAAAGATTTTTAGTGAAATGATAAAAATCAAAGAAATATTAGGGTCAACTTGGTTTCAAAATAAACCACCCCAACTATTGACAAAGAACCGGAATAGTTATGAATAATCTTAAATAATTATGTAAATTAAATGGCATTTTTTGGAAGTAAAAACCCTTTTGAAAAATGCTAGTTTTAATTGAAATATATAGTGTTTGCTGGAAAATAGTTTTTACTTCCAGAAATTTCGTGGCTGGAAGTAAAAATGAAAGTAAAAACTCTAACACTAACTATTTTTGAATAATTGTAAATAATTTTTTGAATTAAATATAATTGGCAAAAGTATTGATAAATAAGGTATTTTCGAGATTATATAAGATTATTTGGAAGTAATAAATATTATATAAGAATATTTATGATTAAATAAAGAAAAATCGCTGAAACCTTACAATTTCAACGATTTTAGCTGGTCGAGGTGACAGGGATCGAACCTGCGACCTCATGGTCCCAAACCACGCGCTCTACCAACTGAGCCACACCTCGATATAATAAGCTCTTCTTGTTGAAGAGCTTATGGTGAACCAGAGACGACTCGAACGTCCGACCCACGGCTTAGAAGGCCGTTGCTCTATCCAGCTGAGCTACTGGTCCATTCTCACGAACAATAAATATTTTAGCACAGTTCCTCTTATTTGTCAACAGGAAATATAGAAAAAATAAATAAAAAGCGCATAAATAATGCGCTTCATTTTTATTTTAATAATATTGTACCTAAAACTTTGCCATCAACTTCGGCAACTATTTCTTTAGAACGTTCAAAATCTTCTAAAGTAGTTTTCCTTTGTGTTGCTATTAAAATTGTATTTTTAACTGATTTTGCAAGTTGTAAAGAATTAGAATTTTCTAATATATTGTTTGTATTAATAATAACGTAATCATAATTTTTCTCAATTGTAGATATCATATCTTCTAATGCTTCGTCTTCTAAGCAAGAAGGGATTTCATCTCCAGCAAGTAAAAGGTCTAGATTATTTACCTTTGAAATATAATTATCAATTTTTCCTGATTTATCTTTTATAAAATCAAATAGTCCTTGTTTATTAGCATTTTCTATTAATGTAGTTTCGTTAGAAGTAAGATCTATTAATAAAGTTTTCTTATTCATATTACTAAATGCCATTGCTAAATTATTAGAAATATATGAATGCTGGTTGCTGCTTTTTGGGCTAGTTATTAGCATTAATTTGTTTTTTTCTAATTTTATTCTTAATATATCAAATATATTTTTTGTACCATTATATTCTACTAAAGCTAGGATATTGTCACCCATATGACTCTTATTTTTAATAGTTGGATTAAACATTTCAATTATAATTATAAGTCCACAAGATGTCACTAATCCTAATATTGCTGAGAATATAGTATATTTAATAGTTTTGGAAGATTGATTTTCAGAAGCAATTCCTAAGATATTAGATATTGTACTAGCAACATTTAATTTTTGTATACTATTGTCTGTAATTATATATTCTTTAAAAATATTTTGTAAATGTGCTGTTGGAATTATATCTGTTAAATCTAAGTCAGCAAGTAAAGTACTTAAGTCTTTTCCAGATCTTGCTAGACCTATAATATAATCTTTGAAGAATTTTGCAAGGTCTTTATCAGATAATAAATAAGCGTTATCAATAATAGATACTTTATCAATAAAGTAAGTATTTGACATTGTTTTTACAAATTCCTCTGTCAAGGAATTTGCTATTTTTATGGCTTTTTCTTTATCAGAATTTGAAACGATAATTGCAACTAAGTTACTGTCTGAAACACGTACAACTGAAATAGTATCGGCTAAATCTTCAGTTAAATTTAACTTTTTTTTCACAGTATTTAAAATAGTTTTTGATTTAACTATTTCGTTATATGTTTTAATTGAGTAGAAATCACTATAATTTTTGGTAGTCGAAGTAACATCAATAGGTGAAGTTGTTGTTATTTGTTCACCATAAGTTGTTGTTGTATTTTCGTAAGTTGCAACAAGAAAAGTAGTTTGTGCATAATATAGTGTAGGTGTTTCTTGTATAATTTGTGATTTCTTTTTGTTTATATTTTCTATAATAGTTGTGCCTATTAAAGCTACTATAGCAAAGGCAACTATTGTTATTATTATAATTTTTTTCTTTTGCCATAAAGTACTGAAAAAATCAGCTAGTTCAATTTCTTCTTCCATAATTTAACATCCTTTATTTTATATAATATTACCATAAAACACTGAAATTATAACACGATTTGCTCAAAAAGTCAATTTAAACAGGGAACTTTCCTATATATTAAGGTTTTATAAATATTGACTAAAGATACTTGCAAAAAATAGGCATAATTGATATGATATTATTGCAAAAAAGATAGGTGGTAAAATGAATAAAAAATTAAAAATTAGTATATTAATTTTGCTCAGCATTTTACTTGCAATAGTTATTGCACGATATATTACAGATGAAGAATTTCGATATTTTGTGGATACAAAAGTTTTGAAAAAAGAGCTTGAACAAGATACCTTGAGTACCATAGAAATAAATTATGAGAGCACACCAAGTATTTTTGCATATGATAAATATGTCGCAGTATTTAGTAAAAATTCTTTTGATATATATACTCAAGATGGTGTGAAAGATACGAGTTTAGATATAAATATTTCAAAACCAATAGTATGTACTAGAGGAAAATATATTGTAATTGCCGAGCAAAAGGGGAAAAAAATATATTTAATAAATGGAAATGCTATAGCTTGGCAAACTGAGCTAGAAGGTTCAATTGCTGGAGTTAATGTTAATAGAAATGGATATGTTAGTGTTATAGTAACAAATACAACTTATAAATCTGTTGTTATTTCTTATAATCCAGAAGGTAAGGAGTTATTTAGGTCGTTCTTATCTTCAACTTATGCTATTTGTACAGATATTTCAAATAATAATAAGTATTTGGCAATTGGAAAAGTTGATTATTCTGGAGCAATTGTGAAATCAAACATAGAGATTGTTTCAATTGAACTTGCACAAAGTGATCCTAAAAAATCTGTTATAAATAAATATGAGTCAAATACAGGGGAAATCGTATCTTCTATTAGATATACAGATAAAGATGTTGCTTTGTGTATGTTTAACAAGTATATTCAAAAAGTAGGCGTGAATACTAGTGAAAAATATATGGATATTGACAAAGATGCTTTATTTTTAGATATGAAATTAAGGGATAGGGTTGCAATTATTAAGAAGCAATCTTCAGGATTATTTTCATATGAATACGAAATGTCAATCAAAAATGTAAACAGTTCATCAGAAAATTTATATATTTTGAAGAATGATATGCCTAAAAGTATGATAGTTAGTACAAACCTTATAGGTATAAATTTGGGAACTGAAGTTCAAATCGTTAATTCAAGTGGTATGTTATTGAAGTCCTATAAATCAAAGCAAGAAATTAAAAGTTTAGTTGTAGGAGATAGTATAGCAGGAATTATATATAAAGATAAAATAGAATTAATCGGTATATAGGAGGAATAATGGGGGTTATAAATTGGGTGGCCTTTGGTGGCGTTTTAGTGGATTTAGTTATTATTTCAATAATTATATCAAATACGTTTTGGGGATATAGAAGAGGTTTAGTAGGTGTAATGTTCAAACTTTTAGTTTTTATAGTTTCACTTATCATAATGTTCATTTTATACAAACCAATGTCAAATGCAATTATTTCAAAAACACAGCTTGACGAGTGGCTTGCTGAGAAAATTGCTCAGAATATTGAAGGTACAACTTTAGCAGATGGAGAATTATTAGAATATAATGAAGAAACAACCGCTATGTCAGAAGGTGTGGTAAATATACTAAATTCTTTCGTTAGCGAAGCTTTAGATAAATCAGTATCAAATGTTGTAGAATATGTATCTACTAATATTGCTGTTGGTATGATTAGGATAGGCTCAATGATTATACTTCTTATACTTTCAAGATTTATATTACTATTTATAAGGTTTGCGGCAGAACTTATAGGAAATTTACCTTTTGTAAGGATGTTTAATAAGTCTGGTGGATTAGTATATGGTATTTTAAAAGGATTTTTAACAACATACATAATTTTAGCGGTATTTGCAGTGGCTTCTCCACTTATACAAGATTGGGGAGTTATTGATTCTATACAAGATTCAACCTTCGGAAGTAAAATGTATAACAATAACATTATTACTAACATAGTTTTAAAGAAATAGAAAGGTAAGGTTTTAGTGAGTAGAAGAGTAAAAACAAAGAAGAAAAAGTCGGGATTAAAGAGAATTTTTGGTTTACTTATTCTAATTTCAATAATAGCAGGAGTCGTTTTTGCAGTGCAAATTCAGCAAAATGGAGGAGGACTGAAGGGATTTTTGCTTACAACTTTAGGTTCAAGTAAGAAAGATTTAGAAGATTTAGATACAATATATGTGTTAGCTCTAGGAGTTAGCACAGACTTAAATAGTCATTTGACAGATACAGTTATGCTTTGTGGGTATAATCCCAAGACTAATCAAGCTATGATGCTTTCAATACCTAGAGATACTTTTATTGGAAAAAATAAAAACAGGGCAAAAGGTAATGACAAGATAAATGCTGTATATGCTAAAGGTGTTGACAAGACTGTAGAAGCTGTTGAAGAGTTAACTGGCATAGATATTGATTATTATGCAGTTATAAATAATGATTTGTTAATACAAATGGTAGATGTTGTAGGTGGCGTGCAGTTTGAAGTGCCAATAGATATGGACTATGACGATCCTACACAAGATTTACATATACATTTAAGTAAAGGTATGCAGACTATTGATGGAGAGAAGGCAGAGCAGCTACTAAGGTTTAGACATAATAATGATGGCTCAAGTTATCCATATGATTATGGCGACAATGATTATGGTAGAATGAGGACACAAAGAGAGTTTATGAAGGCAACCATGTCACAAGCAATTCAGCCTAGTAATATGCTTAAGTTTAAGGATATTATGAATACTGTTATGGAGAATTTAGACACAAATATGAAGCTTGAAGATATTTTACCATATGTACCGTATACTATGGATATTGATTTTGACAATATTAGGACAGAACAATTACCAGGAGAGTCTGAACTTTGTAACAAGGTTTGGGTATACATACATGATGAGGATGAAACAGAAGCTTTAGTTCAAGACTTGACTAATATGCTAGAAAATGGTGTTATTGATGGTACAGATACAGAAGGAAGTGTCTCTAATACTGTTAATGAGAGTAATGATAATTAGTATGGGTTTGTGTATAATTGTTATTATAAAATTTATAGAGTATTATATAAAAAGGCTTGCATTTATTGGTGCAAGCCTTTATAATATATATAGTTTATCTTTTTTTATATTTTTTCTTTTTCTTCTTTGGTGCTATTATAAATGCTACTATCAAGACGGCAATTCCAGCCACAATCAAGATAATTCCAATATAACTTTTTTCTACATCACTACCAGCGATAATTTCAGTTTCATATTCTAAATCATCTACGATATATTTAGCTGTTCCAACAACTTCACCCTTTTTTATAGGTGCTTTAAAATCTTCAATAAAAGTAATTTCAGGTTCCAAGCTTGCTAAGTCAATTGCTAAGTTATGGAAGGCTGTAAGTGTATTTTTGCTTAGTAATTCCAAGTTTTTAGTTTTCTTTGTTGCATTTTTTATTTCTACTGTTTTAATTACATCATTTTCAGATTTTAGGGTATCCATAGCATAATTGTCGTAAGCGTTGTTAAACAATGCAATTGAATCTGTAAATCTGCCATTTAGACCGTCTTCAGTTGAGCCAGCATCTAATACAACATTCAAAAATTCTAGCCCATCTTTTGAGGCAACAGATACTAAGCAATTCTGTGCTTGAGTAGTATATCCAGTTTTTACGCCAATACAATATTTATAATAATAGTTTGACGCTTTTTTACTCTTGTCAGGGTGAATAAGTTGGTTTGTATTTTTACAAATTCTATCGTTATTTTCGTATTTTTCAGTAGCAGGCAATGTATATGTGGTTGTGGCAACTATTTTTCTGAAAGTTTCATTTTTCATAGCCTCTTTTGTTATTAAGTATAAGTCATATGCTGTGGTGTAGTGGTCGTCATTGTGTATACCATTTGGATTAACGAAATGAGTGCTTTCACAGCCTAGCTCTTCGGCTCTAGTGTTCATCATAGTAGCAAAGCTAGCTACAGAACCTGCAATATGTTCAGCTAAGATATTTGCAGCTTCATTTGCTGAAGGTAGCATAAGTGCGTAAAGTAGGTTTTCTATTGAAAGAGTTTCGCCGACCTGTATTTTTGCTGTAGAATATCCGCTTGGAATAATAGAAATTGCATTATAGCTTGCTGTTGCAGTATCTGTTAGTTCGCAATTTTCTAAGGTAAGCAATGCGGTCATAATTTTTGTAGTAGATGCAGGGTATTTTCTTTCATGTGCATTTCTTTCGAAAATTACTTTGCCAGTGGAAAGCTCTACAGAATATGCTGCTCCAGCGATGATGTCAGGCGGTTCTGTTGCAAAAACATTTGTCAAGAAAATAAAATTTATAATTAATATTAGAATTAACGATAATGAAATTTTTTTATTTAGTTTCATAAGTTCTCCTTATCCATAAACTTAGAAATATCTTATCGTATTTTGTAGAAAAATTCAATATCAGTTATAAAATTTAAGAAAAATTAAGGAGGTATTTTATGAAGAAATTTTATGTTATAGGTATGGTTTGTTTAGTAATTGCGGTGGGGATTTTTAAATTGGTTTCTGTCAAGGAAAATGGATTTGAAGATGAATATGAGGGTGTGTATTTAGAGGAAAATGCTTCGGAGATTGAAGAGATCAGCGTGGAAGTGGAAAAGATAAAGATACATATTATAGGAGAGGTGGTAAACCCTCGGAATTTATGAGATGGAGATAGGCTCAAGGGTGGATGATGCTATAAAAGCTGCTGGTGGTGCAACTGCTAACGTAGATTTTGAGAAACTTAACTTAGCGTATGAGCTTTCTGATGGAGAAAAAGTTTATATTCCTAGCATATTTGACGAGGAAACTGAATATACTATAGGTAGTGATGTTAAAAATACAAAGGTAAATATTAACAAAGCCACTGCCAGTGAACTCGAAACCATTAATGGCGTCGGTCCAGCTCTTGCTGAAAAAATTATTGCTTACAGGAATGAAAATGGTAGGTTTTCTTCAGTTGAGGACCTTAAAAATGTTTCAGGTATCGGAGAGAAAAAGTTTGAGTCAATTAAGGATGAAGTTGTGGTGAAATAGATAGTTTTAGAGTAATATAATACGAATTTTTATAAAAATGCGGATTATACTACGTAAAAACAACAAAATTTGCCTAAAAGTATTGACATTTACAGCATTGCATTGTATAATATCAATGTTGTAGATATCGCGGGGTGGAGCAGTTGGCAGCTCGTCGGGCTCATAACCCGAAGGTCGTAAGTTCGAGTCTTACCCCCGCAACCAACGATTAAATCGTTCTAAATAGCTTGTATCAATAGATACAGGCTATTTTATTGTTTATAACGAATTTATTTTTTATTTAATTTATAAAAACTGTGTTTCACTAGAATATCAAGTGCTTTCACGGATTTTAACTAATCTTAATTTTTACATCTACTAAACAATCAACTAAACAAAATTTTTAAAATTATTTTTTGTTTAGTTGGTGTTTAGTAAACAGTATTCAAATGCTTGTATTTCAATGGACATAGAGTTTGAATTTGTTTAGATATTGTAAATTGTAAAAATCAATGTATTCCATATAA
>CATJWN010000049.1 GCA_949745595.1 uncultured Clostridia bacterium
TAATTCTTTCTTTAACTTTTCTGTTAATTTATCAACATCTACTTCTTTTAATAGCTTTTCAATGGCTTCTGCACCCATTTCAGCTTTAAAAGAACCTCTTCCATATTTTTCTTCTGCTTCATGATATTCTTTTTCATTTAAAACTTGGCATTTTAAAAGTCCTGATGTTCCTTTATCAGTAACAATGTATGAAGCAAAATATATAACTTTCTCTAAACTTCTAGGTGAAATGTCTAGTATTAATGCTACTCTACTTGGAATTCCTTTGAAATACCAAATATGAGCTATTGGAGCTGCAAGTTCAATATGTCCCATTCTCTCTCTTCTTACTTTTGCAGTTGTAACTTCAACACCACATCTATCGCAGACAATACCTTTATATCTAACTCTTTTATATTTACCACAGTGACATTCCCAATCCTTTGTAGGACCAAATATTTTCTCACAGAAAAGTCCATCTTTTTCTGGTTTTAATGTTCTGTAGTTGATAGTTTCTGGTTTTTTAACTTCTCCATAAGACCAACTTCTAATTTTTTCGTCAGAAGCTAAACCAATTTTTATTTTATTAAAAACCTCTAATTCTTCCACTTTATCAAGTAGCCTCCCTAAACATATTTTGCATTTTGGGGTTAGACAGCCATCTGTACACCGCTGTACAATATCTTAAAGCTAAATGGCCATCTCCTTCAAAATTATATTCAATTATTATTCTTCTAAATTGTCTAAATCTCCAAATATTTTCTCATCTGGAATATCGTCTTCATCTAATATATTAGTAAAAAAATCGTCTCCGTCTTCTTCATATTCTTCTAATTCTTCTTCACTAATTGTATTTAGGTTGTCTTCTTCAAGTTCGCTTTCATCGATTCTTTCCTCGACACTATCAAGACCTTCTTCTGCATGTTCTTTTATTTCAAGTTCCTCATTGTCATTATATAATTTAACATCTAATCCTAAAGATTGAAGCTCTTTAATAAGTACTTTAAATGATTCTGGAACTCCTGGTTCAGGAATATTCTCGCCTTTTACAATTGCTTCGTAAGTTTTTACTCTTCCCACAACATCGTCAGATTTAACTGTTAATATTTCTTGAAGTGTATATGCTGCACCATAAGCTTCCAATGCCCAAACTTCCATCTCACCAAATCTTTGACCACCAAATTGAGCTTTACCTCCAAGTGGTTGTTGAGTAACAAGTGAATATGGTCCAGTTGAACGAGCATGGATCTTATCATCAACTAAGTGGTGAAGTTTTAACATATACATTACACCAACTGTAATTGGTTTATCAAATGGCTCTCCAGTTCTACCATCATATAAAATTGTTTTACCATTTGTTTCTAATCCAGCATAATCAAGCATTTCTTCAATATCTTCTTCAAAAGCGCCGTCAAATACTGGTGTTGCAACTTTCCAGCCTAACATTCTTGCAGCTGCACCTAAGTGAACTTCAAGCACCTGTCCTAAGTTCATACGAGAAGGTACACCAAGTGGATTAAGTACAACATCAACTGGTGTTCCATCTGGCATAAATGGCATATCTTCTACAGGTAATATTCTTGAAATAACACCTTTATTACCGTGACGTCCAGCCATTTTATCTCCGACTGAAATTTTTCTCTTTTGAGCTATATATATTCTAATAATTTGATTTACACCAGGTCCTAATTCATCAGAATTTTCTCTAGTATAAACTTTAACATCAACAACTGTTCCAGCCTCTCCATGAGGTACACGAAGTGATGTATCTCTAACTTCTCTAGCTTTTTCACCAAATATAGCTCTTAATAATCTCTCTTCTGCTGTAAGTTCTGTTTCTCCTTTCGGAGTAACTTTACCAACTAATATATCCCCAGGACCAACCTCAGCACCAATTCTAATGATACCATTGTCATCTAAATCTTTAAGAGAATCTTCACCAACATTTGGTATATCTCTTGTGATTTCTTCTGGTCCTAATTTTGTATCACGACATTCACAATCATAATCTTCAATGTGAATTGATGTATAAACGTCTTCTTTAACTAATCTTTCTGATAACAAGATAGCATCCTCGTAGTTATAACCTTCCCAAGTTGTGAAAGCAATAAGCACATTCTTTCCTAAAGCCATCTCTCCTTTATCAGTAGCAGGTCCATCAGCAATAACGTCTCCACGTTTTACTTCTTCGCCTTCTTTTACTATTGGTCTTTGATTTATACAAGTACTTCCATTTGTTCTCTTAAATTTTCTAAGAACATATTTCTTCCTACCTGTTTTATTTTTAATAACAATTTCGTCACCTGTAACTGTTTCTACTAAACCATCTTCTTCAGCAAGGATCATAACTCCTGAATCTTTAGCTGCTTTATATTCAATACCTGTTCCAACAAGTGGTGAATCTGTAATCATAAGTGGAACAGCCTGACGTTGCATGTTTGCACCCATCAAGGCACGGTTAGCATCATCGTGCTCTAAGAAAGGTATCATAGCTGCACCTACAGAAACTAATTGTTTTGGAGAGATATCCATGAAATCTACTTTTTCTCTTTCAATTTCTTTAATTTCTGCACGTTCTCTAACTCTTATTCTTTCATGTAATAATTTACCATTTTTATCTAATGGTTCTGAAGCTTGGCAGATAATATAGTTATCTTCTTCATTAGCTGTCATATATATAACTTCGTCAGTTACTTTTCCTGTTTTTTTGTCTATTTTTCTATATGGTGTTTCAATAAATCCATATTCATTAATAATAGCAAATGTTGAAAGTGCTGATATAAGTCCAATGTTTGGTCCTTCAGGAGACTCTATTGGGCAAAGTCTACCATAGTGAGTATAGTGAATATCACGAACTTCAAATCCAGCTCTTTCTCTTGATAAACCACCAGGTCCTAAAGCTGAAATTCTTCTTTTATGTGTAAGCTCAGATAATGGATTACATTGATCCATAAATTGTGATAATTGTGAACTTCCAAAGAATTCTCTAATTGAAGATGTAATTGGCTTTGTATTAATTAAAGTTTGTGGAGTAACAACATCTAAGTCTTGGATTGTCATTCTCTCACGAACTCCTCTTTCTAATCTTGTTAAACCAATTCTAAATTGATTCTGTAAAAGTTCACCAACACATCTAATTCTTCTATTTCCTAAATGGTCAATATCGTCTATTTCACCTAATCTTGGTTTTCTTGGATCTGAAATATATGTATTATATTCAAGATTTAGTAAATAGTTTACAGAAGCTATAATATCTTCTGTTACTATATGCTTAGGAACTAATTCTTCAATTCTTTCTTCTATAACACGTTTTAAATCTTTTTCCTCTGTTGTCTCTAAGATGCCTTTTAATATTTCATAATTTACGTCTATTTTAATTTTTAATTCGTCTGCAATTTTTGGATCAACAAAACTTCTGATATCAACTGTACCGTTACCAATTACTTTAGCAACTTTATCTTCAATTTGGATATTAACTACATTAATACCTGAGTTTTGAATATCTCTTGCTACTTCTCTTGAAATTACTTCACCTTTTTCTACAAAAACTTCTCCAGTTTCTGGGTTTGCAATTGTCTCTGCAGCAATGTGTTTTTCAATTCTTGAAGCTAGACCTAATTTTTTATTGTATTTATATCTACCAACTTTTGATAAATCATATCTTCTATTATCAAAGAATAATCCTGTAAATAAGTTTCTAGCAGCATCAACTGTTGGAAGTTCTCCTGGTCTTAATTTCTTGTAAATTTCAACTAATGCTTCATCAGCATTTTTAACAGGATCTTTTGCAATTGTTGCTAAAATTTTCTCATCTTCTCCAAATAAGTCAATGATTTTCTCGTCAGTATCTAAACCTATAGCTCTTAATAATGAAGTAACAGGTAATTTTCTTGTTCTATCAATTCTAACATAGAAAACATCATTACTATCTGTTTCATATTCTAACCAAGCACCACGAATTGGCATTACTGTGGCAGTATATAGCTTCTTACCAGTTTTGTCATAACTAGAATCATAATAACAACCTGGTGAACGAACTAACTGGCTAACTACAACTCTCTCGGCACCATTGATAACAAATGTACCGCTATCTGTCATAACTGGGAAATCACCTAAATAAATCTCTTGTTCTTTAATTTCTCCAGTCTCACGATTAATTAATCTTACTTTTACGTGCAATCTTGTTGAATAAGTTGCATCTCTTTCTTTTGCTTCTTCTAGAGAATACTTTGTCTCTTTCTCCATTTCATAATCAAAGAATTCTAATACTAGGTTACCTGAATAATCTTCAATAGGTGAAATATCTCTTAATACCTCTCCAAGACCTTCGTTTATAAACCAATCGTAAGAATCTTTTTGAACTTTAATAAGATTAGGAATATCAATAAAGTCTCCTATTCTTGAAAAAGTTTTACGTACACATTTCTCATGTACAACATCTTTTACTTTAATCAAAACGAACCACCCTTTTTTATAAAATTAGCAGGCTTTTTATATTAAAATTTAGAACAAAGTCCCTCTTGGCTTAAAAGGTTATTACGAAAATTAAATTTCCCTGCCGAAAATCTTATTTCCGTAGTGCCTCTTTTAATCAATTCCTCTTTATTCAAATTTAAAATATCATTTTTAGTAATAATAAATGGGAATAAAAAACAAATATAAAGGTACGCTAAATCTTGCTTACCTTTATATTTGATATCTTTTTACTTTATTTCTAATACTTTTATAATACTCACCATTTACTACCTTTCATATATGGATATATATGCTATAATACTATACCATATATACAAGGTACAAGTCAAGTACTTTTTTAAAATTTTCTTAGGGAAATTAGTATTTGATAAATTTTTCTAAAACTTCTGTTACCAAATTTTTATATAAACTCAAATCGTCTAAAGGATAGTCTATATCAAAAACATAAATTCCATCGTCTAATTCTAATAAAACTACTTGTATACAAAAGGCTTTATTTAAGTTTTCATCTAAGTAATGAAAACTATAAGTATATGCTAAGTTTCCATTTACATTTAATTCTTTTATGTCAGACACATTTGAATTTGCATTATATGACTCTATATACGCAAGTTTATCTGCCCTTGCTACTGAAGATAACGGTCTACCTTCCATTTTCTCAATCTGAGAAATATATATAGACATATTCTCAGCAGAAGAAAGCTTTATTAAGTACTCACTATTATGAGACTGAGTAAGCTTATATTTCGTAGGAAGTTCTATGCTAACTCTTCCATCTATATCTTTAAAAGTTTGAACTTTTGCTTCTTCTTTATTTTCTACTACAGTATTACTCTCTTGTTTCGGACTTTTTTCCATTTTTCTAGAAATGGAAAAAACAGTGATACTCACGATTAGTAAAACTAATATCGCAATAGCTATTATTACTTTTTTAATATTAAGTTTTCTGTAGCCTGAAAAATCCTCCATTTTTATTCCTCTTCTTCTAGTTCTCTATTGTTAACTTCATTTTTTTGTTTAATAAAATCTAATATAAATATCTTGATAAGAGCAGCTACTGGAACTCCTAAGAACATTCCTAAAACTCCAAAATATGCTCCACCAAGTGTAGTTGAAAAAATTACTAATATTGGGCTTACATTTAATGAATTTCCTAAAATTCTTGGATTTATAATATTTGCATCTACTTGTTGAACTATTATAACTACAATAGTCATCCATAAAGCTGCTGTAAAGCCTCCAGTAAATATTGTGATAACTGCAGCAATAACTACTGCTACTATTGCTCCAAAATATGGAATAACATTAAATAAGCCTATCATAATACCAAGTAAAGTTGCATACTCTATTCCCATTATGTTCATTACAATAGAAGTAAGTATTCCCACAATAACTCCATCTAGTAATTGGCTAGAAATATATTTATAGAAAATATTATTTGTTCTTTCATATAAATTTATCCATTTTTGATATACTTCATCTTCACAAATGGCTCTCATTAAATTACTTACAAAATTTTTGATATCTTTTCTTTCAAGTAATATATATACTGAAACTACAATTATAACAAATAAATCAAATATAACATTTGTAGCTCCAACTATACCTTTTACATAATTTCCAATATTTTCTAAGCTTACCCATTCTATGATAACTTCTGAAATATTAAATTCTTCAATAGATTTAACTATCTCGGCAATATTTAATTGTGACCAAAAAGTATCTTCTGGTAAAGTCTTCAAAAACTCCATTGCACTTTTATAAAAATTAGGCAATTTATTTGCAAGTTCAACTACATTCTTTGTAATTGCTGGACTCACAAAATTTACTATTATAAATATTATAGTAACTATTATAAAATAAACTGTAAATACGCTTAAGCCTCTTCTATGTTTTTTTAAGAATTTTAATTTATCAATATTATAAGCTTCCTCTATTGCTCTACAAGGTGTATATAGAAGATACGCAAGTACCCCTGCCATTATAAATGGCACTAATACACCTATAAAGGCTTTTATCGCTGCAAAAACACCTGATAAACTATCTATCATTTTATATGCTATTATTGATACTAATACAATAGAAAACCAAAAAAACCATTTTTTCATGTTATCTACCTTTTTTCCCATAGTTTTCTCCTTTAAAATTCAATTTTTAATTCTACAGGGCAATGATCACTGCCAAAAATCTCTGGGTGTATCTTTGCCTCTACAATATTTTGTTTTATCTTATCTGATACTATAAAATAATCTATTCTCCAACCAATATTTTTCTCACGGGCTCTACCCATGTAAGACCACCAAGAATAGCTATCTGTCTTATCTGGATATAAATATCTAAAACTATCTATAAAACCTGTTTCTAATAGATTAGTCATTTCTCGTCTTTCTTCATCAGTAAATCCTGCATTTCCTCTATTTGATTTTGGATTCTTTAAGTCTATTTCTTCATGTGCAACATTTAAGTCACCACATAATATTACAGGTTTTATATCATCTAGTTTTCTCAAATATTCTCTAAAGTCTTTTTCCCATTCTACTCTATATTCAAGCCTTGTAAGTTCTCTTTGAGAATTTGGTGTATAACAATTTACTAAATAAAATTTTTCAAATTCTAAGGTTATTACTCTCCCCTCAGTATCATGTTTCTCTATTCCAATACCATAACTTACATTAATAGGTTTTATTTTAGTAAATACCGCTGTTCCTGAATAGCCTTTTCTTATAGCACTATTTAGATATATCTCATAACCATTAAAACTTAAATCTAATTGTCCTTCTTGCATTTTAGTTTCTTGTACACAAAATATATCCGCATCTAAATTTTTAAATATTTCTTCAAATCCTTTATTATACACAGCTCTTAAGCCATTTACATTCCAAGATATTAATTTCATTTATTTCCCCTTACTTATATGTATAAAAATACAAATGTATTATATACTTTTTTACTCAAATTGGCAATACTACTATGCAAAAACATTTTTCACTTGATTTATCTCTACATTACTACCAGTAACATATACTTCTAATACGTCAAATCTTACATAACTATTTATTAAATTATTTTTATATAGATAATATTCTGCAGCATTCCAGATATGTCTTTGCTTATTTTTATCAACACTGTCTATTGCCTCTCCATATTTTCGATTACTTCTAGTCTTTACTTCACAAAAAACTATCTCATTTTCCTTACAAGCCACAATATCAATTTCACCTTGTGCACATTTAAAGTTTCTAGCTAAAATATTATACTTTCTGTTTTCTAAATATTGAGTTGCAATCTCTTCTCCAAAGCTTCCAATTTTTAAATAATCACTCAAACTTTTTTCTATACCCCTTTCCTATTTTTTGTTCAATTATTCCTTCGAGCTCCATTAATGTTATTTTTGTAACCACGTCTCGAGTAGGCATTCCAGTTTTGAAAATTATTTCATCAAGGCCTAAATACTTGTCAAAAAGGAGCGTTTCATAAATTTCTCTAAATTCTTCCTTTATAATTTTTCTTTCCTGAAATTCTATTTTTTTATTCAATAATGCAGGATAATTTTTTAAGATATCCACAGGTCCAGTCACAAGTTTTGCTCCATTTTTTATTAGATTATTTGTCCCCACCGAATAAATATTATCTAAACTTCCGTGGAAGCGCAAATACATCCTTCCCTTGCTCTTTTGCAATTTTGGCAGTAACACTTGTTCCACTTCTAAACAGTGCTTCAATCACAAATAAACCAATTCCTAATCCTGCCACTATTCTATTTCGTTCCAAAAATCGCTCACTATTTGCACAAATTTTAGGTTCATACTCGCTAACCGCTAGCCCACCCTTTTTGACAATTTTATTAAATAATTTTGTGTTTTTCTTTGGAAAAATATTCTCGAAACCACTTGGTAATACTGCAATTGTTTTGCCTGAACTTTCTAAAGCAACTCTATGTGCGAGTTCGTCAGAACCTATTGCCATTCCACTCACAATTGTGATTCCTCTTGCAGCAATTTCCTTACAAATTAATTTTCCATATCTTTCACCATAATCAGTTATATGTCTAGTCCCTACTACTGAGATGCTATCTTCTTTAAGTAATCTTAAATTCCCTATTGTATATAGATTACGCGGTGGTGACTTAATCATACGTAGCTTTTCTGGATACTCTTTATCTGCTATATTTATTTTTCTATATTCCATCATTTTCTATCTAAACTCCTATATCCTATCGCTTCAATTATATGCGTGCTATCTATATCTTTTTTTCCATCTAAATCAGCTATCGTTCTTGCTACTTTTAAAATTCTCGAATATGCTCTAGCACTAAGTTTCATTTGCTCAAAAGATTTTTTAAGTATAATCTTAGAAGGTTCATTAAGTTTACAAACTGTTTCAATAAGTTTAGGTGTTAAATCTGCATTTGCATATATATCTAAGCCTTTATATCTTTCAAGTTGCACTTGTCTTGCATTATTTACTCTTTCACGTATAACTTCTGATCTTTCCCCTCTTTTTCCTGCTAATTTATCATATTTAACACTAGGTACTATAACTTGTATATCAATTCTATCTAGTATTGGTCCACTTATCTTACTTTTATACTGCTTTATTTGCTTTTCTGTACACTTACATTCCTTTTCACTACTTCCATAAAAGCCACAAGGACAAGGATTCATACTCGCAACCAGCATAAAATTGCAAGGATAAGAATAGATAGCATTTGCTCTACTAATTGTGACTTCTTTATCTTCTAAAGGACCTCTTAGTATATCTATTGTTTTTCTACTAAACTCAGGAAGTTCGTCTAAAAACAGTACACCATAATGTGCTAGACTTATCTCACCGAGGTTTTGGAAAACTTCCTCCGCCTATTAGTCCTGCAATAGACACTGTGTGATGTGGGCTTCTAAATGGTCTACTATTAATAATGGAGCCATTTCCAACTTTTCCAACTACACTATGAATTTTTGTAATTTCTAAAGCTTCTTCAAAACTTAAATTTGGTAATATACTTGTTATCCTTCTTGCAAGCATCGTTTTCCCGAGAACCCGGACTTCCGTATCATTAAAAGATTATGTCCGTCCTGCTGCAGCAATCTCCAAAGCCCTTTTTATGCTTTCTTGCCCTTTAACTTCTGAAAGATCAAAATCAGGACTATTATCTATTTTGAAAATACCGTTTATGTTTACTTTTGTACTAGGTATCACAATTTCCTCATTCAAATATTTAATTACTTCTTCTAAAGTATCTACTCCAATTATCTCCAAGTCTTCTACTAGGCTTGCTTCTCTACTATTATCAATAGGTACAATAATTCTTTTTATTTTAGCTTTTGCGGCTTCTAAACACAATGGTAATATACCATTTATTTTCTTTACTTTTCCATTTAATGATAATTCTCCTAAAAATAATGTATCTGATAAATTTACATCTTTAATCTCTCCTATACTCTTAAGTATTCCGAACAGCAATTGCAAGATCTAGGGAAGCTCCTTCTTTCCTTATATCCGCAGGAGATAAGTTAATTATGTATTTTCTACTAAGTAACTCTACCTTACTATTTTTTATAGCAGTTCTAATCCTTTCTTTTGATTCTTTTATAGCTGTATCTGGTAAACCTACAACATTCCAAGCAGGCATGCCACTTAATACATCGACTTCAACGTTTATCAGCATAGCATTTAGACCTTGCAAAGTCATCGATTTTATTACTGAAACCAGTTTAGCATCACTTTCCTTCCATATTAAATTTTAAATAAACTTTGATTTTTATGGCGAAACGCCAGAACTATGAAATAAATTATACTTATTAAACAACATTTTTAAAGAAAAGTCAATAAATAATATATAAAAAAGAGAATTTCTTATGAAATTCTCTTTTATTATTAATTATATATATAACATTCTAAATTTCTTCTACCAAATTGTGTACATTCAGATACTGTATCAAAGTAAATATCAATTCTGTTGTTTGATATTGCTCCACCTCTATCTTGTACTACAAACCATCCACCATTTGGACTGCTTTCAAAGTATGGAATATATACTACAGTTCCAATTGGATAAGCACTACCAGCAGCTACTGTATAATAAGATTTTGCTGTAGCTCCTGAAGATGTAATACCATAGCCTGGACTACCAACTGGCTTACCACAAGTTGAAGCGGTATAAGCAGAAGCGTTTAAAGTAACTGCTCTTCCTTGTACTCCTTGTACACTAGCAGCAATTACATCAGGTGATATAGAAGTGCCTCTTATTGCTGATCTTGAAGTTATCTTTGTAGATATCTGAATAATTTTATCAACTGGTTCTTTAATAACTGTTTCTGAAATTACTACTCTTTCTATTTCTACATCATCTTGGAACTTTGCTCTATATTTAATTTCTTTTAAACCATTTTCGCCTTTTTGCAATACTCTATCTGTTGTTTCAGTTCCTTCTTTTGAAACATCTTTTGTTACTGTTTCAAAAGGAATTTCTACTTGCTCTGTTATTATTTTTTCTGTTATTGTTACATATTTTCCTAGTATCTCTTCTGTTGAAACACTTTGGACATCTTCTGCAACAACAACTTTTGCGTCTTTTGCTTTGCTGATAACTATCTTTCTAGCGATATCTATATTAGAGTCTAAACTTGGATCTACTACTTCGTCTGGAAGTAATAAAATGTGATTTTCGTCTAATATATCAGAAACTTTTACATTAGAAGTCATAACTGAAATTTCTGTATCATCTGCAAAAACAATTGTGATATTGTTTATATCAGATCTACCAGCTATAACGCCTACTGCAAATAAACAAATTAGAATAACACATACAAAAACAATCTTACGAATTATCTTCACAGATAATTTTTTGTCTGTTTTCATAAAATGTACCTCCTTAAAGTTACGAACACATTATACTATTATTCCTAATTTTTGTCAATTATGACTTTATTTTAATTTTTCTAATGCCGCAACTCTTTCTACTACACTTGGATGTGTTGAAAACAGGCCGCTTTCATCTTTCTGCCTTTTATTTTTAAAAGGGCTTTCAATATACATAAAAGCATTGCTTTTACTTGCTACATCTAGTTCTGAGTCATCTTCAGAAATTTTTTTAAGTGCTGAAATCAGTCCATCAGGATTTCTAGTGAAGGAAACCGCTGTGGCATCTGCTAAATACTCTCTTCTTCTTGAAACTGCAAGTTGTATTAAATTTGAAATTAATGGTGATAAAATTAAAAGTATTGCTCCAATAATTACTAAAATTGTTTGTGCTGACCCTTTACTATCATTATCATTATTACTTCTGCTACTTCTAAATGTAGTACGGCAAAACATATCTGATAAAATTACTATAAAACCGTACCATTACACTAATTACTGCTGAAAGTCTTATATCATAATTTTTTATATGTGAAAGTTCATGTGCAACTACACCTTCAAGTTCTCTATAGTTAAGTTTTTCAATCAACCCAGTAGTAACACAAATAACTGCATTTTTAGGATTTCTACCAGTTGCAAATGCATTAGGCTGAGGAGACTCAACTACATATAATCTTGGTTTATCTTCTAAGCCAGATGCTAACATTAGTCCATCTAAAATATTAGTAAGTTGTAAATCTTCTTCACGTGTAGCAGGTCTTGCCTGTACTGATGCTAAAACTACCTTATCACAATTATAATATGTTGCAATTGAAGAAATAATAGCAAAAATCATTGAAAAAATTATTGCAGACTCTCCATAACCACACATATGACATACTGCATAAATGATTAGTGTAATCATTGTTGTAAACAACGCAACAATGACACCTGTTTTTATTTTGTTATTTCTTATATCCTCGTACATAAAGTTCTCCTTAAAAAATGAGACGAATACTAATATTCGCCTCATAATTACTATTTGTTAAAATCAACTTTTACATTTTGTCTTGCTTCACTAGAAGCTACTTCAAATAATTCTTCTGGGCTGAAGTTAAACATAGAAGCAATAATGTTAGTAGGTATAGTTTGTATTTTTGTATTATACCTTGTAACACTATCATTATAAAATTGTCTTGCATAAGCAATTTTATCCTCTGTACTTCTTAACTCTTCTTGTAATTCAGAAAAATTTTTGCTAGCTTTTAAATCTGGATAATTTTCAGAAACTGACATAATTGTCTTTAAAGCCCCTGATAATTCAGAATCTAATTCTGCCTTTTTAGACACTGTTGTCGCATTTGCCCAAGAAGATCTAAGTTCTGTAACTTTTGTAAGAACTGCATCTTCATGTGCCATATAACCTTTAACAGTTTCTACTAAGTTAGGTATTAAGTCGAATCTTCTTTGTAATTGTACATCTATTTGACTCCAAGCGTTCTTCACTCTATTTCTCATAGACACTAAGCCATTGTAGATTAGTACAAAAACAACTAATATAACTAATATTATTATTATAATTGGTCCCATATTTCTAATCCTCCATATTAAATTTGAATTTATTATATCACACTCAAAAAAATAAGCAAGTATTTGAAATAAAAAAATAGAGGCTTGCTCTCCAAGCCTCTTATTTGTTAGAATTCTTTATATTTTAAGTATTTTATATAACTTACATATCCTAATATTGCACAAACAATTACTGGTAATATTAGCATTTTAGCACCAGCTTTTGGAATTTTGCTTCCTGAAACTGTTGTATCATTTACATTTTTGTTTGCATTAACATTTTTATTATTGTTTGTATTTTTATTTGTATTCGTATTATTATTATTTGTATTGCTATTGTCTGTTTTCTTTTTTATCCAAGTTACTTTTGCTGTTGCTTTCCCTTCATTTCCATCATTATCTTTGAAAGTGAATGTAAATTCTCCATTTTGTGTGAAAGTGTGAGTATCTTTTCCTCCATTATTTGTAATTGTTACTCCACTATCTACTGTTAAAGTAGCAATTACTTTATCTGAAGTTTCTTTCGTTGTACTATAAGTTATTGTTCCTTTTAACTCTTTTTTCTCTGGTTTATCGTCATTATCAGGAGTTTTTGCTTTTATCCAAGTTACTTTTGCTTCTGCTGTTCCCTTATTTCCATTACCATCCTCGAATTCAAAAACGAAAGTTCCATTTTCTTTGAATACACGAGTTTTTTGACCATTGTTGTTTGTAACTTTTACACCATCATCAACTTTTAATGTTGCTATTACTTCGTCTGTTGTTTCAGTTGTTGTACTATAACTAACTGTTCCTGTTGGTGCTTTTGGTGTATCTGGTTCGCTTGGTTTTGGATCATCAACATTTGCATTTTTATCTAAAACTTCAAAATTTAAGTTTGCTGAAATATTTTCTGCTTTATCTTTTGGATTGCTAGCTGCTACAGCAGAAGATATTTTAAATTTTACAGCTTGTGTAGCTTGTGAAACTGTTGCATCTTCTTTAACTTTGAAATTTAAAATCATTATATCGCAGTTCCCTTGGATGTCTTTTCTTAAATCCATAATAAAGAAACAATCATTATTATCAATATTTTCTTTTTTAGTATTGAAAATAACATCATAATCTGCATTAGCATTTGTTGGATTAAAAATATAATCCAATTCACTTAATGTTTTTCCATCAGATTTAATTTCAATTCTGTCACCTTTTATCATATCTGCAGATATTGGTTCTAATACATTTTCATCTACATTGATATAACCTTCTATTGAAGATATTGGTTCAGAAATATTATTTAATTTGACTGCAACTATTAAATCTGAGCCTTGCTTTACTTTTTCGCTTACTGGTACAAGACTTACGTTCATTGTAAGTGCAGCATATACATTTGTACATAATAATACAAATATAGCAAACACATATACTATTAATAATTTTCTTTTCATTAATTTCTCCTACCATTGATATTTATACAAATTAAGAATATCACTAAATTTTCTTAATTGCAATACCTTTTTTTGACAAATTCTCATAGGAAAATCCCTATGAGAATCTGCCTGGATTTTATTTAATTATAGAATGTACCCATCTACTTTTGCTCTATGGTATAATAGTAATCTTACATCTACTACTGTCACTTCTCCATCTTTGTCAATATCTGCTGCTGTTAAGAATGCTCCTGATAGGTCTGTTAATTTTGCTCTATAAGCTTTTATTAATGAACTATCTTCTGCATCTGCAATTCCGTCTCCGTTTACGTCACCTTTTACTATTAATTCAAAAGTATCTACTACTTTTCCATCCTTTGAGATAACTACTAAATCAGTTGTTGCAACTTTAGCAGTATCTGCTATTTTATTTCCATTTCTCTTAACTTCCGCTGTATATCCTGAATCTTTTAATAATTTTGCTATAAATTCTGTAACTGTTGTATCAGGAGATATACCTAAAAGTTCTGTTCCATCTTCTGAAACATCATATCCATATTCTATTCCTGATGGTGTTGGTGGATTTGGATTATCTGGCTTATCAGGATCTGGTTGATCAGGATTTACAGGTGGATTTGGGTTATCTGGTTCTTGTCCATCTGGTAATTTAACTGTTATTGCTAAGCTTCCAGATCTGTTTGGATCTGTAACTGATGTTGCTGTTACTACTAATGCACCAGATGTTTCATTTTCCCCTACTGTTAAAATTCCTTGGTCTGAAATCTTTGTGTTAACACTTGTATTTCCTGCTACTGCCCATGTAACTGCTTGGTCTGAATCCTTTAAGTTTGAACCTTCAACTGTTGCTGATAAACTAATTGCTTTTCCTGGCTCTACTTCTGGACTAGTTGCTGTAACTGTTACTGAAGTTACAACTTTTTCAAGTTCTGGTTCTACTACTGCAACTACTTTTACTGCTTCCATTCTATTGTTAATTGCTGATGTAGCTTTAATTGTCAATGTTTCTGCTGTTTCGTTAGCACCTACAACTAAAAGTCCTGTTTCTGAAATACCTGTACCTGTACTTGTATTTCCTTCTACTGTCCAGATAACTCTTGTATCTTCTACATTGTCACCTTCAACTTTAGCTGTGAATTTTTGTGTGCTTCCTCTTGCAACACTTGTAATTTCTTCTTCTACGATTTTAATTCCTGTAACACCCATTCTTCTTACAGAATAGTTAATTGTACATTTTGAGTTAATACCCATTGATGTTGTTATATCTTCTGGGTAACCGTTTTTTGCTATAACTGTTACTTCTGCTGTAAAGTCACCCTCTTCATATACTGGTATATATGCTACTCCACCAGTTGCTTTTATTGAACCTTTAGAACTTGTTGTTCCAAATGCTGTTCTTGTAGCATCAATATATTCTAATTGAGCAAATATTGGTGGTAATTCAATTTCATGTACTCTTACACCTGATCTAAATTCAATTGGATCTTCGATGTTTATTACTAATTCTTGTCTACTTAAGTCAATATTTAAAGTATCTTCTCTTGCAAAATATCTTGTTGGATCTCCTCCAGAAGTTATTTCGTAATCATTTATAATTCTTGTAATGTCTGAATATCTATTTCCTGCTAAAATTATATCTTCTAATTTTGGCATTTTCTTTAATGATAAATTAAATGAACCTTCTAATAAGTTATCAGATACATCTAAATATCTTAAATTTGTTAACACTTGTAATGGTGAAATATCGTTAATAAAATTGTATGATAAGTCTAGTTTCTTTAATGCTGTCATTGTTGCCCAATCTACACATTCGATATCTCCTGTTACAAAGTTATGTCCTGCATATAATTCCTTCATATGTGTTAATGTTGATAATGAATATTCCTCTGTTGTTTCTGTTCCATCAGAAGATATTATTGTTAATTTTGTTGGTCCTAAAGATTCGATTTCGTTATTTCTTACGTCGATCCTCTTTAATGCTGCCATTTCAATATATCTATCTGTTTCATCAACTGCTGTGAATTTATTTGCTAAGCTCATAAGTTGCATAAAGAAGAATATTCCTTTATCGCTTTCTTTTGAACCTGACATAATTTCTGTTAAGTATATTTCAGATGGATATGTTTCTCCAGCTGAACTTGCTTCTGTTGTTTTGTAGTCTAATCCAACTACATTATAATATGCACCTTGGCATTTATAAAAATCTGAACCACTATATGTTAATTTATCTTCAATATATTTTGTAAATATATCATTTAATACTCCAGAATATTTTGTTGAACCTTTATTGTCTTTTACTTTATAATATAATGCTTCTACTAATTCTGAATCGATTCCTTCATATTCGTAATTTTCATATACTTTTCTTAAATAATCTGCTGCAAAACAGGCTGTTGTTCCTACATCTTTATTCATTCTTTCAATTAAGCAATAATTTGCTGCTCCACTATATAAGCCAATTTCCATAAATTGCATATTCATTTGTACCCATGTTGATCTTCCAACATCTACTTCTTCATATGCTTTTATTAATTCATTTAATGCATAAGAAACTGGATATTCTTGTTCTTCTGATAAAACAAGGTCAAATGCTTCTATTAATAAATCTCTTTCTAATGAAGATAAAGCTCCTGATTTTTCATAAGTTGCGATTCTTGATGCTTGTTCTTTTGCTATACCTTTTGCTCCATCTTTTGTAGAACTTTTATCTTTGTAATCTAAATATTCTTCTTCTGTTTGATAATTTAATGTAGGTATTGTAAATGATGTCAATTTGTATTCTTTATTGAATACTCTATACATATTTGCAAGTCTTACATATAGTGGATATAAATTTGAATTTAATCCATCCTGAGGATCATTTAAAGCAATTTCTAGGTCTCCTATTAAACCTTTATCGTCCTCTTTTGTCTCATCACCATATATTGTTTTTATTGCTGATTGAATTGCTTTTACTGCATTTGTATATTCTGATGATGTTGTATCTGTTATTGTAGCAATTACTTTATTTTGTTCATTAATTTTTGCAATTTGATCTTCTATTGATTTCTTTGTAGAAAGTAATTTATTGTAAGCAGTTATAATCTTATTTTTAGCTGATGCCATCGCTGCTTTTTTCTCTCCGAACAAAGCCTTTAATGACCCATTTCTTGATTGTTTATTTAATTCTAATGCATAAATATATGCTAAACTATCAATATAGTTAAATGAAACATTTAAGTTTGACTCTAACCCTACGAAATTCTCAATTCCTGCTAGGTTACGTATTTGTTTATCATTTAATATCAAAGAAGTAATTTTATTTACAATATCTAAATCTGTAATTACAAATGCTTGTGCTTCGTCCCAAGCATCTATATATAAGTTACGACATTCTGAATTTATATGTGGTACTTTTACTCTACGTTTGTATGTAACATTACCATTATCGTCAATTATCTCATCAGTTATAACTTGATATTCAACTTCATATACTTCTGATGTTCTTAAGTCAGTAATATATCCACTACCACTAGCACCAGAAAATCCTGTTAATCTATAAAGTTCTGTACCATTAATTGATAATGTTGCAACTCCAGCACTTGCTGTATAATCGCATAAGTCATATGCAACATCTCCACCGCTTGTCGTTCCATATCTATAACTTAATAACTCAGTATTTATTTCTTGGTTTTTAGTTAATTGTTCTTTAATAGCTTGATACAATCTATTATCTTTAATTATAATTCCATCTGAATCGTCTGTGTGAACAACATAGTATAATGTGAATATACTATCTTTTAATATGTTTTGTGAAGATGGGTTTGGATTATAAGCACCATTATTTCTATCTTCTATTTTAATAGTTAATTTAATCAATCCTTGAAGTGCTGTATATGAACCACTTGATTCAAGTCCAACTTGAATTTTGAAAGCAGTATCTTCTGCTGTAACTGGATTTGGTACACTTGAACCCACTATAAATGGTGCAATGCCAGAAGCACTAGAGGCTTTGCTATCATCAACAAACCAATCTGCTTTTAAATATCCTTTATTAGTAATTACTCCATTCTTAACGATACCAGCCATTTGTAAAATTTGTGGTAAAGTATATGTAGCTGTTAATAGTTCGTCCTTCGCATTTGTTTCAACATCAACTACTATTGTAGCTGTTTGACTGCTTAAGTTAACAGCATTTGAACTTTTTCCTAATAAAGAAGTAATTAATCCTTCAATAGCACTTACATCTTTAATATTATTTGAAGAAAGATCCAAATACTCTAAATTTGCTAATCCATTTAATACTGCTAAATTACTATTTTCTGTTAATTGGTTAGCAGATAGAATTAAACTTTTAACATTAGCAAAGACTTCAATTCCTGAAACATTTGCTATTCCTCTCTCTTTTAATGAAATTTCTTCAATACCATTAATAGTATCTGTAGACATTATAATTGTATGAGTAATGTCATCATACTTAGCTTCTATTCCTTCTCCTTGGAAATAGTTTTTTAACCCTTTGTAAAGGGCAGTATTGAAGGTTAATTCTTGAACTGTTGATGTTACGTCGTCTGCAGCATATCCTATAATAGGAAGAAAGCTACTAAGCAGCATTACTACAACTAACGCAACTACGATTAGTGTTTTCCTTCTCATAAATAAAATCCTCCCTGAAAAATAATTCATTAGTTATATGATAGCATTTTTGATTTTTTTTTCAATAGGCGATTTTTGGGCTTTTTAGCAATCATTACCAAATCCTTTACGGAAGGACATTACAGCTTTTTTGGTTTATTTATATTAAATTTTTGTTACATTTTCAAGCTTTTTATCCACTTTTTCTACGAAAATTGGGGATTGGAGGCAAAAAATAAAGTAGAAAATTTTTCAAACTTTCTACTCTTCTGATATTTTGAATACATTATTTGCATTCTGATAGGTAATTTTTGCCACTTCTTCTAAATTTATCCCTTTAATCTCTGCAACTCTCTTAGCTACTAACTTTACTTTAGAAGAATCATTCCTTGTTCCTCTGAATGGCTCTGGTGTTAAATATGGACTATCTGTTTCTATTAATAATCTATCCATTGGAACTAGAGATACTGGCCCTTCTGACTTAGCATTTTTAAAAGTTATATTACCACTAAAAGATATATAAAATCCAAGTTCCAATCCACTTTTGATAAGTTCTTGATTTAATGGACAACAGTGAAAAATACCTTTATTTTTTACTGGATGCTCCTTTAAAATTTGTACAGTATCAATTGCTGCATCTCTAGTATGTATAACTATTGGTAAGTCTAGCCTATTTGCCATCTCTATTTGCTTTATGAAAAGCTCTTTTTGTGCTTCTTTATTTTCTTTGTTCCAATAATAGTCTAAGCCTATTTCCCCTATTGCTACAATCTTTTCTTGTTTAGCAAGCTTTTCTATTAATGCTAAATTTTCCTCCGAAAAATCTTCTATGTCATTTGGAGAAATACCTACTGTCGCAAATAAAAAACTGTTTTCTTTTGCAAGTTTTACTGCTAACTGACTTTTTTCTACATTATAGCCTACACAGGTTACCCTAGTGATCTTTTCTTCATTATATAGGTTACTTAAAATAGTTACTCGGTCTTCTTCAAACTTCTCATCATTATAATGTGCATGCGAATCAAAAAATTCCATTTAGTTCTCCTTATATATAGCAATTACATTTGCAACTGCATATAATTTGCAATGCGAAATACTAATATCAATATCTTCTAAGCTAGGGATATTAGCATTTATAAATACTTTTGGTTTCCCATTTTCGTCATTTAATACTTCAAAATCCTTCCAATTAGATAATGTCCCATATCTAGTACTTACGGCTTTAAAAATTGCCTCTTTTGCTGCAAATCTAGCTGCATAATGCTGATATTTATGTGCTCTTCTACTTTCACAATATTCAATTTCTTTTTCTGTATAAATTGTATTTAAAAATTTATCACCGATATTTTCTATACAAGACTTGATACGTTCAATTTCGATAATATCAGTTCCACAAGAAATTTTCATTTTTTAAGTCCTTTACCCTAATAAATACATTAAAAATAGAATATTTATAGTGTTAAATATAAGTGAGAATATTAGTAAAATAATTATTATAGAATAATAAGAATTGTTTTTTTCAATATTCAAATCTTTATAAACTATCTCATATTTTGTCTTTATTTCCTCATATAAATCATCTAATTCCAATGTCTTCTTTATAGTTTTATAATATAAGCTTCCCGTGTCATCTAAAGTTATTTCTTTCTCCCAAATTTGCTTAGTAAAATTTACAAATTTACTATGCATTTTAGAAATAACTTCATACTCTTTAAAATCAGAATTAAGTTTCTTTAAAAACATCTTCTGATATAAAGTAAGTATATAAGTATAAAAATACTCATTTTCATACTGATAAGGAAGTTTAGTATAATTAAAAGTATCTATACCTGAGCAAAAAATGCTTGAAGTGCCTTTTGTAAGCGACATCTTCGAATATTTAAGTTTTTCTATAATATGCAAATTTTGCTCTACATTAGTCTTATTAAAATCTGATAAATACTGTCTTGGTAATGCATTGGCATATTTGTAAAACTCATTTTCAATTTGTAGAAATTCATTTTTCTCGTTCCATTTATCACTTTCTATACAAGCATATGAATAAACCAAAAAATTTGAATTTGTAAGTTCACCTTTAGTTTTAGTTATCTTTCTTTCGTAAACACCTGTTATCTGTGTTATAAGCTCTGATATATCTTTTATATCATTAAATATATCCGTTTGTATCTTTATATTTTCAAAATCTTTAAGTGAAGAAAACTCTGAATTAATGGTTTTGAAACGGTAATTGAAATCTAATAAATCCGAAAAGTCTTCTGTTCCTTCAATATGCGTTTTTATCGCTAAAAAACATATCCCTGTATCAAAACAAATAATTTGTATTTTTGCAATACTGAAAAATATTCCATTTTCCTCTCCCATCTTTCCTTGAATATCATCTGCTAAGTTGTAGTCAAAGCAAGCTACATGATGCTTTGCAACAATCTTACTCTTAGACTCTTTGGAAAGTTCATTAAAGTTTTTTAGCTTATCTCCTCTATATTCAAAAGTTGGAAATACATAATCTCTAATATGTGGTAGAAAATAATTATAGATGTCTAAATCCTTCTCTTTTTGAAATATCTTAAAACTACACTTCTTATCTCTAAAAAGCTTCAAGATATATTTACTATATTTAGTTTCATCTACAATATATGGATGTATAAAATACGTATATTGATATTTCGTCTTTAGTTCCAAGATAAATCCTTCCTTTTTCTTTTGTTATTTTGTATATATATTCATATATGTGTTTTCATATATATGCCAATTTTCTATAAAATTAATGTATAAATTATTGTCTAAATTTACTTCTGGCTTTAAGCAAACTGTTCCATCCGCTTTTAAACTTCCCCAAACATCTCCTTGTTTTATTGCTACATAACCATACGTATTTTGCTCTGTCCCATCATCATAAATACAATCTACTACTCTTTGACCTTCTTTGTTTTCATATCCGTACTTACCATTTTCTTTTACTAAGAATAAAGTATTAGTTGGCATTACTTCTTGAGGTCTTTTTTCTTCAAAATTAAAATTGTAATATTTGTAATCTCCATCTTGTCTTACTCTAATATACCCTTTTTCAGTGTTTACTTCTGAAAGAATCACTCCTGAAAGTGCTGTTTCCGCTGACGAATTTATTACATCAGTCTTATAGTCTTCACCATCTGCTTCTATAAAATTCGGTTCTTTTCTGTAATTCATATTGCTATAAATAAAGTCTATCTTCACCTCATTGCCTGAAGTAATTAATCCATACTTGTTTTCCTTTTTGGCAATATATGTATTCTCAAAAGCTGTGGATAACTTTTCATACTCGCAAGGAATTATTGGGTTACCTTGTAAATCTATAACACCATATCTATCCCCAACTCTTACAACAATGCGTTCTCCATCAATTGAATCAACTTCGTCAAAACCTGATTCTAAAACTGTTTGTCCATCCTTTTTTATAATTTTCTTTTTTCCGCCTTCAGTCACAACGAACATTTCATTACTTACTACATTATCAATTTCGTCATATTTGCACTCTAAAATTTCTTTCTTATCAGTTGTAATAACTCCATAATATGAGTCTGTATTCTTTACGATATATCCATTTTCATAGGTAGGTCCTAAACTCTTTATTTCCGCATACTTTGCGTCTATGATAATCTCACCCATGCTGTTACTAACTAAACCACAAAGTCCATCTTTTTCCACTATAATACTTTTTTCTATACCAGCTAAAGCATAAACTTTATCATATTCTGCAGGTACAATTTCTTTTCCAGAAAAATCTATTAAACCAATTTTTCCATCTTTTCTATATTTCAAAATTTGATTTTCATACCAAATATTATTTGCATCATAGTTTTCAATCGCTTCTACTAAATCATAATCTTTAAGAATTTCTTTTCCTTTTTTATTTAGCACTCTTGTCTTATATTCACCAGTCTCATAATTGACGTCATAAGTGCAGATAAAGAGATCTTTAGTATTATCTGGAATAACTATCATCTCATCATAGTTTGTCTCAATGACTATTTGCCCTTTGTTATCAATAACGCCCCATTTATTATTTACAAACACAGTAAAGTAAGTAGTCACTGTTGCAACATCTACTGGTTTCTCTTCTGGCTTCAATAAATTTTTAAGTGATACTATAAACATTACAAATACAATTATTGCAATTATCGTTGCTAACACTTTTTTTATATTTAATTTTGGCTTTGCGTCGTATCTTTTTCCTCTAGATTGGCTCATGTAAACCCCTCCGTAAATCTTCAATTAATTATTATTATACATTTTTAATATATCATACTTCCGTAGTAAATTACAATACTACTAAGTAAAAAATAAGCAAAAAAAATAGACGACTTTTCGTCTACTTTCTTTTTATTATTTTTGCTACAATAACTGTAATATCATCTCCAGCTACACCATAGTTATTGTCTATTGCTTCTGCTAAAATCATATCAGATATTTTTTGTACATTGTTTGTACTAACATTTTTTAAATATTCTTCTACCCAGTCTTTTTTCTGTTCTTCTTTAGAATCTAATAAACCATCACTACAGATAAGTATTATATCACCATCAGAAACCGGAATTACTTTTTCTTTCAAAGCAACCTCTAATCCTATACCAATAGGCATTTCTTCTGATTTTATAACAGATATATTCTTTTTATTTTTAATATATGTATTACAAGCACCATTTTTTACAAGGCTCATAGTACCTTCATATAAGTCTAACACACACATGTCTAAAGTAGCAAATTCGTCTGCTTCCGTTTTTAAACTTAAACTACTATTAACTAACTTTATTGATTGTTCTTTTTCAAAACCGTTTTGTAATAGTTTTTTTAATTTATTAATAACTAACTTACTATTTTCTCTAGCTTTTGCACCTGTTCCCATTCCATCGCTAATTGCTAAAACATATTTACCATCGTTCAATCTAATTTGTAAATTGCAATCTCCGAGAAGCTTCACTATCGTCTTTTGATATCTTAGAACTTCCTACTTGCATTATAAACTTGTCCTCTGTTGAATATATTTGTACATATTCTCCAGTCTCTAAGTTTCTTCTATCCTTTTGAAAAGTAATCTTACTACCAATAGTCTTTGAAATTAAATCTGCAATATTTACAATCTTACTCTTTTCTCTTAAAGAATTATCATTAAAATCTAACTCAAGTTCTACAATATATTTTCCATTTTTAACTTGTCTTATATTCGCTTTCTCTATAGGATAGTTTTTTCCGCTTAAAATCTTCTCGAGTTCTTTTTCCTTTTTGACAATTTTATCATCTTTTTTCTGTTCAACTTTATCAATACAAGTGTCTACCGCTTTGGCTACTTCCCTTGCTACTTCTGCGATTTTTTTATTTGCTTTTTTATTTTCGTTAATTTTTATATTTTCAATTTGAATAATTTTATAAGCACGATTTGCTATCTTAATTACTTCTCGAAGCTCATCTTTTATTTTTTGATCTTGTACTAAAATATAATTGTTGTTTCTTTTAAAGATTTCCACAAGATCATCTTCCAAAACAATATCATTTGCTTCTAATATATCAAAGATATCCTTTATAATATCATTTTCCGCAAGGATTAACTCGTCATAAAAAATATTTTCCCTTATATCCTCAAGATTGTCATAAAATGCTTCTTCATACTTTTCATATTTTTGACTTTCTAATTTATCCACAGCTTCATACTTCATAGTATCTTCTAAAGTTTCTTTAAGCTCTTGTAAATTATCTACTATTTCTCTATGTTCCGTAAGTCTTGTCTCACCTTTATTGTCTAACATTTTTGTATTTCCAAAGACTTTTTTTAAATCAATTCTTTTAAAATTACTTAAAAAACCTATTACTACAGCTGGTACTATAAATATACTTATATTACTTATATCAAAAGCTTGTACCAATGCTAACATGATACCAGATAATACTGCTGTAGATACTCCTGCTAGCATTCCTTTTTGCCAGCCTAGTATTATTATCAAGAACATACCGACTATACCTGATATAGTTAATTTATCTATAATGTGACTATTAAAGAAAGATAATGCAAGTACTATAATTGCTATTCCAGAAGCTGTTTCTTCTACAGTAAAAACTTTCTTCTTATTAAAATCTTTTATAATGATAATACCATTTACAAAGATTTTGTAAAATACATAAAGTATACCACCTGTTATTCCTGAAATAAACAAATTGTAAATTAAAGTAGTATCACCCCAATTTCTTATCGTGTTACAAATTAAATATGCCCAAAATAATCTACTACCAGTTTTATAAATCTCATTTCTTTCTTCCACGCAAATTTTAGCTCTAAACATTGCAAGCAAGCCAAAATATACTATTGATAGCCAAAAAACGCTTGTAAACTCTGCTCCGCCAGCAGCTACAAAAGTACCTACTAAACTACAAATATATACTAAAAATATAGGTACTGTGCTTCCTAAACAAGCTGCAACCATTGCTATCCCTAGTGGAATATATGTATCTTTTACTGTTATCATTGATATCAGTAATGTCAAAATATATATAATTATATTTTGCACTTTAAATAGCTCTTTAAACACTTTTACCCATTTAGAATCAATTTTCATATTTTCTCTTTCATTTTGCATCGTTTCTTCAGCAATATTTTGAAACATCCTTAACCACCTCTTACTTTCTTAAAATAATATAATATTTTTAAAGGCAATTTTTTGTCACTTTTACTACATTATTTTAAAAAGTTTTCTACAATTTGTGATAATTTATAACACACACATTTTATTACACTTTTTCTAAAAAGACAAGAGTAAAAGAAAAACTTCTAGAAAATTTCTAGAAGTTTCTCTTTTATTTTAGTTTATTTTAAAACTGTTTTTTTGATTACTATGATACCTATTACTAATATTCCTAATGCAACTACTACCACTATTAGCATTTGCATTGTAATTGCAGTATTTGTGTTTAAACCTGTTGGAGGTGTAAATGTAATTAACTCTGTTGCACTAGCATCTCTTTCTTCAAGTGATGCTGGGAATTCTCCAAGTTTTGGATCTGCGTTACCAGCAATAGTTTCAATATCCCTTCTACCAACTGTATTTTCAAACTTAACGATTTCGGCGATATTGTCATAAGCTAAATCGTCATCTGCGATTTGACTATCAATTGATCTTGTCATTGTCATAGCCATTGCAGTTTGACAGCCTGTATCTAGTTCTCCGTTTTGTGTAGATGCTGCAAAAGGTACTAATTTAATTATGAAGTCTGGGTTAGATAGCTCTGGACCTTCTACGTTATCAACACTTAAGATTAAGTTATTTCTTTGGCTTGTAGTATAAGCAACACCATAGTCATCAATAATGTTCTTATTGCCTGCTTCGTCAACTTGAATTAACTCGCTTGCAATAACTCTCTTTTCATCTAATTCGTCTGCTGTTACTGTTCTCCAGCTTGAATTTTGTGCTTTATTATCTGAAGACTTAAATACTACGTCATTATCAACATAATCTATTAATTGTCTTACCATTGTTGTTGCAACTATATCGTTTTGTGTGTAAGCTTCGTCTTTACCTATATAATAGATACTTCCGATATGCTCACCGATATTTGGATGGTAAACATTCTTTAATTTTCCATCTTCTTTTGTATAAATTTGTCTATCAATTTCTTCTGCTTTTGCAAGTATTTCTTCCACAGTAGCATTCTCTAAGAAGCTTGATGCTCTATCTACTTCACCAACATTTAATGCTGTAAATCTATATACAACTTCTAAGTTTAGAGATTGAGCTATTGTATCATCATAGTAAATGTATCTAAAGTTTTGTAAGCCTTCTTCTTCGTTTTTATTTTGTGCAAGTAAGTTTTCTGTTCCAAAAGACTTATCCCTGTTTAGTGTAACATTTGCTGTGTACTTGCTTGTTCCAGTATCTCTATCTAAATCATAGTCATAATTAATATCATAAACTGCTTTTAAGATAGTAGAATCTGTATTTGTCTTAACTGTGATTGCTTCAATTTCTTTATCAAGTACAATTTCTGTGTTTGAACGTTCTTCAATACCACAGTCAATTGCGTCTACATTGTATGCATAATTGATTAAGCTTACAGTACCTTTGTTACCGTTAATATCTGTTTTACCGTAAACATAATTTGAATTTAAGCCTTCTTGAGTTTCCTCACCACCAGCTATAACTTCTGTTTGTTCACCAGTATTTGCATTTGTTATAACGATTCTTTGTCCTGAAAGACTATGCATATTTTCAATGTTGAAGTTAATTTTTGCTGTGTCTGCAAACATACTTGTGTTTTTGTATAACTCTGTATGATCTGCATTGTAGTCATTAGCTGTTGCTAATGCTGTTGTTATTGTATTATCTAATACTTTTGAATATGCGATAACTCTTAATCTTCTTGCCTCATTATCTATTGCATCTGAGTTATGGCTAACTACCTCACCTGCATCATTATAGTCACAAGTATCGAAGTCATACCATTCATCATTTATAAATCCGCCTTCGGCATATTCATGTTCAACATCTGCTTGATATTCTGTTGTCTTGAAGTCTTGACCATTATATACTGCTGGTTTTCTTGAATTGTCATCAGATGTTTGTGGTTCTGCCACACCATCTAATTTAACTAGGTTACCCTCATCATCTAAGCTATCTGATGGGAAATCACCATAAGTAAATCTTACTACATAATTTCCAGCTGGAATATTCTTAAATTCGTATTCACCTAATTTTTCTGCTGTATTACCTGTTAAAGTAATACTATCAAATCCTGTTACGCTCTCTAATGAGCTTCCATTTAAGAAGTCAAAGCTTTGTGATGTTGGCCATACGAAATCGTATTCTCTGTATGTACCATCAGCTTGTTTTACTCTAACTTTTTCTACCATTTGAGTAGTTAAGTTACCTATCTTTCTCTCGCCTTCGTCATACATACCATTACCAATCTTTTGATTGTAATCGATTTCTTCTGTTTCCTTATCTTCCCAAGCCATACCATTTAAGTTTCTTGTCTCTGTGTACAAGTCTAAAGTTATGATTGGTGCTGAATCAGCATCGTCTTCATACCATGATTTTTCATTCTTGCTTTCGATATCAACATTATTTGGTGCTGAATCTTTATCTACTCTACCAGCTATTTTCTTAGTCTCATGATCGTATGTTGAGTATGCTGCAATCTCTGCATCATTAGCTTTTGTTCCTAATCTTACATAAGATTTTGTAGCATCTCCCGCTCCTTCTCCAAATGATGCTGGTGTTTCGTCTGTTCTTACTTTAAATGTTAAGTATAATTCAAGTTTTTCTCCTACTGCTAATGTTAAATCGCTTCCACTTAAATCAATTTCTGCTTTATAGTAATTCTTGCTTTCTTCGCGTCTTACATTATCAGATGGTGCCATTGCTTCATTTTCTGAAGTTTCTATAGTAGTTGAACTATTTACTAATCCACTACTTACAGTAACTTTTCCTTCAAGTGATTTATTTAGTTGTTCTGCCCAAGCACTTCCATCTGTTTGACCTTTCTTAACTACATAAGCTGGTGTAGCAACTACTGTTTCTGCGTCTACACTCATACCATTTGCTTCTTGAATATATCTTGAAACTTTAGTATCAACTAATTCTAGGTCTTCATCAAAGTAGTCTGTCAATTTCTTAACTTCTGCTAAGTATGAATCTGAATTATTGTATACATTTATCTTATATGTTAAGAATACATCTAAGTCTAGTTCATCTGAAATATTGTCTTTTCCAATAGATCTGTAGAATTCTTCAAGAGCTCCATGTACTTCGTTTCCTTCATATACTTTTGCTCTATAGTAGTAATCACTTTCATATAAATCTAGTTTATATGAGATATTTGCATCTGCAATCTTTAATTGTAAATTCAAATAATCTTGATATTCTTCTGATTCGAAATCTACATATTCGTTATATTTGTAGTTCATTAATTTTTGATTTACTACAACATTTGCTGAGTAAACATCTTTTGTTACTGCAAGTTCAGCTTCATCTCTTTTTACTAAACCTAAGTTAATGTTTAGTAAGTATGGATATGTTGCTGAATAATGATATTTTATTACTAATCCACCTTCGATTTTGTTTATGTATTTATCTACATAATCAATATGGAATTTACTATCAAATGGGAAGGTTAATCCTCTTGTTGATGTTCTTGCTGGCATTTTAAATGGTTCTCTAATATATCCATTTTCTAATGTTTGAAGTTCAGATATTTTTCTTGTATTTCCATCTAATGATGGCATTGAATCTGTGCCATAGTAAATTAAATCTGTTCTCTCTCCATTAGAGCCTACTGCATAACCTTCTGTTACTCCATCATCATCTATAGGTGAATCACCTGTAAATGTTGCAAATTTGTTATTGAAAGCATCTCTTTCTGCTTCATCGTCTACTGCCATTGAATCTTTATTAAATTTATTTCTCTCAGCATTTGATTTCTTTCCTCTAAATGCTTCTGCATTGCCACCACCAGTTACTAAGAACTCTGTTGGCTCATAAGTTTGACCATCATAATAGAATTCAACATCATAGTCTGCTCTTGTAATACCTTGTGCCTTTTCTTCATCTGTTATACCAGGCACTGACATTCTTGGAGCTGACCAGATACCCTCTACTGATGTATATATTGGATAAGATATTTCTGTATCTGAACCTTCTTCATAACCTGTTGCTAAAACTCTATTTACTTCTGTTTGGCCAGAATATAATACTTTCCAAATTAATACTTCTACATTTTGTAATCTTTCTTCTGATTCATCTAGTAAACCATTTGGTTTTGAATCTGGTGTGTTTTTGTCTTCTTCATTTAATGGTGCATCTACCCAAACTGTACCAGACATTGCCATTGTTAAGTCATACTCTGTAGTAATTTTATATTCGTTTACACAAAGTACTTGACAAGTCGCATCATCTTTAAGTGTTCCACTAGCATTTGTAATTCTAGCTTGTTTCCAGCCCTCTGGTAACTCACCCTCACTTACTGAATATGTAGGAGCATTTCCTTTCCATGTAATTGATGGTGATGTCCATGTTTCATCTGGTTTTAATGTAGTTTGTATTATCTTGTTTCCATTTACAATGCTTTCTCCATCACATTCAAATGTTCCCGAAATTCTAACTGTAAATGGGAATTCTACATTATTATCTACACCTATTTTATCGTCTGTTTCAATTTCTTTCTTAATAGAAATTTTACCTTCTTTTTCACCTTCTGCATCGTTTGTAATTACTGCTGAAATCTTTTGGTTTGCTGAAAGTTTTCCACTTGGATTATCTATTTTTATTAGTTTCCAGCCTTCTGGAAGGTTAATTTCTTCTATTTCATAAGTTGGAGGCTCTGTTCCTTTGTCCCAAACATATTTGTCTGTCCAAGTTTGACCTGCTTTTAACTCTTTTGTATAAGTCTTATCTCCAACTCTTAATTTAACTGTAAAGGTTTGGTCACTTGAAATATTTCCATCAAGAACCTTTCTAATAGAAATTTCTGCACTATCCCAAGCCTCATCATTATATGCATCAACTCTAGCTACATTTTTATCTGATAGTTTACCAGTTTTATTTGTAATCTTGTAAAGTTTTGCACCTTCTGGAATATTAACCTCTTCTACTCTATATGATGGAGCTCTTCCTGTATAAGAAATATCTCCTGAATCCCAAGTTTCACCTGGGTGAATTGTTATTATTCCATCTGAAGAAGTATTTGGACCTACATATAATTTGTTAGCAATATATAACTTAAATTGGAATTCCCAATTACTATGTTCTGGATCTGCGTGTTTTGTAAGTTGTACTCTTCCTCTATGTTCTATTTCTTGGTTAGTTGCTGTAAATTCAAAAGTATTATTATTCTCATTTTTTTGAACATCTAATAATTTGTAATTTTCAGCAGTTTCACCTTCGAAAGCTTCTCTAATTTCAACATTAGGTTTGCTTTCGCCTTCTTTTAATTTATATGTTTGACTTCTGAATTTTACGTTTGCTCTAACTTGAACTCTATCGAAAAATTCTCCATTGGTATATACATCAAATACGAATTTATCTGATGTAGATACTTCATTTCCTGATGGATCTACTACTTTCTTATAAATTTCGTAATTCCATTCGTCATCACCTGTATCAATCTTTTCTGCTAAATCTAAGCTTGTATATTCATACCATCTAGCACCTATTACACCATATGCTAATAACTGTGATGGTTTTTCTTCCATTGATGTTAAATCTACCCAATAATTCCATTTAATTGGATGTCTTGAATGATATCCATGTGAACAGCTTCCATCACAAGTACTATTTATTCCATGTGAAGAATGTCCACAAGTTCCTGGACAGTATTCAGCAACTTCTTCATCTGGTGTCCAAGTTTGTTTAAAATATGTACCTTCAAGTTTTTCATATCTACCACCTGCATTCATATATTTGAAATCAAAGTGTAGATTTTCAATTCTTGTTACTCCTGGAATGTAATCTAATTCAATATAGAATACTTCATTAGAGTGTGGGAATCTGTATTTATCTGTAACTTCCCTTTGGTCTTTTAAGAAGTTAAATTTCCATTTAGCACCTTCAACTTCTTGTATTTCATTTGCTATTCCTTCTTCATCTTCTTTGATAGCAAATGGAACTTCTCCTAAGTTTGTATATAATTGTGCATTTGTAATACCAGCAAATTGAACTGGCTCTCTATCATTTTGAGGAATATCTGCTAAGTTTCCACTGTTTGTAACTTGATTTCCATTTTCGTCTACAACTACGTTACCAAATTCATCAACTTCTGAATATTCAAATTCTCCATCAAAATCTGATACTTGGAAGCTTTCTTCAACATAATCTACTGAGAAAGGTCCTATTGTCCAAGTATTTGTATCTGTATCGAAAGTTGCTGTAACTTTATCTTCTCCTGTTGCTTTTCCATTTTCGTCTTGTTCTATTTTACCATCTTGGTTTGCATCTTCATTAAATGATGGCTCATATTCAAGTTCTGGAGCAGGTACTGTTCCTGAATGAAATTCACCGTTTTTATCTGTAAATTCATAATCTGTATCTACGAAGTCTGCTTCATTTACACTTTTTGCAATTTGTTTAATGTAGGCATAGAAAGCTTCTGCTTCATAATATAATGCATTTAATGTGCTGTGGTTTGTACCTTTGTTGTCATCTGTTACCCACCAAGCATATTGAATAGTTGTATAATTATTTGCATAATATACTTTTTCTCTAACTTCTGGATCAACTTCTGCAATCATTTCTGCTAATATGTATGAGTTGTCAGGACTTGTAATTACTATCTCTGTAGCTTCATACCAAGCCCAGCTTTCTGCTGAATATGACTCTGAAGTAAATGGTGATGGATTCTCTGTTGAATCTGATATAGTAAGTGCTGTACTTCCTTCATCAGCTTTTACTAATTCACCAATTTTTTTACCTTGGTCAGTAGTATCTGTTGAACCTACTTCTGTATTTAGTATTGCAGAATTTCTACCGCCTAAGTGTGAATCATTACCACCATGGTAACAACATAAAATATCATATCTTTCTTTTAAGTCTTCCCATGTTAAATATTTTCCTTCAAAATTTATAGTCTCTGATGTTCCTTCTGTTCCTCTTGATTCCATTTCTGTTGTAACCACTGTTGCATATGCAAAGGCTGCGGTGCTTAATAATGTAACAATTATTATCATTAGTGAAACTAAGAATTTTTTGTCAAGTTCTGAAAATAATTTCTTCATATTAAACACCTACCTTTCTTCTTTTTAATATAATCTGTGTATATGCTATAAATATAACTATTGAACCTAAAATTACACTTGTTATAATTACTGAGATGTAAATAAATACTTCACCAGTTTTTACTGTAATGATTGCATCTGCTGAACTCATATCATTTTCGCCTTGTGCTTTGTTAAGTGGTGTTGAGTTTGTATCAGATACACCATAAATATTGTAATCTTCAGCAATCTCTGCTATGTTGTTTACGTTTCCTGTGTTTTCTTCTGTCATCTGTTTAGTTAATACTAATTTAACTTCTCTTGACTCTCCAGGTTTTAGCTCTACATCTGCTAAAGCTGATGTATAAAGATTTCCATCAGTACCTGTATACCAATCTGGATTTAATGTTGAGCTAAAAGTCATTCCTTCTGGAATATAGTCAACTATTCTCTTAACATTACCTGCGATTTCTCCAAGGTTTGAAACTTTAATTCTATATTCAATATATGTTGTTGAACTTGATAAATGTTTAGCTGCTATTGGCATTTGTGCTAAAGTTACATCATCGAACTCTACACTGTCTGTTCCTGCTCTATTTTGTACTGTCATTTTAGTAATTGTTGTTTCTAATGCTAAATCAAAAGTATCTGCATATAAGAAACCTATATCTATATTAGATATACTAGAGTCTGCAACTACTATTCTATCAGTAACAGCTGCATTTCTTTGTCTTCCATCTTGTTCAATCTTTGTTGTAATTGCATCAGAGTTAACATTTACTTCAACTCCTGCTTTTTGATATGTTGTAACTGTATATTTTACAGTATCATAATCAAAGATTACTAAATAATTTCCGTTTGCAATTCCTGCAAATGTATATGCACCTTTACTATCTGTTGTAACAGATTTTTTTATTGTTCCTGTATCTGCATCTACAAGTCTTGCTGTAATTCCTGACATTTTTTGTTCGTTATCATCTCTCATACCATCTTTGTTTTCATCAAGCCAAGCATTACCTGTAATCTTATATGTTTTTGTTATATTTGAAGAAGAACTACTTCCTCCACCATTTGCTGTTGCTCCAGTGTTTTTTACAGCCTCTTCAACTACTTGATTTGAATATTCTGGATCTGCTTCAATTATATGTGTTATTTCATTTGATGTTATTGGCTCAGCCATTGTTTTTGATTGTACTGTACCTCTATTAGTAACTGTTGTTTCTGCTGCTCCGTTTAAGCTCTTAGCTAAAGCTTTAACTGTAGCTTGTAATTCTTTACCAGCTGGAATACTAACAGTTATAGTTGGAGCTGTAGCCCCTGAAACCTTCTTAGTAGAAGTTTTTCCATTTATACCATAAGTAATTGTTTTTGCAAGTAATCCTGTTGGTACATAATCTATTAAGCTAACATCTTGTGCTTCATAACTACCTTCATTTTTTACTGTGAATACATATTCTATTGTTTCGCCTTCAGTTACATAAGTATTTGTTGTGTTTGTGCTTTGAGTAAATACTAAACTTGCTCTACCCACGCCTAACTCACTTATATTTGATGTAACTAAACCTAATCCATCTGCTGTAGCTGTTGCAACTGCACTTACAACTTTATAAGTTGAACCTGAATCTAATAATTTTGTTGTTACAAATATTTTTACTTGTGTTGTTGTTTTTGATTTAATTGTTCCTGCATTTACTGTAATTGTTCTTGTGCCTTCATCATAACTTACTAATGAGTAATTTTTACCAGTTTGTGGTGTTGTTGATGCTTCTACAACATATCCTTCTTTATAAGAAACTTCGTCAGGTAGTTTAAATTGAATAACTCCACCTGTTAAATCTTCTTTTGAAAGGTTTGTTGCTGATATGTCATATCTAACTTCACGGTCTTCGCTAACTGTTGCATCACCTTCTGTATAGTTATGTGATAATAATAGTTTAAGTACTGTTTCTTCAACTGTGAATTTAATTTGATTTGAAGTAACTCTATCGCAATCATCTGCTATTGCAGTTGCTTCAACTGTAATTTCATTGTTTTCTGTTACTGCTCTTGCAGAAAGCTTAAAGCTTAATTCTTTTAATTCATCAATTCCTAAACTTGGAATATTATATGTAATTTTTCCATTGTCTGTATTTGAACTAATACCTTCTTCTGCTGTAGCTTCATTTATTATTAACCCACTACTAATTGGTATCGATACTACAACATTTTGTGCAGAAGTTTTTCCTGTATTTCTAACTTCAGCCTTGAAAACCATTTCTTCATATTCTTTAATACTGCCATCTACATCTGCTGATAATTTTACTGAAAGTTCAGGTCCTTCTCCTGTACTTAAACCAACTTTATCCGCAACTGCTTCTTCATCAATTGTTGCAACCTCTGTATGGTTCTTATAATATGCTAAGAATGTACCATATATATTTTCATTTAATTGTAAGTTTTCTGGTATCTCATATTCATAAGTAAATCTTAAAATATCAGAAACTTGCATTTCATAATTACTATCTTGTGGAACTATCAAATATGATTTAATACCATCAAAATTCTCTACATTTTCTGTCCATCCATTTGAACTATCATTTAAGTCTTTTGTAGCTTCACCGTTTGTAGAATAATATACTTTAAAACTTGCTTTATTCTTCTCGTCAGCTGCTATTCCTGATACTAATCTAGTATCAACTGTTGTTCCTAAATCTTCTTCTGTTTTTATATCTTTAACACCTTTAAATGGTATTCTACCTAAAATACTAAAATCAGAAACTATATTATTATTGTTATTCATAACAATAACTTCCATTGTTGCAACTTTTGCTGCTGCATTTTTAGCAATCTCTGCTTCTTGCTCACCTTGTCTAATAGAAGTTAATACTGTACCTACATCATCAAAGTTCTTTGTGCTATTAACAACTACTAATCCTGTTGGAGCTGAATAATAAATTGGTAATAATGCTAAACCTCCATCTTCATAAGTTGTTGCTTCAGCATTTGTATATTTTAATACGAATGTGTCCTCAGCTGCTGGTGTATATAAGTCAACTGTAATATTTGTATTTAATACTATATTAGTACCATTATTTAATACACCTGTGCTTATTGCATTTTGAGTCCCATCAACTGTTACTCTAATATATTTTTCTCCGTCTAATTCATAAACTTCTACATTAGAAATTTCTAAACCTTCACCATACATAATACTGCTGTCTGTTACTTGTACATCTCTTACATATACTGGTAATTTAATTTCAAATACTGAATGTCCAAATACATCTGATTTATCAGTATTATTATTTAACTCTAATCTTAATTCTACATTTTCGTTAGTTGCAAGTGTTGATAAACTATCTCTATCTAATACTAAAGTTGTTTTTGTTGCAACATCATCTAAAATTGTTTCTATTTCTGTTTCACCAATTATAGCTGGTTCTTCAACATAAGTATAATTTGCTTTGCAAACTGTTTTTGAAACTAATTTACTGAAAATCTTATATTGTTCTTTAGCATACATACTATTGCTACTAGCTTTTTCACTTGAAATAATAATATTTCCTTCTGCTACTGCTTTGCTAGTTTCTACGATTACTTTTGAAACTTTTGAACTGAAGTTATATACGTAATCTCCATTTTCATTTACTTCATATTCTTTGCCTATAACTATTAAGCTATTTCCTTCTAAATCTTTAACAGTAATTGTTCCATCTTCTCCAAGAACACTTACCATATTATCTTTGTTTATAACTATATTTTTGTAATAAATATCGTCTGCTGTATAAGTAGTTCCATCAGCTGCTACATAATAGTTGTCTACATCCTCTAAAGAAACACCTTCAACTATTTCTGAATGTGAAACGTTTATAGTTGCTTTTGAAACATAAGGTATTTCATATCTTTCACTAGAATTATAATTAACAAGTGTGTAAGCTTTACTTACATTTTCTGTTTCATTATTTATATTGTAAGATACTATGTCACCAGTCTCTCCATTTAAATTATATTGATAATTTTCTTCGTTTGTCATTTTATTAACGTATTCAGCACTTTGTACACCACTTAATGTTGTAAGTTCTGTCTTTACTTTTGTATCTAAAGTAATTTCTTCTATTTGTTCTAAATCCTCATAAGTATAAGTTACCACATATGAATCTATACCTGAGTTTGAGTAATATCTTTCTTCTTCTACAAGTTCAGCCTCACCGTCTATAATGTTATCATTTTCTCCAGCATTTGAAACTTCAACTAATTCTTTTTCATTTGATACTGAAATTGTTAAGATATTTGTTTCTGCATCATATCCCCAATTTCCTTCACCAAATAAAACTCTTTCATCAGCTTTACCATTTGTTCCTGCTGTTGACGTTGCTAAAACTTGAACATTAGAAACTTGTTTTCCATTTATTGTTGGCACTTCAATACTTACAACAGAATTTTTTACTGGTAATGAATTTCCTTCTACTGAACTATCAACATTAACTACAGTTTGAAGAATAACTCCAGAAGCATCTCCGTCATTAAACTTAATATATTTTGTTGCTTCACTAGTTGTTCTAACAGCTCTATCGTCTCTCCAGAAAACATTTAAGTCAACTTCTTTTGAAACTTCAGTTTCTTCACCATTATCGTCAACATAAGTTCCTGTGAATACTACTTTGCTGTCTCTAGTAAGCTTTGTTTCGTTAACATACTCTTCGTTTTGATATTCGATTGGAATATTTAAAACTACATCAGAGTCAAAATCGATTTGTTTTAAGAAAATAACGTTTTCTTCAATGCTTTGAATTTCGTCTACTTCTTCTAACTCATATTTCAACTTGAAATTAAGCTTTTCCCCTTCTTCTTTAGTTTGGATAGCAATTTGTGCATATTTTAAATATCCACTATCCTTTACATTCAAATCCATTGTAATTGCAAGATTCTCTGCATTTACATCACTAACAGCCGAATAAGACTTATCTTGTTCGGCTCCAAAATATGCATCAAATTCTACATTCTCATGACCAGTGCTTGAATCCGCACCAAAAAATGTATCAAAAAATGATGTTGCTAATGCTTCTGTGGTAAAAGCAAAATTAGCAAAAGTTAATGTGAATACAAGAATTCCTGCTAAAACTTTTTGTGACAATTTGCTTTTTAGCATAAATTCATCCTCCTAACAAACTTTTTGACATAGTATGACTCTATTATCATATATATAATATTTTACTACTTACAAGGTTTTAGTCAAGAGCTAAAACACTTGTGTTTCATAAGTTTAACAAACTTTTTTTTAAACTATTTACGGAAGCTAAGTTCATAAAAATTGTATGTAAATATATTAAATTTTTATTACACTTTAAGCAACTTAAAATAGCTTATTTGTAAAAGCCTGCTCACTATCTATTATACCAATTTTTGTAAAGGTTTTCAACCTTTTTCAGCACTTTTTTCAAGTTTTTTGTAATTTTTTTCTACTATTTCATAGCGTTACAAAATTTTTCTTGTCATAATAGAACATTTTTGTGTTTTTTAGACAAAAAAGTCGTAAAAAGGCTCACAAACTTTTACATTTGTGAGCCTAATTTTACTCTTTATTTGATGCGTCTACTATGATATTTTTTTATAATAACTAATACTACTACGCATACAAGTATTACAGCAATTATTGTTACGACTGTGTAACTTGCTCCCTCAACAACTTTTCTTACTGTTCTATTTAATCTGTCTAAACCTGTTGGAGGTGTTAATGTTACTTTTTCTACTGAAGCCGTATCACTTTCAGTTCTTCCTTCATAATACTCTGGACTTTCATTTGGTTTTGGACTTGGTCTTGTATCTGTTAGCTCTTCTATCTTAGCATTACCTATTGTTGTTGCTAAGTTTGTAACCCTACCAGTTACTGATGAGTATTGTATAACCTCTGCTATATTTTCATATACCATATCGTCATTATCATCCTCTGGTGAAATTACTTTTGATGCATATAATGATATTGTTCCAAAACTGTCTAAACTCTTTTCTTTTGAGTATCTTGGTATTAAGAAGTTTGTAAATTTCTTATTCGTTGTTGTATCTTCTGTTGGTGCTCCAGGTTGTCCATAGTCGTCTCTTACTCTATCATCTAGAGATATTGCCAAGTTGCTTCTCTCAGAAGTATTATATGCTCTTCCTTGTGCGTCTACCAATTTCTTTTCTAGTCTTTCTCTATTTGCTTGAATTTGTGCATTATCATTAACTATTTGTCCGTTTTCATAATATGAGTAAGTACTTTCATTTAGCATTCCATCAATGAATAACTCAGCAGCTGTTGTTGTCTTCCATAACTTGTCTTCTCCTCTATTGTCGTCATTATTGAATACTAAATCATTATCAATATAGTCTAAAATTTTATCTACCTTTAATTCTGCTAAAACGTCCATATTTTCATTAATAACACCTGTGAAATATGTTGAGCCTAAGTATCTACCATAATATGTGTTTGCTTCTTCTGCTAGTGCTGAACCTGGATGTGTTAGAAGCGTTGTATTTGTATGTGCATTCGTAATATCTCTTATATCTACTACTCTTGCATCAGATACTTTCATATATTTTGGTTTTACTTTGTATAATATATCATTGTGTTCTGGTGTTAAATCTTGCCTTATTGAATTATCGCTTTCTAATTCATAACGATAATATTCACTAAATAGAGCATTTCTTGCAGTTTGTGCTGCAGAGTAATTTTGATTTATCAAGGTTAACCTATCTCTTTGTCCACTTATTTGATAGTCTACTTCTTCATAATATGAACTACTATCATTTATAGTTCTATCATATTTTCTAACTTCTTCATTTTCTTTAAACCTTAAGTCTGAAAGATTTGAAGAAACTCTATCAACTTCTCCTAAGTTTGTTCCTGTAAATAGATATTTAATCTTAATTGTAGCACCTTGCATAATATCATCATCAACAACTATATATGCAAAACCTTGTGTTGACCTTACTAATACTTTTCCATCTATTTCGTCAATTTCTGGATTTCCATCAGCATCTAAATCGTATTCATTTGGTAAATATTGAACATTTGTTAATCCAATTGATTTATCTTTGTTTAACTCAGTTCCTGCTATTGCCAAGATGTAAGTACCATCATTGTTTTTCTCAACAGCATTTGTATTTACTCCATTTCTGCTCAATACACTTGTAATGTATTCTGTTGATGCTGCAGGATCTACTCGTATAATTTCTCCTTCCGCATCTGTCCAGAAAGTTGTTGCGCCTGTAACATAATCTGTCTGTTTTACTACTCCATAGAATTCGTCAAAGATTGCATCTACAAGTGGTGCATCTGTGCCTCCTCCTCTTTGATCTGAAGTAGTTAATGTAATGTTTGAAATATACTTGTTAAGTCCTAATTGTAACTCTGGTCTATATTCTATACCAAAATCAATATTATTAACTCTAAATCTTGCTTGACTTATTGTTTCTACAATCTTCTTATTGTACTCATAATATGTCAAGATTGTTACTTTTCTAATTTCTTTTTCAGGTCTTACCAAGAAGTCTGCTGTTTCTGCAAACATTGATGTATTATCTATCATCGCTTGTTTATCTATTGAATTTGCACCTCTTAGTATTTCGTTTTTCTGGTTATTCATTGTTTCTGAATATCCTATTACTTCAAGTCTTCTAATCTCATCGTCTTTCGCATCTGAAACTCCATCTTTTTCTAAGATGTCTAATCTCACATCTCCTGCTGTTTTTTCTCCTGCTGGCTGTGCATTTTCTGCTAAAACAGCTTCTCCTGATTGATATGAAGTTGACTTGTAGTCTTGACCATTAAATATCAAGCATTGTTCTTTGCTAACATCATCACCATAAGTGAATCTTACTATATATTCACCTGGAATATACCCGCTTAACATGTACTCTCCATTACTGTCAGTTCTTGTTTCCATTATAGAGTCTGTATCATTTACGTAGATTGTGTCTTCGTAAATTCTTTCTTCTGCTGCTTCACCGTCTAATTCATGTGCTATAATCGCACCTGCACTAGTAACTGGTATTCTAATTTGTTCTACCAATTTTGCTTCTACATCTTGTACTCTTATATCAGTTTCTTCTCCATTTGCTACTGCTGGTCGTCCGTTTATTGTTGCTTGATTTTTTCTTGCTTCTGATATCGCATGTACTGATGTATTCCATCTACCATCGCCTAAATATTGTGTACCATCATTATTTTCTGCTGTTTCACTTCTTGCATCATCCCATACATATCCAACTAAAGTTCTTTCTGTATACTCTTTCTCTCTTGTTGTCGGTGTTGGATCATCTGGATCTGGTGTTGGATTATCTGGATTGTCTGGTGTTGTGCTTGGTGATGGTATCTTTAAGTTAATTCCTGTTTTAAAAGTATCATCTTCATAATATTTGATATATCCATCATCTGTAACTGCTGCTCCATAATTTTCTCCGTAGTTTCCTGGGTTAGAATCTTTATCAACTAAACTTGCTGATTTATAACTATCACCATCTTTATAGTAAGTTGAGTATGCGCTTATTTCTGCTACATTCTCTTTTTCACCTAATATTGTTTCCATTTCAATCTTTTCTGGTGTTTCTGCTTCTTTTTCTACTACGAATTTGATTATAATATCTAAGCTTTCTCCCTCTGCAAGCATTAATTGTCCAGCCTTGATATTGTTTCCTGTAAGTACGTTTGTACTTACTGATTGATTTGTTGGTGTTATAAATATTGTGTCATATCCTTCAATAGTTCTTTTTGTGTTATATGGTGATGTATTACTTAAAGTTACATCCACCTCTGTTCCATCTGCTAAGTATGCCTTAGCTTCTGCTACCTTCATTGCTGTATTTACTAAGTAGTCATTTTCATCTTTTGTTTTTACATTAAATGCCTTTATTACTCCGCCTTCTACTTCAACATCAACAAAATCTTCTGAATAATATTCTACAATTTCATTGATACCTGTATAAACTGGAATATCTGTACTTGCTCCTAATTCGAAACCTGGCAAAAATGGTTCGTCGTTATCAATTGCATTGTTTGTAACTCTAATTCTGAATTTAATTTCAGTATTAAGCTCACTTTCTCTACCAGTTACATAAGCATTTGTTTTATCATCTGTACCTAATAAATTATTTAGTATTACGCTACTTCCACCTTCATTTATTGGCGCTTCATAATTTGTTCTAAGTGGTGAGCCTTTATAATCTCTTACTGTTTGTATATGATATTGAGAAATTCTGTAATTGTAATCTTCTAAGTAGTACTCAAACTCATACCATTCTTTATTTGAAGTTTCTGAAGCATCACTCTGATGTGCATCATATCCTGTCATAAACTTCTCACTATCAAATCTTTCTGTACCCTCTGCTTTTGCTTTATCTATTCCGCTTGCTTCATTTGAATCCGGATTTTTTCTTGTGTATTTGTTTTGGTTATATTCATAAGTCATTCTTTCGCCGTTTATTGTTGTTGTTAACTCATAAACGTCGTGAGTAATGCTTATATCAACATCTTCTCTTTCCTCTAAACCTAAGTTAATGAATTTTAAGTATTCTGTTTCTGGTAATTCTGTAGATTGTTGTTTAAATAACCATAGAAGTTTTGTATTTTCTATACTCTTTGTCTTGTCTTTTCCTGTTATAAAGCTTCTTGCTGTAATTACTCTGTCCTTGTTTACACGAATATATGATTCGTGATCAACTTTTTCATATTTCAAATCTGGATATTCTGGATGTGTCAAGTCGCCTTTGTATCCTTTGTTATAAGCTATAATTTCATAATTTGTATTAAACTCTTCTCTTACGTCTTTAAATTCATAAGCATTTGAGTCTATTTCATAAATGTCTTGATATGTTCCATCTCCATTAATATTCATGTAATTTGAATAGATTTCTGTACTCTTATATACTAAACCATCATACTCAAATTCGATATAGTAATCTACAAGTTTTGCATTTGAACCATAAGTTTTATTTGTTGGATCTTTTGGTTCAGCCTTGTCAATTCTTTGATCACTATCTTTAGCTGCTGTAATATGTGTATATTCACCATCGCACCATGTTAATGTTCCTGTGCTTTCATCATAAGTTTGTGCGAACGTATATAATCCTTCATCATTTGTAGCTGTTGTTCTTACTAATGTTCCATCTTTCTTATATAGTTTTACTACAATGTTTTTCATTGCGTATTCTACATTATAATCTGGAAGTTTAGTACTTGGTTCTTGTCTTACATCAAGATTTCTGTCAAGTTTTCCATTTGCATTTGGCCCTATATAGCCGTCTTTATCAACATCTAGCCATACAGTACCTGCAATAACTAGGTCTTTCATTTTAACCCATTCTTTTGTCTTTTGTTGTGGTGCCATATTCTCATTTACAGAGCCGTCTTCATTTTGTATTACTCTGTCAAGAGTTTTAGCATTTACGTTTGTAAGTATCTTATAGCTTGCTTCATTATCTAGTTTTCCTAGATACATATTGCTTTCTATAACTTTTACATAAACTGTATATTCTAAGTAGTCTCCTGGATCAAGTATTACATAATCGCTTCCTGAGAAGTTTGGTATTACGAACTCATATCTTGTTCTTCCGCTTCCACCTGAAACATTTGTATATGATACATTTACATTGTTAACTTTTACATTTCCACTTGAATCATAAATCTTAGCTGAAACTGGAGTTCCGGAAATTCCTGCTTGACCAAGTTCGGCATCAGTTGCTAGTCTTAAACCTTCGTGCATTTCGTCAATAACATTATTTGGTCTAACTTGTGTTGCTGGTTTCTTACCGCCATAACTTGATTTTTCTGTATATTCATCTTTTGCATCATTTGTTAATCTAATCTTATATGTCAAGATATCTTCTTTTTCTGCTGGGAAAGGTCTTGCCTCTTTATCTTGCTCACTCATTTGTGATCTTGACTTTGTACTGTCGTCTACTTCTATCTTTTCATCTTTTGTAATTCCTCTTTCCTCATTTGCTTCAGAAACAGGTGATTTATAATCTGAAATAAATTTGTTTATTCCTAAATTATAATTATTGATTGCATACCAATCTGAACTTATTGTTAATTTTGAGTCATCCAATTCTGCTAAGTTAACTACTGGTCCCGGTCTATCTTCTGAATCATAAACTGTTCTCATATAGTCAACATTTAATTCGTCTCCTTCTACATATCCGATATTATTTGTTATAATTTGAGTTTTATTTTCAAATTTTAACAATTGTCCTGTAGGAGTTGATGGAGTTGGTGTTGGTGTTATTGGTGGTCCAAATGGATCGTCTATATCTTCTCCGCCACCTACTGTATTTGTCTGTACTATACCACTTATTAATTCTCCAGAATCCAAACCATCTACCCAGTCTAATACTTTTACTTTAACAGTTAAGTCTACTGTACCTGGTGCTGATTCTGTTCCTCCTGGAATAACTAACCATTTTTTCTCCATTTTAAATTTATTTGTAGAATATGATACTTTTTCACCCATCACACCTTCTTGTGTTGTTGTTTTTGTTCCTTCATGTATGTATTCATATTCTTCGCCTTCTGTCCATTCAGTAGAACCATTTGCTATTGACAACAGTTCACAGTTTTCTGGAAGGAAGTCAATTATTTTAGCCTCTACTGATTGCATTTGGTAATTTTGAAGTCTAATTATATATGTAACTGTATCACCATATTCTACAAACACTGGATTTTCTTCTTTTAGTCTTTCATTTTCTACTGGATTTTCACTTAGCTTAGCTCTTAATTCGCTTTCTACATAAGAAGTATCTGTAGCTAGTGTTTTTCCTTCTATTTCCTCATGTGTAACATCTTTTATAAATTTGTTTATTCTTACATCTGTTGTAAGCCTTATGTCTAATTCCGTCGTTACTGGTGTTTTTATTACTACTGTGTACGCATCACGTACTGCTAAGAATGTTTGACCTTTTGCAACATTTTTATATCTATTTATCCATTCTGTAATATACCAACATTCTGTATGTCCATGTGGACATCTAAAATATGCCCAACCATCTCTATAATGTCCTTCGCAAGAGCAATGGCAACCTGCTCTTATATGTCCACCACCACAAACTGGTCTTGGATGCTCTCCACCTGTACTTCCGCCGCAGCCACAACCTGATATTTTATGTCCTGCACATGGACAATTAAATGGTGCTTCTGGACAATAAGCAAAATACTGTGTTTCTTGCCAATCTCCTACACTATGTGTTCCCGGATATGGACTTCCCCAGTCTCCATCAACAGAAGTGTAAGAATAAGTTTCACTACACTGAGTACCATTTTCGTCTGTGTCTCTTTGCCATCTTGTAACAACATATTTAGAACTAATTACCCATCCACGTCCATCTGATTTAGTTTGTCTGTAATTAAATTCAAATTTTGTTAGTTTTACTGCGTTTTGAATTCTCGCACGTTTTATTATAATATAGAAAGTTGAATTTGGATATGGGAATTCATACTCATCTTCTGATGGTGTTTTTATGTATTCTGCAGATATTGCATGTCCTTTATTTTCTGTTTCTCTACCTTTCATATCTGTATATACTATTTCAACTTGATTGTCTTCTGCTTTTCCAATTTCTACTTCTTCTGGTCCTCCAGCTTCATTTTCGAAAGTAACTTTACCATCTAAGATACCACCTAGCATTTTTTGTTTTCTTGCTAAGTTTGAACCAGAAAATTGTTCTATGACAACATGCTCTTTTGCAAATGCTAAAGCATAATCACTCATAAAGAATGGTCCTACTTTATAGTAGTATTCTCCATTTTCTTCATATATTGTTGTACCAGTAGAATCATCGATGCTACCTACTTTTTCACCTTTTACTTCTTCAGTAAAATCATCAGAGCCTGGATCAGCATTTATAGAAACTGATGGTCTGTTAAGTAAGTTTTCATCTGTTCCTTCTATTGCTGCTGCGTGTTTTGCAGCTTCATCTCCTGATATGTTAGTTGTTAATAATGCTTCATACTCATTTAAAGCAGCTCCTGCTTCCCATAATTTTGAACTCATTATTAAACCTTCATTAACTTCAGAATATTCAACATCTGCACTTACTTCTGCATCTTCAATATCCTCTATTGTTATATCAGTATCAATATCTCCTCCACCTTCGCCACGTGCAGGATCTCCTACTACACCCCATATTGCATTTTGAGCTCTCTCTTGATTATAAATATTAGAGCTTATATTTGTATAGCCTCCTGTCATCTTTTCAGAAAAGCTGACTGCATATGGAAATATATTTGAGTGATATGTTCCAAATTTATTGTTTATTGTATATATATTTGTATATTCTGCCCAATAATGTACATTAGAATATACATATCTATTATTTTTATCTTCTGAAACTAACGGTTTCCCACTTGGCTTTGGCTTACTACCTCCTGCAGGTGAACCACCGACTACCGCATCTGAAACGCCTACTGAAACACCTAAATCAGAAACTCCATTTGTTACGTCTTCTGTGAAATTAGTGGTTAGTCCCATTGTTAAACCAGCCATTCCACCACTGCCTGCACGATGTTTACCATCTGCACAAGTTTGATTTCTGTGGTCGCTTTCTATTACCATATCTAAGTGGTCAGAACTGTCAAAGCTTGTATCAACTCGAGGATTAACATATGACGCATATGTTCTATTATTTATAGTAACATAGTCACTAATATCTATTGACCTTGGTCCATGATCTATTTTCAAGTATCCATGATATCTACCAATAGCTTGTCCACCTTTTAAACAGAAGAAAGATGGAAATGTTCTTAATGCTGTTAGACCTGTACTTATTCTTCCGCCAATATCATAATTTTCATCGTTTAAAAAGTCTAGTAAATTTTTTATTGTTGTGCCTCGTACACTACTACTATCACCGAATTTTATCTTTGGCGAAATTTCTTCAGTCTTTTCTGTTATTTTTTCTCTTCCACTTGGTAAAATTTCTCTTGATACTGCCGTTGTTTTCACATCAGCAACTTCCCAAGCTGACTCACCTTCTTTTAAATAAGTTTTACCTTTGTGGTTATATTTTGCTTCTACTGTATAATTTCCAACAGTAACATTTCCTTCTTGAATTGCTTTTACTGCTACTTGATTTTGCAGCTCTTCAGGAGTCTGGCTATCTTCTTTTGTATTAAATAATGCACCCCAGTCAAAACCACTTGCTGTCATTTTAAAACTTGTGAATAATACTATTAGCATAAAGACTGCTAGTATTTTCGTCAATTTATTTTTCATAACCATCCTCCTTTCTACTTATAAATTTTCTTTGTGTTGATTTTTACTTTTAATTTGTTATTCTCTATTTTTATTATCATTTTTTCTGTCATTATTGCATATGAGCCTAGTGCCATAATGATAAATATAATAGTTATTGGCACAAAATTGCCACCTGTTCTAATTGAAAGAATAATTTCTTGTGTTGAGCTATTATTAGCTTTTTGCTCTACTACATTTATGCTACTTTCTGCTTCTGCAATTTCAATTAAATTACTTATTACACCAGTATTTTCAGTATTCATATTTCTTACTAATACCAAACTTATTTCTTTTTTATCTCCTGGTGCGATATTTTCGTCTTTTAAACTTTCATTATATAGTTTACCATCTGTACCTAAATACCAACCCTTATTGTCTTTTTCGTTGAATTCCATATCTTTTGGTAAATGGTCTACTAATTTTAAAGCTTTACCTGAAACATTACCTGTGTTTGTAACAACTATCTTATATGTTAATGCAACTGTTGTATTTTTCATTTTCTTAGCATCAACTTCTATTTTTGCTAAGTCTGCATTATCATAAGTTTTTGTAACTGTTTTTCCTTTTACATCAACTACTGATTTAGCAATAAATTTTTCAACTTTTAAATCAAAGATGTTTCTTTCTTGTAAACCACAATTGATATTTTCTAAGTTTAAGTCTGTAATTGTTATTGTATTGGTTACTGCAATTCCATCTGTATAGTTCATTGCATCTGAATTTCTATCTTCTTCGATATCAACACCTTTATATGTTGAAGCTATATATTTTTCTCCATCATATTTGAAGTTAATTGTGTAATCTCCTGCTGTAACACCTGTAAATTGATATACACCACTTCCATTTGTTGTAGTTGTTTTTACAACATTTCTTCCTTGATGTAGCTCTACTTCTATTGCTGATATACCCTTTTCTTCATCATCTTTTCTATTGTTTCTGTTTACATCTAGCCAAACTTGTCCAGTAATTGAATGTGTTTCTACTGGTGCTTGTGGAGCTTTATTATCATTATTTGAATTGCTGTTATTTGAACTATTATTATTTTGATTTGCATTGTTACTTGAGTTGTCATTATTTCCATTATTACTGTTTGAGCTATTGTTGTTAGTAATAGGGTTTCTATTATTATTTGAACTATTATTATTTTCATTTGGTCTTATTTGATTGTTGTTTGAAGAATTTGAATTATTTGTTTCTTCATTTTTATATATTGGCTTTTCTACTGGTTTATTTGGATCTTCTTCAATGTTTATATTTATTACATTTGAAGAAACAGTCTCCATATAATTAGCTGTTGCTTCTGCTTTATTAGAAATTGTCTTTGAAGTACCATTTAATTCTGCTGCTTTTCCAATAATAGTCATTATAACCTTTGCACCTGCTTTAAAATTTGAAATCGTATAAGTAAATGTTGTTCCACCAACATATTTACCAACTTGATTACCATCTATTTGTACTACAACATCTGTTAGATTTTCAGAAATTTGGTCTTTAATAACAAAATTTTCAGCTACATAATTTCCTTTATTTTCTATCTCTAATGTTAATTTTACTTCTGCTTTTTCTTTTAAATTATTAATGACATCTGTAGTTTGATTAATAGTAATTTCTGGTCCTATATATTGTCTTGTTAAAACATAACTTTTTTCTGTTTCTACTCCACTTGCTCCTACTGTAAAGAAAGTATCAATTTTTTGTGCATTTCCTGTTTTTCCTTTTGCTCCAATATAAACACTATATGATTCTTCTGCTTTCATTTCTGCAAAAGTAACTGTAACAGTATGAGAAGATTCATCATATTTTAAGTCATATTTTGCTTCTCCTTCATATGAATGTATTTCATTATTATCTTCTGCATATTCTACTGTGTTTGGAAGAGCTAAAGTTACTACTACATTTTTTAAATCATTATCAGAAATATTACAGAAATCGTTTTTATATGTAAATAACTGTCCTGGTTTAATTTCTGTCTTACATTCTGTATTAACAGTCATATCAAAATTTGATTTTACTAATTCATTTTTTGTTGAGTTTGTTGTAATAGTATCTCCGAAATTTTCAGCTTTAACTGTTGCTTTATTTTCAACAAATACTGTATAGTTAGTATCTAAGTATTTCTTCTGACTATCTTGCAACTGTGAACCACTATCTATAACATCTTCTCTATAAAAATATCCTTTTTCGTCTTTTTCTACTTTAACACCTAAAGTTTTTTTATAATATGCTTCTGGAGTAGGTATTGAACCTGTTTTTACATAATATCTAAATTCTTTTCTATCTCCTGGCTCAATATTTCCACAATTTGCATTTACTTCTCTACTATCTACAGATACATAATTATCATTTCCATAACCATTTTCCTCTGTATATGCTTGTAAAGTTGTATAGTCTGGTACTACATTTTCTATTCTAACATTTTCTGCTGTGACACTTCCTGTATTTGCAACAGTAACTGTATATTTTATATATCTAGCTTCTCCTACAACTTTTCCATCTCCAATATCAACTGATAAACTAGCTTCAAGTTTTGGTCCAGCTTCTGTTACTAAACCTACTAAGTCAGCACTTGAACTTTCATACATTACTGCAACATCTGAATGATTATTATAAAATGCTCCAAAAGATCCATAAAGTTCAACTTCATAAGGTAGGTTAGCTGGAATTTGGAAAGTATAATAAAATTTGAATACTGTTCCTGGTTCAACTTCACCTGTTGGTACTATTAAATATGATTTCATAGTCTCTATGCTCTCTGGTGTCTTTGTCCATTGGTTATTACTATCATTTAAATCTTTGGTAGCTATTGCGCTTGGTGAATAGTAAATATCACATCCTATTGGATTACTATCTGCTTGTGTAATTCCTGTTATCATTTGTGAATTTCTATTTGATTTTGTTTTCTCGCCTGTTATAACATCTGTTGCTTCTGAATGAGGTATTCTACCTAACATTGCAACATCTGTACATTTATTTCCTGTGTTGTTCATTGCTGCTAAATTCATTATAACTTGTCTTGGAACTTCTCCCATTGCAACTAAAGCTGTTATCTCACCTTGTTTTATACTTTCGATAGTTCCTCCAAGTCCATCATAGTTTTCCATTGAATTTGTTGTTATAAAGCCTATTGGTGCTTTATATGAAAACACTTCAATATCAAATCCATTTGTTGTTTTTAATATTCCAGCTGGAATAGGTGATGATATTTTCCAATCTGTTTGTGATTGGTAATTTGAAACACCTTGATTGAAGTAATACATTTTTAACTGGTCATCTTTTCTTGGTGCATAATCATCAATTTGTATTTTTGTATTAATTATAATGTTTGTTCCATTAGTTCCATCACTAGTACTAAAGTTTCTTTGTACACCTTCTAATTGAATTTTCATTCTTTGGTGGTTTGTCTCATCTCTAAAAAGTGTTATATTTTTTACTGTTAATCCATCTTCATATAATAAATTAACTGCTCTTACTTCTACATTTTGTACGTGTTCTGGAAAAACGACTTCAAACTCTGGGTTTATATATAAATCGCTTTTCTCTGTGTTGTTATTAAGCTCTATTTTAAGCTCAACATCATCATTGTCAACTGTTGTAGACAATTCTTCTTTACTCATTGAAATTTCTGCTCTTGTATAACTTTTTTCAAAGTATTTTTCTGTTTTTATTGGTGTAAGTGGTATAACTTCTTCTGAAGTACCATATTTTACTTCTGCTTTTATTCTACTTTCAATCTTATCAAAATTATTGAAAGCTGATTTATCATAAGTGCATTTTCCAAGTGATTTTACAAAGTCAATTGTGAAAGTTCCATTTACTACTATATTTCTGAAAGATACTTCTACTCCACGTACATCTCCATTTAATGCTATTTCGCAAGTCTCCTGTGAGTTTGCGTTATCTTTACTTAAAGTATATAGTACTTCACCTGTATTTGATCTTATTTCTATAATTCCGCCTTGATCTAATAATGTCATTAGCTCATTATATCTGAATTTAACTGTCTTATATTTTACATCTTGTGTTTCAAACTCAATTTTGTCTTTATCAATATAATATTCTTTTGTATCTTTTAAAGTAAATTCTTCTAAAACATCGTTTGTAAGTATGTTAATACCTACTGTTGATGTAAATTCTGCTTCATATACTGCATCTACTGAGTTGTAGTTTGCATTTATTAAACCTTTGCTGATTGTATCTTCTGTTGTTCCTATTGAATAGGTAATAAGCTCACCTATATTTACAAGAGTCGTTTTATCTGCTGAGAATTCTTTAACAATTAAGTTATTTGATTTACCACTATATTCTTCAACAGTCACTTTTCCTTTTAGATTTACTGTAATTTCTTCACTTCCTACATAATCTTCATATCTTAACACAACTGTATATATATCTTCGCCTTTTGTTAAAACAGCTTCAGGGTTTGTTATTTTTATAGTTATGGTTTTTGTACTTTCATTATAAGACCAATTGTCCTCAGTGAAAGTAACTTCATTAATCTCTTGACCTTTTGTAGCTTTTAATTTTGTAGCATGAACATCTAATGCTATTGGTAATTTTCCATTAATTTGTGGCACTTCAATTTCTAAAGTAGTTTCTTTAATAGGTAGGTACTTATCTTCTGTACATTCTCTATTTAAAATTACTTTTCCTTCAACTAAAGTTCCTCTTGTCCCTTCAATCTCAAAAGCTGAGATTTTTGAAACATCACTTGCAAGTAAAATATCACTACTATATGTCCATTCTGTATTTACTTCATCTGTAGATTTTACTTCTACCTCTTGTAAATCCTCATTTATATATGTACCTGCTAAATCTAGTTTTATATTTTTATATAAATCAGCTACTTTTAAAACTTCACCTGCTTTATATCCTATTTTTACATATATCGTGCTTTGATGGATAATGTTTTCTACTAAGATCTCATTGCCACTAATAATTTTTGCACTACTTGAAGAAGGTGCCTGAACTTCTGCATCTTCTTTCTCTTTTACTTGCTCTTTATAAGCATTATCCTCATCTACTAAAGTATCGTCTGCTTCTAACGCTGGTGGTGGCGTTATTACTGATAATTCTGGTGCTTTTTCTTCTGATGGTATTTCAGGAATTGTAGTTTCAGGATTTGCAATTTCATTAGTCACTGTATTTTCTTCTGTAACTGTGTTTCCTGCTGATACTGTATTTGTGTTTTCTGCAGTGTTAGCTTCATTGCTATTTACTGTGTTATTAGTAGCTACAGCATTTTGATTCGTTGTATTGTCTAATATTTCGTTAGTAGCAAACTCACCACTGCTATTACTTGTAATTGTTTCTGGTAAACTACCATCTAAACTAACTGTTTGTAAATCAGCATTTACGACTTGTTCACTTTGCAATAATGGCTTATCCGCTTGTACTAATTGCTGAGTACTTTCCTCCTCTTCATCGTTTTGGGTAGAGAAATTTAAAACTTCTAAAAATTCAAAATTTGGCTCTCCTTCATCAGTAACAGCCTTGATTGTTCCTGATTTCAAATATCCTACTTCTTTCGGCTCTAGCTCTAAAACCAATGTCATATCTTGGTTTACATCAGCTTTCATTTCCTTCGTTTTCTTGCCATTTTCGTCTAAGAAATATGCTTCATAATCAAGATTATTCTTAGCAAATAACTTGAAACCAAAGAACGAAAGACCTTCGCTAGTTGCTAAAGCTTGCAAAGTAAGACCACAATTTGAAAATGTCATAACAAACACGATGGCCATTACTAAGATTTTCTTAAGTACTTTGTTTTCCATAACTTTCCCTTTCTGCCTTTTGGGCGCACTTCTACTTAAATTAATATATTTATATATTACTCTTTTAAATTTTGTTTGTACATAGGGAAAAATTCCCATTTCCCAATTGTTACAGGGCTTTTTGAAGTGAAAAAATTACGGAAATAGTAGGTTTCAAAGCACAAATTCTTAATATTAAATTTTTATTACTTTTTCAACAAATAAAGGAAAAGCAATCCACACTTTTTTCATGATTTGTGGATTGCTTTTCCTTTTTCCCTAATGTTTTTATTTTTTATTTCCTAATAAATTACCAAATATACCTCCTCCGATTTTCTCCTAATATCTCTAAAATTGTAATCATATATGTTATTTTTATGTACTCTTCTAATCTTTCTCCCATTTCTTTTTTTAGAAATGGTTTTAATGCGTTTAGTAATTCTATCCTAGGAGAACTCTTCTCTTTGGCTATATCAATCATATTTTTTATTTTTAAAATTGTACCAATATCTATGTCAAAGCCAAGAGTTTTTTCAGAAGAATTTCCCTTATCCTCACTCATATTAGGAATCTCTATATCTTTTTCTGCTAAAATATTTTTAAACTTTGAAATTACTTCTGAAAAATCTTCGTTCATATTTCCTCCTTACTTATGATTTACCTTTGAAATCCGTGCTTTTAAGTATCTCTTGTGCTTTATTCAAATTCTTTTCAAGCTCTTCTTTATCCATTTTTGCAATCATATCTAATAACTTATTTATGTCCATATCTTGCATTTTATTCCCTCCTTTTTTATATATTTATATGCTATATGAATAAAAAAAGTCACGGTTTCTACGTGACTTATATTTTTTAGTTTATTACTATTTCATTCCCTGAAGCTTTACATATTGAATTCCTTTCAGTTTTCTCCTCTACTTCTTTTACTAAATTTCCTATTCGTATTTGTGTTACATCAATAGAATTAGCTGATATTATAGCCAGCATATTTCCATTTGCTCCAGCATGTGCTAAACCTCTTAGTGAGCCTACTACTATAACATTTCCACCAGCAACTACTTCTCCTCCGTGGATTAACATCTCCACAAACAACTATACTTCCCGGATACTCCTCTTTTTGTCCTGAACGAATTGAATTTGTAATATATTTAGTTTCAGATATCTCTGTATTAGCTTGAAAGGTCTTCTTAATAGCATGTAATCCTAACAAGTCTGATACTTCATCAAATTTTACTTTTATTTTTAACTCGTCTTGTATCATATTTTTTATTATTTCTGTTTCATTCTCTGAAAACAGCTTACCCGTAACTCTCATAGGAAGTTTTGAAGTCTTATAAAACTCTTTTAATTTAGGAAGTTTTACACTAAGTTCTTCTAAAATTTCGTTTATCTCTGCCATAATATTAATATTTAATACTATTTCTTCTGACTTTTGTATAACTTTAATATTGTTCAACATCTTTTTCCTTCCTTCTATCTAAAGCTTTCTATTTCTGAACGTACCTGCATAGATTCCTTAACTTCTTGAACGTTCATTCCAAAATATTCTGCAATTATATCTCTTACTACTTCTGCTGTATAATATCCATGTCCACCATTTTCAACCATAACTACAACCGCAATTTCAGGATCTGTAAATGGCGCAAATCCTACGAACCAAGCGTGTACTTTAGGTCCAGCTTCCGCAGAGCCTGTTTTACCACCTACTTGTATATTGAAATCTTGGAAAACTGAATATGCTGTACCCCCTGCATCATCTGTAACTGATAACATACCTTGTAATACTGCTCTTGTTGTTTCTTCACTTATTTCAAAATTCTCACTATTATCTGACACTAAATTTAATTTTTGATTTACAAAATTCTCAATTTCTGAACGTGCTATAGAAGTGCCATTTGATAAAACTACATCTTTTATTATTGTTGTATTTATTTTATGACCACCATTACAAATCATTGAAATATATTGTGCCATTTGAATTGGTGTAACATTGTTTCTACCTTGGCCTATAGCAGCATTTAAAGTATGTCCTTGTGTCCAGCCATAACCTGTTGCTTGTTTTAGCCCCTCTCTACACGCTACTTCTCCACTGTTTTCACTTGAAAGCTCAACACCTGTTTTTCTACCTAATCCATAAAATCTAGCATATTTCTCTAAAGTATCTATTCCCATTCTAGTTGATACTTCAAAGAAGAAATAGTTACAAGATTTTTCTAGTGCTCCTACTACATTTAATGGTCCATGTCCTCTTCCATAATCGTTCATAAGCCAACATGCTGGTCTATCTTCATAATTTGTTATTCCTTCTACTGGATACCTTTGATTGTCATTTATTTTCTCAGTTGTTGTCGTAGCTCCTGACTCTAAAGCACCCACTGCTGTTATCATTTTAAAAGTAGAACCCGGTGCATATGCACTAGAAATTGCTCTATGTTGAAATGCCTTTTCGGCATCATATGCATTTAATTGTGCTTTCGAAATTCCTGTATAAAATAATGATGGATCATAGTCTGGGCAACTTGCCATAGCAAGTATTTCTCCAGTTTTTACATTCATAACAACTGCGCTACCGCCCTCTGCGGCATATACCTGTCCAAAGCCACCAGTTCTTATTTTTTCTATATTTGCCGCTAAAGCTCTTTCTGTAATTCCTTGTAAATTTGCATCTATTGTAAGTACAATATTGGCTCCACCTATTGCCTCTTCTGCTGTATATTCTCCAGTAATTGTACCATCTACTGACATATCGATTTGCTTAACACCATCTTGTCCTCTTAGATATTCTTCAAATACATATTCGATACCTGTTTGTCCTACTTTATCGTCATTTTCATACTCATAAGTATCTCCTCTTGCTTTAAACTCTTCAACATTTTTGTCCCTTAGCCTTTGCACATATCCTATAATATGCGATGCCAAAGTTCCTGTATGATACTTTCTAACAGGCTCTGACACTACTCTAATACCTGTTAAATCTTGTCCCATTTCTTGAAGTTGTATTGAACTTTCGTGACTGATTGACGAAGAAATTTGAAGTGTTTTAGTTGCTGACGAATATCCTTCAGTTGTAATTGCGTATCTTATAGCTAAAATCTGTAAAATTTCTTCTGGATTATCATTTTCTATTTTATATTTATCTCTAAAAATATAAAACGCTTCTTCTGGTGATGCCTCAGCTGGTATTTTGTATTTTTCACGCCAAGCTGCTAAATCTTCTTCTGAATCAAATACAAATCCAAAAGGATCTATACATATTGGAAATGGATTTATATATGTATCTCCATTTTGTTTAAGTATATTTGTCATTAAAAGTATTGCATCATTTAAAGTTTTATCATCAACATTAGTTTTATACATTTCAAGAGATGCACCAAGCTCAGTAGATACTAGATTAACTCCTGTTCTATCTGAAATAGAACCTCTTGCTGCTTCTATTTTTCCCTCTCTGGTTAGTCTAGTATTTGAGTTTTCTCTATATTCAGCTCCATTTACAATTTGTATATTGAAAAGTTGTATAAGAATGATAATTCCTATAAAATATGCAGCTGTAGTTAATATGTTATATCTAAAATTGGATTTTTCAAGCTCACTTTTCTGCCTCAGTTTTCTCACCTCACCTAAAAATATCTTGTAAGTATGTTATTTTTCTTAAAGTTTCTATCTATCTTATATCCTAAATTTTGAATAAGTGGATATAATAGAATTGTTATTAAAACATTGTAAATTACTTCAAAAATAACAATTCTCATAAATCTAAGCCATTCAAAATCATAACCAATAATTGCTACACTTAGTATGTAATACCCTAGTTCATATATTATTGTTGATCCTATTACCATAAGCAAAATCTTGAATTTACTCTCTTTTGAAAAGTTCTTATCAAAATACGCTCCTAAATAGCCGATAACGCAAAGCATAATTGCGGTAATACCAATTACCTTTCCATATGTTAAATCCAGTAATATGCCCATTATAATTCCAAATATGATAGCTTCAGTTGCATTGGCGAAAAGTCCTATCCATAATATAAGAATTATAAATAAATTTGGCATTACTCCTGCAATTTTTAAATGTGGAAAAAGGTTTGCTTGCAATATATATATAATTATAAAGGTTATAAAAAATAACACCGATATTCCTAATTTTTTCATAATTTTCCTTTACTCAGCTATAATCAAAACATTGTTTACTGTAGAAAAATCCACAGCTGGTTCAACAATTGCATACCTATCTATAACATTACTAGTAGTTACTATTTCTTTTATTGTTCCAATATGTATTCCTTTTCTATAAATTCCACCAAGCCCTGAAGTTGATACTGTATCTCCATGTATTAGCTCAGCTCCTGTTGGAATAAAACTTGCTCTTAATTTTTGATCATTATCTAGTGTACCTTTACAAATAATGCTCTGTTCTGTTGTACTGATTGAACAACTTACTGTACTTGCTGAATCTATGATAACTTGTACTTTTGAAGTATTATTTGTAACTGAAATTACATGTCCTACAAGCCCTTTATCTGCAATTACCGTCATATTTTCTTTTACTCCATTATCTGAACCTGCATTTAAAACTAGTGTACTACTTAAATTACTAACATCTTTATTTATTACATAAGCTGGAATTGTCTCATATTCAGCATACTTTTGTGTTAAATTCATATATTCCTGCATAGTTTCATTATCTGCTTTTATTATTTCTAACTCACGAATTTGCTCTTCTAAATCACTATTCTTTTCTTTTAATTCTTCATTTTCAGCTATTAATAATTCCATATCAGAAAAATATGTATTATTACCAGTAGCTTTGTTTCTTAAACTTATAAATAAATTCTGAACAGGTGAAAGCACAGAACTTACAATACCTTCAAAAAAAGATAATTTGCTAGTTTGCACGTTTGATAAAAATATAAGTAAAACTAAAATTATTAAAGTTATAATTGTTCCTAATGCTTCTGTTTGCTTATTTCTGTTCATTATTTAACTCTCCTTTTATTTTGATACTTTGGCTAAAGTATCCATATCTTCTAACATTTTTCTTGTGCCATTTACTACACAATCCAATGGTTCTTCTGAAATATATACTGGTATTTCAAGTTTTTCTGAAAGTAAAGCATCTATGTTTTTTATAAGTGCTCCTCCACCTGCTACCATAAGTCCTTTTACTGCTATGTCTGATATAAGCTCTGGCGGTGTCTGCTCTAAAGCAACTTTTACTGCTTCTGCAATTTTATATAGTGAAATTTTAAGTGCATATTCTACCTCAATTGAAGATATATCTCTTACAATTGGAAGTCCTGTATTTGCATCTCTTCCTCTAATTTCTCTATATTCTTCTGTAAGTAGTGGTTTTGCACAACCTATTTCCTTTTTTACTTTCTCTGCTGTATTCTCACCTATTATGATATTTAGTCTTCTTTTTGCATACTGCATAATATCTTCTGTTAATTCATCTCCAGCAATCTTTATAGAATTACTAACAACTATTCCTCCTAAAGAAACTACTGCAACTTCTGTTGTTCCTCCACCTATATCCACTATAATATTTCCTGCTGGTTCTCCAACTTTTAGTCCTGAACCAATTGCAGCTGCCATAGGTTCGTCTACCAAATAAACTTCACTTGCTCCGCTAGAAATAATTGCTTCTTCCACTGCCCTAGCTTCTACATCTGTAATTCCTGATGGAACTCCAACAACTACTTTTGGTTTAGTAACCCTGTACTTTCCACAAACTCTTTCTAAAACTTCTTTTAACATAAGCTTTGTAGCTGTAAAGTCTGCAATTACACCATCTTTTAATGGCCTAATTGCAACAATATTTTTTGGTGTTTTGCCAAGCATAGACTTAGCTTTTTCACCAATTGCTATTACTTCTTTAGTTTCTTTATTATAGGCTACTACTGAAGGTTCTCTATATACAATACCTTTATCCTTAAGTGTAATTAGAATATTTGCAGTACCTAAATCTATACCTAAATCTTTGCTTGCAAAATTTAATATACTCATTCAGATCTCCTAAATTTTGTTTATGCTTTTCTATATAGCCAAATTGATATACCAATACCTATTATACTCGCTATATTTATTTTAAATACCACACTAAAAGTCATTTTTATAACATGTAAATCAAGTGATAGTGGTGTAGTTATACCAAATTCTTGCCCATAAGATAACCACCAAAGCCAATCTATGTTTGAAGCGAGTTCTCCTAGTAGTCCTCCAATAACAATTCCAGATAAAATAAAAATCATTAATATCCATATATTTTTATCTTTTGTAGCCATATATATTACCTCCATTTTTTCCTACGGTTTTTTGAATTTTGCGTTCTTTTTTATTCTTGTATATTATATATTGATATATGAGTTTTTTCAAGTTTTTTAAGCAAACTTTTTTGATTTATTAATATACTAGAATTAAGTATTTCCAAAAACTTACATTTACTTGGGACATATATCGTACTATAATTTATTTATATTCATTTATGGAGGGCGTTTTATGAAACCAGAAAAGATAAATAACGAAAAAAAAGTAATTTCAAAAAGAAAGTTTGATATGTTTATTAATAACACCTCAATCTATTATTTTAATAGTCTAGAAAACTATTATGAATTTGTAAATTTTATTAAATTGCACAAAGCTCCTTTACTTAGTAAATTCCAAAAAGCAAGTAATCTATATTTGCTTTCCGATACTTATTTCTTGATTATCCAAAATTTTGAATTAGACGATGAAGAACATGCCTTCTTCTGTTCTTGTATAACTGAATTTGCGAAATTTATAAATAATTCGAAACCACTTATTTCAAAGATTTTAGAAAATGCCAAACTTATCCATACATAACAAAAGCTCGCTTTTTAGCGAGCTTCGATATTAATTATATAAATAATTTTGTGGATTTTTTGCTACACCATTCACTCTAATTTCTAAATGTAAATGATTTCCTGTCGAATTTCCTGTTGTACCGACACCTGCAATTACAGTTCCTTGTGAAACTGAATCCCCTGCATTTACATATATTGATCTACAGTGTGCATAATAAGTTTCAATTCCATTTCCATGAGAAACTACTACTAAATTTCCATAAGAGCCTTTATATCCAGCATATGTAACAACTCCTGTAGCTGCAACCTTAATTGGAGTTCCACCAGATGTTGCAATATCTAAACCTGTATGTAATCCTCTACTTCTATTACCAAACCTTGAAGTAATTATTCCCTCAATTGGTTTGATAAGTGCAAGTTCTAGAGGTGTATTATTATAATCTACTGTCTTTTTTGTGTTTACTGCCCTGTTTGCTTTTACTACTGGCTTTTCTACATATAAGTTTGCAACTGCTTCTTCTGTTCCAGTAAATTCCTTTGTTTCTGTTTCATATTTTAGTAAATATGAAATATCGTCTTTATTCATGCTGTTTTTATCTTTTAATTCTGTTACAACTCTTTCTGCTTCTTCATAAGTTTGTACATAATATTTTTCTTCTGAGCCATTTAAAATCGCATAATATTTATAATAAGGAACGCCAGTATTTATAACTGTTTCAAAGATTTCGTCATCATTACTTTCGATTCCTTTTTGAAGTAAACACAATTTATATTCTGGAAGTGTGTCAATATCTACAAAAGCTATAGTTTTATTGTCTCCGCTTTTTTGATACTCATCTATTTTATCTTGCATATCTCGCTTGTCCTCAGTATAACCAATAAATTTTCCATTTAAAGTTACACTATACATAGGATTATATACGAAAAATACTATAAAGCAAATTATTGCAATCGCTACTAAAAGTAAGGTTATAAGTTTTGTCCAAGTTCTTAAAAATACAATTATTTTTTTAAACATTTTTTTCTACTTACACCTCCCTTTTTAATACTTATTTATTTTATATATTATTCATTTTTTTATCAATTTTTAAAATTTTAACTTTTTAGTCGCTATGGTCGGTTTTTCTCTTTTTTTCTCGTTCATTTTTTCATATTCTCATTTTTCTCTTTTTTTCTATTTCCGTAGAAAAAATTAAAAATGAGATAAATGTTTTAATTCACATTTATCCCACTTTTCTTTACATACATTCGTTATGAACTTTTGCAATTTCATCTGGCTTTGCTGGCTCTGCTGGTGAATAATACCCTTTACATTCAGCCAATTTAAATAACTCATATTGGAAATTCTCTGAAGAGTTCCTTATGTTTTGTACTGTTTGTCTAAGTTCCATATTAGCACATTCTAATATTGCACCTTCATAATCCTTTATACCAGCTTTTGTGTTCTCTAGAATGTCATTTACCATATACTTCTCTTCCATTATATACCTCCTAATTTTCTAAAAATGAAATAAGTTTTTGTTTAGTATTTAAACTGTCTTGCGCAGCTTTGTTAAATACTTGCTTAATCTGAGGATCTACTGCATATTCTGCATAGTTTTGTAGTTTTTGGTAAGAAGTATCCTGTGCCCCTATTAAATGTCTTAGATGTTGTAATTCTGCTTGATTTAAGTTTTGCATAACCTATAATCTCCTTCTTTCTATAATTTGATAATTATACTATTTCCAAAACATTTAATTTATATACATAAAAAAGCGTTCCATTTCGAAACGCTTTTTTCTTTTATTCTTCCTCTTCATTGTCTATTTTTGCTGCTTTTATAGTTTTCTTTGCTTTTGCCGCTGTTGTAGTTGTTGTTTTCTTCGTAGAAGCTTTTTTAGTTAACTCGGCTTTTTGCTTATAATAATCTTCAATAAATTTTTTAATTTTTTCGTTATTATTTGCTTGTGAATTTGCAAGTTCTTCTGTAATATTCTTCATTTCCATCAATTCTTCTTTTAGCTCATCTATTGCATCATCGTCTTTTATATCATCTATAGATTGTTTTAAATTGCTAATATCGAATCTTATAAGCTCAATATCTTTTGAAGATACCTGATTTGTATTTACTGCTACTTGCATAAGCATATTTTTCATTGCCGCAAGCTCACTATCTATTTTTTCAATTTTATATTCAATAGCCGCAGACATTTCTGTTTTATTGCTACCACTACTACTGCTACTAAATACTGTGCCTTTGAAAATATCAATTCCTTTAAAGCTTGGAGCTGCGTTTGGTGTTGTAAGTAAATTTGCATCTTTCATATCTACATATCTGAAAGAGTTAGTATTTATATTTGCATCTGCTAAAAAGTTTTCAACTGTTCTAATTTCAGTGCGTGAAGATTCTACTAATTTACTCTCTACTCTTGCTTCACTATAATAGTATGAAGATGTATAACCTTCTTTAGTAAGTGGATATTTATTAAGTACAGCACCATTTAGTCTTGTTCCTACTTGTTCAAAAGTTTTTATTAATTTCTTTATTTCTTCTGTTTTTGATGTTTTATAAGCTGTAACTAGCATTGAATAATCAACAAATCTAGAAATAACAACGCTATCTGCAATAATACTTGATGGTGTACCATCTATAATAATAATATCATAAATCTCACCTAATACTGATAGTAAACCTTTAATCTTAGGAGCACTTAATAATTCTGCTGGGTTTGATGGTCTGCTTCCTGAAGTCATTAAATGCAAGTTTGGTACTTGTGTTGTTTTAATATACGAAGTTACTTCACCAATATCTACTTTTGTTTCTTCACAATTTGCTAAATAATTTGATAAACCTCTTTTGTTTTCTAATCCAAAAATCTTGTTTTGTCTACCCTTACGCATATCAGCATCAACAATAATAACTTTTTTATCAGTCTTAGCTATTGTTGCTGCTAAATTTGCTGCTACATAAGATTTTCCTTCACCCATTCTAGAAGATGTTATAAGTATTGTTTTTGTGTTTTGAGCAAAAGTAACATTTGTACGAAGTGCTCTAAAAGCTTCCGCAACAGGTGATTTAGCATTGTCTAATATTACTATTTCATTGTCTTTATTAAATTTCTTACGTGATCCTATTTCATTATTTCTGCTTGAAGATTCTTTTTGTATACTTTTTTCTAATTTTCTTTCAAAAACTGGTATAGTTCCAAGAATTGGTAATCCAATTTCTTCAAGGTCTTCCTCTTCTTTAACTGTTGTATCTAACATATAAATAAGAAGTATTAAACCGCAAGATAAGAAAGCACCTAACATTCCAAATATGATAAGATCTTTCGGATGATTTATATTATAAGGACTTGTTGCTCTTTCTGCTGCATCAATGATATTTACGTTTTCAATTTTGAAAATTTCTTCAGCCTCTTCAACAAAAACTTTAGCTATTTCTTTTGCTATTGTTTCTGCAAGTTCTGCATTCTCATTTGATACAGATAAAACAATCATTGCTTGGTTTTCTTGTGTAATGTTCATCATACCTTTAATTGTTGTTACAGACATATTAAGACCAAGATTATCAATTACTTTACTAACTACTCTTTTACTTCCTAACAAGGAAATATATGGTTGTATTAAAGTACTAGTCATTGATAAATCGGCAACTTGATTCTCGTCTTCACTCTTTTCATCAGACAATTGTGCAAGTAAAAACGATGTAGTTGAACGATACTTTGGTATTACACACATATATGAATAAAAATAGCCTACCCCTAGGGAGACAATCATTATTAATATAATAAAAATTTTCTTTGCCCACGCTAATTTGGCAAATTTTTTCAAATCAAATTCTTCCATTAACTCTCACCCAGATTATTATACTTATAATAAAATTTTTTTTCAACAGATATTTACATATTTTTTAATATTTTTTCTTGGCATTTTTCTGTAATATAATCGTAATAATCATTCTTTGCGTAGCGCTTCAAGACTTTAAGTATTTTACCCATTTTAGTATATGTTGAACTTTCTCTATGGGTATCTGTTGATAATAATGATATTTTTTCTTCCTTTAATAATTTCTTTAAAGTTTTTTCTGCTAGTCTTCCATATTTGCCAAGTAAAGATTCATAATTTCCTTGTAATAACACGCCTCTTTCTAAAAATTGGTCAAAATATTTTAAATCTTTTTGTGCATATATGTATCTTTCCGGATGTGCCATAATCACTGTATATCCTGCAAATACAAGGTTTTCTATCATTTCGTCTGCATTAAGCAACTTTTGTGTAATTGGTAATTCTACTAATACATATTTACTATCTGAAATTGTGGAAACTTTGCCTTCACTTATTAAGTCTCCCATATTATCTGCAACATATACTTCATTTCCTAAATAAAGTTCAATATCAATATTTTGTTCTAATAATTTTTCTTTTATAATTTCTAATCTGGCTTTGTTTTCTTCTTTAGTTTTTATATAATGTGGTTCCATATAATGAGGAGTGCAGCAGATTTTTTTGAAACCTGCTGCCTCTGCTTCTTTCAATATATTTATACTATTTTCTATAGTTCTTGCACCGTCATCTGTGTCATAGATTATATGACAATGTAAATCTATCATCTCTTTTCTCCTAAAATGTAACTTTTAAATATTCTTTTGTGTCATCCCCAAACATTATACTAGGTAAATTTTCATAATCGTATTCATTGTTATTGTAATTACTAGCAAATGGTAAAAATTCACTATATAACATACTGCTCCTCCTTCTTTATTTCCCTAAAGGGATTTACACATTTTTTATTATATCATATTTACCATTTTTTGTAAACTAATACTTGACTTTATGCTTCTTTCATATTATAATAACACTTGTCAAATAAATATATTTGGGTTATTAGCTCAGTTGGTAGAGCAGCAGACTCTTAATCTGACGGTCCGGGGTTCGACTCCCCGATGACCCACCAAACAAAAAAGCACATACGAATTATGTGCTTTTTTGTTTGGTGCTTTTATAATAAATTTATCCAATTTCTTCTTGCATACATAATTCTGACAATTTCTATATCATTATTTACTTTATTATCAACAATTAATTTTCTTATTTTAAATTGCTTTATAAACTTGTCGTCTGTGATTGCATATCTTTGTGGATTATCTTTTAATTTATCTATTTCTTTTCGTATTTTTATAATCACCTTTCGAGCTATTTTTGGTTCCTGTAAATTATATTTAATATATTTTTTTATACCTATTAAATCTTGTTTTGCTTCTTTTGAATATTCTATTTGTTTTTTCTTCAAAAAGTACCCTTCTTTCTAGTCTAAATTTGCTCTAATTCTTCATATACCTCATCCTCTGAATATTTTTCTCCTTTTTCTAATTCTTTATATAACATATATTTATCCGTTAATAGCTCATATAATTCAATACTCATTACTGCTAGATCTCCAGCACCATTCTTAGTAATATAAACAGGACTTTTTGTCTGATGACAAATTCTGGAAATTTCATTGTAATTGTTTCTTAAATCTGAACTTGGTCTAATAATTGGCATAATAAATACCTCCACTAATATTATATCAATATTTTATCAAAATATTGATATAAAGTCAACAATTATTATTCATTGCTTACTTTTCTTACTCAAATACTTTTCATACTCATCTTTTATAAAGATTTTACTTCTATTGCAGTTAGGTTCTAGTAATGAGCAATGATTATAACAACCTCTGCAGCTTTTATTTTCTATATATTTTTCAAATTCCTTGTCGTCTAAATAATCCATAAAATTCTCCTTATATTTTATTTTGATTTATAATAAAGTAAACAATGGCAATATCCTTCAAACTCAGGATCTGCTATCTGCTCACGAAATTCTTTGCACATACATTTTGTATCTTCTGTTTTCTCTAATCTACAAGGACAATACCCTCCTGTTTTTTGTAACCCTTCCTTGATTGTATCTACAATTTCTTTATTCTCATTTAATTTTACCGCCATAATTTTAACCTCCGTATTTAATTATTAATCAAATTATAACATAAATTTTCTTTAAAACAAAGACAAATAGCTAATTTTATGATATAATATAAATAGTTTGGAAAAAAATGGAGGATGTATAAATGGAAAATAAGTTACAAGAAATTGATTTTCACATAACTGATGTCTGCCAAGGACACTGTCCTATGTGTTATGCAACAGAAGAAGGAATGTGTAGAACTCACGGTGATATCGAAACACTAAAGAAGGTAGTACATAATGCCATTGCCAATGGTGAAGTAGAAAGGTTTGTAATGGTTGGTGGGGATCCTTGTGAACACCCTCAAATTATGGAACTTCTAAGATATATAAAAGAAGAAGGAAAGGCCCATAACGTAAATACCAGAACTATTGTATTATCTAATACCCACGATTATAGAGATAACGGGCAAATAGTACCTTTAGAAGAAGTTGCAAAATATGTTGACGAAATGTCAGTTACTGTTCACGGTGCAACAGCTGAAGAACATGATGCTTTTAATGGTGTACCTGGTTCTTATGCTCACGTTATGGAAAACCTAAAAGAATTTGCTAGAGTAAAAGGTGATAATCAAGAAATTTCTGCAACTATAAATGTTATGCCTCATACAATTCATAATATGGAACAAATAATGCTTAGAACAGCTTTAGAATTAAATGGAAACTTAGATTATTTCTTTATTCAAAGAATCGCTCCAAGTGGTAGAGCAAAAGACAAAGCATTTTTTATACAACAAGTAGAAGTAAACGAAGTAATGAAAGTATTTAAAGCTCTAAAAGATGAACACGGTTTTAATATTGAATTTTGTGATGTATTTCCTTGGTGTGCTGTAAAACCCGAATACAGGGATATGTTACCTAAAGGTGGTTGTAATTGGGGCACAGAAGTATGTGCTGTCTTTGCAGATGGTAGTGTTAAAAGATGTGCAATAGGTGAAAACACTTTATCAGCTAATATGGCTGAACTAGATACTCCTGAAAAATTTAAAGCTTTTTGGGAAACTGACCAAGAATTACAGAAATTCAGAAAAATGGCTCATTTAGATGAACAATGCAAAACTTGTGAAATGCTACAAGATTGCGGTGGCGGCTGCACAATGGGAAGAAAAGATGGAGACCCATATAAAACAGAAGTTACTTCTGTTGGACACGATATCCTAAGAGCACCAAGTCGCGAAGGTAGATAATTAAGGAGGAAAGAAAATGGAAGAAACTTTTGAATTTTTAAAAGTTAGAACACAAGTAAATTACATAGCTACAATCAATGGAGATAAACCAAGTTGTAGACCTTTTGGAGATCCAGTACTATTTGACAGTAAAATATATGTCATAACAAATGCTAACAAAAAAGTTGCTAAACAAATAGAAGCTAATAACAATGTATGTATTGTTGCTTATGACGAAACAGACTGGATTAGAATAGACTGCAAGCTTATTGATGATAGCAATAATATAGAAGCAAAAAAAGCTATAATTAACGAATTTGACTGGGCAGAAGAAGCAGGATACACTTTAGACAATCCCGATTTTAAAGCTTTCTATATAGCAAATGCTACTTCAATCATATATGATGAAGATGGTAATGAAATATCAAAACATAATTTTTAAATAATAAAAGGTATATCTTTCGATATACCTTTTATTTATGAAATATTGCTTTTATTTTACTTATAATTTTGGTAAAAAAGCTTTCTTTATACTCTGTCATTGCCACTGCTTCTTTATCTGGTTCGCGATTTGTTGCTACTGTATTATTGTTATTCTTAAATATATTATCTGGATTATATTTTTCTCTAAGCTCTGCTTCTAGTTTAGTTTGATTATCATTTAAAAGATCAATATATTCTTGTTTTTTATCTTGCGGACAAAGGTAATTATAGTAAATTACACTAAGCATTGCTTTTGTTTCTTTCTTTAAGTTTAATTCTTCAATTTGTTTACTTCTATCAAAAGCTATTTTGTATGTTTTTGAAGCATTTTCTTTAAGGAAGTTTATAAATTTTTGTGGAATTCCCTGTTTTTCTTCAAAAGGTGTATTATCTAATATCGCTAGTACTTCAACAAATGCCTCACTATATCCCTCAGAAACCATATTTTTTCTCCTAAGTATTAATATTTATTTTATTATATTGCTAAAAATTTTTTTATTCAAGTATTAAATAAAAATTTGCTTTTTTATTCTGTTATGTTATAATGTTATTAGATTACTTAAGAAGGAGATTTATTATGTCAGTATCTTATGCTAGATCAACATATGAGAAATCACAAAAATTCAATGAAAAATTAAATGAATTACAAAAAACTATAGATCCTCGCGATATTAGAACTTATCTTGCTAATTCAAATAGAGAACCACATCCTAGTGTGGAATTGCCTTTAAATTTAAGTGATAGTGAGAAAGCTCAGCTTGATGAATTGAAAGCTTTAAGAGCTGATGGTATTAGAGGAGAAATGAAATATGCTCTTGCACAGGCTGAAAAAAATGGTATTACTTTACCTGAAAATATCGTTTCAGGTGAGTCAATAGTACCAGGTTTTAGCCAGAAAGTTTTAAACAGAGTACCTAGTTTAGGTGTTTATTCTCTTTTTATGTTATTTACAGAAAAAGAATTAGAAACTTATTTAGCACAGTTTGATTCAAACAGCGAAAGGTTAGATACCACTCAAAGTGCACCAGCAAAACCTACTCAAAGCGATAGTCAAAGATAAAAAAGGACGTTTAAACGTCCTTTTTATTTTACTACAGCATCTTGGTCTCTACTTTCTCTTATATTATCTCCTCTTACCATTTTATTTATCATTTCATTTGCCTCTTTAACATTAGCCATGCTATACTCATTATCATGACTTGCAGCATTAGAAATCTGAGTAGCTAAACTTGGTGGATTATTTTGAGCCATTTCTGTTTTTGCAGGATTTGCAGGTCCTTCTACTGCAACTTGTTGCATTACAGATTCTCTAAAACTAACTCTATCTGTTATTGGTATTGCACTTTCTTTTACTGGTTGTACCACAGCTGCTCTTTCCATTATTGCTCTACCTTCTGCCTCATCTCCCATAATCATATTATATGAAGATTTTTCAATTGCTTCTTTATCTTCAACTGTAAGTTCTGTTTTTCCATCTGGATCATCTTTTAATTTTCTTGTCTCCATACCAATTCTAAATTTAACTTTATCTTGATATGGTATATTTAAGTCTCTTACTGGTGCATGTTTTCCTTCAAATTCTAAGTGCCCTGTTGCATCTAACCTAAATCCTAATTTTCCATAAGCACCTACCTGCGCTTCTCTATTTACTTCAAATTTACCTGCATTCGCTTCTAAAAACGCTTTTATCTCTGTATCTACTTTTTCTGTTCTTCCTTTTGGTTCACCTACTAATTTCAATGGATCAATTCCAAGTGAAGCTATTTCTTTTGCAAAAACTACCATGGCAGCTTCCGCTATTTCTGTTTTGAACTGTTTTCCTTTATTATTTTGAAGGTCTCTAAACATTTCTAATATATGTTTTGGATTGTTATATGCTCTTTGTGAAGTCATAGCATCTATACAATCAGCAACTTGTAAAGTTAGCGCATAATCTCCAACTTTATCACCACGAATTTTATCTGGTTCTCCATCTCTTCGGCCATGCATACCATCCCAATCTTTATGATGATATCCAACACCTTTTATAACTTCTGGCGTAATAAACTGCGCAAGTTCAGGTGAACGAGCAAGTACAGTATTTAATATCGCTACACCTTGTTCAGTATGTTCTCCCATCTCTACTTTTTCTACAAAACTTAAGTCAGAAGGTTTTGCTAAAACACCGTCACTTACAACTATTTTTCCTATATCATGAAGTCTAGCAGCAAGTGACACCTCTCTTACCTGTTTTTCGGACATACCCATTTCTATTGCAATTGCTTCAGTGTATTTTGATACTCTATCTACGTGTCCTGCTGTATAATCGTGTTTTTGTTCTGTTGCATCTACTACCATTTGCACTAATTTATCTAACACAGCTTCTGGTGTTCTCTCAACCTTTTCTGCCATATCTAAATAAATTTGCGCTACTGGATTAACTACACCAGCTAAATAACTTTCTATTTCATGAGCTGTTTTTACATTTGCTGGGTCTGCATGTATTTCTTCTGGTGTAATATTAGGAAATTTTTTCTTGAAGATCTCTAAAAGAGCTTCTTGCTCTTCTTTTGCCGCTTCTGGTCCTGCAGGTCCATCTGTTAATGGAAACAATGAAAGATCTTTAACATCTTCTTGATTTAAAATTATATCTTCTAGTTGATTAAGATATTCTTCATTGCTACGTATACTGCCATAATATAGCACGCCTTGAAATGAACCCATTGCCATAACATCTTTTTTGCTCATTCCACTAATATCAACTAATTCAATTTTAGTATCTTTACCTTCTTGCCAACCGAATTGTTTTTGTGCTATTTCTGTAACTTTCTTTTCGTCTTGACCACCGATAAATGCAATTCTAAAAACAGCCATATGTCACCTTCCTAAATTTTTATTTCTGAAGATATTATATATTAACTAAATTTTTTTATCAATAAAAAGTGCATACTTTTTGTATGCACTTTTCATTTTTATGGTCCGACTCTTACTATAGTCTTCATCGGTTGATATGTGTCTGTTGAAACTACTTCTTTTGATACTAACATATCTCCAGCCTTTGTTTCTCTATAAGTAGTAACCTTGCAACCACTATGCCCTGCTTGAACTACTACTTGTTGCCCTGGAGCTAAACTTGCATCTGGGATTGTTTGTGTTGTGTATGGTATTGAAGATGTAACCACTGGTACAAGCTCTACCTTATATTCAATCTCTTCTGCAATTCCATGTATAGTAAATTCTGCAATACCACTATTAACACTTCCTGTTATTTTAATTGGATATGTTCTTGTATTCTTAAATTTGAAATCTATAACACCATAAACAACAGTTGCGTCTTTTCCTGCTGGGACATAAGAAGTTGTAAATGAGTGATTTCTTCTTTCTACAATTTCTAAGTTTGCTTTTACTACTGCATTATATAAGGTTGAAGATATCTGACAGATTCCTCCTGCCAATCCATCTACTACCTGCCCATCTTGATAGATTTTTGCATCTTTATAGCCTTCTTCTATTGTCCTTTTTCCAACTACCCTATTAAATGAAAATTCTTCTCCTGGCATTAATACAGTTCCATTTATCTTATTAGTTGCTATTGCTAAATTCTGACTTCTGTTTATATTACTTGCATCATATCTAGTAGTAAATGTACTAATTTGATATGGAAAAGCTTCTGTTCCAATATCGTTTATCGTTCTAGCTGCTGGTGTTAACTTAAGTGGAATTTTATATTCCTCTGCTTTTTCTAAGACTATCTCTTTAGCTTCCTCTTTTGAAATCGCAAAATCTACTCCTTCTACTTCTGCATAAATCTTAAATGGGTTTTCTTCATAATAAGCATCTTTTGGCTCTGTATAAATCTCTGAATAAATTTTATCAATATCAATTATATCAGCTTCTTTATCTTGTATTGGAATATCTATTTTTTCTACTTTATTATTTTTCAATATATCTATTGCATATTGTTTAACTATTGTGTCTATAATATCTTTTTTCAAATTATCTTTATTTACACTAATTCCGTCTTTTCCTGGTATAATTATTAATTCTGCACCTTCTCTATAATATGATGCCTGTTCAACAAGACCTGGCAATTTACTTTCAATACTATCTACTATATAGTTTAAAGTATCTTCATTATATGAATACTCTGGAGTAATCTCCTTTCCAAATAATGCTACTGCTAAAATCTCATAATTATTTTGAATAATATTACCTTTTCTGCCAACTGAATATGCATCTTCAATAGCTTTAGCTATATTATACTGAAATTCTATTTGGTTAGTATTCAAAGTAGTTTCATAATCTGTAGTCTCTAACTTTATAGGCATATTTAGCTCAATACTTAATGCTTCTTCAAGCTTCTTTTTTGCCTGCTGCATAGTAAGGCTAGATACTTCTATCCCTTTTATAGATACACCATTTATTATTACATTTCGTGTTACATTCATAAAAGCAAATATGATTGAAAAGATCCCAATAAGAATTACAATGATTGTAACATTTATAATGATAAATAAATTCTTCTTTTGCTTCATTTCAGCTTGTTCTAATAAAGTTGGTTTTTCTGGTTCTTTTATCTTCACCAATTCTTTGTGTTCTTCCTTCTTTTCTTCTTTTTCTTTTGTAGTTTTCTTTTTCTTTGCCATTAAAAATTTCCCCTTCGTTATTAACTTACTACAATAATATAAATATTATCACACTTAAGTATATTTCGCAACTAAAAAAATTATTTTCTACTAGACAATATTTTTATTTATATATATAATTAATTTAAATAAAATTAAGTGAGGTAATTGAAACAAATGATAGGAAATATGCTTTCTAAAATACGTAAAGAAAAACGAATTACAAAAACAAAACTAGCCGAATTGACAGATATTAATATTGGACATCTTACTCATATTGAAAAAGGTGAAAGAAATCCAAGTCATAAAGCTCTTAAAAGTATCTGCAATGCTTTAGAAATCCCTTATCAAGAATTATTATACACCTATGATAAAGAACTTACAGATGAGCAAATTGAATATGACTATATTAATCATATATCTTATGATAAAGTTCCAGCTTTTTCAAACTTAGATGGTTTTGTTGATTGTCCAGCAAAATTTTCTAATGCCTCTTTTGCATATAAAGTTCCAGATGATTCTATGGCACCCCTTATTAAAGATGGCTCTTATGTTTATGTTGAACAAAATGCTATACTTGCAAATAAAGATATTGGATTGTTCTTTTATAATGGTGAATTTTATATAAGACACTTACTATATAGAAAAGATAAATTTGTGCTAAAAGCAAGAGATAAAGAACTTAAAGATATTACTGTTTCAAAAAATGACAATTTCTACGTTATTGGTAGAATATATCTATAATTATTACAATTTAATAACATTACATAAGTTGCTTGAATATATTTTTCATTAAGATTATAATAGTTATAGATAATTTTTAGGAGTAATATTAATGGAGTTAGTTAAGAATATTTTCTTTAATACAGATAAATTAACGCCAAATAATAAAGTAAAAATCTCATATACAGGAAAGTTCTTTCAGGATGGTTCTACTAAAGTTTTCATTAGATATGGTTTTGGTGAAAACTGGGAGAATCTTGTTGAAGCTGGGATGGTTAAAAGTGAATTAGGCTTCCAAATTGAACTAGAGTTGGAAGATAATACAACTTTTAATTTTTGCTTCAAAAACGAGAAGAACGATTGGGATAATAATGGCGGAGAAAATTATATATTTACAATTGAGCACCCTGATACATCTTTGGTTACTACAAATTTAGACGAATTTGGTTTAATTAGACCTAGAAGGCTTAGAAAATCTTATTTGTATTCTAAAAAGATTAGACTTGCTATTTATAAAATGCTTATTATTATACCAAAGCTTATTACAGGAAACTTCAAAAGGAAGAAAAACATTTTAGATGATTTAGATAATAATTAAAAAAAGATGCTAAAAACTTAAGTTTAAGCATCTTTTTTATTTTACATATACCAACCACCATTTACACTAATTACCTGTCCCGTGATATAATCACATTCAATTAGCATTTTTACAGTCTTTGCAATCTCTTCTACTCTTCCTATCCTCTTAAGTGGAATTTCTTTTTCTAAATTCTTTATATCCTCTTCTGATAAATCATTATTCATTTCAGTATCTATAAGTCCTGGTGCAATTGAATTTACTCGTATATTAGATAAAGAAAACTCTTTTGCTAGCGACTTTGTAAGTGCATCTATACCTGCTTTTGACACAGAATATATGCTTTCACAAGATGCTCCAATTTGTCCAAAAATTGAAGATATGTTTACTATTAGTCCTGACTTTTCTTTTATCATTGACTTTGAAACCTCTTGTGTTACACAGAATACAGAATATAAGTTATTATTTATAACATAATTCCAATCTTCGTCTGTAACATCTGTAAACATTTTTACTAAATCAATTCCTGCATTGTTTACAAGCACATCTATTTTACCATATTTCTCCAACACATAGCTTACCATTTGGCTTACTTCTTCTCTTTTTGAAACGTCTGCTTTAAATATGTCTATATCTACTGCCTCTTGCCTAAGCTCTACCTGTAGTTCTTCAGCTTTTTCCTTTGACTTATTATAGTTTGCTATAACTGTATTTCCTTCTCTTGCAAGCTCTTTTGCGATAGCTCTGCCAATACCTCTTGATGCTCCTGTAACTAAAATTACTTTGTTTGTCATAAATTTCTCCCTATTTTTTTCTAATTATCTTGATTTGTGCCAATCATGTATTTATATCCACTTATTTTTGTATCTGTAGCAAATTCTTTTTTGCCTAAATCTTCTACTAAAATTAAATCCTTATCACAAGATAAGCTAGTAGCTAATCTAAATAATCTAGTATTTGTATTAAATCTAAAAACTAATGGCTTTTGAAAATCAATATCTCCTTCTTCTAAATCTTTGTTATCATAATCAAATATTATGTAATTGTCTCCAGAAGTCATCATCGTGCTAACTGAATCTGGTGTAAAGCAATATAAGTTGAAGTCTTCCATTACAGAATATGACATTCTATCTTCTGATACTTCTAATAGATGTTTATAATTCTCATCATCTTTTTCGAACTTATAGAAACCTTCTACTTTTGGTGATTTAAAATATATTGTGTCTGGCTCTCTTTTATATGCACCTCTATAGCTTGTAAATTTTTGATAATCATTTCCATAATCTGCTTCGTCTTTTTCTACTGTTGCTTTTAATTCTGATTTTTCTTCAGTAGACATTGTAACTGCAAGTGATGTTTTCTTTCTATCTTCTTTGCTTAACTTTGGTTTGTATTCTTTTTCTTGATTAATAGTATTTGCTACTGCTGTATTTTCAATTTCAGTAATTTCATTATTAACATTTTGAGAAACTATATTTTCTTCTAATCCCTTATTATCAACCTTTTCTGTCCTATTTATATTCATTCCTATTATAAGTCCTACTATTAAGCCTAAAATAAATATTATTACACCAATTATCATAGAAATATAAATTTGCTTATCTACTTTTTCATTCTCCATAATTTTCTCCTCTTTAATTTTATATCAATATCATAATTATAGCACTCTTTGTACTATTTTTCTACTTTAGGAAACAAAAAAAGAAGAAACTTATTGTTCCTTCTTTAATCAATTATTATATAAACATACTAACAACTCCAAGTACTACTAGAACTACTCCACAAATTCTAATTCCCATTTCTGATTTAATCTTGCATTTTGGACGTTCTGTAATCTTTTTTGGAGCTATAATCATAGGAAGACCTATAATAATAACAATAATTCCAAATAATAAATCTACCATATTTTTCCCCTCCTTTTTCAATAACATTATATCATTTTTACAAAAAAAATCAAGATTAGACAAGCTTGATTTTCCAGAGTATTGACAAACCACGGATACGTTTGTATCCGTGGTTTACTGGAGCCACTTTCCAGTTTAAATGGCGTGAACTCCTTTAAACTCCAAGTCTTTATTTTAAAAATGAAGACAATTTTGGACATTTTTTTATTTATTCAATATTTTCATTATTTAGTATATCACTTTTTTTAATAATTTTCCACAATTTTTATAAAAAAGGGGTGTTGGGGAAATTCCCCAACCACACGGAAACTCTGCTGAGTTTCTAGTGTGTTAGAAACTTGAAGTGACCCACAAAAGTTGGACAAGTTCTATGCTACATTAGGGTAATATTCCATTCTGTACTGAATTGGACTTTTACCATTTAGCTTTAACTTAA
>CATJWN010000050.1 GCA_949745595.1 uncultured Clostridia bacterium
CTAAACTTGATGTTTGTATCTCAAGTGCACTTCCTGCACTCCTACTGCCGACCTGATTTCCGGCAACGTCAAAAACGATTGCGTAAAATAAGTATTTTGTGTTAGGTGTTAGTCCTGTAAATTCATACTCCTTAGTCTGTGAAGTTCTATCCCCTGTAGCAGTTCCGTTCAAATTTGTGTATGTTTCTTCTTTTGTTGACCATGTTGTTTCTGATTCTGTTTTATAATACCAGACAATCTTTCCTAAGCCTGAATCAGTATCTTGTACTGTTATTGTTGTCTTTATGCTTGTTGACGATTTATCTGCTTCTGCAAGGTCTGAAATTACACTTGCTGGTGTTTTATCTATATTTGTAATATTTACTGATTTTGCTTTGTTTATATTTGTTCCATCTGTGTAAATATAATTTATTGTACTATTACTACTTACTGTGAATGGTCCTGTAAATTCTTCACTATCTTTTGTTGGTACACTACCATCTCTCGTAAATACTGTTTTTAATCCTGCTGGTGCTGTTGGAAGTGTTACTGTTACATCATTATTTGTCCAAGTTGTTGGACTATATGTAGCATTTCCTACTTCTTCTATTGTTCCTAAATTAATAGGTGGCATTGAAGTTCCTTGTGTCGTTGTTCCTTTTCCAGCTGTATTAAATACTTGAATATAGCACTCATAAGCTCCAGATCTTAAACCTGTGATGCTCTCCTCTACTGTTATATTCTTTGGACCAGCTTGAGTTGATGGTTTTACTTTAAGTGCTACTCCGTTTGGATTGCTCCACTCTTTACTTGAGAATGTTGAATCATTTTGATGTTTATAGTAGAACACTACTTTACCAATACCTGACTCACCATCTTGTATATTTGCACTTAACTTAAATCCATTTGTTGTTACATCTGATTGTGCAAAGTTGCTTATAGTTGCTGGTGTTTTATCTATATTTGTAACATTTTTTGTTCCTACATTCTTACTTATATTTCTACCATCTGTATATATATAATATATTGTTTTATTCTCTGATATTGCAAATGGTCCACTGTAATCTTTTAAGTTTGGATTATCAAGTGTTGGAACACTTCCATCATCTGTGTATTTTGTTGCAAGTCCATTTTCTGTTGATAATGTTACTGTTACATCTTCATCTGTCCAATAAGTTGGTTCATAACTTGCACTTGCGTCATTTACTTCTGGAATATGTTTTACTTCCACTTGTATTGGTCTATCACTTGTTGAAGTAACATTTCCTGCTACATCATGGACATCAACATATACTGAATATATTCCAGGTTCTAAGCCTGTTATTGTATTTGTCTTTGTTACAAGTCCTGTTTCACCTTGTGCTATTCCATATTGTTCTCGATATGTTTCAGTAACACAATTATATGCTCCTGTATCTGTGCTTGATTTATAGTACCAGTCAATTTTTGCAAGTCCTGAATTTCCATATTGACTTGTTAACTCATCCTCCACTTGTATACTTACTGTGAAGCCTTCTGTTGTTTCATCTATTCCAACTAATTCAGACTTTATTTTTACTGGTTCTTTATCAATATTAGTGATATTTTTTGTAGCACACTGACCTATATTTCTACCATCAGTATATATGTAATGAATAGTTCCGTTTTCTGACATTAATATTGGGCTAGATGTAGCAAATTTATTGCTTGATGGAGTTGGTGTGCTTCCATCAGTTGTATATCTAGTTTCCAAATTTGGCGCTGTTGGAAGTGTTACTGATACATTTCCATTTGTCCAAGTTGTTGGTGAATAAGTCAAATTTCCCTTCTTTATATCAGCTATATCATCTATCTTTCCTACTGTGATATCTATAGTATCTGTTGTTGTCTTATTTCCTGCAACATCATAGATTGTTGCTTGAACTTCGTATATACCACTTGATACTTGATCAAATGTATGAGTCTTTTTAAGTTTCTCTCTACTTCCTGCATCACTTGCATGCATTTTATGGTATATAACAGTTGTATTATTTGACCATCTGTAAGTATTTTTTAACTTATAGCTCCATGTAATTTGTGCTAAACCAGACTCAACATCTTGTGCTTCTAGCTCTAATGTAAATCCTCTCGTATTTGAGTCAGTTACCTTAAAGCTTGATGCTGTATAATTTGGTTTATTTGTGTCTATATTCATTATATTATGTGTTACATAATTATCTTCTTGTGGTCTTCCCACATCATTCTTCAACCATACATATAGAGTCTTATTGCTACTTATGGTCATTTTTCCTTGGTATTCTGTCCAATTTTTAGCATCCTCTGAATATTCAATTTGCCAAGTTGGATGTGTTGGGCTACTAATCTCTAAAGTTACATCTCCATTAGTCCAATAATTTGGAGTAGTTTTAAATACTATATCTCCTGCTTGAATTACTGGTGCCTCTGTATCATCATCTTCTATAAGCATTACTTTGCCTTTAGTAACTGCAAATTTATATCCCTCTTTAGTAGTTATAACTAAAGTATTACCATTCTTTATTTCATAGCTTGAACCATTGAATTTTTTATTCTCCTCAAGTCTTTCTTGAATATTAGTTAGGTAAACACGCGGATCCTTTTTACCATCTATGTCATCCATCTCTTCTGCAGAAACTTCTAAAAAAATCCATTCCTTATATTCGGCTTTGCTATGCTCCACTGTGGCTTCCATTGTCATACTAATAATGCCCTCATCTCCGCACAATAAGCCTTAAAGTAACACCAGCTAATATAATCAAAATGATTATTGTTATAACTAAAGCAATCAGAGTAATACCATTTTTATTTTTTATAAAATCTTTCATTTATTTTACCCCTAATTGTATTTTTTTATTTTGCTGTTACTCTAAAGTCATATGAATTTGCATAATCTAATGTCATGCTTGTTTCAAATGTTGATGTTGCTCCTGCTTCCATTGGTGCAACTAATCCCCCTATTGTTACTATATCTTGTCCTGCATCATCTATTAAAGTAATATCTACAGCAAACATTTCGCTAGCTGAGCTTCCTGTATTTTTTACTGTTGCTGTAAGTATAGTTTCGCCGTTCTTTTGTGTAAGACCTATATTACTAAACTCAACACCATTTACAACTTTATTAGCTTTTAAAGCTTCACTGGTGTTTACCTTTGTTCCATCTTCACTTGTTGTAACATATTTTTCTTCTACGATTACCTCGTTAGTTTTGTCTATTGTTACTGTTCCTGGATTTTCTGGATTTTCCTTTGAATCCTTTCTCGTTGCAGCAAAAATAATTACAATTAATGTAATTATAACTAGCACTGCTATTAGCATTTTTTCGTTCTTTTTCATTTGATTTCCTCCTATTTTTCTTCCGTACCTTGTACGCGATTATTTCTATTTAATTGTACCAATCTTATAGAAGTAAGTCAATGTTTTATAGTAAAATATTTCAGGTTATTTTTAGCAAATTTTTATGAATTTTCCAATTCTTATTTCAAATGCAAAAACACTACCTATTAAAAATAGATAGTGTTACATATTACTTATCTTTCAAATTTTTTCTAAACTCATTTTTTAAAAATTTATATGATAATAATGTTGAACAATAGCTTTGAAGATCTACTTTTCCTACTTCATATAAATATTTTTTTGACTTTGTTCTTCTATTTACTAATCGATATTTCGCATATCGTGAATTTTTACTTCTTCCTAAGTAAATAAAGTTATTTCTTCCGTTAAAAATTCTAGTCTTTCTATTTAAAGTAAGTTTCTCCTTTTCAAGAAATACTTTTATTTTTTCTAGACATTCTTTTAAATACTCTTTTGATGGATGGAACAAGATAAAATCATCTTGATAACGCAAATAGTACTTAATTTTTAGTTCTTCTTTAATATAATGGTCCATTGCATCTAAATAAAATACCGCTAAAATCTGACTTGTCATATTTCCTATTCCTAGTCCCTGTGGCTCGCTCTCAATAATATCAAAAACAATCTTTAAAGCATCTCTATCTTTTATTTTTTTCCTTAGCTTAGCTTTTAGAATCTCTTGGTCTATGCTTGCAAAATACTTACTTATATCACATTTTAGGACATAATAATTGTCATATCTAACTCTACATTTTCTATGAAATTCCCTATAATATTGCAAACCCTTTTTAGTTCCCATTTTTACTCTACAAGCAACATTAGTATCTATTAAGCAAGGCATTAAAGCAGGCATTAAAATATACCTACTTACTAAATGATTGACTAATTTATCAGGCATTTCCTGACTTACTATACTTCTTTCTTTAGGTTCATAGATTTTAAATCTTATATATCTTCCAACAACATATTCCCTATTTTCTAAAGCCTTTTGAATTTTGGATAGATTAATACATTTATATTCTTTAAACCTATACACTTTTCTCTTATTTTCTGTGTTTCTACATATTTCATTAAATGCAAATTCAATATGTTTCATTTTGCAAATTTCTTGATATAAATTATCTTTTCTCTTCATATTTTTTCCTTATATATAAAAAAGGCAACCCGTTCACAAGTTGCCCAAAAGATAGTAACAAAACATAACTCTTTTCGAACAGACAAAATGCCTCTACTAACAAATATGTTTATCTACCTTTACTTTATAGCCTTTAAGCTAAAGGATAATCGTTTGTTTCTAACTATCTAAAACTTCTCTTGCATTACCTTAGTTCAATGCAACCACAGTTTTTTAGAAGCTACCGGACGCACGCCATAGTTGTTGTTGGTATAGTTGTTGTTGTTAACGGAGCCGTTGTAGTTCATTATCATCACGTTGTTAGTGTTGTTCGAAGACGGAGACGCTAGCCAGTTCAACGTTACCCTGCTGGAGGCAATTTTCCTTGCCAACCTGTTATATATTTTATGATGTCTTCCATCATAAGTCCTAACTTATTGTACTTTTTCTCTGTAATTAATTTTTTATCATAAGATAAATTCAATAAAAAATCTATTACCTTTATTTTTGCTTTGATTTTATATAGCATACTTCTTTTGTATTCTATATCCTTAACTTCGTTAGCTTCATATTCCATTTCTAGCAAATCATATGAATTCTGTCTAAGTCTATTTTTGATTTCAATATCTTTCTTTGGAAAGTTATCCAATTCTTTATCTATCGCTAAAATAAGATTCCTTGTAAACTCAATTACTCTGAACTTCTCTATCTTCATATATTATCTCTTCTATCTTTCCTAATAATTTTCTAAAATCTTTCTTCTCTAAATTTTCCAATAAGAAATTATTGATTCCATCTATTCTTACTTTATAATTTATATAATTACGAGCTTTTTCATAAGTCGCACTATACCTATTCAAATTCCCATTATCTGATTTTTCGTCCACTTCAAAATTATTTCTATTATCTATAACCAAATAGTTTATCTTATTATTCTCCAATCTAGCTTTTATTTTTGAAACAACATTAATTGGAAAGCCACATTCCTTTGTTGATTCGCCAATGTTTTTTACCTTGTAACCAAACATATAAGATAATATATATGCATCTCTCCCATAAGTATGGTAAAAACTTCCTATTTTAAATAAGCATACATCTTCTTTGTGCACCTCTTTAACAGTTTCAATCATTGCATTCATATTTTTCTCCTTTTTGTTGCGTACCTTGTACGCAATTATTTCTATCTAATTGTACCAATCTTATAAGCCCAAGTCAATATCTTCTGTTAAATTATTTGTTTAATTTTTATTGTGAATAATTTGTACCAGTTTTGGCACGGTTTACATATTTTTCATATAAAAATAGCGACCTTCAAATGCTTGAAAGTCGCTTCTTTACTGGCTGGGGTACTGTGATTCGAACACAGGAAATGTCGGAGTCAGAGTCCGATGCCTTACCGCTTGGCGATACCCCAATATAATGCTTTCTATTTTTTAGAAAGCGATAATTTATCATAACATTCTGAACATACTGCTAAATATACATCGTCTCCAGCAACTAATATGTCTCCTGTCTTTTCTGCTGTACAATAGCTATATATTGCATTTGTACTTCCACAGCAGTCACAATGTGCTTTTAAAACTTGCACATTATTGGAAGTTTTAATTATATCTCCCATATGCCCAAAAACTTTTTTCTCTGTTGTAAAATTTAAACCCGCTATGTAAAATTTCTTTCCTCTACTAGCTAAGTTTTTTATTATATTTAAGTCTCCCTCTAAAAATTGAAACTCATCTATAACATAACTATCTGCATCATAATTTTCTAACTCATCTATTTTGCCTATATTTATAGCAGCTATTTTATTTCCATCTCTATCTTGTACAAAATCTGAACTGAATCTGTCGTCTATAGCTGGTTTGAAAACTTTAACATTTTCACCTTGATTTATAAGATAATTTGCTGTATTAATAATTGTACCACTTTTGCCAGATTTCATTGGACCTGTAAATACATTTATATTATCCATTTTATCTCCTCGTTCATAAGTTTTACAACATTCCAGTTATAATTTTAGCATTTTTTTATTTTTCTAGCAATAGAAAACACAAAAAAATCACAATTATATTGACTTAAAACTCCAAACATAATATAATTATACTATCTTAGTGTTCGGAGGAATTTATTATGTATGATGAGAATTCATTTCAAAATTATATATTTTGGCTTAAGGTAAAAAGAGTTTTTCTAATGATACTTTTCAGTGTTATCGGAGCTATAATTGGAATTATTTTAAACACTTTTCTAATTGGACCTTTTAATTTAGGTGAAGGCTTAAAACCCTTCGTAATTGCACTATCAACCGTGCTTTTCTTTGGTATCTCTCTTCTACTTACTGCAAATGTTGGTAGAGATGTTCAAGAAGGTTATTGGAAAATGGCAGTACTTAGAAAGCTTACTGTTATATCTAAAAAATTAGATGCTTTAGATAATTTAGGAAATTTAGAGAACTTAGAAAACTTAGAAAATCTGAGGAGTCTCAAAAACTTAGATCGAACAGCTCAAATTGCAGATATATTACCTGAAGAACCTACTGTTAAAAGAACCAGAACTACAAAAACAACAAAGTCAACTGCAGAATCTCCAAAAACTACTAGAACAAGAAAAACAACTACTAAAAAAACTGCTCCACCAGCTGACGAATTCGAAGGTTTTACAGTAGCTTCAGATGATACAGATCAATTATTTTTTCAATAAAAAAAGAAAATAAGGCTTCACTATAGCGTGAAGCCTTTGTTTTTTAATACCCAGGTTTCTTTAATAATTTGAACATATTTTTCTTATATTCTTCAACTCCTGGCTGATTGAATGGATTTACCCCTAAAATATTACCCGAAATTGCACAAGCTTTTTCAAAGAAATAAATCAATTCTCCTATATTCTCCTCATCTAATTTGTCTATCTCGACCATTAAATTAGGAACATTACCTGTAACATGGGCTTGAACAGTACCTTCCATTGCTTTAGAATTTACATATCCTAAAGTCTTATCTGCAAGATAATTTAAGCCGTCTAAGTTTTGTCCATCTATTTGTATTGTGATTTCAGAAGAATTTTCTTTCACCTTAATTACTGTCTCAAACAAGTCTCTTCTTCCATCTTGTATATATTGTCCCATTGAGTGTAAATCAGTAGTTAAATCTACACCTGCTGGGAAAATACCAGTTTTATTTTTTCCTTCACTCTCTCCATAAAGTTGTTTCCACCATTCTGTAAAGTAATGAAGTTTTGGTTCATAATTTGCTAACACTTCTATAGTTTTATTTGAATTATATAATAAATTTCTAACTACAGCATATTTATAGCAATCATTGTATTTAACATCTTCATCTGCGTATTTGTCTTGTGCAAGTTTTGCACCTTTCATAAGTTTATCTATATCAACTCCAGCTGCAGCTATTGGTAAAAGTCCTACAGCCGTAAGTACTGAAAATCTTCCACCTACATTATCTGGAATAACAAATGTCTCATATTTTTCTTCTTCTGATAAAGTTTTTAGAGCACCTCTAGCTTTATCAGTTGTAACATAAATTCTCTTTCTAGCTTCTTTCACACCATATTTTGTCTCTAAAACTTCTCTAAAGATTCTAAAAGCTATGGCTGGCTCTGTAGTTGTTCCTGACTTAGAAATTACATTTATAGAAATGTCCTTATCTCTAACAAATTCCAATAAATCATTCATATATACTGGACTTAAATTATTTCCAGCATATACAATTTGTGGTGTTTTTCTTTTATCTTTCGGCATAGAGTTATAGAAAGTATGTGATAAGGCATCTATAACTGCTCTTGCTCCTAAATAAGAACCACCTATTCCTATTACCACTAGTACTTCTGAATCACTTTGTATTTTTTTAGCTGCTTTTTTTATTCTTGCAAACTCTTCTTTATTATAATTTGTAGGTAGTTCAAGCCATCCTACAAATTCTTTTTCATCATTTGCAATTTTATTTAAGCTCTTGTGAATCTCTGCTACCTTTTTGCTATAAGAATTTATCATTTTGTCATCAATACTTGAGTTATCATAATTGAATTTTATCATATTAAATTCCTCCCGCTTTCTAACTTGGCTTCATTATATCATATAGTATTTTAAATAAGTGTGTTTTTTATGTGAAATTTTTGCACATAAATAGTCGTATAAAAAAACAAGCAGCAATGCAAGGTACACCCCGCAATGCTGCCCGCTTTTTGTTTGGAAATGTGTGGAAAAATTTAGACTTGCTTTACTGTAGTACCAAAATCTGGGATATATTGACCGAACTCTATCTTATACGCCTTGAGGGTTACATATTTTTTGACCTGAAACAGTCCCTCTTGCTCGTCGTATTCGTGATAAGTCTCGTAATACATCACATATCTCCCATTTGCGTCTATGCAAATATAATATTCTTCCAAAATATCTGTGATAACATTCAGTTCATCATTTTCATAGACCGATAATTCAGCACAAGGTAGTTCATCATAATACAATTCTCCCGGAATTACAACAATTGCATTTGCATCTCCGATAGAAATAATATGTGCGTCTAACTCTTCCGTAATATCTTTGGCAATATATGTAAACACGATTTCCTGTGTATTAAACGTATCAACATACTCGTCAACCGGAACTCCCTTAATGCTCATAAAATCATTCTCGAAAATGACGCCGTCCACTTCCCGCTTTGTGCTCTCATCTACTCCTTGGCTTCCGCCACAGCTTGTAAGAAGCATCACGCAAAGTAAGAACACGCTGCAAATCCGTAGCAGCTTCGGCTTAGTTATATTTCTCATTTTGTCCTCCTGATACTTCACACATTTCCAAACAGATTGTTTAGCACTGTACTCGCTAGTCATCTGTGCATAAACAAAAGCAAATCTCTAATATATTATACTACATTATGTCAATTAATTCAAATTTTTACTTTTTATGTATTGTAAAATGAATAAAAAGAATATATAATTCCAATAGTATTAATGTTTAAGGAGAATTTTAATGGCATTTGATGGTTTTTTAACAAAAGCTATAATTGAGGAATTAAAACCACATCTAATCGGTGGTAAAGTTAATAAAGTCTTTGAACCGACTAAAAACGACATTGTTATTAGCTTATATAATAGTGGTAATAACTATGCTTTATCATTGTCTGCAAACCCAGAAACTTGCAGAATCGGACTTACTACCTACTCAAAACCAAACCCACAAGTTGCACCTAATTTTTGTATGCTACTTAGAAAATATCTTATTGGTGCAAAACTAATAGATATATCAAATATGGACTTAGAAAGGACTGTGCAACTTAAATTTGAGGCTTACAACGAACTAAATGATCTCGTAGTTAGAAAGCTTTTTGTTGAAATTATGAGTAGACAAAGTAATATAATTTTAACTAATGAAGACAATGTTATCATAGATACTCTAAAACACGTTGATTCTTCTAGTCGTGAGCTTTTACCTGCACACGAGTTTGAGTTTACTCCAATAAATAAGCAAAGTTTTATAGAGCTTGACTCTTCTACTTCGCTTTTTGAAATTGTAAATGGTGAAGCTTTATCTAAATCTATACCTAATAATTTTATTGGTTTTTCAAAACCTTTTATTTTGTATAGCTTAGAAACTTTAGGCATATCAGACGAAGGATATTCTGCTTCTGATGTAGAAAGATTTTTTGACTACGTCAAAGAAGTTATTTCTAGCTTTGGAACTAATAAAGTTTCTTGTGTAAAGTTTGAAAATGGGTATACTCTAGCACTTAAAGAAAACAATGAACCACTTAATATAAACTTTTTTATAGATGATTTCTATTTTAGTAAAGAAAAATCTAATAATTTTATAAGTTCTAGAAATAATTTGCTTAAGATTATTTCTGGTAATTTAAAGAAAGTATCTAAGAAGCTTCAAAATATCAATTCTAAGTTACAAGAATGCGCAAATATGGATATTTATAAATTATATGGAGAATTACTTACTGCAAATTTATATAAGTTTAAAGGCGCTCCTAATGTGTCTGAAGTTGAACTTGAAAATTACTATGATAATAATGAGTTAATTAAAATACCTCTTGACAAAAGTATTTCTATTCACAAAAACATAGATAAATATTTTAAGAAATATAATAAACTAAAAAATGCACTAACTATTGTTTCTGAGCAGAAAATTGAGTCAGAAAAAGAACTAGACTACATCCAAAGTATTGTATTTTCTCTTGAAAATGCAAAAAACTTATCTGATATAAATGAAGTTTTTGAAGAAATTTCGGAAAATGTAGTTACAGCTAAAGAAGTAGCTAAGAAAACTAAAAACAAGCAAAATAAGAAAAAAGCTAAATCAGAAGAATTTACTTTCGAATCTATCGATATTGATGGATATCAAGTTTATATTGGAAAAAATAATATTCAAAATGACTATTTGAGTTTAAAATTTGCAGATAAAAATGATTATTGGTTTCATACTCAGAAAATACATGGAAGTCATATTATTTTAAAAACTAATGGAAATAACGATGTACCTGACGATGTATTTACAAAATGCGCTATACTTGCTAAACAAAACAGCAAAGCCGCTAACTCTTCAAATGTGCCTGTTGATTACTGCCTTGCAAGATATGTAAAAAAAGCCTCAGGCGCTAAACCTGGAATGGTTATCTATACTAATTATAAAACTATATATATACGTTAAAAGGCAAGTTTTAAACTTGCCCTTTTTATTTATTTTACTAACTCGTAAGTATCTCTAGCTATCATAAGTTCTTCATTTGTTGGAACTACATATAAAGCTACTTTTGAACTTGGTTTAGAAATACACATTTCTTTACCTTTTTGTTTATTTTTCTCAAGGTCTAAATCAACACCTAGCCAGTCTAAGTATTTACAAATTCTTTCTCTTGTTTCAAAGCCATTCTCTCCTACACCACCTGTGAAAGTAATTACATCTACTCCGCCTAATGAAACTAGATATTGAGAAATATATTGTGCTATTTTATAACTTTGGCTATCTAAAGTAAGTATTGATCTTTCATCACCTTCTTGGCAAGCCATCTCAATGTCTCTATAATCTTCAGAAACACCAGAAACTCCCCAAGCACCTGATTGTTTATTTAATATCTCTTCCATTTCATCTGGCTTTAAATCTTCAAGTGTCATTATATATGGAATAATTGATGGGTCTATATCTCCACATCTTGTAGCCATTGGAATTCCTGAAAGTGGTGTTAATCCCATACTTGTATCAACTGATTTTCCGTTTTTAATTGCACAAATTGAAGCTCCTTGTCCTAGATGGCAATTTATAACTTTTAAGTCTTTTAAATCTCTATCCATAAGCTCTGCTACACGACCTGCAACATATCTATGGCTAGTTCCATGAAATCCATATTTTCTAATCTTATATTTTCCATAATATTTATATGGTATTTGATAAATAAAGGCTTTTGCTAGCATCGTTTGATGGAAAGCTGTATCAAATACTACTACCATTGGCTTACCTGGCATTGCAGCTTGTGCAGCTCTTATTCCCGCTATTCCTGCTGGATTGTGTAGTGGTGCTAAATCTGTACATTCTTCAATTTGCTCAATAACATCTTCAGTTATGATTACTGACTTACTAAACTTCTCTCCACCATGCACAATTCTATGCCCTACTGCAGAAATATCGTCTAAACTAGAAATTATATTGTACTTCTCTTCCATTAAAACTTGTAAAACAAATCTTATTGCTTCATCATAATCTCTAGCAACATGAGTTATAACCTCTTTATTGCCACGAACATTAAGTCTTAAGGCAGATTTCATACCACCTATTCTCTCATAATTTCCCTTTACAATTCTCTCCTCATTTGTCATATCAATAAGTTGGAACTTTAAAGACGAACTTCCACAATTTAAAACAAGTATCTTCATAAGCATGCCCTCCAATCAAATTTTTATAATTTTTCTACAATAGCCTTTGTATCACGAGCTATAACCATCTCTTCATCTGTTGGTATAATATATGCTAAAATTTTTGAGCTATCATCAGAAATTTTTGTTTCTTCACTTCTAACTTCATTTTTCTTTAAATCAAGTTTTAAGCCCATCCACTCTAAATTTTCGCAGATTTTCTTTCTAATATTTATTTGATTTTCACCAATTCCACCAGTAAATACTAATACATCTATTCCTTTTAATGAAACTGCATATTTTGCAACAAACTCTGCTATTGTTTTTGTGAATATCTCAATTGCTATTGTTGCTTTTGGTTTATCAGCTTCATAAGAAGCAAGCTCTATTTCTCTAAAATCTGGATTTAAACCAGTAAGGCCATATAAACCAGATTTTTTATTTAATAATGAATTTGCTTCTTTTGGACTTAAATTTTCTCTTTGCATAATTTCTGTAACTACTGATGGATCTAGATCTCCTGAACGTGTTACCATAGCAATTCCACCCAGTGGAGAAAGTCCCATTGAAGTATTTATAGATTTTCCAGCTTTAATTGCACAAATTGATGCTCCTTGCCCTAAATGGCAAGTAACAATTTTTAAATCCTCTATAGGTTTACCTATAACTTCTGCTACTCTTCTTGATACATATTGATGTGAAGTGCCATGAAAACCATATTTTCTAATTCCATACTTCTCATAATATTCATAAGGTACTGGATATAAATAGTTTTCCTTTGGCATTGTTTGATGGAAAGCTGTATCGAAAGTTGCTACCATTGGAACTCCTGGCATAGCTTTTTTACATGCATTAATTCCAAGTAAATGCGCTGGATTATGTAATGGTGCAAGTGGCACCAATTCCTCAATATTTCTAATTACTTCATCTGTTATTAGAACAGATTTATCAAATTTCTCACCACCATGAACTATTCTATGTCCTACTGCTGATATCTCAGATAAATCTTTTATTACTCCATAGTCACTATGTACTAATTGCTCTAAAACGATTTTTAAAGCCTCTTCATGATTATTTACAGGACTATTTACCACATATTTTTCTCCATTTACTTTATGAGTTACAGACGAAAATTCTGGCTCTCCTATTCTTTCAAAAATTCCTTTTGCAAGGACTGTTTCATTTTCCATATCTATTAATTGATATTTTAATGAACTACTTCCACAATTTACTACTAATACTTTCATTTTCTTCCTCCTATTATTGCATTTGTGCTTGTACAGCTGTAAATGCTACAACTCCCGCAACATCTTCTGCACTGCATCCTCTTGATAAATCATTAACTGGTTTTGCTATGCCTTGACAAATTGGTCCATAAGCCTCAGCATGAGCAAATCTTTGAACTAATTTATATCCTATGTTTCCAGAATTTAAGTCTGGGAATATAAGTACGTTTGCTGTTCCTGCAACTTCACTTCCTGGTGCCTTTTTCTTTGCAACTGACTCAACAATTGCAGCATCCAATTGAAGCTCACCATCCACTTTAATTTCAGGATATTTCTCTTTAATAATTTTTGTTGCTTCTATAACTTTATCTACAAGCTCAGATGAAGCACTGCCATAAGTTGAGTATGAAAGCATTGCTACTCTTGGCTCTTTTCCTACCAAAGCTTTAAAACTTTCACTTGAGCTTTTAGCAATTTCTGCTAAGCTACGTGAATTTGGATCTTCATTTAAACCACAATCACCAAACAATAAAACTCCATCTTCTCCATATTCACAATTAGGTACAACCATTATGAAAAAAGCTGATACAAGTTTAGTTCCAGGTGCTGTTTTTAAAATTTGAAGTGCTGGTCTTAATGTATCTGCTGTTGAGTGGATTGCTCCTGAAACTAATCCATCTGCTTCTCCTTCTTTTACCATCATCATTCCAAAATATACTGTATCTAAAACTAACTTTTTTGCCTCTTCCTCGCTTAAACCTTTTTCTTTTCTAAGTTCATATAAGTCTTTAGCATATTTAGCTAATTTCTCTGTTTTCTCTGGATCTATTATATCTGCTTTTTCAATATCTATATTATGTTCACTTGCTACTTTTCTTATCTCTTCTTCATTACCTATAAAAACAACTTTTGCATAACCTTCTTCTACTGCTTGCATACCACCTTTTAAGACTCTCTCATCTGTTGCTTCAGGTAGTACTATTGTCTTTATTTCCTTTTTTGCCCTGTTTTTCATATCTTCTATAAAAGCCATATTTTTCCTCCTTTGACATTAACATACACGCATATTATATAAGAATAATTTTTAAAAGTCAATTAATATGAATAAAAAGTCAGTTCCATTTATTTATAAGAACTTTGTTACTTTTGCAATAAAAAAGCGCACTTATTTCAAAGTGCGCTTTTTTTATTTTTGATTATTTATTTCTTCCAAATATTGTGATTTCTTGGAATAAGAAATCTGATAATTCAGGGAATTTTATATCTTGGAATAAAAAGTCGTGAACTTCACTTAATACTTTTTCTTCTTTTGGAGTTAATTCAAGAACGATTGGTTTGTTTAAATCAATCTCTTGGAATAAGAAGTTTTTAACTTTTCCCCATACACCAACTTCTGCTGGTAAATTGCTTCCAGCGTTCTCGTTTAAATTGTATTCTTTCATTATATTGTTTCCTCCTTAGTAATTTCAAACTAATTTAATCTTAATATACTTATATTATATTTTACCTAATTTATCAATACTTTTCGTGAAATTTATATATTAAGTTTTAGCAACAATAAAGTTACATTTCGTTTACAGCACCTATTAATTCCAATCCTTCTGTACCTTCTATATGTACTGGTTTCAGCTTATTACTTAAATCTGTGCCTGACTTTGCACTTACCATTATATAGTTTTCTGTATGTCCTTTATAATAGCCTTCTGCCTCTTCTTCAAATAACACTTGAACATTTTTCCCTACATAAGTTTGTAAATATTCTTTTTCATTTTTATCAGATAATTCTAATAATTTCTTACTACGTGCTTCCTTTATCTCTCCAGAAATCTGATTTTTCATTTCTGCAGCTTTTGTGCCTTTTCTTACTGAATACTTAAATATATGCATTTTATAAAATTTTACATTATTCAATAATCTATATGTTTCTTCAAACTCTTCTTCTGTCTCACCAGGGAAACCTACTATAATATCAGTAGTAAGTATTACATTATCATAAGCTTTTCTAAGTCTTTTAACAACCTCTTCAAACTCTTCTGCGGTATATCTTCTATTCATTCTTTTTAAAGTCTCTGTACAACCACTTTGAAGTGATAGATGGAAATGGTGACACACTTTATTTAGTTTTATAAGCCTATTTACAAATTCTTCTGAAATTAAAAGTGGCTCTATTGAACCTAATCTGATACGCTTAATTCCATCTATTTTATTTAATTCTTCTAGTAAATCAATTAAACTATATTCTTTCTGAAAATCCTTGCCATAAGAAGCTATATGTATACCTGTTATTACAATTTCTTTTATGCCTTGCTTTGCGATCTTAGTCACCTCTGTAACAATACTTTCTGGTTTTCTACTTCTTACTCTTCCTCTAGCATAAGGTATTATACAATATGAGCAAAACCTGTCACAACCATCTTGTACTTTAATAACTGCTCTGGTCTTTTCAGTATAAGAAACAGCTCCAAAATCACTATAATCAGGATTATGAAGCACATCATCTAATTCTATTTTCTTTTCATTATTACCAAAACATTTTTCAACATAATTTACAATATCTTTCTTTTCATTAGTTCCAAGTATTAAGTCAATTTCTTCAATTTGCTCTAAATCTTCTTTTGCAACCTGTGCATAACAACCAACTGCAACAACTAAAGCAGCTTCGTTAAGGTCTTTTGCCCTACGAAGCATTTGTCTTGATTTTCTATCACTTATATTGGTAACTGTGCAGGTATTTATTACATATATGTCTGCAAACTGGTCAAAATCTACTATTTCATAATTTGCTTCTACAAACTTTTGTATCATTCCATTAGTCTCATATAAATTAGTCTTACATCCGCAAAGTATGAAAGGCTACTTTTTTCATATTTTATTCCTTCTACTAATAAATTTTATCTAAATTATCTAGTGCTTTTCCTGTTCCTATTGCTACACATGATATTGCATCTTCTGCTATCATTACATTAATACCTATTCTATCTTGTAACAGGCTGTCCAAACCATCAATCAAGCAACCTCCCCCTGTCATATATATACCTTTATCACTGATATCTGCCGCAAGTTCTGGTGGAGTTTTTTCTAAAACAGCATGTACTGCTTCAACTATCTTCATAGCCGGCTCTTCTAAAGCTTCCATCATTTCACTAGAATATACAGTAATTGTCTTTGGAAGTCCTGTTGATAAATCTCTTCCCCTTACATCCATTTCCATATCTTGAAACTTTGGAAATACACAACCAACATTAACCTTTAGTTCTTCAGCTGTTCTCTCTCCTATAATAACATTATGACGTCTCTTAATATATTTTACTATATATTCGTCAAATTTATCTCCTGCAACTTTTATTGAAGAACTAACTACTGAACCACCTAGCGAAATAACAGCAATATCAGTAGTTCCACCACCAATATCTACTATCATATTTCCAGATGGTTTTGATATGTCTATCCCCGCTCCAATCGCTGCCGCAATTGGCTCTTCTATTAAATATACTTTTCTTGCTCCTGCATTTGAAGCTGCATCTATAACAGCTTTTTTCTCAACTTCTGTAACTTGTGAAGGTATGCAAATCATAATTCTTGGCGCAAATAAGAATTTTCCACCTATTTTATGTATGAAATATTTAAGCATTTTCTCAGTTACATTATAATCTGAAATAACGCCATCTCTAAGTGGTCTAGTCGCAACAATATTTCCTGGTGTTCTACCTAGCATACGTCTAGCTTCATGTCCAACTGCTAAAACCTCATTTGTAAGGTTATTTACAGCCACTACTGAAGGCTCTCTTAATACAATACCTTTGCCTTTAACATAGGCTATAACCGTTGCAGTTCCTAAATCAATTCCTATATCTTGTCCAAACATTTAGTATCAATCCTTTCAATTTGCAAGTTACATTTTCGTTACAATTATATTACACATTTTTGGAAATAGCAACCTCTAATTGAATTTTTTTAACGAATTTTTATTACAAAATTCTACTTATTTCCAAAGGTCTCCATTTATGTATCTTGTTAGTGCCATAAGCACTGAAATCTCTGTCATTTCAGCTCTTGTCATTTCATTATGTGTTAATTTTTGAATTGCTCCACCTTTATTATGATTATCTTCATCTGTATCAAAAAGCTTGCAAATAACTTTATTTAAATCTGTTTTTATTATCTCATCAATAAATTTATCTGGTATTGGAAAAGATGGACTAAGTGCCATACTTTCTAAACCTTCATTATCTCTTATTAATACCATATTTGTATTCTCCCAAGCTCCAAATACATCATGTACACCACTTTCACAAGACAAATATAAATCTGCCATAATTTTATTTTCCTTTGCATATTTCATTAGATTATCAAGTCTGTTTTTAGCTCCTTCATATATTTGACTGTTCACTGGTTGAGCAGGTACGCCTGTCTCTACTGCTATTCCTTCAATTTCTACTTTTCCAAAATATCTAGCTAATGCATTTCTTGCGCCTTCAATTTTACTTGGATTTTTTGTCGCTATTAATGCTTTCATATAATCTAATCTCCTTCCTCCTTTGTTTTTCTAAAACATACTCGCATATTCTATCATTAAATTTGGTCGTATTCAAGAAATTTTTGTCGAATAATTAAAAAATGTTAAAAAAATATAAAAAAAGAGTAAAATATTTTTTACATATTTTACTCTTTCTAAAATTTAATATGGTTGTATTTTTAACTATCAAAATATGAATCACTAGAAGAAACAAAGCTCCCAGCATTCACTATAACTTCACTAATATTTTTCTCTTCCATAACCCCACCCTAATAAAACCTTTCTTTTTTATATTATATTCTATTTAACTTGAAATGATTTTATCACTAACTATGTTTTTTATGGTGAAAGTTTTGTGAAAATTTGATAAATTTATTGTGTATTTTAAACTTTCTAAAACTTTTTTATCTCATTAAATATGAAAATATTACAGAACTTAGTTTTAAACTATTATGTTTGATAGTTCCATCTACTGTAGTTATTAAATCTTCTTCAATTAACTCGTACTTTCTTTTACGCATATTTTCGTAATCTATAATAACTTGATCCTTCTGTTCTTCTGTCTCGTATTTTTTTAGCATATTTTTAGATATTTTCGTATTACTTGCAATAACTACATCAATTGTATCTTTTCCTAAATATTGTTCTAAGACTTCTACATGGTCACTAACCCCAAAGCCATCTGTTTCACCAGGCTGAGTCATTGCATTACAAATATACATTTTTTTTGCCTTTGATGTCTTTACAGCATCTGTTACAGCTTTACAAATAATGTTTGGAAGTAATGATGTATACAAACTTCCTAGACTAAATATTACTAAATCTGCCTCTTCTATTGCTTCTATAACTTCTGGCAAAACTTTCGGCTCATCTTTATAGAAAAATCTTTTGTATTTCTTATCAGCTTTTGTAATCTCCTCTTCTCCTTCAATTATTTCTCCATCAACTGTCTCTCCCATTAAAATCAAATAATCTTCTGATAATGGTAATACCCTCTGCTTAACATCTAAAATTTTACTTAAATATTCAATGCTAGTTTTTAAACTTCCAGTCTCTTTTATTAATGAAGTCAATACTAGATTACCAAGTGCATGACCGTTTAACTCACTATATGTTGATAATCTATATTCCATTACATCTCGAACTTCATCTGGTAATGTCGATAAATTACTTAATACTTTTCTAATATCACCAACTGCTGGTGTTGCAAACTCTTTTCTTAGTCTTCCTGTTGAACTTCCATCATCTGATACCGTTATTACAGCCGTTAAATCTATAGGAAAATACTTTAACCCCTTTACTACAAATGATGTTCCTGTACCACCACCTAGTAATACTACTTTTTTATTTTGTTGCATAATGAAGGTCTCCTCTTATTTATTTTTATATTTTATGCACTGAATTATTATATAATTCATCTGGGCAAATGTCTGCTCCATTTTCCCAAGATATTGATAAACCATCAATTTTGACTTTTGCAAATTTTTCTTTATTTTTTAGTTCTGAAAATGCTTTATGAGTCAAATATGGTTTGACATCAAAAAATTTCGTCTCATCATTATCAAATGTGACTTCTAAAATATAATTTTCTTTAACACTAACATTTATAGCTCTTGGTCTCATAAACATTACTCCAATCCTTTTATTTTTATGATTTCACCATCTCTATTATATGCTGTCCATGCAGCTTCTAATTCTTCTCTATGTATTTCCATCCAAGCCTCTATTAATTTTAGCTTCTTACTTGGCATGTTTCCATTTATTATTGTGCCATCTAACGTTATTGATATTTCATATTCACCATATTTAGCATGTATATGTGGCTTATTATGATGCCCACCTAATTCTACATAGATGTATATCAATATTCCATAAAATTGAGAAATAACGGGCAATTTATCACCTCCTAATATAACATATTTTTTTCATTTTTTCAATACTGGATATTTTTGCTTTAGAATAAAGCTCGATTTCTTGAATGATACTCAAGAACTATAAACGTTAATATATTATTCGACATATTTTGTGAAAATCCTTGTTATAAAATAAAAACTTCCGTTTAAAATATGGAAGTTTTTATTTTACATATTAAATTTTATGAATCTCTACTAAATAAATCACGTGTATAAACCTTTTTAGAAAACGGTTTTAAACACTCTTCTAATCTATTAGCTATAATTACATCTGAAGCTTCTGCAAATTTCTCAAAATCGTGTATTACTTTGCAATCTGCATATTCATCAGCTTTCATTGTAGGTTCATAAATTACAATTTGAACATCCTCTTCTTTTAGTTTCTCAATAACGCCTTGAATTGCACTTGCTCTATAATTATCAGAATCCTTTTTCATTGTTAGTCTATATATTCCTACTACATCTGGATTTCTTTGCATTACACGGTCTGCTATATGTTTCTTTCTAGTTTTATTTGCTCTTACAATAGCTCTAATCAAATTTTGTGGTACATTATCAAAATTTGCAAGTAATTGCTTGGTATCTTTAGGTAAGCAATAACCGCCATACCCAAAAGATGGATTATTATATCCATTTCCTACTCTTGGATCAAGGCTTACTCCTTCTATAATATCTCTTGCATTTAAGCCTTTTAATTCTGCATAAGTATCCAACTCATTAAAATATGAAACTCTTAAAGCTAAATATGTGTTAGAAAATAATTTAATAGCCTCTGCCTCTGTCGGATTAGTAAACTTTATTACTACATCTTTTTTTAAACAACTATCTTTTAAAATTTTAGCAAACTTTTCTGCTCTTTCTGATTTTTCTCCGACTATAATTCTTGAAGGATATAGATTATCATACAAAGCTTTTCCTTCTCTTAAAAATTCTGGTGAAAACATTATATTATCTATACCATATTTTACCTTAATATTTTCAATAAATCCTACTGGTATGGTTGATTTTACTACCATCGTAGTATCTATTTTCATAGACTTTACTTTTTGTATAATATCTTCAACAGATGATGTATCAAAATGATTCTCAACATCGTCATAATTTGTTGGTGTACTTATTATGATAAATTCAGCACCTTCAAAAGCCTCTTTATAATCTAAAGTAGCTTTCAAATTTAATTCTTTATTTTTAAAATAATCTTCAATATATTCGTCTCTTATTGGAGATATTCGATTATTTATCATCTCAACTTTTTCAGGTATTACATCTAGCGCCACTACTTCATTTTTAATACTAAGTAATGTTGCTAAAGATAATCCAACATATCCAGTTCCTGCTACTGCTATTTTCATAATTCTCTCCTTTATACCTTTATCCACTTATGCTCTTCAAAATTATATTGTTTTATAACTCTAGCTGGCACACCAGCCACCATAGAATAATCTGGCACACTTTTTGTGACAATTGAACCAGCAGCAATAATACACTTTTTACCAATACTAACATCTGGCAATATTATAACCCTCTCACCTACCCAACAACCACTACCTATAGATACTTTACCATTTATTAATTCTTGCTCATAGTATGGTATTTCGCTTTCAGGATTTATACCATGATTTTCTGACGTTATTAATACATTACTTGCTATTATAGTATTTTCCCCAATTGTTATTTCATCTGTTACTAAGCAACTAAAATTGTATCCTATTATAACTTTCTTACCTATTACTAATTTAGGAGAAAGTTTTTGATTAAAAAATTCTTTATAGCATTCTATTCGTGCTCCCTCTTTTATTCTTACATTATTTTCTAAAAATATATGTTCTGGATTAGATACTATTAATGGCTTTATTATCTTACTTCTCTTGCCAAGCAATAATGCTTTAAATTTTAAATATTTAACACGTTGTTTCAAGTTACTTAATATTCTCATTACATCTCCTATTCAAATTATTTTTAATAACAAGCTTTTTTCAATTCTTATTCTTACGTATAGCAAAAAAATTTATGCTATCTATCAGAAATGCTACTTTTGAACATTTTTTTTGCTAATGACATTGCTCTATCAAATTCATCATCTTTTATACTAAATAAAATATATAGTATAGATGAGACTAAGGTGCAAACACATAAATTTGCTACTAACTGTATAAATAATCCATTAGTCTTAATTAGTGAACATAAAAAAACATTTGAAGAGACAATAATTAATAATAATAATAATTTTTGTATTAAATACTTTGTATAAGTTAACTTATATTTTTTTTCAAATACATCTATAAATAATCTTCTATAAAGCCATGGTATATTAATAATTATATAACTACCAATAGTCGATAATAAGATCCCATATATTCCTATATAATTGACCAATATAATATTAGTAATCAAATTTACAATTGCTGTTATTAGTGGTCTAAATCTATCTTCATGCCACTTACCTGTAGCTCCTTTATAATTTTCAAATAAAAACATAATCTCATATACAAAAAAATATAACGCAAATAAAAAAACACACTTATTATCCAACATATTTGCTTGTCCAACCCATTTTTTGATGAATGGTTGATACATACAAAGTAGACATGATATACAAAAACTCAAAACTCCCATTACAATAAACGTAATAAATTTAAAATCTTTAAAATTATCATCAACTGACTTTATAATAAAATTTGTCCCTATTGATGCTCTACATGATTGATAAAAAATAGTAAAAAATGCAATTAAAGCATTTAATATATAATAATAATTTTGATATATAGCTAATTCAACTAATCCTAAAAAAGCTGAAATAATTATCGAATCTACTGATGTAGTAACTACTAGTCCAAGTTGACTGTAAAACAAATCTTTTATAGATGAATTAATAGCTTTAACTTCACTATCTTCTAGCTTTCCTTGAGCATTATAATTGGGATAAAATTTGTTTGCTACAAATGCTATTAAAATATTATTTAATACTTGTGTTATTAATATTATAAATACATATAAATAATAATTTTTCATTAAAGTCAACAAAATGATTTGTAAAAAATACATTATTGTGTTAGTTATTATAGTCACTTTACTAATAATGTCATTTCTTTGATGTGCCTGAAATAAAGAATTTTTATATGCAAACAACCAATATGACAAAACCGTTGAAACTAAATTAAGGTAATATAAAATATATAAATTAATTTCAGAAGGAACTTCTCCATTTATTAATTTAGGTAAAATAGGTGTTAAACATATACCTATTCCTAAAATAACTGCACCTATAACTCTATAATATATTTTATAAAGTTGCATTAAAGCACAAATTTTTTTTGTATCATTTTCAGCAATTGGTCGATACATACTGAACACTAAAGCAGAACCAACACCTAATTCTGCGATATTTAACACTTGCAATATTGAATTAAATAAAGAATTCAAACCAGCATACTTCATACCCAGAATTTTTATTATAATAGTTCTAATTATAAATGGCATTAGTAATTGATATATCTTTAAAATAGTGCCAAACATTAGATTTCTAGATACATTCTTAGTTTTATTTTCCATTGCCATATTCACCTGCATTTCTACATATTTTTCTACTCATACTATTAAAGCAAGATACATACACTTATTTATACAGTAACCTTTCTCAAATACTTAAATCTTTATACAATTTATTTAAAAAAGTATCTACTGAAAAATAAGCTTTTCCTTCGTCACTGTATTTTACTTGTCCAGCTTTTTCAAAAAATTCTTTAGTTATATCTTCTGCTGAATTTATAACTAAAATATATCTTTCATCATAAAATGGCGCATTTTTTACATTTTGATTAGTCGTTATTAATAATTTATCATAATAAACTGCTTCACAAGTTTTTATTGTGAAACCAGTAGACTCTCCTTGTATAATATCTATTAAACAACTAGATTCTTGTATATTCTTTAAACATTCATTATATGTAAGAAATTTATTGTATTGGATTTCATCTTTATGCTTTTGATTTTCTTCAGGAACATCTACAATGTAAAATTTTCTATTGATTCCCAACTCTTCTAATTTATCATAACAGTTCATTAACATATTATATCTATCTTTAGCTTTTCCAACATAAAAAACTTGATTTTTTTCTTTTACATCAATATGATTATATGAATAAATTAATGGAAAATATTTAAAATTATATTTTTTTGAGTCCTCTAAATCAAAGGCATATACAACATCATACCAATCATTTAATTTATCTAAATACTTTTTCTCCATTGCAGCAGTATAATTAACAATATTGGTAAAAATATAAACTAACTTTATATTTTTAAACTCTTTTCTTAAATACTTTGAAAAACTAACTTCTCCACCAAACGTATTATGGTCATAAATCAAAACACATAATTCATCACCATCGTTTATATTTTTCTTAATATATTTTTTTATATCTTTATACCAAAATGATTTAAAAGGAAGTTGTATTTTACTATTTATTTTATAGCTAAAATATATTTTTGCTAATTTGTTTTTTATATTACCTTCTACTGGAATTTTCTTATTTAATAAATATATATTTTCATGTTCCTTTATCCCTTGCAATGATTTTTCGCACCAGTCAACACCATTGCCCAATATAAATAATCTATTAGCCATTATAAACTCCTATTAAATCTTTTTTCCAAAATTTCCTTTTTATTCCTATAGGAATAATCTGCAATACATAACAAATCGTCTTTATGACTATTTTCATACTTTTCAATATCTCCTATAACCTTAGCAGGAACTCCTCCTACAATTTCACCATCCTTTACATCTTTAGTTACAACGCTCCCAGCAGCAATAATGCAGTTATTTCCTATATTGACATTCGGAAGTATTATAGCTCTTGCACCTATAAATACATTATCTCCAACATTAATCGTACCATATAACGACGCATTAGGATATTTATTTCTCAATACATGTGTTCCTCCATCGTGAGTGACGAAAGCTACATCAAAACTTACCCTAACATTATTTCCTATTGTTATTAAATATGGTTCTGAAGAAAATGAAATATTACGTCCAACAAAAGAACAATTTTCACCAATATTAGCTCCTAAATATCTATAATATGAAGATAAGGAAGGATCTTTTCTACTCTTAATAAAATATATAAGCATATTCTTTATTTTACTTAGCATACTACCTTTACCTTTCAAAAAAACTTCTATTTATGACTATCAACTATAAAGAAAGGATTTCTACGTGAATTGTTTCCTAGTGATAAAATATAATCTGAATTCTTACCATTTTTCCATAATGAATATGTAAAACTTAATTGATCCCTTTTGGTCCAAGTATTCATTTCACTCCACCAGTCATTCATAATCTTTTTACATTCTTCATCATTATGCTTTCTTATTACTATATTAGTTTCAAATAAACCAAAATTTTTAGGGAAACCATCAGCTTTATATTTAGACATTTGAGCTCTAAGCATTTTTCTGCTTGCCTTTCCAGCAGCATAGATAGCATTTGACTCATCATATACACAATCTCTAACCTGATGCTTGTGTATTGCCATTACTTTTTCTTTTTCTATCATAGTATAAAACAATGGTCTTATATCACACGTAATTCTAATATTCCCATCAATAAACATAGAATAATCATAATCTTCAAAAAATTCATGTGGATGTGTTTTTATATATCTTGCTTGGTCTAATGATGGTAAATTTTTTATATTATCAGGTATTTCTTTTCTTTTCCATACAGAATCACCTTTTATTTCTTGCTCAGTAAAAACAAAATAATCTATATTTTTATCTATGTAAATTGGTTCTTGGACATCATCATATCTACCTGTGCTTACAGTATAAATAGCAATCTTTATATTATCAAAAACTTTTGTCGTTGGCTCAAAAACATTAAATTTTGCCATCTCTTTTCTTGCTCTTCTACACTGAAATACATATCCGGAAGAAATATAACGTCCCAATTTTTTTATTTTTTTAACTAAACTATTGTGGACATTTTTAGAATAATCCATTTCTAGAACGCCTTTATACACTTCAAAAACAATATCATTTAATTCATTCATATACTTTATCTTCTCTTTTCCTGTATTACCTTTTTTACATCATAAAATATGTTTTATAAACTTCTATACCACTACCGCTATTATATACAGCATTTAACATTAACAAAATTGGTACACAATAAACTCCTATTTTTATTAAAGGTCTATAATACGATTTCATCTTAGTTATACCAAGTGGTATTGATATTAATAAAAATAGATTTAGTGATTCTATAATTCTCGAAAAGAACTCGTACTTTAAATATAGTACTCCAAAATTCATATTAACAAATGCTATATTAGCTAATAGACTAAGGGTTTGTTTATCCTCTTTTTCTTCAACTCTACGTGAAAAATACCATACTAATATTGCTATAATAACAGTTAACATAGTAGTCATTCTAAATAATCTGTTTACATTATATTCTGTAAGATAGAATGATTTACCTACAAGTGGTAATACTGCATTTACTATTTTATTTCCAAATATAAAACACACTGCACTTGATATAATAATCAACTTTCGCATTAATTTCCAATTCTTAAAACAATTAAATAATAAAGGAATTAACATAAGGTATGCAGTCACATGAAATAATGAACCAATTATAATTATTAATAATCCTTTTATATATTTTTTATCCATAATAAATTGATAAGAATTGATGGCAATAGATATTGCTAAAAATTGCCTCATAATATTGAAAGAGTTTGGATATAACATACAAGCAAATATAAAAGTACTTATATATACATTTATTGAATTTTTATATATGAAATGTGCAAATCCAAACATAGTTACAGAACTTATAATCATTAGCATTTGCTGTGATGTTAAATTAAGCTTGTGAAAAATATTATATAACATTTGAAATCCGTATTCGAAATGTGTAAACTGCCAAGAATAAAATTGGCTATTTAAGTAATTATTATATATGTCAACATAAAATTTAGTGTCTGTTCCAACACTAATATCTCTCAACCCCTGAATTAATATCATTTGTAAAAAACAAATTGTCAAATATAATTTTTTATGTTTTGGGTTATATTTTAGTATAACGCCTAATATCACTATAATTAATAAATTATATATAAAAATCATAATATACTCCTATAAATATGCCTCTTATAATTTTACCTCGCTTAGTTTTTTTAGTCTATATATCCTTCTTTTAATTTTATTTAATAATGAATATCCTTTTTCAAAGCCACCGTTGGAAACATTTTTATCGTGTCTTCTGTAATAAATTAACGGTTCCTTAATAAGTTTAACATTAAAATATCTATAAGCCACAGCCACAAGCCATATATCGTGTTCAACCAAATCATCTCTTTCTGGAAATGGCATTGCTGCATTTAGGACTTTTCTATTAAAAGCTATACAACACCCAAGATATCTTGATTTTATTAAGTGATTTATAAAACCAGGTTTTATATTGAATGATTCAAATCTTGATTGTTGAATAATTTCAAGTTTTTCATTTATTGTTATGCAGTCAGAAATAGCCATATCACATTCATTTAAAGCCTCTATCGTTTTTTTTACTTTATTTTCCATCCAAATATCATCTTGATCAGATAAAAATATTATATCACCTACACATTTTTTTAAAGCATTTTCAAAATTATGTGTAAATCCATGAATACCATCATTTATATATATTTTTATTCTGCTATCATTTAGTTCTTTAACTACTTCTAGTGTTTTATCTTTTGAACCATCATCAGAAATAATAATTTCATCATTTGAACCTATCTGCTTTAAAATAGATTCTAATTGTTCTTTTATATATTTTTCGCCATTATATGTTGCTATACATACTGAAATCAATGTAAAAACCTCTCTTTATTAATCTGCATTTGTATTATCATTCATTATACTTTCAATCTTTGTTCCATCTCCCCATACAGCTTTTGAATCATAAGGTCTATCTGGAAAAGCACCATATTGTAATTTAATATCATAATTATTCTCTTTTATAAATCTTTCTACCCTATCAGCTAATTTTTCTGGTTTGCCAGAACAAATATTTATAACTCCATTTACTTCATTTTGAGTTACTGTTTTAGCTACCTGTATACAAAAATCATCATAATTTATAAAATCATATTGATTTTGTCCCATTGTAAATGGAAATTCTTTTTTCCCTTCATTAACTGCAGCTGTAATTTTTGAAAAAATAGAAGAGCCATACTGAGAATTCCCAACAATATAATAACCTCTCAACCATTGATATTCTATATTCTTTTGCTTTGCTAACATTTTTACCATATCTCTTAATGCATTTTTACTAATTCCATATAAGCTAAGTGGATTACAAGGTGTATCTTCTTTTATTGCACCTTCCCAAAATCCCACTTCGTGCATACTACCCATTACAGCTATTTTCTTAATGCCACCATCGACTAATTTCTTTAAAAATTCATAGTGATGTGGTAAGTCAATTATATGATTATCTGAATAGTGTACAAATCCATCTCTCCAAGCCATATGCAAAACTACATCTGGTCTTTCAAAAAACTCGTATGGATTTTCTAATTCAAATAAATTTGCACTTATTTTATTAGCTCTATCATCAATTCTATCTATCCTAAAATCTGTTGCAATAACTTCTATTTGATTATCAAGTAAAGTTTTTACCACTCCTTGTCCTAAATAACCATTTGCTCCAGTAACTAAAATTTTCATTATCTAATCTCCTAACCGTTCTAATATTTTCCTAATCCATTCCCTTAGCGAATACTTTCGATATATTTCTTCAGGAATTTCTTTATACTCACTTTGAAAAAACACATCATTAGTATTAACATTTTCATCAAAAACTAATATATTTTCTGGGCAATAAAAATCATAATTTATAATATCTTTATTTTTAGTAATTAACTTTTTCTTTGCCCCTAAACACTCCATTGTCCTAATCGTTAGTCCATTTTGCCCTTCTTGTGGAGCATCTAATATACATTTTGAATCTTTAAAAATTTGCATTATTTCTTGTGTTGACAGTTTCTCATAATTAAAATATTTTAAATTATAACTTTTATATTCTTTATTTCTTACCTTGTGATATAAATATTTCAATCTGCTAGGTAAAAAATGATATATATATTGTTTTTGAAATACTCCTTTAAGCTCATTTGACATTTTATTAATCCAATATAACTTTTGAGGATGCGCTGTTCCTATATAAGACACATCATATTTAAATGTTTTATTTATTTCATTTCCTATTTCCTCATAATTTCTAATATAAAACAATGGGAAAAATTTATATGCACTATTTTTAGATGCATCAATACGATCAAAAGTATATATACTATCAAAAAATTGGTGTATATCTTTTACAAAAGGTAAATTTTTTTCGCCATCCCACTGATATATAACAAACTTTGCTTTAGATTGTTTTTCTCTTAAATCTTTAATAATTTCAGGTGAAAAAGAAAACGTCATAGCAACAATAAAAAAAACATAGTCGTATTTCTTAGCTGTTATTTTTGGCAATATGGCATTTTTATAATAATTCCTCATTGGAAGTTGAACACTTTTTTTACTTATTCTACTTAATGCCTTAAAAAAGCTAGAATTATTAGCAGAATCACAAAAAAAATCTACTTCATAACCTAACAATTCCAATTCTTTGATTACTTCTTTGTAATAACCAAAAAACAATGGTGCAATCAATAAGATTTGTTTTTTATTTTCCACCTATTTTTCTCCCTTTTACTCTTTTGAATTCTTTCACATTATATCATTGCCATTTATAAAAAGCAATAAAATTTTCTTCAAATATACATTTATGTCCAAAATTTCACAAATAAAAAAAGTATTAAGTCTTATACTTAATACTTTTCTCTCTGTTACATAGCTCCTTCTTTTTTGATAACTGATTCTACAGTCTTGAATAAGATTTTTATATCTAATGGTATTGATAAATTTTTAGCATAAAAGCTTTCCATTTCTACTCTTTCATTATAAGATGTATCACTTCTACCATTTGCCGCCCAGTATCCTGTTACACCAGGTTTTACAGATAGTACTAAAGTTTTGTTTTCTCCAAAAAGTTCAATTTCTCCATCAATTACAGCTCTTGGTCCAACTAAGCTCATCTCACCTTTTAATACATTGATGAACTGTGGAAATTCGTCTAAACTTGTTTTCCTTAAAATACGTCCTATTTTTGTAATTCTTGGATCATTTTTAAGTTTTCTATTTTCTTCCCATTCTTTTCTTGCTTCTTCGTCATTTGCAAGTAATTCTTCAAGTTTTGCATCGGCATCTACAACCATACTTCTAAATTTGTACATTTTGAAGTGTTTTCCATATCTGCCAATTCTTTCATGGGAATAAATAATTGGTCCTTTGTCGCCTGAAACAAAATTTGCAATTGCTACAACAACTGTTAGTGGAAGTAATATTGTGATTCCTACTAACGCTCCTACTATATCAATCATTCTCTTCAAGATTGATGTAAGAGCTTCTTTTATTGTTATGTATGTATAATCTACTAAGCTAATAGTATTTCTTCTTTTTAGAGTTATTAGCATTGTTATTAATAATATTTTGAAATCTATCCAAAAGCCCTTGTTGTAGTAATATCTAGTGTCCATATCTAGTCTATCTAATAAATCCATTTTTGTTCTTCCAGATATTTGATATACACCTGTTAATCCTGGTTTAATTCTTGTTATGTAAGAATAATATGTCCCCATCTTTTTCTTATCTTCTAGAGTATATGGTCTTGGTCCGACTAAAGACATATTTCCAAGTAATATATTTATAAATTGGGGTAATTCATCTAAATATGTAGAACTAAGTATCTTCTCAAACTCTGAACCAGGTGTCCCCCTAAATCTAAACATTTTAAATACTTTACCATTTTTTCCAATTCTTTTCTCTGTTTTGAAAACAGAACCATAATCGCCATTTTTTGCATTTTGAAACATTACTACAAATGAAAAAGGTATCAATAAAACTATACCCAATATTGCAACAATAATTCCTAAAATTCTTATGATTAATGCTTTTAATAATTCTTTTGTTCTATTGCAAATCCTCGTAAATGTTCTTTCCCTAATATTTTCAACATCAAAAGGTATCGCAATCCAATTTTCTTCCAAAATAATTCCCTCCATATAAAAGTTTATTTTTGAAGTCCTATTATACGATATGTCTACATTTTCTATTATACTACGTTTAGGCTTGTATTTCAACCTTTGAGACATAAAAATTACAAAAATGTCACATTTCCGTAAGGTTTGTTACTATTTTGATATGTTGTAAAATTGTCCAATTGTTGTTCGCTCTAAGTTTACATAATTTTGCTAGCTTTTATTGTATTTTTTCATTTTTTACAAAAATCACAATAAAATGACAATTTATTCATAAAAATAAAAAGTTGCACTTTACTCGTGCAACTTTTATTTTAGCCTCTACATTCTATTCGGCATTTCAAGTCCAAGCAAGCCTGCTCCTGTTTTTAGTACTGTTCCGACTGCATAGCTCAAATACACTCTGGCATTTTGTATGTCTTTATCTTCATCTATAATCTTATTCTCATTATAGAAATTACTATAGCTTCCTGCTAAATCAATCAAATATCTTGCCAAAATTGAAGGCTCATTTTTATCGATTACATTTTTTAATATTTCTTCAAATTTATACAAGTTCTTGATTACGCTTAAACTCTGTTTATCTTGTAATTTATCAAATTTTACTTCATCAAAACTTGGCACATAGCCTGCTTTCTCTAAAACACTCTTAGTTCTAACATAAATATATTGGATATATGGACCTGTTTCACCTGTAAAGTTAAGAACTGTATTCCAATCAAATACTTGGTCTTTGATTATAGTTGTACACAAACTATTAAATATAACCGCACCAATACCAATTTTTTTAGCTTCTTCGTCTTTATTTTCCATGTCTGGATCTTTTTCGTCAATAACTTCTTTAACTCTCGCAATTGACTCTCTAAGTAGATCCTCAACCTTTACAACGTTCCCTTCTCTTGTAGACATCTTACCTGTTGTAAGTCTTACCATTCCATATTGAACATGCTCTAAGCCTTTTTGGCATTTTTTTGGAATATCTAAGTATTTTGTAACTTCAAAAATTTGTCTAAAATGAAGAGCTTGCTCATAAGCTACTACATATAAGCATTTGTCAAAGTCATAAGTTTTTGCTCTGTATCTAATAGCAGCTAAATCTCTTGTAGCATATATTGTTGAACCATTTGATTTTGTAATCATACATACGCCTTTTCCAACATCTTCTAAATCAACAATTTTTGCACCATCAGACTCTGTAAGTTTCCCTGATTTCTCTAATATATCAACTACTTCTCCCCAAGAATCTGCATAAGATGCCTCACCTTTTAAGCTGTCGAATTTAACACCTAGTAAATCATAGATTCTATTAAATTCTTGAAGGCTAACATCTCTAAATCGTTCCCATAGTTCTGTGCAGTACTTATCGCCTTCTTCTAATAATCTGAAGTTTTCTCTGCAAGCTTCAAGAACACTCTCATCCTCTTTACATAAATCATTAATTCTAATATATATTTTCATTAATTCTTCAATAGGATTTTCATCAATATTATACTCACTGCTCCATCTTTTATAGCCTTCGATTAATTTACCAAATTGAGTTCCATAATCACCTAAATGGTTAATACCAACTGTATTATATCCCATAAATTTATAAATCTTATATAAAGCTGCACCTATAATTGTAGTTCTCAAATGTCCTATATGAAAAGGTTTTGCAATATTAGGTGAAGAATATTCTACTATAACTGTTTTTCCTTCTCCTGAATTATCTGCACCATACTTTTCCTTCTTTTCAGATATTTCTTCTAAAACAGTTTTAGTAAGCACTTCTTTATTTACATAGAAATTCAAATAACCACCAGCAATCTCTATTTTATCTATATTTCCATCTACTGATAGTTTTCCTTTTAACTCCTCTGCTATGGCTGGTGGTGCTTTTCTTAAAGTTTTTGCAAGTTTAAAACATGGAAAAGCGTAATCTCCCATATCTTCATTCGGTGGAACTTCAATGTATCCCTCTATTTCATTTTTATCTAACTCTACCTCTTTTGCAATTTTTTCAGCTATTAAACTTTTAAAATTAATCATAAAATCTTCCTTTCACTCTAAGTTTATAGTTTAGGGTTTTTCAAATCCTCTTGAACCCTTTTATCTATCGTAAAAATTGCAGTCTCTATAATAAACATTGCGCATATTCCTAAGATTCCGCCAAAAGTATCTATGCATACATCAACTACACTTCCGTTTCTTGCGTTAATAAATAATTGATGTATCTCATCTGTTGAAGCATAAAAAATAACAAAAGCCAAAGACATAATTACTTTCTTTCTTCTAGAACTATTAGGATATGTCAATAGTATACCATAGAATATCATTCCACCCGCTGCATATTCTGTCATGTGTGCTACTTTTCTAATCATTGGCTCTAGCCTCTCTGCTTGTACAGTATCACCTTTTGCAAAAAAATTAGCAACCTTTCTACTTAATCCTCCTGATTCTTCTCCATTTTGGTTAGATAATCCAAAAACAACTACCATCCAAACTACTAATAATCCTATTAAAAATTTCCTTAGTCCTTCTTTTAATTTTTCCATTTTTGTTTCCTTTCTCCTCCTAAAGAGCTTAATTCGGAATCTCTTTCGTGCTTAATTTTATAATTAAATCCATATCATCGTCTTCTGCTGCTTTATTTTTTCTAATTTTTCCACATTTTTTACATCTAAAAATAATTACGTATCCTTTTTTACTGTATATCTCAAGTGAAACAGGTTCTAAAATTCCGTGACATGTTTCTTCCCTATCTCCCGGATTTATATCAACATGTTTTGAGTGTAAACAATATGGGCAATGATTTCTGCAAGAATACCCAAGTTTTGTAACATGCTTTCCACAGTTTTCACATTCGAATTCTTCATCAATTACTGTAAAATTACTCATAAATACTACCACCGATAAATTCTTTAATTAGCGAATTGTTTGGTATTAGGTCTCCCTTCATACTATCAAAATATTTAAGCAGTACTATTAGACGTCTTGCTTCACTGTATTCTGGCTCTGTTTGCGGCACTTCTTCTAATAGCGGAATTGCATAATCTTTAAGTACTGCAAGCTCATAAACTATTGAAGAATTGAACATAACATCAGCCTCTTCTTGAAATGGGAATATATTTTTTTGCTCTCCTCTGTTTACTGAATACCACATTTTTAAAGTATGAAGAGCCTTATATCCTCTAAACTGATTATCTCTGACTATTCTCCTTATAAGTCTTGTATCTGTAGTTGAAATTCTATTATAATAATCTATGTTTAATACTGTTAAATCACTAATATATATCTTAAACTTCTCTTCTTTAGGAATTAAAGAAGTTAATTTGTCATTTAAGCAATGTATCCCTTCAATAACTAATACTTGATCTTTCTCTAATTTTAAAGTATTACCTAGATATCTTTTACTTCCTACAGTAAAATCAAAAGTTGGAAGTTCTACTTCCTCACCATTTAATAAGGCTACCAAATGCCTATTAAATAAATCTATATCAATCGCTTCAATACACTCGAAATCATAATTTCCAAGCTCATCTCTTGGGTTATCTTTTCTTTCTACAAAATAATTATCTACTGAAATCGTAACTGGCTTAATACCATTAACTCTAAGTGCCATTCCTAACTTTCCAGCAAAAGTAGTCTTACCTGAAGAAGAAGGTCCTGCAATTAGTATCATTCTAACATTATTTCTTGCTTTTATTTGATTTGCAATCTCAGCAATTTTCTTCTCATGTAAAGCTTCTGAGAAAAGTATAAGCTTTTTCTCTTTTCCTCTTTTTATTTCATTATTTAATTTGTATACTGTATTTAAGCCAAGCACTTTATTTATCGCATTATACTCGTCTAAAGCTGATTTTAGTTTTAAACTATCCTTAGTATCTTGAATCTCATTTGGTTCTGTAATACTTGGATATTTTACTAAAAATCCATCTCTATATTTTTCTATGTCATAATGTTTTGCAAATCCAGTAGATACTGGCATTGTTCCATAAAAATAATTGAAATAGTCTTCACAGTAATATAATGATACTTTTTCTTTATCAACATCAGTTTGAAGTCTACCTCTTAAAGTCTTCTCTTTCTCATAGAACATATCAGCTTCTGTTGGTGTCATTATCACTTTTCTAATATCTAAGTCTTTATCTATTATTTCTTGCATTTTTGCTTTAATATTATTTATAACATCATCTGTAATGATAAAATCATCAATTGTAACAAACATAGCATTTGAAAGTTGGTAATTAACTGTTAGCATAGCCATTGGATAAACCTCTCTAAAAGCCATACTAGTAATATATAAAAGCCCTCTTATATATATAATCCTACCATCTCTATCTTGTCTATTTATAAAAGACACTTCTCCATCTTTGTCCATTACCTGTTTCAAAGACGCAACTTCATTATTATATCTTGCAGCAATTATTTCACCTGAATTTTGAAGTTGCTCGCAAAATGCGTCCTGAATTGAAATCTTATCATTAAAATAATAATCTTCACCATTGTATCTTATTTTCATATCTTTTGTAGCCCCTTTTTTAAAAATTGAAATAAATTAGCAATGCGCCTATAAGTAATAATAAAAATCCAACTACTTTTAGCCCTAAACTTGCATCGTTTTTATCGCCAAAGCTAAAGTACTTTTTTACTATAGGTCTAGCATCAAAAATAAATTTAACACCTATTACTGCTGAAATTACTCCTATAAAAAGCAAAAACACTTCCATATTAAACATCCTTTTTACATATTTTTTTGCTCTTTTATTGTATTATTTTTTTGTACTTATGTCAATATAGAAAAAGCACCTTTTGGCGCTTTTTTCTATATAAATAGCATTTGCAAATATCCTTTATATAGTAAATATATAACAAGTGCAATTTCTGAAATTAAAATTGTTGGAAATCCTATTGTAAATTTTAGTTTCTTAGTTTTATGTCTAAACATGTACATACTTGCAATCGTACCAAAGCCTCCTCCTAATAAAGTAACTGTAAAAAGAGTCTTTTCAGGTGTTCTCCAAAAGCCCTTCTGTGCTTTAAACTTATCAATTGCCATTATGCCCAATCCGATTATATTTATTATCACAAAATATAAAATTACATATTTTAATTCCATAATCATTCTCCTTTTCATGCGAACAACTTAAAATGAGAATAAACTCATTTGATTAGACTTAGTCATACCCTTAAGTAGTCCTGCTTTTTGTAAAGTCTCTATTGCTACCTTACCAATTTTTGAACGTGCTTGTAAATCATCTACGCACTCGAACTCTCCCTCTTCTCTAGCATTAAATATACTTTCAGCATCTATTGGACCTAACCCCGGTATACTATTAAGCGGTGGTCTTATCCCATCTTCTTCTACTATAAATTTGTCGTGATGTGATTTATATAAATCTATATCTAAGAATTTGAAACCTCTTTCATACATCTCAAGTACAAGTTCTAGAACTGGATACATTTCTTTATCTTTATTTGCAGCAGCATTTCCTGCATCATCAATTTCTTTCATCTTAGCTCTTACTCTGCCTTTTCCTGCACACATTACTTCACTATCAAACTGCTTAGCTCTAATAGAGAAATATGTTGCATAATATGCCATTGGAATATGTACTTTAAACCAAGCAATCCTAAATGCCATCGTAACATAAGCTGCAGCATGAGCCTTAGGGAACATATACTTAATTTTCTTACAAGAGTCAATATACCAATCTGGTACATTATGCGCTTTCATTACACCTTCTTGCTCTGGAGTTAATCCTTTTCCCTTACGTACAGACTCCATAATCTTAAATGCTGGGTTAGGCTCTAATCCCATTTTTATTAAGTAAATCATAATATCGTCGCGACAACATATAGCATCATTTAAGGTTACTATTCCTTGATTTATCAAGTCTTGCGCATTATTAAGCCATACATCAGTACCATGTGAAAGTCCTGAAATACTTATAAGCTCAGCAAATGTAGTTGGTTTTGTTTCTTCAAGCATTCCACGCACAAATTTCGTACCAAACTCTGGCACTCCAAAGCTACCAGTTTTTGAACTAATTTGCTCTTCTGTAACTCCTAATGCTTTTGTTGAACTAAACAAACTCATGGTTTCTTTGTCGTCTAGTGGTATCTTTGTTGGATCAACACCTGTAATATCTTGCAACATTCTTATCATTGTCGGATCATCATGACCTAGTATATCAAGCTTAAGTAAGTTCTGATCAATTGAATGATAATCAAAATGTGTTGTTATTATATCTGAATTTGGATCATCTGCTGGGTGTTGTACTGGGCAAAACTCATAGATTTCACGCCCCTTAGGTACAACTATAATTCCACCAGGATGCTGCCCTGTAGTCCTCTTTATTCCCGTACAACCTACTGAAAGTCTTTCTATTTCTGCTTTACTAATTGGCTTTTGTCTTTCTTCATAATATTTTTTTACATAACCAAAAGCTGTTTTGTCAGCAATAGTACCAACAGTTCCAGCTTTAAAAGTCGTACCTTTTCCAAAGATTACTTCTGTATATTTGTGAGCTTTTGCTTGATATTCACCCGAGAAATTTAAGTCAATATCAGGTTCTTTATCTCCATTAAAACCTAAGAAAGTTTCAAAAGGAATATCCATACCATCTTTGTCAAGTTTATGTCCACATTTCGGACAATCTTTGTCTGGAAGGTCGAAGCCATTTTTCACACCATAGTCTGAAAAATCAGAATACTTGCAATTTGGACATCTATAATGTGGCTGCAAGGAGTTAACCTCAGTGATTCCTGTCATATTAGCAACAAAAGACGAACCAACAGAACCTCTTGAACCAACTAAATATCCATCTTCATTTGATTTCCAAACTAATTTCTGAGCTATAATATACATAACTGAGAAACCATTTTTTATAATAGAATCAAGTTCTTTAACTAATCTGTTTTCAACTATTTCTGGCAACTGTTCACCATACAATTCGTGAGCCTTACTATAAGCAATCTCTTTAATAGTTTCTTCACAACCGTGGAATATGTGGTGGACATTTTTCAGGAGAAATTGGTGAAATTTTCTCACACATATCTGAAATTAAATTTGTGTTTGTAACAACTACTTCATAGGCTTTTTCTTTTCCCAAATAGTTAAACTCTGCAAGCATTTCTTCTGTAGTTCTTAAGAATAGTGGCGCCTGCATATCTGCATCGTCATAACCTTGACCTGCCTGTAAAATTCTTCTATATACCTCATCTTGTGGATCTATAAAATGAACATCACAAGTAGCTACTACTGGCTTATTTAATTTCTCACCTAATGCTACAATTTTTCTATTTATATTTCTTAAATATTCTTCATCTGGTACTTCACCATTTCTTACTAAATATTGGTCATTTCCAATTGGCTGAATCTCTAAATAATCGTAAAATTTTGCAATCTCTTCAATATCTTCTTCTGACTTATCTTCTAATATTGATCTATATAACTCTCCAGCCTCACAAGCACTGCCTAAAATCAAGCTTTCTCTATACTTAGAAAACAAGCTTTTTAGTATTCTTGGATGTCTATAGAAATAGTCTAAATGCGAATAAGAAATAAGTTTGTATAAATTTCTTAGTCCTATGTAGTTTTTAGCTAAAATTATAGCATGATATGATGGTAGTTTTCTTGGGTCTGTTTCAAATTTATTATCAAAATCTACTACATGTGTAGCACCTATTTTTTTAGCTTCTTCTATCATTACTTTAAAAACAGCAAGCAAAGTCTTAACATCGTCTAATGCTCTATGTGCTACATCTACCTTAATACCTAAATTATCTGCAATAATACCAAGCTTGTACTTTTTGTAGTTTGGAAAAATTGCCTTAGCAAGCCTTAAAGTATCTACATAAGTATAATCGAATTTATATCCATATTTCTCAAAATTATGCCTTAAAAAGCCCATATCGAAATCTGCATTATGAGCAACAAGTACACTATCTCCCAAAAATTCTATAAGCTTTGGTAAAACTTTATCTATAGTCTCAGCATCTTTTACCATCTCATCTGTAATATGAGTAACTTCAACAACTTTAGCAGGAATTGGTTTTTCTGGGTTAACAAAGCACTCAAATTCTCCAATCTGCTCGCCATTTTTGTATTTTATAACACCTATCTCAGTAATTTTTTCTGTTTTATTCGATAAGCCTGTTGTCTCTAGGTCAAGAATGCAATATTCTGTATCTAAATCTTGACCTTTGTAATTTGCAACACAAGGGTCTTTATCTGGAACAAAATATGCTTCAACTCCATATAAAACTTTTAAATCTGCACCTGTTTTATTTAAGAATTTATGTGCTTCTGGGAAGCTTTGAACAACACCATGGTCAGTAATTGCAATAGACTTCCAACCCCATTTTATAGCTCTTTTTAAGAGCTCTGTAACTGGAGTTACTGCATCCATTTGGCTCATTTGAGTATGCATATGAAGCTCAACTCTTTTTTCTTCTGCCTCGTCCATTCTTTCTATCTTAGGCATACCTTTTGTTTCAATAATTCTTCTAATTTTAATTATTACTTCTTTATCATATTCACTATACTCTTTTTCACCATCTACTATTAGACCTTTTGAGTCTTGTACCCTTTTTATTATCTCGTCTGACAATTCCTTCTTGAAAAAGCCTGTACAACTAATAGTGCTAGTACCATCAAATACCGAGAACTTTACTATTGTCTTTTTATTTTGTTTTTTGTCCTCATAGTCATGTGTACTAACTTCTCCTATCTGTTCTCCTTCAATTGAAACGAGCTCTTTTTCATCAGTTGTCTCTGATATCTTTATACGTCTTCCATCTACTAAAATATTTCGACCATAAATAAGCGGTGAAGAAATTTCAGTAATATCTAATTCTTCCTTTTTCTTCTCTATTGCTTCTTCTTGTTCTTGCTTTTCTTGCAATCTTCTAAGTCTTGCTTCTTCTCTTGCAACTAAAGCCTCTTCTTCTGCCTTTCTTTGTAATTCGCTTAGTAGTTGCTTTTCCTCTTGCTCTCTTTTTTCTTCAAGTATTTCACTATAGTTTTCTGCTAAATTTTCTTCAAACTTAACAGCAAATTTTTTATTGTATAAGTTCTCAAAAACATGCTCTAAACCTTTATCAAATTTTTTCGCAGTTAAAAAATTAGCACCCTTTAAAGCTAAATTAACTATAACTTCTTGATCTTGAATATCTAAAGAACTTCCAGCAAGCATCGCTCTGCTAGTAGGCTCTTTTTTTGACACATAATTTATTATATGTGGCCAATCTTTATTTAAGTCACCATCAATCACAGTATCACCATAATTTACATCAATCATAGCTTTTGATACTTGAAATCTCTTGACTAAATAATTCTCAAAATCTTCTATTTCAGCTATATTTATCGCTTTAGAAGCTGCTATATTTATTTGTAATTTATTTGTCTTTTTATATAAATTGATATTCTCAAGCTGCGCATCTACTATAGTATTTTGATTAGTGTAATCGCAGAATACTTCTTTTATATATTTTTGCATCTTAATCTTCCTTTTCTGCTCCTAGTATTTCTTGAATTTTTGCCCAATTGTTTTCTATATCTGGTACATTCTTAATCTCAAAACCTGTAATCAAATAAGTTCCTACCTCTGGACGAAATTGTATATCACCTAACTTAAATATTTTTTGGAAAAAGTTTTGATAATAAGTTACATTTTTTAAATCAGAGTATGCTATAGTTTTAGTTTTTTTCTTATATCTATGAACTACTTTTTTCTCATAAAAAGTACAAGTTGTATTTTCTGCAATTTTTTTGGAAATAACAAGCGCTATAATTACTCCTACAACTGCAACTAAAATAAATAAAAGAGTAAGTCCTATTGATTTTTGCGCTACTGCAACCATTATAAGTAATAACATAACAATATAAAAATCAAAAAATCTAGTCAATTGGTATTTTGGTAAGTATTGTCTGTAAAGCTTAAAAATCTCGTTAGTATCCTTATCTAAAGATTCTTCCTTGCAATATTCTTCATAACAAGATTTACAAATGTCTCCTTCTTTCCTCAATTTTGCTCCACAAATTTTACATCTCATAATACATCTCTCCTAAATTTAAAATACTCTTAATATATCTTGATAAGTTACATATAGTGAAAATAATAATAGAAATGCAAGTCCTGTCATTTGTATATTTATTTCCACTTCTTCTTTTAGTGGTTTCTTTCGTATCCATTCTATAAGTAAAATCAAAATCTTTCCACCATCTAATGCTGGTATTGGTAAAAGATTAGTTACACCTAAAGATACTGACACCAAGCTCATTAAATAAATGAAATTGAAAATACTATTTGTTTTTACTACCATTCCTCCAATTCCTACAGGTCCCATCATCTGCTCCATATTAAGTCCACCTGTAAAAATCATTTTTAAACTATTTAAAACATCTCCTATATATAAACCTGTTTGCTTTAAGGCAAACATTACATCATGTTTTGCAATACATATTAGAATAAAAAATACTGTTAATCCAAAAATTATATTAACAATCGCCCCTGCTGCTACTATTGCTAACCTCTTTGGTATACTTGCACTGCTAAAAGAACCTTCTCCATCTTCTCTTTCAGCCTCTCCAAGCATATCCACATACCCTCCGAAAAGGTATCCATCTAATAGAATATTTCGTTTCTTTTCCTTGCCAAGATTTAAGTGTTGGTCCGAAGCCAATTGAAAACTCTCTTACCCTTACTTTACAAGCTTTAGCTACAAGAAAATGTCCACCTTCGTGAATTAAAACTAAAAATCCTATTAAAATAACAATTTTTAATGCACCTAATAAAAAACTCAAAGTTTCCTCCTAAATACCTAAAGAAATTAATAGAAATATGACATAAGCAAATGGTGCTATGAACATAATACTATCTATCCTATCTATCATTCCTCCATGACCTGGAAATAATTCACTAAAATCTTTAACATCAAAAGATCTTTTTACAACACTTGCTGCAAAATCTCCGAATTGCCCTATTACACTTAAAATTGCAATTATTATTGCGATATTAAAAATTGGTATTGTAGTTGCCGCATATAAATTAAGAAATACTGTCAGTAAGCTTCCTGCAATAACTGCTCCGTAGAGTTCCTCCTACACAGCCTTCAATCGTCTTGTTAGGGCTTACTTTACTGAATTTATGCTTTCCAAAATTCTTTCCTACAAGGTATGCTATTGTATCTGTTCCCCATGCTGAAAAAATAACATACCAAATTGCAATTTTACCTGTCAAATTCCAAGCTAAACTTTCTGTGCCATATAAAAGTGCAAAGAACATTAAAAATCCAACTATATAAGCTATTCCAAACAAAGTATAAACCATATCTTTTAAGCTTATTTTCATTTCCGTAATTATTACATGCAAAAACAAAATAAAAATCATTAGTGGAAATAATACTGCTATTATTACTAATATAAGTTCCTTAGGAAGAATGTGTAATAATGCAATTAAAAGGCTGGCTACATATCCTATCCAAGAGATTATATTTATGTTTTTCTTTTTGGCGCATTTACTATATTCGTATATAGCAAATATTGAAACTACTGCCATAAGAATGTCAATCGTGTATTTGTTCCCCAATACAAGCACTGCTAAAACGATTGGAAATCCTATTATTCCAGTTAATAATCTTTTAAAACTCATATTTTTACTTCCTTTGCTTTTAGTTTGCTCCAAAATTTCTTTTTCTCTTTTTATAAACTTCTATAGCTTCATCTAAATCTTTTTCTGTAAAATCTGGCCAATATTTATCTAAGAATAAAAATTCAGTATATGCTAACTGCCACATCAAAAATCCACTCGTTCTTATTTCCCCACTAGTTCTTATCATAAGATCTGGCTCTGGCATATCTGGTATATATAAATTCTTAGATATAACTTCTTCTGTAATATCTTCTACTGCTAATTCCCCATTTTTTACTTTACTTGCTATTTTTTTAGTAGCCTTTACTAACTCGTCTCTTCCACCATAATTTAAGCATATATTAAAATTAATAGCTGTATTTTCTTTTGTCATCTCTATAGCTTTTGCTATGCTTTTTTGTAAGCCTTCATTCAAAGGCTCCATATCTCCTAAAACACCAATCCTGATATTTTCAGTATCTGCCCTTTTAGTATAATCGTCAAGATATGTTCTTAAAAGATGCATAAGCCAAGAAACTTCTTCTTCACCTCTTCTCCAGTTTTCTGTAGAAAAAGCAAATACTGTTATATTTTTTACTCCAACAGTTTTAGCATATCTTACTATTTTCTCAAGTGTCTCAGCACCTGCTTTATGTCCAGCCTGCATTGGTAAATTATGCTCTTTTGCCCAACGACGATTGCCATCCATAATAATAGCAATATGTTTTGGTATATCGTTCATTTTTAATCTCCTATCGCTATATACTCATTATTTCTTTTTCTTTGTTTTCTAATGCTTTATCTATGTTTTCAATATATTTATCAGTTAACTTTTGGATATTTTCTTCTTCTCTAGTCTTATCATCTTCTGTTATTTCACCATTTTTTTGTTTTGTTTTTACTTCTTCCATTCCATCTCTTCTGATTGAACGAATAGAAACTCTAGCCTCTTCTGCCATTTTTCTAATATCTTTTACAATTTCTTTTCTTCTTTCCTCAGTAAGTTCTGGGAAATTTAATCTAATAACTTTTCCATCATTATTTGGATTTAAACCAATATCAGAAGCTAAAATTGCTTTTTCAACATCTTTTAAAATGCTAGCATCCCAAGGGCTAATAACTATTGTTCTTGCCTCTGGTACAGAAATTCCAGCTACTTGATTTATTGGAGTTGCTACTCCATAATACTCTACTGATATTTTATTTAGTATTGCTGGATTTGCACGTCCAGCTCTTATCTCTGATAAGTTTTCTTCAAAAACACTTAATGATTTAGTCATTCTTTCTTCTAAATTACTCATAATAATCTCTCCTTTATTTTACTATAGTTCCAATTTTTTCACCCTTAACTGCCTTAACTATATTTTCAGGCTCGCTAATTGCAAATACTAGAAGTGGCATATGGTTATCTCTACAAAGTGAAGTTGCTGTAGAATCCATAACTTTTAAATCTTTATTTAATATATCAATGTATGAAATTTCGTCATATTTTACTGCTGTTTTATCTAATTTTGGATCTGCTGAATATACACCATCAATAGTTTTCGCAAGTAATATAACTTCTGAATCTGTTTCAATCGCTCTTAGAGCTGCTGCTGTATCTGTTGAGAAAAATGGATGACCTGTTCCACAAGCAAATATAACAACTCTTCCTTTTTCTAAATGTTTAGCTGCTTTTCTTTTTATATATGGCTCTGCTATCTCTCTCATTTCTATAGCTGTTTGAACTCTAGTTTGCACTCCTCTTGCTTCTAAGGCATCTTGCAATGCTAGACCATTCATTGTTGTTGCTAACATTCCCATATAGTCTGCTGCTGCGCGGTCCATTTTTTGACCGTTTCTAGCACCTCTCCAGAAGTTTCCACCACCAACAACTATTGATACTTGAACTCCCATTTCTATTATCTCTTTTACTTTATCACATATACCGTTTACTATGTCTGGATCTATTCCATGACCTTCATCCCCTGCTAAAGCTTCTCCGCTTAATTTTAATAAAACTCTCTTATATGCTAACATCTATTTTCTCCTTTTACATTTCTTTCCATATTCTATCATATATTTTCAAAAATTACAGTCTTTTTTAAAAATTTTCTTAAAACTTTTTATTCTTCAAATCTTGGACTAATTGCTCCTTAAATTCTACTGGCAAAAGTCTTAAATTTTCAATTTCTTCAGGTGCAACTAATGTAGGAATAAAATTTCCTCTATGCCTATATGCTGGATCATTTGAAAACTCTGGACCTGTTCCAGTTCCAAACTCACCCGAAATATATTCACATTCTAACAAGTACTCGTCTTGTGTTTCTGAAATTTCTTTATAATATAAATCTCTTTTAGCTTTTACTACAATTCCTAGTTCTTCTAAAAGCTCTCTTTCTGTTGCCTCAAACATACTCTCTTCGCCTTCTAATCCGTCCACCTGGAAATACATAGTATTCTCCGTAAGGTTTGTTTGGCTCTCCTTCTGTTTTTTCTACATTAGTTCTATGCATAAGTGCAAATTTTCCATCAATTTTTACAAGTCCTGCGCAACGTATTCTCTTCATTTCTTCCTCCAATCTCAAAAAAAGAGAACTTCAAAAAAGCTCCCTTTCCTTAAATTTATTTTGTAATTGCTAATATTTTAAATTTAATAGTTCCAACAGGAGCTTGAACATCTACAACATTTTTTACTTTTTTGCCAAGTAAAGCTTCTCCTATTGGTGATTCATTTGAAATTTTATTTTGAGATAAATCTACTTCTGTTGAGCCAACAATAGTATATTCAATCTCCTCATTTAATTCCATATCTAATATTTTTACTTTGTTTCCAACCTGAACTGTTTTTGTATCGATTTCAGATTCGTCAATAATTTTAGCATATTTTATTTTATTTTCTAACTCAGCGATTTTTGCCTCATTTTGAGCTTGTGCATTTTTTGCTTCATCATATTCAGAGTTTTCTGATAAATCTCCAAAGCCAAGCGCAACCTTTATTCTTTCTGCAATCTCGTTTCTTTTATTTGTTTTTAGATCTTCTAATGTTTTCTCTAAATTATCATAACCTTCTTGAGTTAGTAAGTATTCTTTTTCTCCCATTTTAACTTAGGTCTCCTTCCACTTGAAAAATTTAATAATATAATACGGTTTATTTTGTCTTTTGTCAAGTAGATAAGCTAAAAAAGCTACACTCTTTGATATTCTTTTTCGTCAATATATCCGTTCTTACCCAGTAATCTAGCAAGTTTCAAGCCATCTTTTTTAATCTTGTCTAAAATATTTTTTGGGGCTGTTCTTCTATAAATATAACTTTCGTATAAAATTTCTTTATTAAAACTATCTAAATTTAAAATTTCATTTTCATATTGTTTTGGAAAATCAATTTCATATTTTAGTATATTTATGCCATTAAAGCCTTTACTATGAATTTTTACGTCCTTCAAATTTATTACTATTGCTTTTCTTGGCAATGCAAACTTATTAAACTCTTTCTCACTTAAGTCTATGTTTATCACAATATCACTTTTCAAAAAACTTTTCTTGTAATTATATGCAATGTTTAAAGCTACTCCTTCTTCCTTATACATGAGTTCTTCCAATCTTTTAAATCTATATTCGTCTTTAGTTATAAGATTCATACTTTTGCAATTTCTAGCTAAGCGTTTTAAATTTTCTAAATCAATCTCTTCTGGGTTATTTACAGCAAAAGAAATAGTCTGTTCCTTTAAACTCTCAGTCTTATTACCTGCCACAAAATTTACTACATCATATAATAAATATTTATATAACCATTTTCCATCTAATATCTTTATATTTGCCTTTTGTATATCCTCTCTAAAATCCTCTAAATTCTTAGCAAGCACCAACGTTTTTACACAGTATATATTCAAAAATTTCATTAAACTCTTTTTAAATTTTTTAGTTTTCTCTGGAAGTAGTACAATTTCACCATAATCATTTTTAATTCTAGTTACTTTTCCAAAGAACTTTCTATATCCAAAAACTAATTTCTTAAAAAAGTCTGGATATTTGCTATCCTCTTCAAAATATTCTAAATAGTCTTTTGTACATTTTATGTATAACAAAAAAATCACCTCATAATTATATATGAGATGACTTTCAAAATTATTCTACTTTTATATGAACTTCTGATAATTGTTTTGCAGTTACTTCACTTGGCGCGCCCATTAATAAGTCTTGTGCCTTACTGTTCATTGGGAAAGCTATGACTTCTCTTATGCTTTCCTCTTCTGTAAGTAACATGAGCATTCTATCTACACCCGGTGCAGTTCCTGCATGTGGTGGTGCTCCATAATGGAAAGCTTTAAATAAAGCAGAAAACTTATACTTAATATCTTCTTCTGTGTAACCTGCTATTTCAAACGCTTTTATCATAATTTCTGGATCATGATTTCTTACAGCACCAGAAGAAAGTTCTATTCCATTACATACTATATCATATTGATATGCCAAAATTTCTAGTGGATCTTTAGTTTTTAATGCTTCTAACCCACCTTGTGGCATTGAAAATGGGTTATGACAAAAATCTAATTTTCCATTATCTCCAATTTCATACATTGGAAAATCTACTATCCAACAGAATTTAAACACATCTTTTTCTAATAAATCTTGTCTTATTCCAATTTCTCTTCTAATCTCTCCAGCAAGCTTATCAACTATACCTTTATGCTCTGCTATAAAGAATATGCTATCACCTGCATTTGTACCTGTACTCTTCAAAAGTTCCTCTCTCGCTTCATCTGGTATAAGTTTTGCAATAGGTCCTTGAAGGCTTCTATCTTCTCCAACTTTAAGCCAAGCTAAACCTTTAGCTTTACATTCATTTATAGCAAATTCTGTCATTCCGTCATAGAAGTTCCTTGTTGCTTCTGCTCCGTTTGGAAGTGTTATTGTCCTTACTATCTTTCCATTAAACACTTTTATATCTAATTTCTCAAAAATACTTGTAACATCTTGAATAATAAGTGGGTTTCTTAAATCTGGCTTATCAGTACCATATTTAAGCATAGCCTCTTCATACGGAATTCTTGGAAAAGGATACTCTGCTACCTTCTTGTCTGAAAACTCCTCAAAAGTATTGTATATAACTTCTTCCATGACATCAAAAACATCTTCTTGCGTAGCAAATGACATTTCCATATCTAATTGGTAAAACTCGCCTGGAGAACGATCAGCACGAGAATCTTCATCTCTAAAACAAGGAGCAATTTGAAAATATTTGTCTACACCAGACACCATAAGTAATTGCTTAAATTGTTGTGGTGCTTGTGGAAGTGCATAAAATTTTCCCGGATACACTCTACTTGGTACTAAATAATCTCTTGCGCCCTCTGGTGAAGAACTTGTAAGTATTGGTGTTTGCACTTCTAAAAAATCTTTTTTTATCATTTCATTTCTTAAAAACTGAATAAGCTTTGCTCTTAATTTAATATTTTCTAAAGCTTTCTTTTCACGTAAACTTAAAAATCTATACTCTAATCTTAAATCTTCTCTTACATTCCTACTATTTTCTATCTCAAAAGGCAAGCCCAAAGTTCTTTTACCCAAAATCTTAATTTCGTCAGCAAAAAGTTCTACCTTTCCTGTTGGCAACTTTTCATTAACAGTCTCGTCGTCTCTTAATCGAACCTTACCAGATACTGTTATTGTTGACTCTACAGGAATTCTTTGAGCAAATTCAACTTTCTTCTCATCACCTGAAACTACTACTTGAGTAATACCATACTCATCTCTTAAATCAATGAACAATACTCCTCCTAAATCTCGAATAGTGTCTATCCAACCAGCAAGGCGTATCTCCTCACCTACGTGTTTTTCACGTATTGTTCCACAGTCATAAGTTCTGTACTCGTTTTCTCTTATCATATAAAATCCTCCTTCACATACTAAATCACCATTGGGAGAAGATTTTATCATACAAAAAAGCCCTCATCCCTTTGGCTAAAGGGACGAAGGCTATAAGCTTCCGCGGTGCCACCCAAATTGAAAACTATAAATAAGTTTCCCACTTTAAATAATTTGCTCCAATGTGTTTCATAAACCTATCTAATTCAAGTGCTTTCAGCCGGTGACACTTGTTCTCTACTAATTAGTTTATTAAGTTTACTTTCATCTTCAACGCAAAACATATTTAATTTTTTGTTAACGTATTTTTAATTTTACCACAATACTACTATTTTGTCAAATATTAACAATATTATTCTACTGATTTGATTTTTATAAGTCAAATTTTTCATTTTTTTTGACCTATAAATTTTTATAAGTCAAATTTTTCGTTTTTTTTGACCTATAAATTTTATTTTAAAAATAAATCTGTATATTTTTGAAAAGTAAAAATTTGATTTCTACTATATCCAGTTGTTTCCACTATTATATTATTTTCTAACAAACAATTAATAACATTTTTTATTCTAAAATTCATTATATGTATAATCTTCATACTTACTTTTATCAAATTCTACTATATCAGTATCTTTAACAGAATTATATTCATATTTATAAGTTGTACTATTTCTTAAAGATACGTTATTTACAGAAGAACCATCATAATATTCTATTTTTACAACATGTTTATTATCTAAATCAATATAAAAATATCTTAACTCAACTTTATTCACATTTTCTTGACACAAAGACACTTTTATACATTTTATACCGTCTATTGTTTCTTTTCCACAATATTTATAAATCGCATTTTGATTAAGCATATTAGAAAAATCTTCAGATATGCCTAATAAATTTTCATTGCTATTTTCAGTGCCATTTGTATGAACAATCGTTTTTGTGTCATGTGAAATAATATAGTATTCATTACCATTTGATATTGTTTCTGCATATTTATGTGTTTTACCATTTTGTGAAATGTAAGCCATATTATTTTTAATGTAATAATCTATATGTCCTTGCTGTTCATTATTCTCATCAAAAACAGTTTTTATTATCAAAATATTTTCAGGTAATTTATCTCCTTCTGCTAAAATAGTTTTTACTTTTTTTAAAGGATAGTAATTTGTATAGTAAATAATAATTCCTAATATAACAATTATTCCTATCAATGCTAAAACTAAAAATATTTTTTTCTTCATAAAATATTTCCTCCTAATAAACTTAAATTATTAATTTATATTTTAAAACTCCACCAATTCTGGTGGAGTTTTATCTATGTGTTATCTTATACTTTCGAGCTTTTCATAAAGCTCTTTTCTATCAGTACACCTTATCACACAAATATATGTATCTTTTTTTTCTTTCTCAATATACTTGCAATCTAACACCATCTCATAAAAAGATTCTCCATAATTCAATTCATTTTTTTCATAATCTGCTTTTGAAATTTCAAATTTTATTTCCAAACATCGAATTGACTCTCCAGCTGGATCTCTTCTCATTCTATGAATAAACTTAAAACTCGGTGCATCCTTTATTTCCAATAATTTTTCTATCTCTTCTACTCCTTCTTTTGAAAGTTTTCTAGTAATAGACCAAGGTTGCATTATCAGTATTACTATTATAATAAATAAAACACACAATTTTATTCTTTTAATCATATTATTCATATCATATTTTCCTTTATATATTTATCTATATGTAATTATATATTTATTTCTCAAGATATTCAAGTACATTTCTTGAATATCCATCAGTAGTTTATATAATTTAGATACTCCATTAAGTTTTTCATTTTCAGTAATATTTTCAACATTCTTAAAATTTTCTTTTAGATTATTATATTCTTCCAGTTTATTGTTAAGCTCATCATCATTAATAGAAATATTATTATTATCAATTTCTTCCAAGACTCTTTGATTTAAAGCTCCCTTATACTCAATGTCCAACAAATAATTATATAATCGCTTTTGTAGATTTTTATGCAGTCTTTCATTATTAGATATTTTATCTAAAAACAAACTTGAATTTGATAGTCTTTCTATTTCATCAAGTGTTTCTTTTGAAAGTGATATTCCTGTTTTTTTAGCTTCAATAGCATATATTTTATATTCTATTATTGCATCTTTTACATACTCTTCTTCCTCTGTTCCATCTAACGCTAATATTCTAAAAAATTCCATATCTTTATTAGTAATTTGAATGATTTCATCGTTTTCATCTTCAATATCTATAATAATTTTTTCCTCTTCTCCATTAATTTCATTTTCCACTAACTCATCCACCTGAGCAGTATATATGTTAGATACATCTTCTTCATATAAAGTATTATTAGGAGCATACTTACTCATTTCTTTGCTATTATTATGTTGATTATTAAATATTACAAGCATAATTCCTAGTACTAATATTATTATACAAATAACCATTACTATCATTCTTTTTGTTTTCACTTCTATTCTTCTCCTTCTTTCACATACCATGTATATTGAAATCCATCATCCTTACCCTCTACATAAAAAAATCTAGCTTTACCCGCATAATGTAAATCTGCAAAAATTGTTGTTACTAAATCTGTATAATCAATTTTAGTATCTTCTTTGCTAAGATCATTAATAGTTCCTACAATGTACATTAACTCATCCACTTTATCAAAATCATAGTAGTCTCTTGCATAACAAAATCCTGTTGCTACATATGTATTTCCAATCTTATTACAACGTCCCTCAACACTAAATAAATATGTGCCATACAATCCATACCAATCTATTGCTGTCTTTGGTAATACTACAGAAGAAGCCTGTACCATACTAAAGCTTGTTGCTTTTTCAACAGTTAACATCGTTTCTATTGCATTTCTTGCTTCACTTAAATACTTTCTCCTATATTCTCCAGAATTTCCAACATTAAATAACTTTTCTACATTTTGAACATGAAGAGTTCCTCCTTCATTAGATAAAAACTTTGCTACACCAGAAGATGCATGTGGATATAAATCAGCAGTAGCTAACCTTATCGCAATCAAAGATGCTATTGCCTTATCCATTTTATCCTTTTTAAATATTCTTTCGTCATCACTCATTGTATTATATTTACTTTCTTGAAAATCATAATACGCCTGTCTTTCAAATTCAGCACCCTCTCTATTTAATTCGAAATACATACTAGAATCTTTTACTTTGTACGGTGTAGGCCCATATGGATTATTATATTGATTATAATTGTCTCCTATTTTTAAATAAGTATTGTATTCATTAGTATTATTTAATCCCATTTTTTCAAATGTATCAACATCAATATGTCCATTTTGATTTAAGTCATTTAACTTTTGATATTCTTTTACTGCTAATATTATATCATTTTCATATGTAGAATTAATATTACCTGTAAAATTATTTATTTTATTATATCTACAATACGCTTTTACAGCTTTAATTGATTCATTTGAATATCCATAAAACTCTTGAAAAATTACTTGATTTCCATAGCATATATCTTGGTTTGATACTATTAACCTTTCTGTATAAAATCTACTATATTTATCACCTGTTATCCCTTGATTTAACGTACCACTTTCACCTATTCTTATCTGTATTGCTTGTTGTCCATATTCAATTTGATATTCTTCTGAATTGACTTTATTTATTGCTTTTAGTCTTTCTTTAGAATAGTACAATACTAATTCTCTTCCATATTTATATACAAAATAATATTCATAATCATTTAAATCCACTTTAAATGATGACTGCGATAAATATATTCTATATATTTTGTCATTACTCTTAAAGCTAATCTCTTTTACATCTGTTACTACTTCTGCATTTTCTGAAATTATATATGCTTCCGTTCCATCACTTAATTCTACTTTATCCCATACTTTTCCATTTACTTTGTTTACTGCTTCCTTTATTCTTTTTAATACCATTCCTTGCTGAACTGTTGCTTTTATATCATAATTTAATGCTGGTTTTTCATACACATTTATCGTTTTAGTCACTTTTACTTTTTCTTCAACTATTTCTGTTTTTTCTTTGGTTATATCATATTCATAACCACAATTCCTATCAAAAATTTTAGTTGTTTCATAAGAAACCTCATAATAAATATTTTGATTTGATGCTATTAACGTGTTTATACGAAATCTACAATATGTATATCCTGATATACCTTGCTGTAGCGTCCCATTTTCACCTATTTTTATTTCTATTGCTTGTTGTCCATACATCATTTGATATTCTTCTGAATTAATTTTATTCATTGCTTTTAGTCTTTCTTTAGAATAGTACAATACTAATTCTCTTCCATACTTATATACAAAGTAATATGCATACTCGTCTAAATTCACACCCAATTTTTTAGAAGATAAATCCACTGAATAAGTTGTATTATTATATGGGAAGGTCAAAGTTACAACTTTATCATCATCTGTATTGTTTGGCGTATCATTTGTCGTGGTCTCATTATTATTAAGTTCTTCTTTTTCTTCTATTACATCTGATACATTTTCATTAGCTTGATTTTCTTCTTGTTCCCCTTCCTTTGTTGTGTTTTCCACTGTCTCATTACTATTTGAACTTTCTTGTTCTTCTTTCTTTATGTCTGTAGTTTCCTCAAGTACATTTTTTTCCTGTTTAGGAATTTCTAAAGTCTCTTTTTCTTCTTGTATTTTTTCTTCTGCCATTATTGTTTCTTCTAGTTTGTCTTGCTCGTCCTGCAGCAATGTGCTGTTATCAACACTATTTGTTACTTCTTGCTGCACTTCTGTAGTATCCGTGTTGCTCATTGCCATTGCAATAGTAGTATTGCAAAAGCAAAGTAGTTCTATGATTATTATCATAGATACAAAGATTTTCTTCATAAAAAATTCCTCCTTTATTATATTTTAGGAAAATTATTTAGAAATTTAAAAAATTTCCTCTTCTCTCCCTCCTATAATATTAGACGGTAAAAAGTTCAAAATAGTTGCAAAAAAATTTAAAAAATTTTAAAATTTCACAAAAAATTCACAAAACATGTAAAAAAATTCCAAATGCAACATAAGTTACACTTGGAATTTTTATTAAATTATATTTATTTTATTCATAAGTATACCACAACCCATCAGCCTTTAAGTCTGAAATTATTTGATTGTGCTCTTCGTTAGATTTTGTAAAATATACCTTTCCTGTTTTATCTGCAACAAAGTATAGTGCATCAGTTTCTGTTGGATTTAAAGTTGCTTCTATTGCTGACCTACTTGGGTTACAGATTGGACCAATAGGAATCTTTCCTGCCATATTTGGACCTCTTGTGTTATATGGGTTATAAGTGTTTATTTGTTTTACTGTTAAATCACTTTCTGCCATATCTACTCCAAAAGCATAGTAAGTTGTAACATCACTTCCTAAGCTCATACCTTTGTCAATTCTATTTAAAAATACACCAACTATTTCTGAACGGTCTTCAGTACTTTTTCCTTCCATTTCTGCCATAGAAGCAAGTGTTAATGTTTGATGTACTGAATATGTGAAATCGTCTTTATATTTGCTTAAAAACTTATCTGTAAAATTTAAAATAACATTAAATATAGTCTCTACTGAAACATCTTTATTTTCAAAAGTATAGGTATCTGGTAACAAATATCCTTCTAATTGAAAATAAATATCCTCGTCTTTAATCTCATCTGTTAAAAACCAATATTTTTCTATAAGAGAATCAATATAGTCTTCATTTTTTAATAAATTCAATACCTCTTCTTCTGAATTATTAGTTTTTTCTGCGATAGCTTTTGCGTACCATCTCATATTTTTACCTTCAATAAAGGTAATTTGTATTTCGTCTGTTAAGACGTCTCCTGAAGCAATTCTAGCAATAGTATCTGGTACTGATTTTGCTTCAGAAAAAGAATATTTTCCGGCTTGTAAGTTGCCTACTTTGGCTATTTTGCAATATATCTTGCAAGCTTCTGCACTTCTTATAACTCCTTTTTCTTCCAATATCTTAGCAATACCTGAAATTCCTGTACCTTCTGGAATTTCGAAAACAACTGCTTCTTCACTAAAAGTATCAACTGGTTTCAAAGCATTGTTATACCACACAAATGCCCCTACTGCACACCCTATTACTAATACCAATAAAATTACAAAAACTATTACTACTTTTTTCATTTTCCCATCCTATTCTATGACTAAATGTACAACTTTTCCAAGTTTATCTTTATCTACAAATTCGTTATTTGTAATTGAAACCTTTATTCCAAGCTCTTTCAATCTTGGAGTGAGTTCAATGATAAATCTATTAAAACTATTTACATCGTCTATCTTTTTAAAATTTATATTAACACCAGAAAATTGATACTCTACTAATTTTTTATAAAGTCCATTTATCACTTTATTCCTGTCAGTATATGTCATAAGTGATTTTGAAACATCTACATTGTTTTCTAAAGTAGCCCAAATTTCAACATTATGCTCTTTTGTCCATTCTGTATATGCTGTATATTCTGGGCTTGTACTTCCTGTCTTGTCCAAAATTTCTCCATCTTTTTCTAAATAAAAGAAAGTTGGTGTTACTACATTTTTCTTTTCACTATCTAATTTTGCTTCTGCATATTTCTTACTTAAATCAGAAGCATTTTTTATTACTGCATATTCTGTTTTTTCTTCATTCCAATTATCTCTTAATTTTTCTGGTTCTGAAAGTCTTTTCTTTTTAATATACCCAATATTTCCTTTTGCAGTCCTTACTTTAAAATATTTTTTGCTTGTGTCTTCTATAATATTTACATACTCACCATGTGAAATCTTTTCAATAGTGGCTCCAAAAGCATTTGGCTTGTCCTTTAAATTATAGTTTTTCAAAGTAAGAGCTTGACTTTTTTCTTTATTAGTAGAATCTGCAATAAGCTTTTTGGTACTTTCAGAATATTCAAACTCTAGATCGTACACAATTCCCATTTGCGAAAAAGGTAAATACACTTTATCATCTTTTTCAATCATTGGTCCTGTAAGTTCTGCATTGCTATCATTTACTACCATAAAGTTTTCGTCTACTTTTAAAATAGCTATATGCTTATTATAGGTAGTTATAAGCTCCTTCTCAGCAGCATTATAATATATATTGCTATCAAATAAGCTTTCTACATCGTCTTTAGAAAGATATATTGTATCTTTTTCCTTTATAATTTCATTTTTTAGCTTTACCAATTCATTATCTAATAGTAGTGAAATTTCTTTTGGTTCCTTGCTAAGCATAATCGAACTCGAAATTCCTCTTATTATTAATATCAAAAAGATAAGCGCTACTATTACCAAAAGCAATTTCTTTTTGTTAAGCTTCTTTTTCTTTTTTCTCATCAGTTTTTTTCTCTCTTCTTTTCTAAAATCTAAAATTATCACATATACTTTAATATCACAAATAAAAAATAAAGTAAAGTATGATAAGGAAAATTTAATATTTTATGAAAAACTCTTCCTTTTTTGTCGAAAATATAGTATAATCTATATTGTATGACAGAAATAAATATAAGCTTATTAAATTAAGCAGATTAGGAGGCAAATATGTGGCAATTTTGGCTAATATTAGCTGGTATATTTCTAATAATGGAAATTATAACAGTTGGCTTTCTAGTATTCTGGTTTTCAGTTGGAGCATTAGTTGCAATGTGCGCTAGTTTCTTTACAGCTAATATCGTTGCACAAGCTTCAATATTCGTTATAGCATCAACCTTACTTCTTTTTGTTACAAGACCTTTCGTGGAAAAAATAACAAAAAAAGATACAGAAGTAAAAACTAATGCTTATTCTATTGAAGGAAAAACAGCAAAAGTTATAGTTGATGTTGATCCTATTGATGGCAAAGGTCAAATAAAAATAGGTGGCGAAGTATGGTCAGCAAAATCCTATAACGATACTGTTATTCCAAAAGATACAGAAGTTTTAGTTGAAAAAATAGATGGTGTAAAAGCAATAATTAAACCATTAAATTAAATTTTAGGAGGAAAAAAATGTTAGGATTTTTATTCGTTTTATTTGTAATCATCGCTATCGTTGCTTACAAAACAATCAAAATAGTAAGACAATCAGAAGTTTTCATTATTGAAAGATTAGGAAAATTTCACAAAGTGGCTGGAGCTGGTCTTACAATTATCGTTCCATTCATTGATAGAGTTAGATCAGTAGTTAGTTTAAAACAACAAACAATGGATATTCCACCACAAAATGTTATCACAACAGATAACGTTACAATCACAATTGATACAGTTGTGTTTTACAAAATTACAGACCCTGCAAAGGCTGTTTATGAAATTCAAAGTTTGAAAAAAGGTATTGAATACTTAGCTATCACTACTATCCGTGATATCGTTGGTAAAATGGAATTAGATGAAACATTTAGTTCAAGAGATATTATCAATACTAAATTAAGAACTGTACTTGATGAAGCTACAGACGTTTGGGGTTGTAAAGTAGACAGAGTTGAAATTAAAGATATCACTCCACCAGCAGACATTCGTGATGCAATGGAAAAACAAATGAATGCTGAAAGAAATAAGAGAGCTTTAATTCTTCAAGCAGAAGGTGAAAGACAATCTGCTATCACACTTGCTGAAGGTAGAAAAGAAGCTGCTATATTAGACGCTGAAGCTGACAGAGAAGCTCGCATGAGAAGAGCTACTGGTGAGGCTGCTGCTATAAAAGAAGTAGCTGAAGCTAAAGCTAAAGAAATTCAAATGGTATATGAAGCAATTAAAAATTCAAACCCAGATGATAAATTAGTTCAAATTAAATCTTTAGAAGCATTACAAGAAGTTGCTAAAGGTGAAGCAAATAAAATCTTCATTCCTTTTGAAGCAACAGCTGCTCTTAGCAGTTTAGGTGCTATAAAAGATGTTATGAAAGAAGATAAAAAATAATAAAAGTTTAGAAAACGCCTAGTGATTAGGCGTTTTTTATTGTACTATTTCTACTAAACTTTTTATTAAATAATCCACTTCTTCTAAGGTATTGCTCTTTCCAAAAGTTATACGCAAACTGCTGCTAGCAATATGCTTTGGAACACCAATAGCAAGTAGTACTGGTGATGGAATAAAAAGTCCTGCACTACAGGCTGAGCCACTAGAAGCACATATTCCCCTCTTATCTAATTCTTCTAAAAGTTTGGGTCCATTCATTCCAATAAAACAAATATTACTATTTCCCGGAAGTCTTTTTTCTAGATCTCCATTTATTCTAATATTAGAAATTAATCTACTTATATTTTCTATATAATAATCCCTAAGTGTTCTCATTTTTCTACTATTTTCATCTAAATCTCTTACTGCAATTTCTAGTGCTTTTCCAGTTCCAACTATCCCTGCAACATTTTCCGTACCTGAACGTTTTTCGCGCTCTTGATGTCCCCCATCTTGAATTCTTTTAAATCTTACTCCTTCACGCACATACAAAACGCCTACACCTTTTGGTCCATAGAACTTATGTGCAGACATCGATAATGCTGATACTTTTAAATCTCTTACATTTACCTCTATATTCCCCATTGCTTGAACAGCGTCAGTATGAAAATATATATGCTCTCTTCTTGCAAGTTCCGCAATTTCTTTTATTGGTTGAATTGTTCCAATTTCGTTATTAGCAAACATTATTGAAATTAAAATTGTTTTAGGAGTTATTGCCCTTCTTACACTTTCGACATCAATAATACCTTTTGAATTTGCTTTTAGATAAGTTACTCTAAATCCCATCGCTTCCAAGGATTTACAAGTGTTTAAAACTGCTGGATGCTCTATATTTGAAGTTATAATATGATTTCCATATCGCGAGTTTGCATAAGCAATTCCTTTTATTGCCAAATTGTCACTTTCGCTTCCACAACTTGTAAAATATATTTCATTTACATTTGCTCCAATAGCTTCTGCTATCTTCATTCTAGAAATAGTTATTGCTTCTTTTGCCATCTTTCCTACTGAATATATACTAGATGGATTTGCATAATTTTCTGTTAAATAGGGCAACATTTCATTTAAGACTTCACTATCTAATTTTGTTGTTGCCGCATTATCAAAATATTTTATCATTTGACTTCCTCCAAAAAGGTTTTAATATAGTATATGCCAAGCAAATTTTTATGCTACATTTTTAATTGTAATATTATTGTAATATTGTAACGAAAAAGTAACAGAAATATGTCAAATTTTTGTCTTTTTTGCTTGAATTTATATTCTATTATTATTATAATATTATTAGTAATAGGATAGGGGTTAAAAGATATGGAATTTACTAAGGATATTTATTTTGATAACAGTTTAACAAATGGAAAAACAGCTAAAATTACATATTCCGGAATGCTTTATAAACAAGGCTCTGAAAATGTTAATTTAGTATCTGGTTTTGGAGAAAATTGGGAAAATACTACTACTACACCAATGCAAAAAATTGATAATGGTTTTGAAGTAGATATTGAAATTAAAGATTATGATACTTTTAATTTTTGTTTCTCTAATGAGAATAATTGTTGGGATAATAACAATTATTTTAATTACGTCTCTCCTATTTTACCAGCTGTAGAAGAAATTAAAGAAGAAATACAAGCTGAAACGCAGGAAAACGTTGAAACTGCTGAAACTAACTTAGATTTAGAATTTGACAAATTAGAGCAATTTATGAACGAAGTTCCTGCTGAAAATAATGGCACTATAGAATTTGGTGCAGATTATTCAGCTTCTATTGATGATATCATTGAAGATATTTTAGGAAACACAGTTCAAAATTCTATGTCAAATGATACTGAATCTGTTGACGATATATTAAATTCTATTTCTCAAGAGTCTATGCCAGAAATAGAAGCTTTATTTAATGAATTATTCTTTGAAGAAGCTGATGATACAGTATTTGACGAATCTGCTGAAATCGTTTCTACTCCTTCAGATAACGCTGAAATAATCGAATTATTTGACGAACTATTTGAAAATGCGCAAAAAGATATTTCTGTTGAAGTAGCTGAGATTCAAGAAGAATTAAATAACGCAGCAGCCTTTAGTTTAGACGGTTTAGTAGACAATTTATTAGAGCCAGTTATTACTGCCCCAGTTACTAATGAAGATTCTATATTTGAAAACACAGAAAATACTATCACAGAAGAAACAGCACTTGTTGCTTTAAATAATGATTTACAAGTAAGTTCAAGAAGATTAGGTTTCTTATATAGCTTAAAGAAACGTATATCACTTGCTTGCTATAAACTATTTGTAAAAGCTCCAAAAGAAATTGCAAAACAATTAGGTTTCTATATGGATTAAAAATAAAAATATATCAAAAGCAGTATCTATATACTGCTTTTTTTGTTGCATATTTTTTTAAAATTCGAGCATATTAATTTTAGGAGGTTCGTTATGGATGATTTAACTATTTTAAATGAAGTTCACAAAGGCGTAACTATGGGAATGGCCTCTCTAGAATTAGTAGCAGAAAAGACACAAGATAAAGATTTAAAAGACGATCTAAGTTTTCAATATAACGAATATCAAAACACTTTAAACACAGTAAATCACAAATTTCAAGAGCAGGGCGAAATTCCTGACGATACTCCTGTAAACACAAAAATTATGGGCTGGACTGGTATTCAACTTAATACTTTAAATGATACTAGTAACAGCAAACTTTCAGAGCTTTTAATTCAGGGTTATGACATGGGCATTATTAAAGGTGTAAAATTATTAAATCAAAATCCTGAAGCTTCTGGAGATGTTAAGAATATTTTAAACGGATTTATCTCAATGCAGGAAAATTGCATCGATAGATTGAAGAAATTTCTTTAAATGATAAGTTCAAAAAAGCAACGAATAATTTCGTTGCTTTTCTTATTATTTTTTAAGTTTCTCCTCCATTACTTGGTTCTGTTTCGCCTGAACCTGATGGACCTGGTGTTGGCATTGGCGTTGGAATTGGTATATCAGGTGTTGGTGGAGTAACTGGCTCTTTCTTAGGTATGGCTCTTGTTTCTTCTTTACCACATACTGAGCAAGTTCTCTTCTCTACTCCTTCTGCATCTTCTGTAGAATCTGTAACTACTATATATTCTCCAAAGCTATGCTCTTTTAACTCTTTTATTGCTATTTTTGTAGTCTCTTCACAATTCTTACATTTTACTACTTTTTCTCCTGGTGCTGTGCAAGTTGATTCTGTTATACTTTGTACTTCACCATTTGTAAAATCATGTGCTACTTTTGGAATTTCAACTTTTTGAGTTTCTTTACAATTCTTACATTGTACAATCTTTATTCCTGCTGAAGTACAAGTTGCAGGTTTACTTCCTTCTGCGTCTGGTATTACTTTACCATTTTTAAAATCATGTCCTAAAGCATTTATTTCTTTTACTTTTCTATCTTCACATCTCTCGCATTTAGTAACTTCTCTTCCCTTTTCTGTGCAAGTAGGAGCTTTACATTCTGCATCTACTTTCTTATATTGTCCATGTCCTAATGCTGGAATTTCTTGCCTTTCATTTTCTGAACAATCCTTACATCTGATAAATTTCTCTCCTGCTGTTGTACATGTTGGTTGTTTAGTTTTATTTTTGATTTCTGTACCATTTACAAAATCATGTGTATGTTTTGGCTCTGCTACTGCTCCATATCTAAAATATGCAACATTCATATCCACATTTCCGCTTATACCAGCTACACTACCTTTACTTGTGTATTGCCACATTTGATAACTGCCTGTATAGTCTGTTGAAGATGTGTAATGTGCAAGCCAGAATTTATAGTTTAAGTTTCCTTTATTAAATCTGTTTGATATATCATTTTTACTTGCATACATCATTGGTGTATAACCTTGACTAGCAATATAACTTAAGAAAGTATTAGCATTTGCCGTTGCTTGTGCTCCAGAAATCCCTGATGTTCTTCCTCTATTAAAATCTTCAAAATCATAAACAACTGGATATGTAATTCTATATGCTTTTATTTTTTCTACTACCCAAGCTGCTTCTTGAAGTGCCTCTTCTTCATTCATGGCTACTGAATAGAAATAGATTCCAACCATTATTCCATTATTTACAGCGCCCTTTATATTTGATTTAAAATATGCGTCTTCATAAATTTTTCCTTCTGTATAACCTCTAAATCCACAACGTATCATTGCAAATTCGATTCCACTTGCCTTTACTTGTGCCCAATCGATTTTGCCTTGATGTGCTGAAACATCTATACCAACAGATTGTCCATCATTTTCAAATTTGTTAACAGCCTCTTCTGCTGAAGTTGCTTCACCACCAGATTTTTTAGTTTGAGAATCTTCAGAAGAATTTGCTGGCGCAACTTCTGTTTTTGGTACTTTTACAGTTTTACCTTTATGTGTAACTTCCTTTTGTACTGTATTTTCCTCTTTAACAGTATTTTCTTCTTCTTCCTCATTTACTGTATTTGTATCCTCGTCTATTTCATTAACAAATTCTATGCTTGACGCATCAACTGCTACTATGTTCGTTTTAATTTCATTTTTAGGTGTCTCTACTTCCTCAGGTTCTCCTTCCTTTGCTAAAGCACTATAAGTACAAGCAAAAATAACTGATATCATAACTACAAATATGATTAATAATGTTATTTTTCCTCTAGGACTCATTAATTCAATTTGATCTATTATTCTACGCATATCTTCACCTCTTAATTAATTTACAATTATAATTATATCACAACTAAAATTTATGTCAAATCTATTTCTATAGGTGCTAAGGTATGGTATTTCTCTCCATTGCCCTCTTTTGAAGGCGCTGGGAAGGATGTTGTAATTTTCATTTTATTTGTGTTATTATTTTCCACTATAATATATTCGGTAAGTTCGAAAGTACCATTACTATATTTTGACATTCCATCAATATCTCCCGGATACCATTCTTCAACAGTTCCATCACCTTTAGTAAGTATTTTCTTAGTCTCAAAGCTTGAAGCTTTAAGCTCATTTCCATTTTCATCTGTTATATTAAATTCTACCCATAATGGATTTTGAATTTCGTCCTCATAATCATATCTTTTATTTGATGCTACACCTGTTATTATAGTTTTAGTTCTTATTATTGTTTGTATTGGATTTATACTTATCTCCTCTATCTCTTGTGTCACATTTTTATAACTTGCTTTTTTATCTGTTAATTTAATAATATTTGAATCTGCTAAAATTTTATCTTTTGAAACATCTACTGAAAACTCACCTTCTATGTCTATTCTTCTTGCATTATTTGGAGTATTAGCTAAACTAAAACCTTCATGTTGTGTATCTTCTCCATGTTTTAGTTGTGCATTATTTGCAATAATATTGTTCTTTAAAGTAATGTTATAGCTTGTTTTACCTTTTAAATCATCATCCGTAAGTAGAAAAACATGATAAACTTTATATTCATTATCTGATACTTTTACTACATTCTCATAATTTCTACACCATATCTCTTCTCCATCTAATATGATGTTATCTTTAGAATGTGGGAAATTCTCAAAAAAGTCTATTTCTCCATCTATTGATTCTTTATTGAACCCAAGTTGTATAGTATTTATATATTTTTTAAATTCTTCTATTCTTTCCTCTGCATACTTTTTTTGTAGTACGTATTGATCTTTGCGATCATCTTTCATTTGTTGCGCTGCATCTTTATCTTCTGTATTACTATACATTTCATCTACATTCTCTAGACTTCTTTGATAGTCTTCTTCTATCTGTTTCAAACTTTTTTCTAAATCTATATCATCCTGCTCTGTATATACAGTTTCACCAAGTCTTAAATACTGTTTATCCTCTTCACTAAGTTTTACATCAAATTCTAATACTGTAACATAATCTGAAGCTAGTGTTCCAACAAGTTCAACAGATGTTTTATTATATGTAGTAGTAGTTTCTTTTACTTCTTGTTTATAATCTACATAGCTACTAGAAAAATTTATTCCTAGCCATTCAAAAGCTGGTATTCCATTAATTTCACCACCGGTTGCTGCATATACTCCAAACGAACCACATAATACACTTAAAGCCGATACAATCCATATAATTACGTTTCTTATTAATAACATAATATTAGGTTTCCTTTTCTTATTTAAAGCAGTTCTAATCGCAACGTCATACGAATATGGAATCTTTATATCTTTTGAAAGATCCATTATAATTTGTTCTTCTTTGTCCATACCTAAAAACCTCCTTCAATATATCTTTGTTTAATTTTATTTCTTCCTCTTTTAAGTTTCGTCTTTACTGTATTCTCATTTGTTTTTAAAAGTTTAGAAATTTCTTTTAACGAATATTCTTCTAAATAAAACAAGGTTATTGCCATTCTCTCATCATAAGTTAAACCACTTAAGACCCTATAAAAATCCATTTCTTCAAGTTCTGTATATCTTTCATTTTCCATACATGCACTTTCTGGATTTATATTATCAAAAGAAACATTACGATTTTTATTTTTCTTATATATGTAATTACATTTATTTACCAAAATTTTTATTAGCCACTTTTTATAGGCTTCTAATTTTTTCAGTTTTTTAATGTCTTTGAAAGCAACAATCATTGTTTCTTGAATTGCATCTTCAATATCGTCCTCACAAGATAATCTACATCTAGCAATTTTATATAAATCTTGACGTATCTCATAGACTAAGCTTGTGAAGGCGTCCTCATCTCCCTTCTGGGCTTTTAAAATTAACTCTTCCATTTCCCCTCCAAAACTTTAGGTATATACCTTACACTTATAAGAGTCTTTAAATCATAAAAAAGTTTCACTTTTTACAAATTTTTTCAAAAAAATTTAAAAAGCTACGCAAAATGCGTAGCCTTCAACTTATTTTCTTAGTTCTGCTCCCAAGTTTGTCTCTAATTCTTTTATAATTTCGTCCATAGTTTTATTAATTTCTTCATCAGTCAAAGTTCTGTCTTTGCTTCTAAATCTTAAAGCATAAGCAACACTTTTCTTCTTTAAACCAAGTTTATCATGTCTGTAAACGTCGAATAATACTGCTTCTTCTAATATTTTTTTTGCTTTTCTTTGTATAGCTTTTTCAATTTCTCCAACTTCAACTTTTTCGTCAATAACCATTGCTATATCTCTTTCAACTGCTGGATATTTAGGAACTTCTGTATATTTTCTTTCTATTTTTGCATATTTCACAAGTTTATCAAGTGCGATTTCTGCAACATATACATTCTCAGGTAAGTCATAGTTTTCACAAACTTCTGGGTGAATCTCACCAAATACTGCAATAACGTCTTTTCCAACTGTCATTTTAGCTGTCTTCCCTGGGTGATAACTATAATTAAATTTCTCACTAGAAACTTCATACCTTAAAACAGAAGCCTCTTGCATTACAGTTTCCACTAAACCTTTTAGTACATAAAAATCAAATTCTTTTCCATAAAGACCAATTGTTACAACAAATTCTTCATCTGGATTTTCTCCTTCTGCTATTTGACCTTTATCCTTGTAAACTCTTGATATATCAAATAATCCTACACTCTTATTTTTCTTACTATTATTTATACTTAAAATTTGTAACATACTTGGAAGTGTAGTTGTTCTCATTACTGAATAGTCTTCACTAAGTGGATTTCTTACTTTTATAAGCTGTGTTCTTAAATCACTATCTTCTGTTGCATTTATCTTGTCTAAATCTTTTTCATTTATGAAAGCATAAGTACAAATTTCAGATAATCCTCTATTTACTAAAGCATTTCTTACCTTATCAGTAATTTTTTGTGATTTTGTACGAACACCAAGTGTTGTTTCAGCATCTATTAAAGTTGTCTCAACTTTATCATAACCATAAAATCTAACTACTTCTTCTGCTAAATCTGCGCTACGCTCTATATCACATCTAAAGTATGGTGGTATAACATAATCTCCTTCAACTTTCATATCTAAGCTTTCTAAAGTTTTAACCATATCTTCTCTTGAAATATCTGTACCAAGTAATCCATTAATTTTATCTGGATTAAATTCAACTTTTCCTATTTCTTGTTTTGTAGGATATACATCAATTTTACCTTCAACTTCTTCTCCAGCTCCAAGCATTACAGCAAGTTCAATCGCTCTATTAACTGCTCTTTCAGCATTTATTTGTGACAGTCCTTTTTCAAACCTACCAGAAGCTTCTGTTCTTAGTCCCACTTTCTTAGCTGTTTTTCTAACATTTCCACCATTAAATACTGCTGCTTCAAATGCAACAGTTGTTGTTGTGTCTTCTATTTCTGAATTTTGTCCACCCATAACACCAGCAATAGCAATTGCTTTTTCATCATCTGCAATAACTAACATGCTATCATCTAATTGTCTTTCTACTTCATCTAAAGTAGTTATTTTCTCATCTTTTCCAGCTCTTCTTACAGTAATATGTTTTCCTGCAATTGAGTTAATATCAAATGCGTGCATTGGCTCACCAAGCTCAAGCATAACATAGTTAGTTATATCTACTATATTGTTAATACTTCTTACACCACAAGCCTCTAAACGTCTAGTCATCCAAGCTGGTGACGGTCCGATTTTTACATTTTTTATCATTCTAGCTAAATATCTATAACATAAATCTGGTGCAGTAATGTCTACTTTCAAACCTTCGATGCTATCTTTTGTTGGAACTTTCATTTCCTCTAAATTTTTTCTAGGATTTTTGAATTCTTTTCCTAAAGATACTGCTGTTTCTCTTCCTAAACCTTCGATTGATAAGCAATCAGGTCTATTTGAAGTAATCTCAAAATCAATAATATCTTCTTCTAACTCTAAAACTTTAACAACATCTTCTCCTAAATGTTTTTCATATTCTTTAGGCAATATCATTAAACCTTCTTCAATTTGGTTTGGAAATCTGTGTAGTGAAATATTAAGCTCTCCGCAAGAACACATCATTCCACAAGACTCTTCCCCTCTTAGTACACCTTTTTTAATTTTTACATTGTTTGGTAGTTCTGAACCGTCTTTAGCAACAGCTACAATATCATTTGCTTTAACATTTGGCGCACCTGTTACTATTTGCACTTTTTCGTCTTTTACATCCACTTGGCAAATAACTAAATGGTCTGAATCTGGATGTTTTACAACACTTAAAACCTTTCCTATTACAACATTTTTTATATCATTTCCACGTGATTCAATTGTCTCTACTTTTGAACCTGTCATTGTAAGAATATCACCAAGCTCTTTTGCTGAAACATCAATATCACTATATTCTTTTAGCCATTCAACACTTGTTTTCATATATCTCTCCCTCTTTCCTCTTAAAATTGTTTTAAGAAACGTACATCGTTCTCAAATAATAAACGCATATCATCTATTCCGAATTTTGCCATTGCAATTCTCTCAACGCCGAAGCCAAAAGCAAAACCTGAATATACATTTGGATCAATTCCACAATTTTCTAATACTTTTGGATGTACCATACCACAACCTAAAAGCTCTATCCAACCTTCATTTTTGCAAACTCTACAACCTTTTCCACCACATACGAAACAAGACACATCTGCCTCGGCTGATGGCTCTGTATATGGGAAATGATGTGGTCTAAATCTTATCTTAGTATTTGGTCCTAAACAATTTTTAGCAAACATCTCAAGTGTTCCTTTTAAATCAGTCATTGTAATGTTTTTATCTACTACTAATCCTTCTATTTGATGAAACAGTGGTGAGTGTGTTGCATCAACTGTATCTGAACGATAAACCGCTCCCGGACAAATCATCTTTATTGGTGGCTTTTGATTTTCCATTGCTCTAATTTGTACAGAAGAAGTTTGCGTTCTTAAAATAACATCCTCTGTAATATAAAATGTATCTTGTAAATCTCTTGCTGGGTGGTCTATAGGTGTATTTAATTGGTCAAATACATAATATGTTCTTTCAACTTCTGGACCATCTGCGACTGAATAACCCATACCTAAGAAAATTTCTTTTACTTCTTCTATTACTTGTGTTATAGGGTGAACTGAACCTACTTTTATAGCTTTACTTGGCATTGTAACATCTATTTTTTCTTTTTCAAGTCTTTGTTCTAATGCCTTTGCTTTCATTGCTTTTTCAGCATTTTCAATGGATTTCTCAAGTTCGTCTCTAACTTGATTTACCATACTTCCTATCTTTGGTCTTTCTTCAGCTGATAAGCCTCCTAACCCCTTTAAAATAGAAGTAAGCTCGCCTTTTTTTCCAAGATATTTTACTTTTAAATCTTGCAAATCTTGCAAACTTGTAATTGCTGCAATTTTCTCTTTTGCTGATTTCTTAATCTCTTCGATTTTTTCTTTCATAACTCTCTCCTTTTCTATGGTGGGCTTTACAGTATAAGCAAAAAAGCACCTCGTCCATAGGACGAAGTGCTCGTGGTACCACCTAATTTTATTATTTTATATCTTAAACAAAATAATCTCTAAAGTTATAACGTAACTAACGTTTATACCTACTATAATTTCAGCATAAAACCTTAAAAGTGAAATTTCAGAAAAACATATATAAACAGGCTTTCAGCGTGCCACCCATTCTCTCTAAATATATTCTAGTCTTTCCTACTTTGCTTTTTACAAACGGCTATAATATCTATAATGCATATAATATATCACATTCTTTTAATAAATTCAATACCTTAAAGATATTTTTATCTTTCTGCTTCTTTATCCTCCGCTTTAATCTGTGCTTGTACTTGTGCTTTTTCTACTTGATATTTTTGTACCCTCTCATTTAATAAATCTATTGGACCTTTATACTTTGAATCTTTTAGGACTGCTTCTCTAGCATTTCTAACGTCATCTTGAAAACTCATAGCTGCCTACCCCCTTACATTTGCAAGTTCATTATTAACAAAATCTTCAATTCTCGCATTTAATGGCTCGATAATTGTTTTTATAATTATCTTTGGTGTATTAAATCTACTAGCAAAAAATCTTGTAATTTTACTAAAAGTTCTTGGCTTTTTAATCGTTGTTGTAACCCATTTTCCACCAACTTCCATTGCATCCAAAATATTTTGCTTTTTTCTTTCATTTATTCTTTTTATTTCTTCATTTATTAAGTAAATTTCTTTTTCTACTTTTGCAATTCTGTCTCTATTAAATTGTTCTTCTTCTTTAGTTTTTTTAATTCTTGCTGCTAGTTGTTCATCTAATTCAATGCCAATATCTTGTGCGTCTTTTGCCTTAGCAATTGCTGCAACATCAATATTGTTTTCTCTTTTTTTACTAGACAATTTCTCAATCATTCCTTTAAAGGCTGTTGATATATTTTTAGTTACTTTATCATTTTCTTTTTGGTATTTTTTTGCCTCTTCTTTTTTTACTAAATACTCATCTCTTACAATTGAACCGTAGTAAATGTGCCTCAAGTTCTACTTTTCTTAAAATCAATTGCTCAATTTTTCTATCATAAAACTCGCTAAGCTCTACCAAAGCAGCTTCATAATTTGTAAGTGAATCTAAAATAGCTGCTTTTGTAATATCATAATTTTTAGACTTCTCATCAAATCTAGGATTTATATTTCTTATACCAATTGTAATTGCATTCATTTGAGAATTTACTTTTTGATTAATAGTTTCTGATGTGATTTTTTCGGTTAATGCACGATTTACCATTGCATCTAAATCAATACCTTCACTTGTTCTTTCAAAAACGCCTTTTAGCACCATCGCTACATAAGCATCATTTTCAACCTTCTCCATAGGTTATCGCCCCCTTACCTATGTTTATTTCTTTGTAATCTTTTTGCCTTGCTCAAAATTTTTCTTTTTTTCGTCTTCTATTTTTTTAAGGAGCACTTGAATCTCTTCACTGGACATATAATCTAAATTATATATTTTGCCTTCATACACAACTGTTCCAAGCTTCATAATCTTTCTCCTTATCTTTTGTCTCATTATATATTTATAATATATTTTTGAGGTTTAAAAGTCAATATTTTTTATTAATATTCTATACTTTTTGCTTTTCCACCATTCGTCTTAACTCTATACATTTGGTATATCTTAGACTCATTAGTACTTGCATCTAAATAATATATAACATCATCTATAACATTTATTTTTGTATTATTAGTTGATATAGAAACTATCTCTTTATAATTTCCACCATTCATATCAACACTTGCAATTTTCTTGTTTTCTTTATCGAAGAAATATATTTTATTTTTTGAAATATTGAAAGTTGCTGAATTTACATACTCAGAAACTACTTCTTTAACACTTCCATCATCTTTTACTCGGCTCAAATTCTTGTTGTCTTCATCAAAATAATATATATAGTCATCTTTTATTTGGAATTCTTTTATAACAAAATCCAGCTCAACTTTAGTAAGCTCACTGCCATTTGTGTTCATTTTGTACATGATTCCCATTTTATTTGAGAAATATATTTTTCCGTCAATTACTTCAAAATCAGCAATTTCACTAGCTGTAATTACTGTTTCTTTACTACCATCTATACTAAGTTTTGCAATCCCATCTTGTACGTCATTTGTGGCATAATAAATATAACCATCAGCTACATATATTTTGCTAATTGAAGTCTTTACATTCTTTATAGTTCTTAATTCATTTCCATTTGTTTTTACTCTTTTTATAGCTATGTTACTTGGATCATTCACACATAGATAGTAAACATCTTCACCAATAACATTTATTCCATAAGCTGTTTCATCTGTTATCTGGAATTCATCAAAACCTTTTACCTTAACAATTCCATCTTCATATTTGTTATAGAAAACTGCACCATCTCCTGATGCTGCTAGCCCAAGATTTGAAAGATTTCCTAGCTCTCCGTTCATTTTTCTTTTTCCAAATAATATAAATACTGTTATAATAATTGATATAATCAAAATTACTGCAACAATTATTGCGATTATTTTTTTCTTACTTAAATTTAATTTGTTTTTTTCAGGCTTAGTTGAATTTTGGTTTAGGTTTATTTCTTCCATTTTTCTTTTCCTTTCAAATTATTCTTCTGTAAGCATTAAATCTTTATCTACATAAAAGGTATATCCTGCAATCTTAATAGTTGCTTTCTCTTCTGTTATAATTGAAGACACATTCATTCCTTCTATTTGTGCTGGTAAATTACTTAAATCTTTAATAGTAAATTCTCTGTTGTTATTATGTGCATCAGTCATCATTGCTTCCATTTGCTTTAATAACAAGTTTTTTACATCTGCTTTAGATATTGTCTGCACATTAACTGCTGAATTTTCATTACCTGTTGTATTACTATTGTTATTCTCCTCTGGCTGATTATTATTATTGTTATTATCATTTTCAGCTGGTGGTTGTTCTGCCGGAGGCTGTGGTTGTTCTACTGTAGGCGGTGTTTCTTGTTGATTTGTAGCACCTGTTTGTCCCTCCGTAGTATTATTTGTAATTGTATTTCTCTCTGTAGCTTCTGTATCGTCAAATGTTTGCCCTGGAAGTAAAATATTTGCTGTTGACTTTCCAAAAGAGAATATTTCTCTATCTTGATCTTCCTCATTTCCAGTAACATCAACAAAATTCATATTTAAAATTTTGTCTGAGTACATCCCCATTAATCTTATCATTATATTTGCATATAAATTACTTGCTTCTTCATCAGAAAGTCTATCTACAAAGATCGCATTTTCATTATTAATTTCTTTTTCAAGTTTTGTCTTTTTGAATACTATACTATTTTTAATGTTTACTTTAGAATCACCTTCACTATCTGAGTTCTTAATTATAATCTCACTATCATAGCTTTTTGAAGTTCCACTTCCTTTAGTCGTAATATCTAATTGAAGTTTCTCAACAACTTTTTGGTCTTCTATTGTATTTAAAATAATATTAAAACTTGTTTCTACTTCTGTGTTTGCTCTTTTTATCTCAATTGAACTACCTTGATTTTTAGTAAGCTCTTCTCCATCCTCTGTTACAGTGCTAACATCATCTAAGAAAGTAATTTTTGCTTTTGAGCGTTCTGGATATTCAACATCCAATGTAGCAGTATCTGAAAGCTTAGCTAAAATTTTGATAGTTTCCTTTGGCTCTTCATCTACATCTCTTACATATACAGTAATTTCTAGAGCACTATTTATATCTAAATTTTGTAATTCTTCATCTAATTTATTTTGAAGTTCCTGTACACTCATATCTAATTTTTGTTCAAATATAATCGCTTTTATTAGCTGTGTAAAAATATTTTCAGGCTCTTCTATCTCTTCGCCCATTTCTACGACATTCTCTTCCTCTGATGCAAAGTTCATTGGAAACATTAAACTTTCGTTATATTCTAACATATCCATTTCTGGTGCTTTTAAAATATCTAACTCTGGTTCTTCTTCAATTGGCTCTTCTTCATCTAAATTAACTGGTATAGATTCTTCTTCTGGCTCCCCTGTGTCTAGTTCTTGTGCCGTTTCATGTTCTACTGTCTCTCCTTCAACTCTTTGGATAGTAATTGGCTTTGGTGTTTTTACTTCTTTCTCAACAATTGGTAGCTCACTTTCTTTACCAGTAACTATTTTCTCTAATAGTTCTGTATCATCTTTTATTGAAGTAAAAAAACTTGAAACCACATCTTTATAACCGTTTTCATCTAATTCAAGTGTATATGCTTTTGTATTTACTACAGCTGAATTTATCGTAATTGGAGAATTCTCCGCTATAGTTACCGCTTCTTCAGGAACTTTCTCCATAACTTTTGTCATATACTCACTTGCTTTTTGCTTTTTATATTCTTCATCTAAATTAATCCTATTATCAGAAAATTCTTTCATATCTTTATTTAAGGTATCTGCTGTAATATCTGTTTCTGTTCCCGTAGTTCTATTTAAAGAATCTGTTAAACTGTTTTTAGAAGTAGCAATATATCTATCTAAAACTTCACTAGAGCCAATTGCTATATCATTTGTTGTACTAACAATTTCTAAATCAAAAAATGGATTGTCCTTATATAAAATATTTGCTCCTAAATAGGCTTCTTCTGTGTCTTTATTTGATAAAGTATTTACAGTAAACAAAAAATTACTAACATCTACATTTTGCGTAAAATCATTTTTTTCTGTAGTTGTAAAATTAGCTTCTGTATTGGTCTCATAATTTGAACTATTAATTCTGTCAAGTATGTTATAATATATATCTATGTTCGTAATTTCAGGTATATTAGTTTGTGCAATGTATTTGAAGAAAGCAGCCTTTGGTGTTTCATATATGTTTGTGTACCAATAAAAAGCACCACAGCTACCCACTAGAAGAATTGCAAGTAGCAAAAGTAATATTAAAATAACCTTATTACCCTTCTTGGCTTGAGGGGCTTGTTTATTTATAATTATGTCTTCTACTGGGCTCATTTTTTCTCCTCCAAACTAATTTACACTTTTCTTTATTATTATATATATAATTCCTAAAAATAACAATGTTTTTCAAACAATTTTATATTTTTTCTACAATTTTAAAAGCTATTTTTAAGCACTCTTTTAGCATAAAACTTCTATCTTCTTTTAAAGTCTTTAAATCCCAATCGTCACCAGCTAAAGTATCATCTGTATATAAGAATTGATAAGCTTTAATTCCTCTGACGCTCGACATCGCCATAATAGATGCACATTCCATCTCTACTACTTTACAACCTCTATCTACTCTATCCTTTACCTTGTTTTTTGTTTCTTTATATAGAGCATCTGTTGTCCAAGTCTTAGTAAGTTCATATTTTATTTTATTCTCTTCAAAAATTTCAGCCAACTCTTTAGAAGTAGGTATTTTTATAAAATCTGAATCAGCTACATAATGATAACTTGTTCCTTCATCACGATATGCTTCTTCTGGAATAATAAAAGCACCTTTTTTTAAATCCTGTACAAGTTCACCACAAGAACCAAAAATAATAAATTTTTGTACTCCTCGAGAATGTAACTCTTCCATCATTCCTACTGTTGCTGGTCCCCCTATTAAAGTCCTATACAATACTACATCTTTACCATTTACTTGTGTTTTGTAAATTTTAATTTTGTCACCACAAACTAATGCATCACTATATTCTTCAAAATCCTCGCTTTTTTCTACAAAATCGATAAGTTCTGTTTTAAAACATACAATTGCGATATCAGGAAGTCTTTTTTGTCCTTCTGTAAACATCTCGGCTTTAACAATTTCTTCACTTTCGTCATAAGCATTTTTTAAACTCATAAATCTACCTCTTTAATTTTTTAATATATTTTATTATAACATATATAAGTGACTTTTTTCTACAATTATTATTGTTTTGTTCTAAAATTCAAAAAAACAGATGGCTCTTAAGCCATCTGTTTTAATTCTAATCACCAATTTGAATATATTTCTTTTCTTGAACTTGTTTTTGAACTTCTTTTGGAAATGTTATTGACAATATTCCATTTTTGAAATTTGCTTTTATATCCTCTTCTTTCACGTCTTCTCCGACAAAAAAGCTTCTTGAACATATTCCAGAAAATCTTTCTCTTTTTAGATATTTAGCCTTTTTAGTTTCATTATCTTCATTTTTTGTAGCAGTTACAGTTAAATATCCATCATTTAATTCTAATTGAATGTTCTCTTTATCATAACCAGGAACATCGATTTCTAATAAATAATTTCCATCTACTTCTTGGACATCAGTTTTCATTAATTTACTTACTCTCTCACTTTCACTAAAAAATGGATCATTGAAAACTTCATCAAAAATATTAAATCCATTGTCTCTTCTTGGTACTAAC
>CATJWN010000051.1 GCA_949745595.1 uncultured Clostridia bacterium
ACCATTTCTTGCGCATTGTCTTTTAAATCTTTTTAGCGCATCTTCTATATTTCCATTATTAACTTTAACCTCTGACATTGTTTCCCCTCCTTCCGAAGCTCAAAACATCTCGCGGGATTTATGTATAATCCTTTAGATTTCTTCTCTAACGTTAATTATTATACCTTACCAAAAGGGCATTTGTCAATACTTTTATTCAAATAATTCCCCTACTGAAGTTGCTTCATTTATTTTCTTAATAGCTTCTGCAAATAATTCTGACATAGAAACTACTGAAATCTTATCAATTTGTTTCTCTGGTGGTAATGGAATTGTATTAGTCATAACTAATTCTTTAATTGAAGAATTCTTAATTCTTTCAATTGCTGGTCCTGAAAGTACACCGTGTGTACAGCCAACATATATATCTTTAGCACCGAATTTTTTAATAACTTCAGCTGTTTCAATAATAGAACCTGCTGTATCTACTTCATCATCAAATACTAAAGCATTTTTACCTTTAACATCACCGATTACGCTAGTTGCAATTGCTCTATCATCATTTCCATCTCTTCTTTTATCTACTAATGCAATTGGACATCCAAAATGCTCTGCATATTTATATGCTTTTTTTGAACTTCCTGCATCTGTTGCAACAATAACTTTATTTTCAATGTTCTTTAAATCAAAATATTTTTCAAGTAAAAATCTTCCTGTAAGCACATCACAATTGATATTGAAATATGCTTGAATAGCTGGGTTGTGCAAATCACAAGTTAATACTCTATCAGCTCCTGCTGCTTCAATTAATTGCGCAAATAATTTTGCTGTAACTGGAATTCTTGGTTGATCTTTTTTATCAGATCTTGAATAAATATAGTATGGTAATACTACTGTTATTCTTCTACAAGACGCTCTTTTTGCTGCGTCTATAAGTATAAGCAATTCCATTATTCTTTCATTTACTGGTGGTTGTGTACTTTGAATTAAGAATACATCCTCATCTCTAACAGTTTCAAGAATTTGAACGAAATTGTTATCATTTTTAAATTTTTGCATATGTACTTGTCCTACGTCGATTTTTAAGTAATCGCATATTTCTTTTGTAAATTTGTCTGCCGATTTGCTGCAAGAAAAAACTTTAATTTTTTCCATTTTTCTTTCCCCCTACTATTTTTTTACCAAATCTATTTTATCATAGAAAAAGCTTTTTTCAACCCTTTTCTACAATTTATTTGGATTTTTGTCAAAATTAGAACTTGCTGCTATTTTCTCTTCAAAAGGATGTATTATTATTTCCTCTACTGCTTGATCTATGTTCTCTATCGGTATTTCAAAATTTGCTACTGGTACTTGTTCTAATTGCTCATTATTTGGCACGAAAATCTTTTTAGGCTGTTTTTTATCTTCATACTTATACTCATCACCAAACTTCAAGCAAATCACCTTATTTTGCATTATACTTTGTTTTACATCTATTTTTCTTTGATTATATGAACCCCTTTGTTTTAAATCTATAATCTTTTTATCTATTTCAAATTGACCATCTACTACAATGTCTATCATATCAATTAATTCTTTTGTAAAATCATATTTTATGTACATATCAAACAATATATCTTTATCAAACTGATAGCCAGTATAAAGCCAAATGGTTTTTTCTGGAAACTTTGCTCTTACTTCTTTTACAAGTGGAATTAACCCTTTTTGATTAACTAACTCTAAAGGTTCTCCTCCTAATATAGAAAGTCCTGAGATATAGTCATGATTCATTTCTTGTAATATATAGTCTATCTCCGTTTCAGTGAATTCCTTTCCATAGTTAAAATCCCATGCTTCTTTATTATGACATTCTTTACAATGGAAGTGACAACCACTAACATATATTCCTACTCGTACCCCATCACCATCTTCAATGTCAACTTCTTTTATCCCTGCGTAATTCATTAAATTCTCCTTATTATATATTATTTTGGGGTTAGGAAATGGCTTTCCTAACCCCATTTGGGTAGTTAATTATTGTCTTTAGTGTCTTTTAAATTTTATAGGTGTAGTACTCTTGCTTTAATTTCTTTTGTTTTTCCAACATTCCAGAAGTTTTCTCCTAAGTACCCACATGTTCTTCTTGTTACATTCATTTTGTCGTGGTCTTTATTACCGCATTGTGGACATTCCCATTCGTAGTTTTCGTTAACTGTAATTTCTCCGTCATATCCACAAATGTGACAGTAATCTGATTTAGTATTAAATTCTGCATATTGAATATTATCGTATATGAATTTTACCAAAGCTTCTAGAGCTGGTAAGTTGTTTCTCATATTTGGTATTTCTACATACGAAATTGCTCCGCCTGAAGAAATTGGTTGATATTTGCTTTCAAATTTCAACTTATCAAAAGCATTTATCTTTTCTCTAACATCAACGTGATATGAATTTGTGTAATATCCTTTATCTGTAATATCTGGTATATCACCAAATCTTTCTCTGTCTACTCTAGCAAATCTATAACATAAACTTTCTGCTGGTGTTCCATATAATGCAAATCCAAGTCCTGTTTCTTTTTTCCATCTGTCTACTGCTTCTCTCATGTGATTCATAACTCTTAATGAGAATTCTTCTCCTACTGGATCTGTATGGCTAACACCTTTCATAAGTTTTGTTACTTCATATAGTCCTATATATCCTAAAGATATTGTAGAGAATGGTGTATCTAATAATTGATCAATAGTTTCGCCTTTTTTAAGTCTTGCTATTGCACCATATTGCCAATGAATTGGAGACGCATTTGATAAAGTACCTTTTAAAGCATTGTGTCTACACATAAGTGCGTCTTTACAAAGCTCTAATCTTTCATCAAATAGTTTCCAGAATTTTTCTTCATCACCATTTGCAATAATACCAATTTGTGGTAAGTTAATACTTACTACACCTTGATTAAATCTAGACTCAAATACATATTCTCCTTTTTCGTTTTTCCAAGGAGATAAGAAACTTCTACAACCCATTGGGCTAAATACATTTCCTTCATAGTTTTCTCTCATTATTTTTGCTGAGATATAATCTGGATATAATCTCTTTGAAGAACACTCAACTGCAAGTTTTGTTATATAGTCATATTTTCCACCATTTAAGCAGTTATTCTCATCTAAAACATAAATTAGTTTTGGGAAAGCTGGTGTTACATATACACCTACTTCATTTTTAATACCTTGTAATCTTTGTTTTAGGATTTCTTCTATAATCATTGCAATTTCTTCAATGTACTCATTTGTTTCATCTAAAAACATAAATATTGTAACAAATGGACTTTGACCATTTGTAGTCATTAATGTATTTATTTGATATTGAATTGTTTGTACACCAGCTGTTAAGTCCTCTTGTCTTCTTTCTATTGCATCTTCTTTTGCTCTTTCATCAGCTTCTTCGTGTGATAAACCTTTTTCAATATATCCTAAATATCTTTTTTTATAAACTTTGTCATAAGTTTTTCTTAAATATTTTCCTAAATGTCTTATATCTACTGATTGTCCACCATATTGGCTACTTGCTACTGCTGCTATGATTTGTGTAACAACTGTACAAGCTACTTGGAAGCTTTTTGGGCTTTCAATTAATTTGCCGTTCATAACTGTTCCATTTTCTAACATATCTTTGATGTTTACTAAACAGCAATTATGCATTGGTTGAACATAATAATCTTTATCATGGAAGTGTAAAACACCATCATAATGTGCTTTTACTATTCTTTCTGGTAACATTACTCTGTCTGCTAAATCTTTTGAACATTCTCCAGCAATTAAATCTCTTTGTGTTGAAACAAGTACTGCATTTTTATTACTGTTTTCTTCCATTGTTTCTTTATTTGCATTTCTTACTAATGTTAAAATGCTTTCATCTGTTGAATTTGCTTTACGAATTAAATCATGTTTTTCTCTGTATAATATATATTTTTTAGCTAAAGTAAATTTTCCAAGTTCCATTAATTTACGTTCAATAATGTCTTGTATATCTTCAACTGACATAGTAGATTTTTCTAAACTCTCTATGTACTTTGTAATAAACTCAATATTTGCTCTTGAAATTTTGTCTTTTCCGCCTACTTCTTTATTTGCTTGGCTAATTGCGATAACTATTTTGTCGCTGTCATACTCAACTTTTCTTCCGTCTCTCTTAATAACCTTCATTTCTCTACCCCCGTCATTATTAGAACCTTGTTCTTTTGTTTATGGGTACATTTTATCACGATAATTAGTAATGTCAAATTAATACTTTTTATGTTTCCAGCTTTTTGAAACTTGCTTGTATCAAGACTTGTAAAACTTTTTATTTTTCTTTTTTTTGAAATAATACAAAGCATTAAAACTGCTTTTTCTTTATACATCAGCACTTACAAGTTTTTCTTTTACAATTGCATTACATTTTTAATACTTTTTAAAATTTGTCAAAAATTTAAAGCCTAAAATATACCTTTTTAAAAGATATTAGGAATTGTTACTATTTTTACTTTTACGATTTTTTGTTCATTTTATCGTAGTTATAACGAAAATTTTGTCTATTTGAACATAAAAAAGTTCGAGAGCGTATCTGTTTGATAACAAATACGCCCTCGATATATAAAATTATGCTTACTAACTAATTAAAATTAATCTTCTTTTCTATCCATGATTTCAGAGAATTCATCTCCATCAATTTTTTCTTTTTCGATTAGTACTGTTGCTACTGCATGTAATTTAGCCATGTGCTCATTTAATAGTGCTTCTGCTCTCTTATAGCCTGTATCAATTATTTTCTTAACCTCTACATCTATTAAAGATGCTGTTTCATCACTATAATCCTTTGCTTGAGCTAAATCTCTTCCTAAGAACACTTCTTCATTGCCTGAACCAAAAGCAATTGTTCCTAATACTTCGCTCATACCATATTTTGTAACCATTGCCCTAGCTATTTTAGTAGCTCTTTCAATATCGTTGCTTGCTCCAGTTGATATATCTCCAAGAACCAAGCTTTCAGCCACTCTACCACCTAATAGTGATACTATATTTTCTTCCATCTCTGTTTTACTCATAAATGATTTATCTTCTGATGGTCTATACATTGTATAACCACCAGCCATACCTCTTGGTACTATAGATATTTGATGAACATTGTCTTGTGTCTCTAAAAATCTACTAACAACTGCGTGACCAGCTTCGTGGAAAGCAACTAGTTTTTTCTCTTTTTCACTAATTACTCTTGATTTTTTCTCTGGTCCCATTGTTACTTTTACCATAGCTTCTTCAATTTCTTGCATTCCTATTTCAGTTTTATTTCTTCTAGCTGTTAATAATGCAGCTTCATTTAATACATTCTCTAAATCTGCACCAACAAATCCTGATGTATTTGTAGCAACTGTTTTTAAATCAACATCATCTGCTAATTTTTTCTTTCTAGCGTGAACTTCTAGTATTTGCTCTCTTGCTTTAACATCTGGAGCTGATACTACTATTTGTCTATCAAATCTTCCTGCTCTTAATAAAGCTTTATCTAATACGTCTGGTCTATTTGTTGCAGCAAGAACAATAACACCTTCATTTGGTGCAAAACCGTCCATCTCAACTAATAATTGGTTTAATGTTTGTTCTCTTTCATCATGTCCTCCACCTAAACCAGCACCTCTTTGACGTCCTACAGCGTCAATCTCGTCTATAAATATGATACAAGGAGCGTTTTTCTTAGCTTGTTCAAATAGGTCTCTTACTCTTGAAGCACCAACACCAACAAACATTTCAACAAAGTCTGATCCACTTATAATAAAGAATGGAACTCCTGCTTCACCTGCAACTGCTTTTGCAAGTAATGTTTTACCAGTACCAGGTTGACCTACAAGTAAAACTCCTTTTGGTATTCTAGCACCCATATCTGTAAATTTTTTAGGTGATTTTAAGAACTCAACGATTTCTTCTAATTCTTCTTTTTCTTCGTCAACACCTGCTACATCTTTAAATGTAACTTTATTTTTGTCGCCTGCTCCTACCATTCTAGCTTTGCTTTTACCAAATGATATTGATTTGTTTCCGTTTTGATTTGGATTCATAAGTAATACCCAGAATAATAAGAAAACAATTAAAATAACAAATGGTGAGAATAAGCTAAGAACAGTTATTAAAATTGACTCTTCCTCTTGTGAAACTTCAACTGCTCCACTTGAAATTTCAGATTCAATTTGTGTCATAAAATTGTCTAAACTTGGTATAGCTACTTCTTTTGTATTAGATACTTTTGTATCTGATCCATTAGAACTTAATGTAACCTCTGCTGTTAATTTATCTGCAGAAATAACAATTTCTGTAACTTCTCCTGCTTTGACTTTACCTATTAATTCTGAATAATTCATTTTTGTATCTGGGTTGTTAAACGCAGCAGATATTAAAACAAAAAATATAATACCCAAAATTAACCAGGTTGCTAAAGTTTTTATCCCGTTTTTCAAAATACTTTCCTCCCTCGTTATACTTTTACTAAAATATAGCATACGATTTTTTAAATAGCAAGCCTTTTTTAAAAAAGAAATATCCCTGTAATATAGTGTTTTTAAGCTTTCCTACGGATTAACATTTTACAGGGATTAAAAATATTTGTTTATTTTTTATTACAACTTTTGTATATTTATTTGGTGTCAAATATTTATTACCAATATTATTACTACATAGCTTAATAATATCGTCTATATGTATTTTTTCTATTCCTTTTGTACTTCCAAAAACCTTATTTATTGCATATAGTATTACTCTTTTTCTTATAACAATGTCTTCATTATTAAATTTCTTTAAATCCAGTATTATCTGGCCTTTTTCCTCTATAAGCATTTTCTCATAAGCTTCTTTTGTCTTAGATTCTAAATACCTGTTTTCTTCTTTAGATATTATAGACAGCCTTGTTATTGTATCCAAAATATTAGAATTAAATTCACTCTTTATGTAGGGAATAACAATGTTTCTAATTTTATTTCTAGTAAATTCATTTTCGTCATTACTTTCGTCATGTCTAGGCTCAAATTCTTTTGTGTATTCCTCTATTTCTTCCCTTTTTATTTCAATAAGTGGTCTAATGTATTTACCAGATTTTGCTTCAATTCCTTTAAGCCCAGAAGGTCCTGAACCACGCATTACATTCATAATAATAGTTTCTACATTATCATTACTATTATGCGCAATAGCAATTTTATTTGCTTTTTCTTGATTTAGAATTTCATCATAGAAATTATACCTGATAATTCTACCTGTTTCTTCTAAACCGCGTTTTTGCTTTTTAGCCTCTTCTTTTATATTTGCATGACATACAAAGCATTTCACGCCTAGGCTCTCGCACAATTTCAAAACATATTTTTCATCTATTTTTGCATTTTCTCTTAAACCATGATTTATATGTGCAACAACTATATCAAACTTAAGTCTTTCTCTTAGCTTATTTAATACAACAAGCATACAAACAGAATCTGGCCCCCCAGATACTCCTAATACTATCTTATCTCCAGATTCAATTAAGTTATATTTAATTATAGTTTGTATAACCTTTTCTTCCAAATTAAATCATATCCTCTTCATCATATCTAGTCTCTGCATTTACAAATTTAGTATAATCCCCCATCCAAGTTAGGTTAACTTCTCCAATTGAACCCGCTCTATGCTTAGCTAGTATAACTTGTGCTAAGTTTCTGTCTTCGCTCTCTGGTTTATAATAACCTTCTCTATGAATGAACATTACAATATCAGCATCTTGCTCAATAGAACCAGACTCCCTTAAGTCTGAAAGCATTGGTACTTTATTTTCTCTTTTTTCAGTGCCACGAGAAAGTTGTGATAGAGCTATTACTGGCACATCTATTTCTTTTGCTAAAATTTTAAGAGACCTACTTATCTCAGAAATCTCATTTTCACGAGTTGCATTCTTTTTGCCTGTTCCTTGAATTAGTTGTAAGTAATCTATTATAATAAGTCCAATATTTTTCTCAGTTTTTAATTTCCTACATTTTGTTCTTATCTGCATTATATTAATGTCTGAACTATCATCTATATACATAGGTGCTTCTGATATCATTCCTACAGTAGTTGCAAGCTTTACCCAATCATTATCGTCTAATTGACCTGTTCTTACTTTATTGCTATCTACCATTGCTTCACTACATAAAATTCTATTAACTACTTGTTCTTTAGACATCTCTAAAGAAAAGATAGCTACTGGTACTTTACTTCTAACAGCTACATTTGTTGCTATATTTACTGCAAAAGCAGATTTACCCATAGCAGGTCGTGCTGCAAGAATTATTAAATCAGAATTGTGAAGTCCAGCAGTCTTTTTATCGAAATCTATAAATCCTGTTGGAATTCCTGTTACAGAGCCTTTTTTGTTATATAGTTCTTCTAACTTATTAAAATTTTCTACTAATATATCTTTTAAAGCTGTATAGCCCTTAGCATTTTTCTTTTGTGCAAGCTCAAAAACTCCCTTTTCAGCTGCACTTAAGATAGCGTCCGCCTCTTCTGTTTCGTCATATCCAAGAGCAATAAACTCATTAGACATTTGTATTAAATCACGAAGCATAGCCTTTTCTTCAACAATTTTTATATATTTCTCTACATTGGCAGTAGTTGGAACTCTTTCTGGAAGACCAGCTAAATACTCTATACCACCAACTCTTTCAAAATTTCCTTGTTCTATAAGTTCAGCTTTTACTGTGATAATATCAATAGGTTCATTTTTATTATATAATTGCTGTATAGCTGCAAAAACTGCTTTATTATCTTCTCTATAAAAACTATCTTCTTTTAAAACTTCTAAAGCACTTACTACTGCATCTTTATCAGTTAGCATACTACCTAATATGGCTTGCTCCGCTTCAATATCGTGTGGCGGGATCTTACCCAATTCTGGCATTGCTGATTCCTCCTATTCTGGCATAATTTCTACTTTAACAGTAGCAATAACTCCTTCATAAAGTTTAATATCTACATTTGTAACGCCTGCTACTTTAATTGCATCTTTAATCATAACCTTCTTTTTATCTACATCTATATTAAAATCTTTCTTTAAAGCTTCTGCTATTTCTTTTGAAGTAACACCACCAAACAATTTTCCATTTTCTCCTGCTTTAACTTTCATTTTGACAGTAATTTTCTTCATTTTTTCTGCAATCTCTTTTGCTTCTTTTAGTTCTTCACCTTTTCTAAAAGCGTTTGAATCTTGTTTTGCTTTTAATCCATTCATATTTCCTGCATCTGCTGGAACTGCTAAACCTTTAGGAAATAAAAAGTTTCTAGCATATCCATCTGCCGCATTTATAACTTGGTCTTTTTTTCCAACACCTTTTATATCTTGTTTTAAAATAACTTTCATAAAATCACTCCTTATATATTAAATTATCTATATCAATAATATTTCCATTCAGTCCAACAATCTGACATTGTTCTTGTAAATAGTCATTTATAAAGATTTTACCCATAGTAACTACTATGTCTTCTTGATTTAATCCTATATTTTCAAAATATTCTAGCGTTTTCTTAGTTTGAATAGGAGTAACTAAGTATTCTGCCAAACTATTATTTATATACTCTTTACTCATATCATTACTATATCTACTAGCTGTTCTTGTACAAAATACTTTTTCAAGATTTTGAGCTTTAAACTTATGAATTTTCTCTTCAAAAGCTTGTTTTTGTTTTTCTTTTAGTTCTACCATAAGTTCTGTATGAAAAGGACAAAGCAATTCTGACATATGTAAATCTTCTAAAGGCTCTCCTTTTCTTTTTTGCTTCATAAACTCAAAAATCTGCTCTTTATCCTTTCCTATGATAATAATGCTAGTTTTAGTACTATTAAAATCTGGAATAAAATTTATTATTTTAAGATCTTTTTGTTTAAGCTTTTTTTCAATATTCTCTTCATATGGAACTTTCCCAACAAAATATCTTTCTTTTAAATGTTCTGCGTAAAATTCGTCTGAAAGATTTGCTCTTTCTTTTACAAATTCTATCCCTTCTTTAATGTCTAGTACCTCAGCTGCAATTAAGGAACTAATCTCACCTAAACTATAACCTACTAGAATATCTTTATTCTCTTTATACATCTTAGAATACTCTAAATATTGTGCAATTTCTGTAGCAACAATCATTACTTGCGCATACTTAGCATAAAATATATTTTTGGTATCTCGACTTACTGCTTCAAAAATATCTTCAAGCCCATATTCAAAACAAAAAGATTTAATATATTTTCTTTTTAATAATTCTAAGTCAAAATAGCCTTGTCCCGGAAATATAATCATATTTCTCCAATTAACTCCTCAATTTTTATTTTAACTCATCTCTGTTAAATATTCATTAATTCTAATTACAAGCTCGTCGTGTGCCTCTTCTAATGTAAAACCTGTAAGCTGTGCACCAGCCAAAGTGATATGTCCACCTCCGCCTAATTTCTCCATTATAAGCTGAACATTAACATCACCAATTGAGCGTCCTGAAATACAGATTTTATCACCCAAACTTCCAATAACAAAAGATGCTGTTATGTCACTAATTGTAAGAAGTTCATCTGCGGCTTTCGCACAAATTAAATTTGCATTTTCAATATCGTCACCTTCATACATAGATATTGCAATTGTATCTGTTACTTTCTCTGCTTTTTTTACTATATCAGCTATTATGTTATAGCTTTCTAAATCTGCTTGGAACCATTTCTTTACTTTTATAATATCGACACCATATTTTCTTAAATATGCAGCTGCTTCAAAAGTTCTAACGCCTGTTTTAAAAGTAAAGTCTTTGGTGTCTACCATAATACCACCATATAGACCTTCTGCCTCAATTAAGCTTAAATTCACATCATTTTCTGTGTATTGTATAAGTTCTGTAACTAATTCCGCTGCAGAAGACGCATACACCTCGTGAAAAGTCATAATCGCATTTTCAATATAATCTGTACTTTTTCTATGGTGATCTATAATAATCTTCTTTTCTATTTTATCTAATAAGTCTGGAAACTCTACATAGCTATTCTTATGAGTATCAACAATAACAAGTAAAGTATCCTTTCCTATTAAGCTTTCAACATCTTCTTCCGGTTTTATAACATTTTTATATTCATCAATTTCTTTTAAAATCTCATAGAATTTCTCTACTGACTTACTAAGTTCAGTTGCTATAAAGCAAGGTGTATTTAAGGAAGTAGCCAATCTATAAATACCTAAAGCTGAAGCTAGAGCATCTATATCAATATTTTTATGGCCCATTACAATAACATTTTCAGCTTCTTCAATTAATCTTGCCATTGTATGAGCTGTTGTTCTCGCTTTTACTTTAGTTCTCTTTTCAACTTCTAAAGTATTGCCTCCAAAAAACTTGAACTTACCATCTCTTTTTACTATAGCTTGGTCTCCTCCACGTCCTAGAACAACATCCATGACTGCTAAAGCTGATTTATATTTCTCATAGTTTGTCTTACCTTCATTAGCAATGGCAATACTTAAGGTAACTTGTACCTTATACTCTACATCTAATGTTTTTACGGTATCTAATATTGAAAATTTATTTTTCTCTATATCAGTTAAATATTGTTGCTCAAAAATATAAACAAAAGAATC
>CATJWN010000052.1 GCA_949745595.1 uncultured Clostridia bacterium
GTAGATAAACAAAGTATGCATGCAAAAAGAAACGGATATAGCTTTAGCTATAGGGAGGTCAACTTTTTTCGTAGTTCAATGGATTTATTGTTTCAGGAACTACAAGAAGCTACTAAACGCGGAAAACAAACAATAATTCTTGGTGGAAACACCGATGGCTGTAAAAAGATGTCTAGCCTTTTATATGAAAAAGGAATAAATAATGATTACAGAGAGAATATTGAAGATTATGAATTAGTACCAGGAACAATAGTAGTGACAGCTGGTGCTTTATATGCTGGTTTTGAAATGCCAGAAATGAATTTACTTGTAATATCTACAGCAGAGATATTTGAAAGTAAGCCCAAAAGACTTCGTACGCCATCTAGCTTTAAAGATGGTGAAAAAGTTGTATTTGCAGATTTAAAAGTAGGCGATTACATTGTTCATAAAACACATGGAATTGGTCAATATATTGGTGTTCAAACTATAAAAGCAGATAGTGTAACAAAAGATTATATTAAGATTGCTTATAAGGGTGATGATGTTTTATATGTACCAACTAATTCATTAGATAATATTAGAAAATATATAGGTTCAGATAAGACAGAACCTAAGGTAAATAGACTAGGTTCAAAAGATTGGGAAAAAGCAAAAGAGAGGGTAAAAAACAACTTAAGAGAAGTAGCCGAAGAACTAGTTACCTTATATGCTAAAAGACAGAAAATGGAAGGTTTTGCTTTTTCTAAAGATACACCTTGGCAAAAAGAATTTGAAGATAGTTTTGAATATGTTGAAACAGATGACCAACTAAGATGTATAGAAGAAGTAAAAAAGGACATGGAAAATGTAAAACCTATGGATAGGCTACTTTGTGGTGACGTTGGATATGGAAAGACAGAAGTAGCTATTCGTGCAGCTTTTAAAGCGTGCATGGACCAAAAGCAAGTAGTATACTTAGCACCAACTACAATTTTAGCCAGTCAACAATATGAAGAGTTTAGAAAAAGAATGAAAGACTATCCAATTAAAGTAGAGCTTTTAAATAGATTTAGAACTAAAAAAGAACAAACAGAAATTTTAAAGAAACTTGAACTTGGCGAAATAGATGTATTAATAGGAACACATAGAGTTTTAAGTAAAGATGTAAAGCTAAAGAGCTTAGGACTTTTAATAATTGATGAAGAGCATCGTTTTGGTGTTAAAGACAAAGAAAAAGTAAAAGAAATGAAAAATAGTGTAGATGTTCTAACTATGACAGCTACTCCTATTCCAAGAACACTTCATATGTCAGTGGTTGGAATGAGGGATATGTCAGTTATATATGAACCACCTCAAAATAGGATGCCAGTTCAAACTTATGTGCTTGAATATGACGAAGAGGTTGTAAGAGAAGCAATTACCAAAGAGTTAGAACGTGGTGGTCAAGTTTTTTACTTATATAATAATGTTGAAGGGATTTCTAAAAAAGCAAATGATATTGCAAAATTAGTACCAGAGGCCAAAATTGATATAGCACATGGAAAGATGTCAGGAACAGAGCTTGAAAGTATTATGCAAGACTTTATTGAGGAAAAGACTAATGTGCTTGTATGTACTACAATTTTAGAGTCTGGAATAGATATTCCAAATGCAAATACAATAATAGTAGAGAATGCTGATAGATTAGGCTTAGCACAGCTTTATCAAATACGTGGTAGAGTGGGACGTTCAGATAAGCAAGCGTATGCATATATAACCTATAAAAGAAATAAATCTCTATCTGAAGTAGCAGATAAAAGATTAAAAGCTATAAAAGAATTTACTGAATTTGGCTCTGGTTTTAAAATTGCTATGAGAGACTTAGAGATAAGAGGCGCAGGAAGTTTGCTTGGAGAAATACAACATGGACATATGGAACAAGTAGGCTATGATATGTATTGTAAGCTTTTAGATGAAGTAGTAAAAGAAATAAAAGGTGAAGAGGTTATTGAAGAAATTGATGTTCAAATAGACTTAAATGTTTCTAGTTATATACCAGACGAGTATATTGAAAATCCGAGTCAAAAAATTGAGATTTATCAAAATATTGCATTATGTAGGACAGAAGAGGATATTCAAAATGTCACTGACGAAGTACTAGATAGATATGGAAGTATGCCAAAAGAGATAGAGAATTTACTAGAAGTTGCAAGAATTAAAATGCTTGCACGTGAAGCTTATGTTTTAAAAATAAATCAAAAACAAGAAAACGTAGTTTTCCATTTCGAAAAAGAGAGATTTAATGTAGAATGTATAGATAAATTAATGAAAATTTATAGAAATAGAATTAAGTTTTCACCTGCAACTGAGCCGTACATTACATTTAAGCTTCATGATGTGAAAAATCTTTTGGTTGAGATTCAAGAATTTTTGAAACAGTTAAAATAAGAAATAGTATAATAAATTTATAAAAAGCAAATAATAGCTAAAAAGGAGTTTTTATGGTTATTACAAGTAAAGATAATGAGTTTGTAAAACATGTTAAAAAGTTAAAGGAAAAGAAATATAGAGAAGAATATGGAGAGTTTTTAGTGGAAGGCATAAAAATGATACAAGAAGCTATTACAGAAAATGCTATTATAAAGCAAATAGTAATTTGTGATGACTGTAAAACAGAAAACGTGATTCCAAGTGACTTGATGTATGAGATTGCAAAATATGACTGTGTTTATGTAAATGAAAAAGTATTTAATGCTATGACTGATGTTACAAACCCACAAGGAATACTTGCAATTATTGAGAAATATCCAAGTAGAGAAAATCAAATTGATTATAAAGAGGACTTTTTCTTAGTATTAGATAATATTCAGGATCCACGGAAATATGGGGACAATATTAAGGACAGCAGATAGTATCAATTTAAAACAAATACTAGTATCAAAAGGAACTGCTGACCAATATAATCCTAAAGTAGTACGTTCAACAATGGGAGCGATTTTCAGAGTTAATATAATTGAATGTGAAGATTTAGTTAAAACTTTGAAAGAACTAAAAAGACATAAAATTGAGATTTATGCAACAGACTTAAAAACAGATAAAAGCATATATGATGTTAGTTATAAGAGAAAAGCCGTAGTTATTGGAAATGAAGCAAATGGTGTTTCAACAGAAATACTAAATTTAGCAGATAATAAAATTAAAATTCCAATGCTTCGGAAAAACTGAGAGCTTAAATGCAGCAGTTGCAACAGGAATTATTTTATATGAAACGGTAAGACAAAAAGAGAAGGAGAATTAAATTTCTTCTTCTCTTTCGTCTATTAAAGCATGTAAAATTTCTGGATATATATGTATTGCGTGTTTCTTCCAGTTATTAACTATTTGTTTTGCTTGTTCTCTAGAACCTGCGTAAGCTTCTAAATTAAATACAGTATTATTGTTTTCAATAATCTTGCATTTAACAGAAAAGTCAGTTTCAGTAACTGGAGCATATTCTGCAACTATTGAAAATTCGTCTTTTATAATATTAAAATTTTCTTTAAATTTACTATCAACTCTAAGTTTTAAGATACCAGGGATAATATCTATTGTAAGATCCAAAGCATTTTTGCCATCTTCAGTTAATTCATAAATATCATCATTTTCTTGCTTAAAAGTACTAACATAATTGTCATCTAATAAATCTAATAAAAATTGTTGAAAATAAAAATAATTCATATCTGAAATCGAAATAACAAGTTCTAATAATTCATTATGAGATATAGGTTTTCCTACTTTATCTAATATATATAAAATTAAAATTTTATTCTCTGCTAATGTTTGATCATCTGAATTAAGCTTCAAATTAAGCACCTCCCAAAGCTATTTGTATTATAACATTCTTTATGACAAAAAACAATTGATTATATTAAAAAATAATGCTATAATGAGCTCAGGAAAAAATATTAGGGGTAAAAAATATGTTGGAATTAAGAAGAGCGTTGAGAAGGTTTGTAAGCAAATTAACTGGAAAAAAGGCACTTGTATTCTTTATAGTAATTTTTTTACTTTGTGTAATGGCAATTTCTATAGGAATTTATACACAGTATTTTTATAAATACTCAGACACGGATCCATTAATGATGGGAATAAATACAAGCAGTGAAAAAACTGCTGAAGAACTCCAAGCACTAAAAGCACAGTTTAATGGTTTATTTACGAATTCTTTGAAAGTAAATAGTGAAAATGTTAATATAACTGAAAAATTAGATCCAGCTAAGGATTTAGCATATACAGCTTATAATTTAAAAAATGAAGATGAAAACTTTTTTAGTGTAAATGCAGTTATACCACTTCTTAATATTAACACAGAAAAAGCTAAAGAGATAAATAAAGCTATTCAAGCAGAATTCCATGAAAAAGCGAATTCTGTTATGCGCCAACAAGACGTGTATACAGTATACAATGTATCTTATGTAGCTTATATAAATAATGATATTTTATCAGTTGCAATAAAAGCATCTTTGAGAGAGGGAGAGAAGTCTGAAAAGGTTTCAATAAAAACTTATACTTATAGTTTATCAGCAGAAAGACAAGTTAAACTTTCAGAGCTTGTAGAGTTAAAAGAGCAAACAGTAGATAGTGTACAAAGCACTATAAACAGTGAAATTAAGACAGCATATAATAATGCAAAAATAATAGCAGCTGAATATGGAAATTTATACGAAAGAGATTTAAATAGCGATATGTATAAAGTAGAAAATGCTATAACTTATTTCCTGACAGATGATGGATATGTTTATGTGCTATATCCTTATGGAAACAATGACTATACTAATGAAATGGATGTAGTAATTTTCTAAAAGGGGGAAATTAAATGCTTAAGAAAATAGCTCTAATATTAATCACATTTGTACTAATGATAAATTGTTATATGGGAGTTATATATGCAGCAGAGGCTGAGTCTAATCCAGAAGGAAATTCAGAAACACAAAGCACTGAGGAAAATAATGGTGGAGCCGAATTAGTTGAAAATTACTCAGATATAATAGAAGTAAAAGCTAGAGTTATGAAAGCAGGTGAGGTAAGAAAAGTAACTACTGGTTCTGTAGAAGATACAGTACAAGAAGTTACAATTGAAATCCTTGAAGGTGAGTATAAAGGCAAAGAATATACTACAGATTATGTGCTTTCTTATGATATAGATGGAAAAATTTTAGCTTATGAATTAAAAGAAGGAAATACAGTAATGGTACAACTTTCACAAGACCAAACTGGTGAAGTGACAGTTACTGTACAAGATGTTCAAAGAGATATTTACATATATATAATGTTCATCGTATTTTTAGCAAGTGTTATACTAATAGGTGGAAAAGAAGGTATAAAAGCTGTTATTGGACTTTTGATAACTATGTTATGTATATGGTTTATATTAGTAAAAGCTATTTTTGAAGGAGCAAATCCAATTTGGACTTCAATAGGAACTTCCGCTATTATTATAGTTCTTACATTCCTTGTAATAGGAGGAATAAATAGAAAAGTAATTACTGCAGCGCTTGGTACTTTAGGTGGAGTCGTTATGGCAGGAATTATGGCTGCTATATTTAGTCATTTAGCTAAACTTTCAGGAGCGTGTGAAGATGCAATTCAGCTTAGTATTAATATGAAGACAGTTACATTTAATTTTAGAGATTTAATTTTTGCAGGAATTGTAGTATCTGCACTTGGAGCTTGTATGGACGTAGGTATGTCTATTGCCTCAAGTTTGGATGAGATAAAAAATAAGGCAAAAGACATTTCATGGCAAGAATTATTTAAAAGCGGAATGTCAATTGGTAAAGATGTTATAGGAACAATGACAAATACACTTATTTTGGCATATGTAGGTGGAGCATTAAAACTTATACTTTTATTCTTGGCTTGCGAAATGCCAATAAGTGAAATATTTAATAAAGAAGTTATTGCAGAAGAGATTATATCTGCTATTGCAGGTAGTATGGGTGTTGTATATACAGTGCCAGTTACAGCCTTTATATATTCATTCTTAAATAGAAAAAAGACAGTTTATAAGACTACATCAGAAAACAAAGTAGAAGGCAAAAGAAGTTTAAAAATAGATTAAAGGGGTTATGCTTATGAATAAGGTACCATTTAGTGAAAACGAGTTAGTTGAAATTACAGAAGAAAAGAAGGAAGCAAAACCATCAAGCTTTGTAATTGATCCAAGTGTAAGATTAGGATATTTTCAAAGTCTAGGTGAAGTAAAAAAAGTACAATTGCAAGGACAGAATTTTATTAAAGACAGTGACGATAGAATTGGTAAGAGAAATTCCTTAGATGGTTATGAAATGTTTGTTATTCCATCAAAAGCTATTGCTGTTTTAGAAAAATTATATGAAACTTCAAGAGACCAAAGTGGAAATATAGGTTATGTTAGAAATCAAGCTGGAGAAAGAGTACCAGCCATTGAAAGTGAAACTTATTTTATGCCAATGAGTATGGCAAGGGATTTTATGGAAGGAAATAATAAAAGAGAAATGTTAAGAAGTCCTTTTGTTGAAAAAGCTTATCATACTTCAAATTGGGTTATAAATGCGGGACAAAAAATGGACAGGATTATGCTAGAAATGGCAATGGCTAAAAATGATAGAGATGAAATGAGTTTATAATTTATTTGAATTACAAAAGAGAAGAGGTAGAGTATGACTGAAAGAGAATATAGATTAGTAGTTCAGATGTTTTCTACGTATTTAGAAAGAAAAAAATATGCGTTACGTGACATATTAATTAAAGAATATGAAGAAAAGCGCAATCTAATCGATTTTGATGATATAAATCGAATTCTTTTATATGACTTTGCAGACATTGAAACTAACATTAATTTAGATTCTAAACATATTGGTGTAGTTTGCAGTGGATCGCCAGATATCACTTTGCAAATTATTTTTGCTGCGCTAAAAAACAATATGAGGATAAAGTTTATAGCGCTTAATTATAATGATATAAATAATTTTTTGTTTCAAATATATTTAGACATTATGCGCGACTTAAAAATGCCTAATACCAATTTTTATTACAATGAAAAATGGTTAGAACAAGATGCAATGGAAAAAGGCAAGGTTTTTGATAAAATCATATATATAGGAAACTATTTTGATTATGAAAATTTTTTATATTTTGCTGATAACAAAAACGTATTGTTCTGGAATAATAACAATGTAAAAGTGCTAATGTCAAGAGAAAAAAATAAAGAAGCATATAAAGAGATTATAAAATTTTCATACTCAAATAATATAGAAATAGAAGTTTACGAAGATGAAGACGAGTTTTTAGAAGAGCTACAAGAAGGAGAATTTGCGCTTATATATACAGAACCCGAAAATGAAGCAAAGTATGTTACTTCATTAAAAGCTAGAATAATAAGGTTTAACGAGTTTAATATACAAAATTTTAAATTTAAAGTAAATGATTTGATTTTAGCTCTTGATTTTTCTCAAAAAATGTAGTACAATATCAAACAGTGTAAATATTGATGTAAGGAAGGTAGTTTTAAATGTTTAATTTAACAGCAGTTAACAAAATAAAAACAAAGGCTTTTTCTAAGGCATCATTATTTTCTATTTTAAAAAATGATAATCATTAAACACTAAGTAATTAGTGTTTTTTTTTGAGGTAATAAAAATTTAAAAGGAGGAAAAGTAGTGAAAGGTTATTTGGTTTTAGAAAACGGTCAAATATTCGAAGGAGAAAAAATAGGTAGCAACAAGGATACAGCTTGTGAAGTAGTTTTCAATACTGGTATGGCAGGTTATATAGAGACTTTTACAGATCCATCTTATGCAGGACAAGGTATTGTTATGACATATCCTTTAATCGGAAACTATGGAATTATCAAACAAGATGCTGAAAGTAGTAAGATATGGGCAAAAGCGGTATTTATTCATGACTTAGCAGAATATGAAAGTAATTTCAGAACAGAAGGAACACTTGAAAGTTTCTTAATCGAAAACGATATTCCAGGACTAAAGAATGTAAATACAAGAAAACTTACAAAAATCCTTCGTGATAGTGGAACAATGAGAGGATATATCACAACAGATATATCAAACTTAAGTAAGATCCACGGAGAAATTGAAAAATATAGAGTTGGTGATGTAGTAGAAGAAGTTACTTGTAAACAGCCACAAAAATATGGTGAAGACGCTGAAAAACAAGTTGCACTTTTAGATTATGGCTACAAGAAAAACATATTAAAATCTTTATTAAAAAGAGGTGTTGGAGTTACTGTATATCCAGCAACAACAACAGCTGAGGAAATCTTAGCTACAAATCCTGACGGAATAATGTTATCAAATGGACCTGGTGATCCAGAAGATTGCAAATTCCAAATTGAAAATGTAAAAAAATTATATGACTCAAATGTGCCAATCTTTGGAATATGCTTAGGTCATCAACTAATGGGACTTGCAACTGGTGCACAAACTGCAAAATTAAAATATGGACATAGAGGTCCAAACCATCCAGTAAAAGATTTAGAAACTAGAAGAGTTTATATAACTAGTCAAAATCATGGATATTACATATTAGAAACAAGTATTGATCCTGAGATTGCTGAAGTTTCACATGTTAACTTAAATGATAGAACAGTTGAAGGATTAAATTATAAAAATAAAAATATATTTACTGTACAATTCCACCCAGAAGCATGTCCAGGACCAGAAGATACAGGATATTTATTTGATAAATTTATTGAAATGATATAAGGAGGGCTAAAAATGTCTAAGAATAATAAAATAAAAAAAGTATTAGTAATAGGTTCTGGCCCAATTATAATAGGTCAAGCAGCAGAATTCGATTATGCAGGCACACAAGCTTGTAGAGAACTAAAAAAAGAAGGAATAGAAGTTGTTTTAATAAACTCTAATCCTGCAACAATTATGACTGATAAGAATATGGCAGATAAAATTTATTTAGAACCACTTACAGTTGAAACAGTAAAGAAAATAATTAAAAAAGAAAAACCAGATAGCATACTTCCAAACTTAGGAGGTCAAACAGGACTTAATCTTGCTATGGAACTTGCAGAGAGCGGTTTCTTAGATGAATATAATGTATGTTTACTTGGGACAGGTAGAGAAGGAATTAAAAATGCAGAAGATAGACAAGCTTTTAAAGACATGATGGAAAGCATTAATGAACCTTGTATAGCAAGTAAAGTAGTAGAAGATGAAGAAGATGCAGTAGAGTTTGCAAATAAAATAGGTTTCCCAGTTATAGTAAGACCAGCGTATACATTAGGTGGTACTGGTGGTGGTATTGCTTATGATGAAGAAGAATTAAGAGAAATTTCAGGAAGCGGACTTAGACTTTCAAGAGTGCACCAAGTACTTATTGAAAAATGTATTGCAGGTTGGAAAGAAATCGAGTACGAAGTAATGAGAGATAGTAAAGGTACTTGTATAACAATCTGTAATATGGAAAATATTGATCCAGTTGGTGTTCATACAGGAGATAGTATAGTTGTAGCACCATCACAAACTTTATCAGATAAAGAATACCAAATGTTAAGAACATCAGCTATAAAGATTATATCAGCACTTAAAATTGAAGGTGGTTGTAATGTACAATTTGCATTAAATCCAAACAGCTTTGAATATGCTGTTATTGAGGTTAATCCTAGAGTTAGTCGTTCATCAGCTTTAGCTTCAAAAGCAACAGGTTACCCGATTGCAAAAGTTGCAACTAAGATTGCAATAGGTTATACATTAGATGAAATTATAAACCAAGTTACTGGAAAGACTTATGCTTGTTTTGAGCCAGTACTTGACTATGTAGTTGTAAAAATACCAAAATGGCCATTTAAAAAATTCCTAACAGCTAGCCGTGATTTAGGAACTCAAATGAAGGCAACTGGTGAAGTTATGGCAATAGCTCCAAACTTAGAAATGGGTATAATGAAGGCTATTCGTTCACTTGAAGAAAACTTAGATAGTTTAATAATACCAGCTTTCAAAGAGTATTCTGACAAAGAAATAGAAGAAAAATTATCAAAAGTTGATAATGAGAGATTTTTCACAGTTGCAGAAGCTTTAAGAAGAGGAATTTCAATAGACAGAATTCACGAGATTACAACAATAGATAAATTCTTTATAGGAATTGCTGCTAAAATTGTTAGAATGGAAAAAGAATTAACAGAAAGCAAATTAACAGTTGACTTATTAGAAAGAGCTAAAAAATATGGCTTTACAGATAAAGTAATTGCAAGACTTAATGGAACTACTGAAAAAGTAGTACATAATTTAAGAAAAGAAAATAACATAGTTGCAAGTTATAAAATGGTTGATACTTGTAGCGCAGAGTTTGAGGCACAAACACCATACTATTATTCAAGCTATGATGATGACAATGAAGCAGAAGACACAGGTAAAAAGAAAGTTATGGTGCTTGGTTCTGGACCTATTAGAATAGGGCAAGGTATAGAGTTCGATTATTGTAGTGTTCACGGAGTTTGGTCACTTAAAAAACAAGGTTATGAAACAATTATAGTAAATAATAACCCAGAAACAGTAAGTACAGACTTTGATATTGCTGATAAACTATACTTTGAGCCACTTACACCAGAAGATGTTGAAAGTATTGTAGATATTGAGAAGCCTTATGGGGCAATAGTTCAATTTGGTGGTCAAACAGCTATTAAGCTTACAAAAGCTTTATCAGATATGGGGGTTAAGATTTTAGGAACTGCAGAAGTAGATATGGATAGAGCAGAAGATAGAGAAGAATTCGACAAAGCCTTATCAAATTGTGGAATTTTAAGACCAAAGGGAGATACAATTTATACAGTAGAAGAAGCAATTGAAGTTGCAAACAAACTTGGTTATCCAGTACTTGTTAGACCATCTTATGTACTTGGTGGACAAGGTATGGCAATCGCTTATGATGATAAAGAAATAACAGAGTATGTAAATGAGATAAATGAAGTGGCACAAGAACATCCAATACTTGTAGATAAATATGTAATGGGCAGAGAAGTTGAAGTTGATGCAATTTGTGATGGAGAAGATATCTTAATACCTGGTATTATGGAGCATTTAGAAAGAGCTGGTGTTCACTCAGGAGATAGTATATCAGTATATCCAACACAAAATGTTGAGAAACAAAATGAAAAAGAAATTATTGAATATACAGAGAAAATTGCTAAAGAATTAAATGTAATTGGTATATTAAATATACAATTCATAATAAGTGAAGGTAAAGTATATATCATAGAAGTAAACCCACGTTCTTCAAGAACTGTGCCATATATTAGTAAGGTTACAAACCTTCCAATGATAGAGATTGCAACAAATGTAATCTTAGGGCAAAAATTAAAAGATATGCCTTATGGAACAGGACTATATAAGAAGAGTGACTATATATGTGTAAAAATGCCAGTATTCTCATTTGAGAAGATTAAAAATGCTGATACAAGCTTAGGCCCTGAAATGAAATCAACAGGTGAAGTTTTAGGTGTTTCTAAGAAATATCACGAAGCAGTTTTAAAGGCATTTATAGCAAGTGGTGCAAATGTTTCTACAAGTGGAAATATTTTAATAACAGTAAGAGACAAAGATAAGCCAGAAATGCTTACAGTAGCGAAAAAGTTTGATAAAATAGGCTTTAAAATTTATGCAACAAAAGGAACTGCAAGTTACTTAAAAGAAAATGGAATAGATGCTATAGTAGTAGAGAAAATTTGGGAAGGAAAAGACAGCATATTAGATTTAATACAATCAGGAAAATTAAACTTTGTAATAAACACACCAACTAAAGGAAAACAATCAGGAAGAGATGGTTTTAAGATTAGAAGAATGGCAGTTGAGTGTAAGATACCATGCTTTACATCTTTAGATACAGTAAATGCTTTATATAAAGCTATCGAAAAAGAGACAAAGGAAACAGATTTAGATGTAGTAGATATTACTAAAGTTTAGTTTTAGGAGAAGCCTATGAGTAGAAGAAAAAAGAAAAGCAATTTTGGGAAAATTGTTAAATTAATTATAGTTTTGATTGTAGTTTTTATAGTTGTTGTTATTGTAAGTATGGCTATATCAAAGAAGTTAACTACAAAAGAGCCTGAAAATGAAACTAAAAATGAGATAGTTCAAAATGTTGTAACCGACGAAAAAGTAGCTAAGATAGAAGAAAATAAAGACTATATATATGAGAAGGACAAATATGAAATAAGCGAAAGCTATAGCCCAGAAATGCCAAATGATAAATACACAACGACTATTCAGTTACCTTTCATAAACTTAGATTCAGAAGACGCAAAAAGATTAAATGGTAAGTTTCAAGACGAATTTGAAAAAGCTAAGAAATCTATTAAAAAAGGCGAAGATGGATATGGTTTAGAGCTTTCAGAATTAAAATATCAATCTTCTGTTGTTGAAGATAAGTTAATATCATTAGCAGTAGATTCTGGTGAACTATATGTTCCAGGACACGCTGATTTACCTACTACTATTTATAATATAGATTTAGAAACAGGAGAACTTATCAGTAATGATGTTGTGCTAGAAAAGCTAGGACTAACTGTGGAAGACTTAGAAAAGCAAATAGAAAAGACAATGAGAAAGTTTTATGATGAGGCAAAAGCTGAAGTGGAAGAAGATCCAATGATTTCTAATGATGTCTTAGAATATTATGTTTCAGTAGAAGAATTAATAAAAGCTGCTAAAACAAATTATGCAAATACTAAGTTATATGTAATAGACAGTAAAACAATAGCGATGGAGCTTAATTACAAGAATGTAGAAAGTTCAAAAACTTGGACACAAATTGAGTTAGATTAAATAATAAAAAGCAACTTCAAGATGGAAGTTGCTTTTTGCTTGACAAAAAAATTATAAAGTGATACACTTGTGCTAGTACAAATAGTACAAAATAAGAAAGGGGATAATTTCTATGATTAAAATTAGTAATTTGAATAAGTCTTATGGGAAAAATAAAGTCTTAGATAACTTAAATTGCAACATAAAAACTAATTCCATATATGGCTTAATAGGTGCTAATGGTGCAGGAAAATCAACACTTCTTAGGATTATAGCAGATGTAATTAGAAGAGATTCTGGTTCAGTTTTGATAGATGATAGAGAAGTTGAGAACAATGAAGTTGTTAAGCAAAAAGTAGCATTTTTACCAGACGATTTATATTTTTTCCCTGGTTACACAATGCTAGATATGGCAAAATTTTATGAGGCAATGTATGAAAAATTTGATATGTCATATTTCAAAGAACTTGCTGAAATGCTTAAATTAGACATACATAGTAAGGTGGAGAATTTTTCAAAAGGTATGAAAAGGCAGGTTTCACTAATTTGCACAATTGCAACAAACGCAGATTATATGCTTTTTGACGAGACTTTTGATGGTTTAGATCCAGTAATTAGAAATTTAATGAAGAAGATTATAGCCAAACAGATGGATACAAAATGTACGACAATAATTATGACTAGCCATAATTTACGTGAATTAGAAGATATATGTGATAATTTAGGACTTTTATATAAAGGAGGAATTCTTTTTGAAAGTGATATTGATACTTTAAAAACAAATATGTTTAAAGTTCAGATTTCACTAAAAGAAGAGTTTGATAAAGAAAGTTTTGAAGGTTTAGATATACTTAGCTTTAACAAAACCGGTAGTGTTGCTAAAATAATTATAAAAGGCGAGAAAGAAGATTGTGAGAAAATATTGCAGGATAAAAATCCTATAATTTTAGACTTTTTACCACTTACACTCGAAGAAGTATTTATATACGAAATGGAGGTGCTTGGCTATGAATTTAACCAAATGGTTTAATGGAAAATACCTATGGCAGAACTTAAAAAAGTCTAAAGGTATCTTAGCTGTATTGATTTTAATTATTCCTGTAATTACAACGCTTATAATTATTTCAGAAAATGCTTCACCATATGATTTTTATATAGAAGAATATACATTGTCTTCTGTAAATTTAGTAGGAATGTATATTGTACCTTTTATTATATCAGTATTATTAACAGGTTACATTTATAAAAGAAGCAGTGTAGACTTTATTAACTCAATGCCAATGAATAGGAAAACTATATATTTTACTAATTTTGTTGGTGGAGTATTAGTAATACTTGCTATACAGTTATTAACTTTAGTTACAAGTTTGGTTTGCACAAAAATTTTTACAGAAGTATTTATTCCAATACAAATGATTATTGATATTTTTACATTAATGCTTACTTCTTATATATTTGTATTTAGTGTAAGTATGTTAGCGCAAACAATTTCAGGAAATGTTATAACTCAAATTGTAGTAGTAGCTTTAATACTGTTTTTGATACCATTTTCACATTTTATACTTGTAAATCAAGCAGGATATGATGGAGTAACTTGGGAAATAAATGCAAATGGAATTAAAACAGAGATAGAAGAAATAAAATTCTTAAATTATACAGAGCCTTTTAAATTAGTATCTGCAGCTTTTGGGAGAACTACATTTTATGATGAAATATCAATATCTAGAATGATTGTACTTTCAGTAGTGTATTTGATTATTGGTATGCAATTATTCGAGAAAAGAAAAATGGAGAATGTTGGTACATCTTTTATAAATTTAAAATCACATTATTTTGTAAAAGGTTTAACTTTAGTGCCAATGGTATTTACTATATGCTTTGTAAAAGTAAATAGTGTATGGCTTGGGATAGCAATAACTTTGATGGCTATATATTACGTTTTATATGATTTTGTAGTAAGCAAAAAAGTAAAATTAAAATATACAGTAATAGGTTTTATATTAACTGTTGTCATCTTGTTTGGAGTTTTTAAAACAGGTAGATATATTTTTAAATCACCTGAGGAACAAGCGATTTCAGTAAATGACATATCTGGAGTAGGAATAAGCAATACATTTTTGACATCTAAAAATGATGTTCAAAATGGCACTTTAGATATACTAATACAAGACAAAGCTTTAATAGAAAAGATTTTCCAAAGTACGAAAGGAAGATATCGTTTTACAGAAATGGCAGAAACATCAGAAGATAAAATAGTAGAAAATGATACAAAACCATCAGAATATGTAATTATCAAAATTAAATTGAATAATGGAGAAGAAATCTGTGGGTATGTATATGTTTTATCAGAAGTATATGAAGAGGCTGTAGAATATTTAAACAGAATACCTGGATATGAAGATAGCTTAAAATACAAAGAAATAACAGCTGCTGCAGACTCTAAGATATTAGATAAAAAAGATATTCAAAAGGTAAAAGAAACATTAGAGAAGAGAAACTATAATTTAAAAAATGGTTTGTATAATATAGATTCTCGGAGTATTAGAAGTAGTTTTATATGATAAACATTCAATGAAGACTTTAAATGTAGACATGGGCTTAACAAAAGACATATTTGAAATAGTTACTAAATCTTCTAATATGAGAACTTATGAACAACTTAAATCAATAGATGTGAGTGAAAACTTATATTGTAATATAGAAAAATATAACTTAAATCCTAAGAGAGAATTTGATTATGATTATATTTCGATGGATGTGAGTGCAAGATTATTAAATTATATAAAAAATCATTATCAAGAAAATTGCGATTTTACCAAAGAGTTCATATGTATTAGATTTTACACAAGTCATCCAGTTACTTGTTATATAAATACTAATAACGAAATAAATCAAATTATTAAAGATTCTGGTCAAAAGTGGAATTCAGAATTAGAGCTAGAAGATATAGTTAAAGATAAAGAACTTACACAATAATATAAAGGAGGGATGAAAATGATTATAAATTTAGATTATCAAAGCAGAACTCCGATATATGAGCAGATAGTTTTAGAGGTAGAAAGATATGTGGCTTTAGGAATTTTAAAACCAGAAGAGCAAATTCTACCTATTCGTGAAATGGCTACGGAACTTGGAATAAATCCTAATACCGTGAAAAAAGCATATAGTATTTTAGAAACAAAAGGTGTAATTGTAACGATTTCTACAAAGGGAACTTATATAGCTTATGATACAGGAAAAATTGTAGAGGAGAAGATTAATTCAAAAATAAATGAATTAAAAATAATAATAGAAGAACTTAAAAAGTTAGGGATTACTGAGGAAAAGATTATTCAAAGAATAAAATAAAATATTAAAAAAGAGCAATTTAGATAATTGCTCTTTTTTGACCCTCCGTTCAATTTCTTAAAATCTATTGAAAAATTTTCAATATTCTTATATAATGTGTGTAAATTAGTGGAAGGTGAATTTATGAATAAAACCAAAAGAAAAATTTTTGAGACTTCTATGAGATTATTTTCAGAAAAGGGATATGAAGCTACCAGTATTGAGGAAATTACAGCTACCGTAGGTGTTGCAAAGGGAACTTTATATTACCATTTTACTAGCAAAGAAGAAATTTTTAATTTTTTAGTTGAAGAAGGTATGAAACTTCTAAAAAATAGTATTGAGATTAAGACTGCAAAATGCGAGTCAACCACTGATAAGATAAGGGCAGTTTTATTAGTTCAGTTAAAAGTTATTTTAAAATATGAAAATCTTTTAACAATTGTAATGAGTCAGACTTGGGGAAATGAGCCAAGGAATGTATTTTGCAAGAGTAAAGTTTTAGAACATATTGAGGTTATCCAAAGAATAATAGAAGAAGGGCAAAAAAATGGAGATTTTTTCGAGTGTAATAGTGAGCTTATGGCTTGTGAAATTTTTTCTTTAACTTGTTCAACATTAATTTACTTAAGAAAAACTGGGGAAGAGTTAGACGTACAGAAGTTATATAAAGAATATGAAAGAACAATATTTAAGAGAATAGAAGCATATAAAGGGGAATAGGAAATGGATAGAAAACATAAACAAAGTAAGAGATTATATGAGCCTGATGATTATAAAAATTTAAAAGAAATGTTAGCAAATTCTAAGGAGAAATATGGGGAAAGACCGGCGTATAAGTTTAAAACAGAGATACCAGGAAAACTTAGAGAAGAAAGCTTTACTGAATTTGCCGATAAAGTTGATGCGTTAGGAACAGCATTAATTAGTATTGGTTTACAAGGAAAAAGAATTGCGATTATTGGTGATAACAGATATGAATGGGCTTTAGCATATTTAGCTGTTGTAAATGGTACAGGCGTAGTAGTTCCACTAGATAAATCTTTACCAGATAATGAGATAGTTAGCTCAATTGAACGTTCAGAAGTTGAAGGAATTTTCTATACAGCAAAACATGATGTGGTAATTGATAAAATCAAAAAAGAAAATATCGGAAAACTTAAATATTTTATATCAATGGATGCTGATAAGACAGAAGACAGAATTTATTCGCAAAGTGAACTTGTAGAATTAGGTCGTGGGCTTATTAAAAATGGTGCTAGAAGTTTTATAGATGCTCAAATTGATAATGATGCAATGTCTATAATGTTATTTACATCAGGAACAACATCAAAGTCAAAAGCAGTTATGCTTTCACATACTAATATTGTAACGAATGTAAAAGATATTACTTCAGTTTTTGATGTAAATAAAGAGGATACATTACTTTCATTTTTACCTATACACCATACTTTTGAAAGTACAGTTGGTTTTTTATATCCGCTTTCAGTAGGAGCTTCTGTTGCTTACTGTGATGGAATTAGACATATAGCAGATAATATTAAAGAATATCAAATAAGTGTTATGATTTCAGTACCTCTATTATTTGAGAGTATGTATAAAAAAGTAATGCAGTCAATTGAGAAAAAAGGAAAGACTAAGACTGTTAAGATAGGAATAAAGATAAGTAATATATTAAGAAAATTTGGAATAGATAAAAGAAGACAAATTTTTAAGGAAATACACGAGAATTTAGGAGGTAAAGTAAGACTATTCGTTTCAGGAGCGGCTGCTTTTGATCCTGTTCTTGAAAAAGGGTTAAATGATTTAGGAATAGATACTTATCAAGGTTATGGATTAACAGAAACATCACCAGTTATAGCAGCAGAACATAAAACTTGTACTAGAAGTGGCTCTGTAGGACAATTATTCCCAAGTTTGGAAGGAAAAATAGTTGATCCTAATGAACAAGGAATTGGTGAACTTGCAGTAAAAGGTCCAACAGTTATGCTTGGGTATTATGAAAATGAAGAAGCTACAAAAGAAACAATTATTGATGGATGGTTACATACAGGAGACCTTGCATATTTTGATAAAGATGATTATATATTTATTACTGGAAGAAAGAAAAATGTTATTGTTCTAAAGAACGGTAAAAACATTTATCCAGAAGAAGTTGAAACTTTAATAAATAAAATTGAATATGTAAAAGAAAGTTTTGTTTTCGGTAAGCCGGAAGTTGATGACAATGTAGATTTAAAACTTGCTGCTAAAGTTGTATATGATAAAGATATGTTAAAAGAGCAATTTGGACTTGAAAATGAAGATGAGATTAAAAAGAAGATTTGGGAAGACATCAAAGAAATTAATAAGAAAATGCCAACATATAAGTACGTAAAAGAACTATATATAACAGACAAAGATTTAATAAAAACAACTACTCAAAAAATTAAAAGATTTGAAGAAATAAAAACTATAAAATAGCTATTTCCCAAGAAGTTCCACGATTTTTGTGGAACTTTATACATCTGTTGCAAAAAATTAACAAAATATTACAAAATACTGGAAATTGTAACGAAAATGAAATACAAAAATGTCGAAAACCCCTTGCCCTAGAAAGAAAATAAATGTATAATAAGTTTAGTATTAGTTAATGTATACAGAGGAGGTATGTTTACAATGTCAATATTTTTTCGCAAATCAGGCATAGTAAACGTGAAGATGGTAATCACGGAAGAGAAAATTTTATCTAATATAGATAAGATACAAAAATTAATAAATCCAAACAGTAAAAAGCAAATTGTACAACTAGATGATGATTCTTATTTCAAAGATTTAGTGGAATCTGTTAAAACATATTTAATAGAGTATCCACAAAAGAAGAATTTTCCAAAGAGTGTATATAAAGCTGCTTATGATTTAGTAGAATATGCTACTAACCAATTTGAAGAAAATACAAAAAGCATTGAAGATTTAATCAGAAAGAGAGAGAAAAATATTAAACTTGCAAGTGTTCTTCGTGAAGTTGGAAATGCAGTAAAAGCAAGAGCTAAGAACTGGAAGGAAATAGTTGGAAAAATAGAAAATAAATATCCAGCAGATGTTATTGAAGCTTTAAATATAATTGGAACAACAAAAGATAAAGAATCAGAAGAATATAAAGCAGCAGTTAAATTAATAGAAGCTAAAGTAGGAAATCTTGAAGGAAACTTACATATTGAAATAGATATGGAAAGAATTGAAGATAGATCAAAAGCTTTAAGTTACATAGGAATTGAAATTGCAGAAGCATTAAAATATATACCAGCTCCATTAGATGAGCTAGAAGGTGTTCAAAATGCAGCTCCAGTATCACCAATATTAGAGAATGCAAAACCAAAAACAATTGAAAAAGCTAAAGCAAAAGCTATAGAAAAACAAGTTGAAACTGTAACACCATTATTAAGAAATACTGTAGCAGCTCAGATAGCAGCAACACCAGCAGAAGAAGATAATGAAGAAGAACTATACTATGAAGAAACAAGATTTGAAGAGAAACCTTCATTATGGCAAAAGATTATGAATAGTAAATTTGTAAGAGCGGTTAAATTTATAATGCAAATAAGAGTAGTTTTAGACTACCCAGCACTTCCAGAGGGACGTGGAGAAAATTACTAAAGATAACGAACAGAATAAAAAGGAAAAGTTTAACTCTTTTCCTTTTTTTGTATCAATATTTATGAAAAGGAGTAAAAATTATGACTGAAGCAGACAAAAACTTTATTGAGACTTGCAAAGAAATTATAGCACATGGATATTCTTCAGAAGGGACAAATGTAAGAACTAGATGGGAAGATGGGACAGAGGCAAATTATATATCATTAGTGGGAGTTAGTAATAAATATGATTTATCAAAGGAATTTCCAATGATAACTCTTCGTAACAATACTAATACAGTAAAAAAGGCAATTGATGAACTTTTATGGATATGGCAAAAGAAATCAAATAGAATTGCTGATTTAGACTCACACATATGGGATCAATGGGCAGGCGAAGATGGAACTATAGGAAAAGCTTATGGCTACCAGATGGCAAGAAAATATGAGTTTAAAACAAAAGAAGGAATAAAAGAAATGGACCAAGTGGATTATGTATTATATTTACTAAAAAATGATCCATCAAGTAGAAGAATTATGACAAATATTTTTTGCCATGACGAGCTTAAAGATATGAACTTAGAACCTTGTGCTTTTGGCACACAATGGCTAGTAAAAGAAGGTAAATTACATTTAATATTAAATCAACGTTCACAAGATATGCTTGCTGCAAATGGTTGGAACACAATGCAATATGCTGCACTTGCTCATATGTTTGCACAAGTGGCAGGATTAGAAGTTGGAACATTAACACACAATATTGGTGATTGTCATATTTATGATAGACATATACCACTTATTGAAAAATTAATTGCAGGAAAGACTATGGATGTATCTCCAAAATTAGTTATAAATAATCCGACAAAGAATTTCTATGAATTTAAAGTAGAAGATTTTGAAGTTCAAGGGTATGAGTATAATACAGAAATGAAACTTGGTAAGATACCAGTAGCTATATAGGAGAAAGAAATGTTAAGTTTAATTGTTGCAGTTGCAAAAAATAATGTAATAGGGAAGGATAATGGCTTAATTTGGCATTTGCCTGACGATTTAAAGCGTTTTAAACAGATAACTAGTGGTAAGACCATTATAATGGGTAGAAAGACTTTTGAGTCACTTGGAAGAGTTTTACCAAAAAGAAAGCACATTGTGCTTTGTAAAAGTGGAAAACTAGAGGTAGAAAATGAGCAAGTAGAAGTAATAAAAGATGTTTCAGAATTAGATAAATATATAAATGATAGTGAGGAACATTTTGTTATTGGCGGAGCAAGCATCTATAAACTTCTATTAGATAAAGTTAGTAAGATGTATATTACTAGAATAAATGAAGATTTTGAAGGAGATACATATTTTCCACAAATTGATGAAAATATGTGGGAAATAGTAGAACAAATTAAAGGTCCACGTGATGAAGAAAACCCTTATGATTATGACTATATAACTTACGTAAGAAAATAAAATAAAAGCCGACTTGGGTTCCAAGTCGGTTTTCTCATTATTAATCTACTTTTTCAACATTAGTTAGTTTATACTATTTTCTTTTGGTGTAAATAGTTTTACATAGTAAGGCTGTATATCTTTTAAAATATCCTTTACAAAAATTATATTTCCATCTACATCTTCCATTTTCAAGTTAGGATAGGTCTTAAGCATTTTTTCATTTGAAAAATGTTTTTCTGTGAATTCAAACCAAATAGAGTTTTCTTTTCTATTTTCATAAGCAACCTCGTAATAGTTAGCATTAGGAATGTTCAAATTATAATTGTGCACAAGTCTTGAATAAAATACATTCATTGCAATAGCAGAAATAATACAATCTATAACTAAGAAAGCAAATGAGAAATCAACGATTACAGGCAATAAGTACTTTGGTAATTTTTTCCTATGTTTATCTATGAAATTATCTATCATTGGGTGTATGTGTTTTATTAGATATATTGCTAAAAGTCCCCAAGCTATTGAGTAGAATAAGCAAACCCTACCATTAATGTTAAAAGGTTCGGTAGAATAATCCCACCATTTTACATGTAAAATCATTTCTCCAAAGAGACTAACAAAGTATTCAATAGCAGAGCCTATTAAATATCCGCCAAAGAATAGTGTATAATTGTTTTTCTTGAAGTATTGTAATAATAAAATCATTATTACAGCGCCTAGTCCATATATTCCACAAAATGGACCATATAAGAAACTTTGTCTACTTTCAATTACTCCTTTAGTAAGTAGTCCATATAAGGTTTCTAAACAAAATCCAAAGAAACTATATATAACTAGGTACATCATTATACGCCAAATTTTTATTCCAAGAATTCTCATTTTTTTAGAATTTTCAAGTGTATCACTTTTTTCTTCTAGTTTTACAATAATTTCGTCTTTAATCTCTTCAGCTTTATCAATAGTTTTGTAATACTCGTCTTTTAGTTCTTTTATTCTTTCGTCGTCATTTGATTTTGTCGTAAGCTCGTGTAATTCTTTTTTTACAGTAGTAGATTTTTCACTAATAGAATTACTAAGCTCAGATAATCTTTTGCTAAGTTTTTTCTTCATATACAATTTTCCTTTTACTACAAATTTGTTTTATTATATCACAGTTTGTGATAGATAAGCAATGTAAATTATTCTATGCTTGAGCCAAAGGGAGCAAGAGATAATTTAGCAATTTTGAAAAATTGAAGTCCAAATGGGATACCTACTACTGTAATACACCAAATGCAACCAAAAAATAGATTTTCTAATGCCATTGGAATTCCAAAGAAAATTAGCCATATTGTATTTGCAATTACTGATGGTATTCCGCCACCATATTCGATCTCTTTACCAAAAGGGGAAAATGATATTGTAGCAAATTTAAAACATTGTATACCATAAGGAATTCCGATTATTGTTATGCACCATAAAATTCCTGATATAGTCCAAGAAAGCCCACTAAGAAAACCACCAAAGATAAACCATAAAATATTTCCTAAAAAATTCATATTTTTCCTTCTTTCATTTAAGTATAAATTTCTCTATTAATATTATAACATAAATATTGTAAAAATGACCTTACAGTTTTGCAAGAAAAAAAGAACAAATATCTTTGATATCTGTTCTTTTTATTGGCTCCTCTTGTTGGACTCGAACCAACGACCTATCGGTTAACAGCCGAGCGCTCTACCAACTGAGCTAAAGAGGAATATGTTAGTTATTATTTCCAACAACAGTAAAATTATACACTAACGTTTTTTAAAATGCAATACTTTTTATAAATAAAAGAAATAATTAGTCAAATATTGATAAACTTCCTGAGGGGTTTCCCTTTGTAAAAATATAGTGGAAATTTTTATAAGGATATGGTAAAATTTGATTATGAATATATATAAAGAATTAAACGGAATAATTGAATATATTGAAGAAAACCTAGAAAATGAGATAAAATACGAAGAACTTGCAAGACGTTTAGGTGTTAATGAATATACTATGCAAAGACTTTTTAGCTTGCTTTGTAATATTTCCATTGCGGAATATATACGAAGTAGGAGACTTTCTAATGCAGGTATTGATTTACAAAATTCAAATAATAAAATTGTTGATATTGCAGTTAAATACCAATATGAGAGTGCAACAGCATTTTCAAGAGCTTTTGAGAAGTTTCATGGCATTAAACCTAGTATTGTGAAGGAAAATCCAGAAAAACTTAAGATATTTACTAAACTAGTATTTAACGAGGTTCAGCCGGTTCAAAATAGTATAGAATATAGTATTGTTTCTCGTAGTGAAATAGTGTTATATGGAAAAGGTATAGATACCACAGAATCAAATATTGGAAGAGATGCACCAGTATTTTTTCAAGAGTTTAGGAAAGAGTATTGTCCGAAATTTGGTGAACCCAATTATGGTATGACTATTTATGAAAAAAGGTTTAAAAGTGATAAATTAAAATATTGTGTGTTATATGATAGAAAGCTAGAAGGGCTAGATAAATATGTAATTCCAAAATCTAAATGGATAGTTTTGAAAATACCTACACAAGAAGCAAAGGATATTCAAGAGATAACTTGTAGATTTTATATAGATTTTCTACCTAGTTCAAAATATAAATTGAAAGATATACCAGAACTTGAGTATTATCATGATGATGTTACAGAACTTTTAGTAGCTTTAGAGGACTGATTTTTTTAGTAATAAAAAAGTCAGTCTTTTTCTTTTTGTCCATGTTAAAATTGAAGTATATTTGAGAAAAAAGGATGTTTAATATGAAAAAGAATTATAGCTATGAAATTTTATTAACTACACAGTTTGCAAATGAAGAAGCTTGGCTAAACTTAATACTCGGAATTTCTAAATTAAATGGCTTTTTAAAAAGGTGGAAGATTTATACTAAAATTGAACTAAATGAAGTTAGATATTTTATAGTATCTTCAGTAAATTTACCACCTGTTATTAATTCGCAAGGCGATTTTCTAATTAAGCCTGCAGAGGAGAGATTTAATAAAGTAAAGGCAAAGCAAAGTTTGCCATACTATTTATCTACGAAATATCCTTGTATATTAGATATTTATGATAGAAATGAAAGTCATAGAGGGAGAAAACTTATATTAACACAGATAAGTTTTAGGTCTTTTAATAGGAATAACTTTTTTACACATACAAAGTTATTTTTTGAAAAGAAAAATGGAAAAGTAATAAGAAAATGTGGATTATTAAATATTCCACATACTTTCTTAAGTATAGATTTTTCTGTGCATAGCAGATTTTTCCATCAAAAAGATGCTGTAAAATACCTAGATATACGAAAAAGTTTACATTTGCTCGATCATAATAACAGTAATTCTGTTTTAAAAGTTGATACTTTTCCATACTTAGCAGACGACTTTTATTTGAATATTAACAATTACGATTTCGATAGACATTCTGTAGTAATGGGCTCAAGTGGTACTGGTAAATCGAAATTCATAAGTTCACTAATCACGGATATTTCAAACATATCAAGCTATAGAGATAATTATAAGATAGTTATGATAGATCCGCATAATAGTATAAAAGACGATATAGGAGGATTAGATAATACAAAAATATTAGATTTTAAAACTTTGGAAAGAAGTATTGATTTGTTTGCTAAAACTAGTAAAGATGAAGTCGTAACTACTGAGCTTTTTATGAGTTTGTTTCAGAATTTAATGGGTGCAATGTTTAATTCAAAATTGGAAAGAGTTCTAAGGCATAGCATACATTTACTATTAATTAAAGAGAGGCTTACTTTTACTAATCTTAGAAAATTAATCTTGGAGATGGATTTTAGAAATGAAATATTAGCAAAAGGTGAAATTCCTAATAGTATAGCAGATTTCTTCTTAAGTGATTTCAATGAGCTAAAAAGCCGCTCATACCCAGAAGCAATTGCTCCAATTATAGCATTTATAGACGAAATGCGAATGTTACCAAGCTTTAATTATGAAGGAAAGCAAGAAAGCTTGAAAGAGACTATACAGAATAATTTTTTAACTATTATTTCTTTAGATCAAACTAAAATAGGAGAGAAGGTTACTAAAACAATTTCAGGTTTGGCTATGCAGTCAATGCTTCAATTAGTGCAGTCTTATAGTTTTGAAGAACATATTATTTTCATAATAGATGAGGTGGCAGTAATTGAGAACCCTATCATAAAAAGATTTCTATCAGAAGCAAGAAAATATAATTTGTCCTTAATGCTTGCTGGGCAATATTTTAGCCAAATAAGTGAGGATTTGAGGAAGGCCATTTTTGCAAATGTAATTAATTATTATGTTTTTAGAGTTGCAAGACAAGATGCTTTAATTTTGGAAAACAATATTCAAATGGAAGTTGGTGTGAAAAATTCCTATATAATTCGTATGAAAATGCTTACAGAATTAAATAACAGAGAATGTATTGCACGAGTAAGCAAAAACGGAATAATACTACCAGCTTTTAAAGCAAAGACAATGGATTTTGTTTCAAATCCACCTAAGGTTATAAACCAAATTTTGAGAACTACTATGATAAAAAACAATAAAGAACCGAAAAATATTAGTTTCAATAAGAAGAGTGAATTTAAAATTGGTAATAGTGTAGATTTAGGAGCGATTATGAGGTCGCAGTCTGCAAGTAGAAGGAGATTAGAAAATAATGGATAAAAAACAAACTATTCTTGAAGCAAACAAGATATTTAAAACGATTTTTGGAAAAGAATGCCCATATAATTTAGGAGAAATTTTGAATAAATTTGCCTTTGATGTTAAATTGCCTCAAAAAGTCCATGATAGCACAACAGGCGAGATTACATGGACACAGAGTATAAATTCTTCAAGATTTATAAAACAAGTTAATATGGAAGCATATGATGAGAAATATGGGTGGATACAACCTAAGAAGGAAGTACAAGACCTAAACGAACTTTTGAAGCAATGGAAGCGTATTAATTATACAACAACTGAGAGAGTATATGATTGTATAAATGTGAGTGAAAGTGATCCACTATATAGATGCGAAAATGTATTTAGGTCAACTGATTTAAGAAATTGCAAAAATGCAATATTTAGTGATGGATCAGGAGATTGTGAAAGTATAATAGCATGTCAAAGAACTTCAAATTCAGCTTTTTGTATACGTGTAGATGATTCAAACAATTGTACAAATAGTTATAATGTAATATGTTCTAATAAGATTAGTAATTCTTTCTTTATACAAGACGCAAATAACCTAAATGAGTGTATGTTTTGCTCACATATGTCTAATAAGAGATATTATATTGCTAATATGCCTTTTGAGGCAGAAGAGTATTTTGCGATTAAAGCTGAGATTATAAAATGGATACTTTCAAATAACTAGGCATTTGCAGTTTTTCAAGAATTATGGTATAATCTAACAGTCGCAAAAATCTTATTTTATTTACAAGGAGTGAGCTACGTGAAAAATGTACTCAAAGCAACTGCCCTTGTGGGCGCGGGATTGGTCGTGTTTTTTATACTGGCCTTATCTTCTCTTTATACCATTGTTGAGTTGGAAGAGAGGTACCGGAACCGGTACGACTGATCTGGCGCGGACGGACACCCGAAAGGGTGTCCTTTTTATTTGCTATGCAACCCTAAAAATTTGATAAATAGCGGAAAATGTGGTATAATTATAATGTCCAAGCTTCGATAAGAAGCAAATCTACGGACAAGGAGTTATGTTATGAACATGAAGGAGCGTTTTGCTCATCTGTTCAAAGCCGAAGGGAATTCCATCATCACTGAATACATTATTCACAAGTGTTTTGATGGAATGAGCTTCCGCGATATCCGCAATTGGCTGGAACAGAATGGCTACGACCGGCACACTACAATTGAACTGAAGTCGACAGAGATTCTCATTATAACGCCTAAAGGCATTATGATGCAGATGAGAACTGCCGATCAGGGTAAGTTGGGTGCGTTTGGCGGAGTCCTGAACGATGGCGAAGACCAAAGAGATGGCGCTGTGCGAGAGATTAAGGAAGAGACTGGCTTAGATGTGCAACCGCTGGACCTGCAATATGTGGGGTACAACCAGCACGAGCACGTCTACACCAACGGTGACAAGGCACTTTTCCACACTTATCGCTATGTGCTGAGGCTGAAGGAAGTCCCGTCTATGGTTTTGAACGAAGAAGCTAACGGCGTGGAGTTCGTAACGTCTATTGTCCCAAACATTATCGACCACCAGCAAAAATTTGTTGGTGACGCACTGAGCGGGGAGTTTGACGAATAAGAACTGTCAAGACGCAAAAGTGCGTGGGAGGTGAGGCGTTGATTTTAAAGTCAGTGCCTCACCTTCCTTTAATTGACATAAAATTTAAAAGATAGTATAATATTTGCAGAATAGGTGAGAAAATGAATATAAAAGACTTATTTAAATTAGGGATTAAAACTTTAGAAAATGATGAAGATGCGAACTTAAAATGTAAAATCTTACTTAGTAATATTTTGAAGGTAAGAAGAGAATACTTAGTAATCAACAGCGATAAAGAGGTTCCTGAAAATATAGTACAAGATTTTAAAAACAAAATTGAAGAATTAAAAAATGGAAAACCCATACAATACATTACGCATACGCAAGAATTCATGGGGCTTAATTTTTATGTAGATGAAAATGTATTAATTCCTCAGCCAGATACAGAAATGCTGGTAGAAGAGGTAATTAACGTCATGAAACAAAATGTTGCAAGGAAAGCTTTAGATATTTGTACAGGAAGTGGAGCAATAGCTATTTCTTTGAAAAAACAGCTTGAAAATATAGAAGTTACAGCAAGTGATATTAGTATTAGTGCATTGGAAATAGCAAAGAAAAATGCTAAGAATAATGGTACAAACGTACAATTTGTTTGTTCAGATATGTTTGAAAATATAGATGGAAAGTTTGATTTAATAGTATCAAATCCACCATATATAGAGAATAATATTATTAAAACTTTACCAAAGGAAGTACAAAGCGAACCATATATAGCTTTAGCTGGCGGACAAGATGGACTTATGTTTTATAGAATTATTGCACAAAAAAGCAAAGAGTTTTTAAATCAAGAAGGGTATATCATAGTTGAGATAGGATATAATCAAAAAGAAAGTGTTATGAAGCTTTTTGAGGTAGAAGGATATAAAGAGATATATTGTAAAAAGGATTATTCAGGGAATAACAGAGTAGTAGTTGCAAAAATATAGGAGGGAAAAATGTCATTTTCTGCAGATATTAAAGAAGAACTAAGTAAAGTAAATAATTTTAATGATAAAGAAGCCTTAAAAGCAGAGCTCTTGGGGTATTTGTTAACGTGGAAAATTAATACTCCAGAAGGAAATATAGAGTTTTTAACAGAAAATGAGTTTAATGCGGAAAGATTTTATAAAATTCTATTTAAATTGGGACTTAATTATGAGCCAGAAACTTATGGCAAGTTTTTTAAGACTACTATTTTGAAAAATGAACTAACTAATGAGATTTTAGAAATAGACTTAAATACTAAGTCTGAATCGCTTAGAAGTATTGTAAAAGGAGCGTTTATGAGCACAGGTTCTGTAAATAATCCAGAGAGCAATTATCATTTAGAAATGAGTTTTATGGAGAAGAAAAATGCAGAATATGTACTTAATATTTGCAAATATTATGATGTTAATTTGAAACTACTTGAAAGCAAAGGTAAGTTTATTTTATACATAAAAGAAGGCGAGGAGATTTCAAAGTTTTTAGCTCTTATTGGTGCAAATAATGGAGTTATGAAGTTTGAGGATATTAGGACTACAAGAGAAGTTAGAAATAATGTTAATAGAAAAGTAAATTGTGAAACGGCTAATCTTAATAAAACTATTGATGCGTCAGTAAATCAAGTAAATGATATTAAGTTAATTCAGAAATTAAATAAGTTTGAAGAGCTTTCAACTGACTTGCAAGCTATTGCATTACTTAGATTAGAGTATCAAGACTTAAGCCTTAAGGAGCTTGGAGAACAATTAGAACCACCACTTGGAAAGTCTGGAGTAAACCATAGAATGAAGAAAATTCATGAAATTGCAGAGGAGCTTAGAAGATAATGAAAAATCTTGGCATTTATGTGCATATACCATTTTGCAAAAAGAAATGTGAGTATTGTGATTTTGTCTCTTTTTCAAATGAAAATGAATATCAAGAAAAATATATAGAATGCTTATGCAAAGAAATTGGGAGAACCACTGTAGAACAATATAAAATAAATACAATATACTTTGGAGGAGGAACACCATCATATATTGAGTCTGAACTGATTGTAAAAGTTTTAGATAAGATTAAAAGTAAGTATAAAATAAGTAAAACAGTTGAAATAACTATCGAGGTAAATCCACGGTACAACTAATAAAGCAAGTCTAGAACAGTATAGAAAAGCTGGTTTCAATAGAATTAGTATAGGTCTGCAATCTACGTCAAATAGACTACTTAAAGTGATAGGAAGAATTCATACTTATGAAGAATTTTTAGAAACCTATAATTTAGTAAGAGAAGTAGGTTTTGAAAATGTAAATGTAGATTTAATGCTAGCGCTTCCAACACAAACTATAGAGGAGCTAATAGAAAGTACAAATAAAGTAATTGATTTAAATCCGGAACATATTTCGATATATTCATTGATATTAGAAGAGGGAACACCTTTATATAAAAAGGTTCAAAAAAGAGAGCTAGAGCTTTTAGATGAAGAATCAGAACGACAAATGTACTGGAAAACAAAAGATTTGTTAGAGAAAAATGGATATATACATTATGAGATTTCTAATTTTGCTAAAAAAGGCTATGAATCAAAACATAATATGAATTGTTGGAAACAAGAAGAATATGTAGGTTTTGGTGTTTCATCACATTCATATCTTGAAAATAAAAGGTTTTCAAAACCTTCTAATTTGCAAGAATATATGAATAATATAGAAAGTGGTGAATTATATAAAAATATCCAGATAAATGAAGAACAAGATAGAGAAGCAAAAGCAAAAGAGTATATGTTACTAGGGCTTAGAAAACTAGCAGGAGTTTCAATATCAGAATTTGAGCGAAAATTTGAGATAAATCCGCTATTTTATTTCAGGTTTGAAATCAGTAAATTAGAAGAAGAAGGCTTGCTGGAAGTGGACTTAGACGATATATGTTTAACTGCCAAAGGCCTAGACCTTGCAAATCAAGTATTTGAAGAATTTGTGTAAAATAGAAAAATTTAAAATAAAAGCTTACACTTCAATTTCAAAGTGCAAGCTTTTTATTGTTTTATTTTTTTACAGTTTCTTTTTCAAGTTCAGAAGTACAATGTGGGCAACGTGTTGCTTTAGCTGGGATTTCTGAATAACAGTATGGACAAGTTTTTATTGTAGGTTCTGGAACTTCTTCATTTTTCTTTTGGTATTTTCTTAATAATTTATTATCAGTAATTTTGTCAAAACCACCTTTTGCAAGTGCTTCTGCTCTTTTGTTTAATGTGTTTGCAGTTTTTAGTGCAAGGAAAATAGAAAATGCGATAATTAAAAAGTCTACGATAGTAGTAAGAAAATTACCGTATTTAATTGAAGCATCTCCAACTTTCCAAACTAATTCTGAAAAGTCTACATTTCCAGTAAATATAGAAATAGCAGGCATAATGATGTCTTCAACAAGTGAAGATACAATTTTTTGGAAGGCACCACCAATTATTACACCCACAGCCATATCCATAGCATTTCCTTTGCTAGCAAACTCTTTAAATTCTTTTAAAATCATAATTATTCCTCCAATAATCTATTCTAATTTATTTATAATATAAAAAGTCATATTTTGTCAAATGCAAAAAATATTAAAAAAATTCAAAAAATGCTTGCAATTACTGAAAAAACAGTATATAATATAAACAACATAATAAATTAAGCAAGAAGAGTGGGAAGAAATCCCACTCTTTACTTGTGAAATAAGAGTATAAACTTTCAAAAAGGAGGGTACAACTTGTCTGCAGGAAATATTGAAACTAAAGTAGAAAATTTATTGAAAAACATTATAGAAGATTTAGGATATGAGCTTTATGATGTTTTGTATGTAAAAGAGGGAAAAGATTTTTATCTTAGAGTTGTCATAGACAAACCTGATGGCATAGATATAAATGATTGTGAAAAAGTAAATAATTCAATTAATGATGTTTTAGATGAAGCAGATTACATAAAAGATCAATATTTCTTAGAAGTGTCATCTCCTGGTTTAGAAAGAAATTTAAGAAAAAACAAACATTTTCAAGCTCAAGTAGGAAATGAAATTTTGATAAAATTATTCAAACCATTAGAAAAGCAGAAAGAAATTAGGGGAATTCTTAAAAGTTATTCGGAAGATGAAATGATTTTAGTACAAAACGAGAAAGAAATAAAAATTGAAGTGAAGAATATAGCTCTTGCAAGAACTGTATTTGATTGGTAAGGGAGGATTTTTGGAAAAATGAAGAACATTGATGTAAAAGAATTTATTGAAGCAATGGGAGAATTAGAAAAAGAAAGAGGGATTGAAAAGGCATATTTAATAGAAAGTTTAGAAGCAGCTTTAGTTACAGCATATAAGAAAAACTTTGATTCAGTAGATAATGTAAAAGTAATAATAGACAGTGAAAGTGGAGAAATCCATATTTATTCAGTTAGAGATGTCGTTGAAGTACAAGAAGATCCGCTATTAGAAATTAGCTTAGAAGATGCTAGAAAACTTGATTCTGCTTATAATGTAGGAGATGTAGTAAATCTTGAGATTAAACCAAAAGATTTTGGTAGAATTGCTGCCCAAACAGCTAAGCAAGTAGTTGTACAAAAAATAAGAGAAGCAGAGAGAAATCTTGTATTTAATGAATACAATGATAAAACAGGAGAAATTGTTTCTGGTATTATCCAAAAAGCAGATACAGGTACAGTTGTTATGGATTTAGGAAAACTTGAAGGAATTATGCCTGTAAAAGAGCAAATACCAACAGAGTATTATAAAGTAAATGATAAAATCAGAGGTTATGTTTTAGAAGTTAGAAAAGAACTAAAAGGTAATCCACAAGTTATAGTTTCTAGAAGTCACCCAGATTTTGTAAGAAAATTATTTGAATTTGAAATTCCAGAAATTTATGAAGGGTTAATTGAAATAAAGAGTATTTCAAGAGATCCAGGATATAGAAGCAAAGTAGCTGTTTATTCTAAAAATGAGAATATCGACCCAGTTGGTTCTTGTGTAGGACAAAAAGGTGTTAGAATTCAAAATATTATCAATGAATTAAATGGTGAAAAAATTGATGTTATTGAATGGAATGAAGATCCAGCAATATTTATTTCAGCAGCATTACTTCCAGCACAAGTTATGGCAGTTGATGTTAAAGATGAAGAAAAATTTGCACAAGTTATTGTTCCAGATGACCAATTATCTTTAGCAATTGGTAAAGCTGGTCAAAATGCTAGATTAGCAGCAAGACTTACAAATTGGAAAATTGATATTAAATCTGAGAGTCAATTCAGAGAAATGATTATGGCTGCACAAAATGCTGAAGTAGAGGATGATACTCAAGAAGTAGAAGAGGCTGAAACAGAAGAATAGGAGTGATTAAAGTGCAAGCAAAGAAGAAACCAACAAGAACTTGTATGTCTTGCAATGAGAAAAAAGAAAAACAGGATTTGCTTAGAATAGTGAGAACGGTAGATGGGAATATAGAGCCAGATTTAACTGGCAAGAAAAATGGACGTGGAGCATATATTTGTAAAAGCGAAGAGTGTTTAAATAGAGTGATAAAATCAAAAAGACTTGAGAGAGTTTTAGAAAAAGAGATTAGCGAAAGTATTTATGAAAGCATAAGAGGTGTAATTATTGGTAAATAAAATTTATGGCCTTTTGGGGATTTGTAGTAAGGCGGGAAAGATAACTGCTGGTACAGAGGCCGTTATAGAAGGTATTAATAAAAATCAAATTGAGCTTGTTATTATAGCAGAAGATACTTCACAAAAGACTAAGCAAAAAATTGAAAATATTTGTAAGGAAAAAAACGTAATAGTAAAAAGTTTTGGAACAATTTTTGATAATAGTAAAGCAATAGGTAAAGTAAATAAAGCTATTATTGGTATTAAAGATAAAAATTTATCCAAAGCCATATTAGAAAAATTTTGTGGAGGTGAAGTGCTTGAAAAAAGATAAGAAAGAAAATGAAAATTTGGTTAAAGGAGTTGCAAAAACAAAGTCTATGGAAAACAAAAAAGAGAAAAATAGTGAAGAGCCAGTTATTATTAGAAGAGCAGTAATTATTAGTGAAGATGAGGAAGAAAAAAGAAAAGAAGAAGAGCTTAAAAAGAAAGAGCAGAAAAGAAAGAATGATGTTGGTTTTATAGAAAAAAACAGAAATAAAGATTTCAACATCGTTTATAGAGAAAAGCCAACAAAACCAATGACTGTAAGTGAATTGTTTGGTATTGGTAAAAAAGAAGAGCCTAAGAAAATAGCTAAGGCTGAAACTTCTGCGCCTAAAAAAGAAGAAGAGAAAGTTACAGCTAAAGTAGAAAAAGATATCAAAATTGTAAAAGAAGAAACTACTCATACAGCTGCACCTGCACAAGCTTCTGCCAAAAAGACAGAACATACTAATAATTTCAGAAATAACGATAGAAATGGCTCAAAGAACTTTGGAAGAAATAATGATAAGAACTTTAATAGAAATGATAGAAATAGCAACTCAAACGGTCCAAGAAGAGATGGAAACCGTCCTCCAAGAAGAAATTTAGACGACAAAGGAATAGACAAGAAAATTAAAAATATAATGGATGTAGAGATTACTTCAAAAGAGAGTGTCAGAGAATATGGTAATAAAGTAAAAGATAAAATTAAGCAAAACCAAAAACAAGATGAGAGTAGACCAAAGAAAGTTAATAGAAGAGGCGGAAATACAGACTTTGATAGTGATAAATTAAACAGCTTGAAGAAACAAAACAAATTATCAAATATGTTTAATGAAGGTGAAATGCTTGATTATTATGATTTAAGTACTGAACGTGGAAGAAGAGGCAAGAAGAAAAATAACAAGCAAGAAAATAGAACAAAACAAAAAATCTTCAAATTAACAGAGATTGAAATTCCTGAAAACATTACAGTAAAAGACTTAGCTGTTGATATGAAAATTACAAGTAGTGAAGTTATAAAAAAATTACTAGGATTAGGAATAATGGCAACAATAAATAATGAGATTGATTTCGATACAGCATATTTAATTGCGCAAGAATTCGGAATTAATGCTACAAAGAAAAATGTTGTTACTGATGAAGATAAACTTATTGATGAGACAGAAGATAGAGAAGAAGACTTAAAACCAAGACCACCAGTTATAGTTGTTATGGGACACGTTGATCATGGTAAAACTTCATTACTTGATGCTATTAGAAGTACAAATGTTATTGAGGGTGAGTCAGGTGGTATTACACAACATATTGGTGCATATCAAGTAAAAATTAATGATAGAAATATTACTTTCTTAGATACACCAGGACACGAAGCTTTTACAAGTATGCGTGCTAGAGGTGCTATGATTACTGATATTGCAATTTTAGTTGTTGCAGCCAATGACGGTGTTATGCCTCAAACAGTAGAAGCTATAAATCATGCTAAAGCTGCTGAAATTCCAATTATAGTTGCAGTAAACAAAATAGATTTACCAGATGCAAATATTGAAAAAGTAAAACAAGAACTTATGCAATATGAACTAGTCCCAGAAGAGTGGGGTGGTAACACAATTTATGTACCAATCTCAGCTAAAAAGAAAATGGGTATTGATAATCTTCTTGAAATGGTACTTTTACAAGCAGATGTATTAGAATTAAAAGCAAATCCTAAAAAACAAGCGAAAGGAACTGTTATTGAAGCTAAACTTGATAAAGCTAGAGGACCAGTTGCAACAATGCTTGTACAAAGAGGTGAGCTAAATATTGGAGATACTATTATAGTTGGTTCTACAATTGGTAGAATTAGAACAATGCAAGACTATAAAGGTAAGAAAGTTAAGTTTGCTGGACCATCTACACCAGTTGAGATTACAGGTTTAACTACTGTTCCTCAATCTGGAGATACTTTCTATGAAGTAAAAGACGAAAAAACAGCTAAACACTTAATTGAGAAGAGAAGATATGAAGAAAGACAAAAAGAAATTTCTAAGGCTTCAATAGTTACATTAGACGATTTATTTAGCAAGATTGAAAGTGAGAACTTGAAACAATTAAACTTAATAGTAAAAGCAGATGTTCAAGGTTCAGTAGAAGCTTTGAAACAATCTTTAGAAAAAGTATCTAATGACGAAGTTAAAGTAAAAGTAATCCACTCAAATGTTGGTGGCGTTACTGAAACAGACGTTAACCTTGCTAAAGTTTCAAATGCTATTATTATTGCATTTAATGTAAGACCAGAAGTTATTGCAAAAACAATTGCTGAAAAAGAAAATGTACAAATTAAGACATATTCAGTAATTTATGATGCAATAAATGATGTTGAAGCTGCAATGAAAGGTATGTTAGATCCAGTATATAAAGAAGTAGTTATAGGAACAGCAGAAGTAAGACAAACATTTAAAGTTTCAAATGTTGGAACTATTGCAGGTGCTTATGTACTTACTGGTAAAGTTTCAAGAAATGCTGGTATTAGAGTAATCAGAGACAATATAGTAATTCATGATGGAAAACTAATTTCTTTAAAGAGATTTAAAGACGATGTTAAAGAAGTTGGAACAAGTTATGAATGTGGTCTTCAAATTGAGAACTTTAATGATATTGCAGAGGGAGACCAATTAGAAGTTTACATTATGGAGGAAGTTAAATAATGCCTACAAAAAGTAGTAGAATGAACAAAATAGATGAAGAATTGAAAAAAGAGATAAGCAATATTATTTCTACAGAGCTTAAAAATCCACACTTAACTGGATTGATTAGCGTTACAAAGGTAAAGACAACACCAGATTTGAGATTTGCTAGAGTATATGTAAGTATGATAAATGAAAGAAGCAAAAAAGAAAATTTAAGCATATTAAAGCAATCTAGTGGATACATTAGAAGTGGGATAGCTAAAAGAGTAAATCTTAGAACAACACCTGAACTTATCTTCGAATTTGACGAAAGTATAGAATATGGTTCTAAGATAGACGAAATCCTAAAAGATATTAGTAAGGATTGGAAAAAGGAGTAAATATATGACCTTAGATGATATATTAAAAGAAATTGAGGGAGCTGAAACTATTTTAGTTTTAGCTCACGAAAATCCTGATGGTGACGCTATAGGAAGTAGTTTAGGCTTATGTCTTGCACTTCAAAATATGGGTAAAAAAGCAGAAGTTCTAATGTCAGAATATCCAGCAAATTTTGCTTTTCTACCAGGAATTGAAAATATAAAAAAAGCAGCAAGTTTCGAAAAATATGATATGGCAATTGTTGTAGATTGCCCAGACATAAAAAGAGTAAATAGCGAGTATATTCAATATTTTGAAAGTGCTAAAGTTACAGCTGAGTTTGATCACCATAATAAAAATTCAATGTTTGGGGATTATAACATAGTAAACCATGTATCTCCAGCTTGCGCACAGATTTTAGTATCAAGTTTTGAATATTTGCATATAGAAATAACAAAAGATATAGCAACTTGTTTACTTACAGGAATTATCACAGACACAGGTGGATTTAAAAACTCAGGAATTACTGCAGAAACTTTTGACTTTGCAGGTTGGGCACTAACTAAAGGTGTAAATGTTTCTAAGATTTATAGAGATTCTATGTTAATTACTACGAGAACAAAGTTTGAAGCTCAAAAGCTTGCAATGGAAAGAATGGAATTTTTTGATGAGGGTAAAATTGCATTTACATATATGACAAAAGCTGATGACGAAAAAATAGGTATTGAGACAGGCGACCATGACGGAATAGTTGAAATGGGTAGAAATATTGTAGGGGTTGAAGTATCAATATTTATCTATCAGAGAGATGATGGAAGCTTTAAAGCTTCATTACGTTCAAATGATTATATGGATGTCGCAGATGTTTGTATGATGTTTGGTGGTGGAGGACATATAAGAGCAGCAGGTTGTACTTTAGAATTCCCACTAGAAGAAAGCAAAAAAGCTATTTTAAATGAAGTAAGAAAACATATACAATAAAAATAGAGCTATACAGAATGTTACTGTATAGCTTTATTTTTATTAAGTTTATATTAATAATTTATTTTACTTCGTGTATTTTTTCTCTTTCTTTTCCTTGCTTTATATAATGTGATGGATTTTTACTAAATTCATGTGCAGCTTTTTTAAAGGCGCTACCATCAAGTATTTGAAGGGCAATTGTACTAGTAGCATATTCCTCGGATATAGAAGATAATTCTGGAGTTTCGTATAGATATCCAAATGGCACTCCACGTACAAAGTCTGAATTATATCTATATTTTTTTAGGAGCGTATCTGCTGGTACTTCTGGTTTAGCACCTTGCTCTAGTCTAAATTGTTCCCACTCACGTCTACCACGTTCTACTTCATCTTGAGAATAGGGAGGACCTAAATGAGGTTTCCTTGTTATTGTTTCTAAAATTCTGTTTTTAAGATTGATGATTGGCGCTAGTATAGAACTTTGTAACTGTTCATATTCAGCCATAGCCCTTTCTACACTTAAATAATATTCTAATAAATTAGCGTGTACTTGTTTTTGTGACACTTTTTCAGTTATAGAATTCCTAATATTGAATTCAGTTCTATTTAATCCAATTAATGCTTCACTACATTTTTGAATAGCTTCATCAGTAGATTTAGAGCGTTTCCTTATCTCTCTTGCCTTAAAAATTCCTGCAACAGTATTGCTATGTGTGGTGTAAATATCGTTCCCACTTGCACAGAGTAAGATAAGTTGCTCCTCAGTTGTAAGATCTGGTTGTTCATTTCTGTTTAAGTAAAATTTTTTAAAGCCCTTTACTGTAAGCTCATAAGGTACATTCATTGCAGGGTTTGGCTTTTGTGTGTAAGTAATCATAGTATCAGGTGCTCCTTGCAAGAATAATTCTAAATTATCCATAATTATCTCCTTTCTTTTTAAAACTAAACAAATGCTTTTCTATTATATCACAATTTGCAAAGTACTGTCAAAAATGATATAATGCACAAAAAGAGGGATTTTATGAACGGTATTATAATAATAAATAAGCCTCAAGGCTTTACTTCTCAAGATGTTGTATCAAAAACAAAGAAGATATTAAATCAAAAAAAAGCTGGTCATACTGGTACTTTGGATCCACTAGCAACAGGAGTATTACCAGTACTTTTAGGAAATGCTACAAAACTTTCTAAGTATTTAATAGAACATGATAAAACATATATAGCTAAAATACATTTAGGACAAAAAACTGAAACGGGTGATAGTGAAGGGAAAATTATAGAAGAAAAAATTGTACCTGAACTTTCCGTAAGAAAAATAGAAGAGACTTTGAATTGTTTTTTGGGAAAACAAATGCAACTTCCACCAATGTATTCTGCTATAAAAGTAAATGGAAAGAAATTATACGAATATGCAAGAGAAGGCAAAACAGCTGAAATACCTAAGCGAGAGATTGAAGTATACTCTATTTCTCTAATTAATTTCGAGAATAGTGAAATAGAATTTGAAGTATCAGTTTCTAAAGGTACATATATAAGAACATTATGTGAAGACATAGCGAAATGCTTAGGGACAGTCCGGATACATGAGTAAATTAACAAGAACAATAGTAGATAAATTTAAAATAGAAGATAGTTATACTTTTGATAAAATAGAAAAAGGTGAGTACAAGCTTTGGACTATGGAAGAGATTTTTAAAGAGTTTCCAAGTCTAACTTTAAATACGAGAAAAAAAGAACTTTTCTTAAATGGTGTTATGTTAACTTTTGAGGTAGAAGAAGGTCTATACAATATATATTCAGATAATAAATATGTAGGGCTAGGGACTGTTAAAAATCAGCTACTTAAGAGAGACATTGTAGAAATAGATTAAGTGTGATATAATGCTTATACGAAAGGAAAAATATATGTATAAAAGAAATGAAACTAGACCGATTTATGTAGGTAATGTACAAGTTGGTGGACAAAATAAAGTAGTTATTCAGTCTATGTGTAATACAAAAACTAAAGACGTAGAAGCTACGGTTAATCAAATTTTAAGATTAGAGAAATTAGGCTGTGAAATTGTAAGAGTTGCATGTTTAGATATTGAAGATGCAAGAGCTATAAAAGAAATAAAAGAGAAGATTCATATTCCAATAGTTGCAGACATTCATTTTGATTATAAAATAGCGTTAGAAGCGATAAAATCGGGTGTAGATAAAATACGTATAAATCCCGGAAACATCGGAGATGAAGAAAAAACTAGAGCAGTTGTAGAAGCTTGCAAAGCAAATAAGATTCCAATAAGAATTGGTGTAAATGGTGGCTCTTTAGAGAAAGACTTATTAGAAAAATATGGAAAACAATGTAGCGATGCAATGGTAGAAAGCGCAAAACGCCACGTAGAGATATTAGAGAAATTAGATTTTTATGATATAGCTATTTCTCTTAAAGCTTCAGATTTAGATATGTGTATTGAAGCGTATGAAAAAGCTGCTAAGGAGTTTGAATATCCTTTACATCTTGGTATAACAGAAGCAGGTACTGTGTTTTCTGGAACAATAAAATCAAGTATAGGCTTAGGTATACTTTTAAGAGAAGGGATTGGAGATACCATAAGAGTTTCTTTATCTGATGATCCTTGCGAGGAAGTACCAGTTTGCAAAGAAATACTTAAAGACTGTAATTTATATAGTAACAGTCCAAAACTTGTTTCTTGCCCAACCTGTGGACGTATACAGTATGATATGATACCAATTGCAAAAGAGATGGAAGCTTTTTTACAGACTTTAGAAGCAGATATCACAGTTGCTATTATGGGATGTGCAGTAAATGGACCAGGAGAAGCAAGAGAAGCAGACATTGGAATTGCAGGTGGAGTTAACGAAGCTTTGTTATTTAAGAAAGGCGAAATTATAAGAAAGATAAAACAAGAGAAAATAGTAGAAGAACTAAAGAAAGAAATTTTAGAGATGATTAAATAATATGAAGAAAAAATTAGTTGTAGTATTAATAATTTGCTTAAGTTTACTAATATTTCACAACTTTCTAATTAGGCAATATTTTATTTCCAAAATTGAATATGTAGATTATGACGAATACATTTTGCTAGATTATCTAAATGGCAAGAAAAATAAAGCTAGCTATGTTGGTGCTGATTTTATGATAGTGATTGGTTATAATGCAGAAGAAAAGATTGAATGTGTTTGGACGTATGATTATGACAAAAGAATAGAATATCAATATAATATGCAAGAAGATGATTTGAAGAAAGTTGGTAATAATGAGGATAGACCTATTAATTTGAATAATGGGCAATTGACAGCATTATTAAAAAACAATACGAAATTTAAACTCATAGGGACAGATGAAATAAACAATAGAAGTTGTTATATTTTAGAGTTTAAAACAAGTGAGGCAAGTGTTATAGCAATATATTTGGACAAGGAATTATTGTATACAGTGAAATATGTAGAGAAATTCATTGGAGAAAGAAAAGAGAAAAATATAATTAATGATTATGAATTGGATTTAGAATTAAAACACAGAGATATATTTAAAGAATATATAAATTAACAAAACAGACGTCCTTTAGGGGCGTCTGCTTTGCGGTAGAGATGCTTAAAAATTTTTAATCAGTATACAGGTTGAAGGCAAAAATCACCTCTGTGTTGGAACCACCATAGGGGTTGTATACCACAACGGTGTAAGTACCGCCACCGAGGTCCACAGAGCCAGAACCAGTATGGTTTGAAGCATTGAAGGGACCAACAGGAGTGTAACTGCCTGCTGTACCTGTTCCTCTATAGAACCGCAGATAGCACTGCGATCCACCATAAAAGGAATAGGAAAACTTCATTGTGCCACCGGGAATGTTGGTGTATACAGCTCCTTCGCTTCTCATGCCACCGAACACACCAGAGCTCACGCCCGACGTTGGGTAGTAGCTCTTATGTGCATAAGGGACTGCTGCTTCTGCTGCGAAGCTCAGGGCTTCCGGGGTAGGAACCAAGGCATTTTCCGCGTCCGCTACTGCAGACACCATGCTGGGTTCTGCCGCAAAAGCCGGAGCTGTCATGGTCACAGAGAAGAGCATTGCGATTGTCAGGAAAAGCGCTAAGGGTTTGCTGAGACATTTCTTCATGAAAAAAACTCCTTTCTTGAAACACGCAGCATCTCTACCTATAAACATCACTGGTGATACTGGGCTTTCCAGTGCTGTCTATCAAAAAAATAACAATGTGCAAAGCACGGGTATTAAAACTGTAAGTATTATATCACGTTTTTGTCAAAAATACAAATGATTTTATTACTTGAAAAAATTTATACTAAATGATATATTAATTCTATTATATATACGAAGGAAGAGATGTAATTGGAAGAGTTAGTTGAAGAAATTAAAAACGGTAATAAAGATTTATATGTAAAAGTTGTAGAAGAGCTAAAAGACTATTTACATGATGTTGCAGTATCATATTTAACTAGTGAAGAATTTGCAGAAGATGCTGTGCAAGAAACTTTTATTCAAGCTTATGATAAACTTGAACAATTAAGAGAACCTAAATATTTTAAAACATGGATTACTAAAATTTTAATGAACAAGTGTCACGATATTAATGAAAGAGAAATGAACGATGAACTTACAAAGGATAAATTAAAAGAACGTATAAAAGAAGAATTAAGAGCTAAGGGACATAAAGTAGAATTTGATAAAAAGGATTTATTAGAAGATTTAAGTGAAAAAGAGAGAAATCTTGTAAATTTATATTATGAAGAAGGTTATAGTATTCCTGAAATTAGTAGAATTCTTAATATGAACCCAAATACTGTAAAAAGTTTCTTGTGTAGAGCAAGAAAGAAACTTCGTATTGCAAGAAAAAGTTATACAAAACTATCAAGGTTTATTATTTTTATATTTGCATTCATATTAGTAACATCTGGAATTACTTTTGGTGGAAGATTTATAAACAGTCTAAAAGAGAAATTAGTTATGTTCCAAATTATATCTACAAACGGAATTGCTGATGCAAAAGACTATGTAGAAAAGATAGATACAGAATTTGTATATTATAATGATGTAGGAATTAAAATAGATAGTGTTGCAATGGATGATAAGTTATTATATCTTTCATATTTGGTAAATACTAAAGAAGATATTAAGGATATTATACTAGAAGAATATTCTATTAAAGATGAGTCTGGAAATCTTTTAGCAGTAGGAATTGAGGATAATACTAATAATGTTTATACTTCCGATTATAGTAGTGGCGGAGTAAGTTATAGTACAAAGCCGATCAAAGAGTTAGAGGGTATATGGTCATATTCTACTACTTTCCAAGCAGTATATAATAAGAACTACCCACACTCACATAAAATTTATATAGATATAGAGAAATTATCTATTTTAATTGGCAAAGATAGAAAAATAGTTCAAGGTTCTTGGAAGTTTGAAATAGAGCTTCCAGACAAGTTTTATAATAGAACATCAGAAAGCTATAAATATGAAGACAATAATAAAATCAAAAACATAAATACCAGTTTAAATGATTTATCTTTTGAACTTGAAATAGAATTTAATGAAAATGTAGATGCTGATGTTCTAACTTCAAATAATTTAATATTAGAAAATGCAAATGGTGAACTAATTAGTTGTTATTCAAAAATTATTGGAAGAAATAGAGTAAAATATATTTGTGATATTAGTAAACATTCTGCAAATACTAATGAATTAAGCTTTTATATTAAGTATAATAAAGGCTCAGATAAGTATGTAGATATTATTTTAGAAAAATAATTAACTTGCATATTTTACTTTTTGAAGTACATAATGTAATACCGTTTTAACACCAATTCTACTGCTAGTTTTAAAATCAGAGACTTTGAATAGTTCTTTATTCTTAGTGCTTTTAAGCATTCTAGCAGTAGCATAGTTTACATTACTTTTTACAACATTTGTAGATACACCAAACTTTTCTGCAAGCATTGGGTAAATATTACTAGCAATACTTTTTTCTAATGAAGTATCGTTAGAAAAGTACATTATTTTAAGTGCTTCTAATATGTACTTAGTACCTAAAATTGATGCATTATAACCTAATAGTACTAACTCAGAATATAGTCTAGTATCAAGATATTTGCTGGATAATATTTTAGAAACATTTTCTATGTTCTTAATAATTAAATCAATATTATCCTTAGGAAGTGCATGTTCATTATTATCCGCCTCGGTTAAGTAAATTATTTTGCAATTTTCGAATTTGTTTTCTAAACCTGTATTATAAAATTCATAATCTGCTAAAATTAAATCGAACTCATATATGTATGAAAGTTCTTCTAAAGAATTAACTATAAAAGAAATCCTAATTTCCTTATTTAATGCGCTTATGGCGTTCATAAGTGTTTTACAATAATAAATATTTTTATCTAAAAGTAGTATGTTCATTTTTTTCCTTCTCTCCCCCCATAATATTAGACGGTAAAAAATTCAAAATGGTTGCAAAAAAATAAAAATTTTTATATAATTTTTTTGAAAAGGAACGAATTATGGAAAAAATAGTAGAATTTATTAAAAACAATAAGGTAATTTTTATAGCAATATTAATTACTGTAATTATTGAAATTTTTTTATGCAATTATGGATTTTTTAGAACTTTACTAAGTTCGAATAAAAACATAAAACCAGATTTTGAAGTTGATGGTACAATGATATATGTGCCAAATATTGATGTAAAAGTTACTAGCATAAATTTTGAATATAGTAAGCCATTAACAGATAAAGTTACTTATAGTCTGTCATATCATCCAGAGGGGACTAGCAAGGAGATTGAAATTAATCCTAAGATAATTCTTCCAGATGATAAGCAGTACATTAATTTTAATACAGGTACTAACTGTAAAGGGATAATAATAGATAGGCTAACTGAGACGGATTTAAGTTTAGATAGTGTGATACTAAATCACCCTAATATGGATATTAATATAACTAGAATGTTTTTGATTTTTCTAGTAGTTGTATTTGTTATACAAGTAAGAAGGGGAAGCTTTTTTGAGAAACAATATGATAGAACTTCAAACAAAGATAATGCAGTGTTTTTAATAAATTTAGCTACTATAATGGCATTTATAGTACTATATATGATATGCCAGTTTAATATAACAAATTTCATTTTAAAACCAGAAGAGATAGAACCAACAGATTGTATTTTAGGGCAAACAGAAGCTATTGCAAATGGACAAATAGAGCTATTAGAAGAGCCTTCAGAAGAATTAAAGACTATGGAGAATCCTTATGACAGTGAAAAAAGAGACAATGAAGAAGTTCCATATTTGTATGATGTAACTTATTATGATGGACATTATTATAGCTATTTTGGAATTGCGCCAATATTAACACTAATATTGCCTTTTAGAATTATAACAGGAAATTATATGCCAACTTGTATTTTTAATATAGTGTATATATTAATTGCAGTATTTGCATTATATAATTTATACAAGAAATTGGTAGATAGATATATACAAAAAGTATCTTTATATAATTACTATTTAGGCTTTTATGCAATATTATTTGCCTCAAATATATTCACCTTATTTAGAGGTATGAAATATGATATTGTAATAACTTCAGGCTTAGCATTTTTACTTATTTCTTTGAACTTAAGTTTATCAATTTATAATAATACTAAGTTTAAGTTCCTAAAATTAGTGTTACTAGGTATTACTACAGCGTTAATAGTTTTATCAAAACCAAATTTGATTGTATATTACTTTTTAATACTTTTCTTTGTGTTTTGTAGTATGAAGGAAAAGACGATGAAAGAAAAAATAAAAGATTTAAGTTTTGCCTTTGTACCGCTTGGAATTTTGGCGATATTCCAAATGTATTTAAATTATATAAGGTTTGATGGTATTTTTGAGTTTGGTGCACAGTATCAGCTATCAGGACTTAATGTTACCACTAGTATGGGTTTTAGTTTAACAAAAGCTTATGCGATTATAATGGAGTATCTGTTTAGAGTACCTACTATAAATCCACTTAAATTTCCATTTGTTTTTCCAAATGTTGATACAGCATTTACTGCTATAAATGAAGTATGTTATGAAAATAAACTAATTGGATTAGCAACTATTCCAATTTTTTGGGCATACTTATTAAATAGGGATATAAAGAAAGATAAAGAATTAAAATGGTTTATAAACACATGTCTAATAGTTTCTATTTTAGGAATGTTAGCTGCTGGATGTACAGGTGGAATTTGTGAAGCTTATGCAATAGATTTTAAACTAATACTTAGCATAGGTGCAGTTATTTTACTACTTAAGTGGGTAGAAACTGAAAAAGGGGAAGATAGGAATAAAATATTTTTAATTTTATGTGTAGCTACAATTTTCCTAATGTTACCACTTAGTTTTACTACTGAAAGTGCTTTCTTAAGCAATTTTGCAAGTAATGTATCAGTATATTTGAAAAATGTATTTGAATTTTGGGCATAAGTTAGCTGTTTGAGCGGAGCGAATTACAGATAACTTACACATTGGAGCAACAAAAATGAGCAAAGCGAAATTTTTGTGATAAGCGGAGATGTGATCTTTAAAAAACTGTTTGAGCGGAGAAACTAAAAAAATGGACTATATAGTCCATTTTTTAATTAATCTTTATTAAATAATTTTTTAAAAAGTTCTGTAAGAGCGTCTAAGATTGATCTTATTCTATCCATTATAGTATTTTCTTGAACTTCAATAGGTAAGTTGTCAGATTCATTTACGAAATCAACTTCATTACTTTCAATTTTTTGGAATATATTATCAAAAGTAGCTTGGTCTTGTTCTACTCTAGCTTCTTCTCCTTCAAGAAGTAAGTGGTCTAATTCTTCACGTTCTTCATCAGTGCACCAATATTGACGATATAAAAGAGTAAGCATAGCTTCAGTCGATGGAAGCAATAATTGTTGGTCAAGTGGAAGACGTGGATCGATTCTTGATTTAAAATGTGGTGACGCAATATCTTGAAAAAATTCTATAATTTTTTGAGGAATTTTTTCCACTAATTCATCATCAATGTATCTTAATAAAATATTCATTTCTGCTGCCAAATCAGCATAATCTTCATATGTCATTTGTATATCCTCCTTAAGTTTATCTTTCTTCGTTTTCTATACTATTGTTTCCTAATTCGTTTGTTTTAGATAAAGTCCTTTTCCCAGCTAATACATCAGCCATATCTTTCATGTCACTAACTTTTACATCTTTAGCTCTGCTTTTTACAAAAGCAGCAATATCAGCTTTTCCAAATCCCATAATTTTCACCTCTTTTGAATATTCAAAATAATTATAACTATAAAAATTTTTTTAGTCAATGGAATTATTAAAAAACTAGCATAAATTATTGAAAAACAGGAAAAACTAGCTAAAAAAGTAAAAAGGATTTTTAAAGGAGAAAATATGAAGAAATACCAAGAGCTACACATATCTGGAGTATTACTAGATAAGAATCAATTATCAAGCTATATGGAAAAGTTAGCTTCTAGTCATAACATAAGGAATACGTCTAGTAAAGAAACTTATCCAATTCCAATGTTAAAAAATGATTATGAAAGAATTTTGGATACTTATAGATTACTTAATAAGCATATGAAACTAGGAATAAAAATACATTCAGCAGGTGAGTGGCTTTTAGATAATTTTTATGTAATAGAGGAAATTGTAAAAGGCATACAGAAAGAACTGAGTATAAGTAAATATAAAAATATGATAGGGCTTACTAATGGCAAATATGAAGGCTTTGCAAGAAGCTATGTTTTAGCTTCGGAAATTGTTGCATATACGGAATGTAAAATAGATAGTGAAACAATAGATTTAGTTTTAAGGGCATATCAAAAAAAGAAATTGCTTAGTATGGAAGAAATTTGGAATATAGGAATATTCTTGAAAATAGCTCTTATTAGACAGATTAGAGAAGTTTGTGAAAAAATTTATTCTTCTCAAATTCAGAAGTTTAAAGCAGAAAGCATTATTGAAAGAATTATAGAAAATATTGAAGAGAAGAATCGAGTGTTTGTAAGTAATGGCAAAATTAATTTTCTAGGAGAAGAGCCTAAATATGCATTTATTGAATATATGTCATACAAGCTTAAAAGATATGGAAAAAATGCCATAGAATATCAAGAAATATTGGAAAATGAAGTAGCAAAACTTGGTATGTCTGTCACAGACATTATTCAGAAAGAACATTTCTATATTGCTAATTTAAAAATCATAATAGGAAATAGCATAAAAAGCTTAAAAGAAATAGGAAGAATAAACTTTGGAGAACTATTTAATAGAATAAGTGGCGCAGAAGAGATTTTAAAATTAGATCCTGCAGGTGTATATAGCGAGATGGAAGAGGAAAGCAAGAACTATTATCGTGGGATAATAGAGAAATTAGCTAGAAAATATAAAGTATCTGAAATATACATTGCTGAAAAAATAATAGACTTATGTAACAGATATGTATCAGAAAAACGCGAGATAGAGAAAAAGAAGGCGCATATTGGTTACTATTTAGTAGATGATGGTATATATGAATTAAGAGAAAAGTTAGAAAATAAAAAGGTTTTTAGTTTAAATAAGCAGCAAAAAGTAAGATTATATATATCTGGAAGTATTGGCATTAGCTTATATATTGATTTCCTTATGACAGTCAGTTTGTATTTAAATTTTCCAAATCTTTTTGTTGCAGTACTTTTTTCATTATTAAGCATTATACCAATTTCAGAAATAGTAATAAAAACTATAAATTATATCCTAAGTAAAGTGCAAAAGCCAAAGAGTTTGCCTAAAATGGATTTTGACAAAGGCTTGCCAAAAGAAGCAGCAACATTTGTCGTAATTCCAACGATTGTAAAGTCTAAGGCAAAAGTAAAAGAGATATTAAGAAAGCTAGAAGTATATTATTTAGCAAATAAGTTAGATAATATATATTTTGCACTTTTAGGAGATTGTTCAGAGGAAAAAGAAGAAGAAACAGAATTTGACGAAGAGGTAATCAAAACAGGTATTGAAGAAGCTGAGAAATTAAATCAAAAATATGGAAATAAATTTTTCTTTTTATATAGGAAAAGAATATGGAATGATTGCGAAAATGCATATATAGGTTGGGAGAGAAAAAGAGGGTTGCTTACAACTTTTAACTTATATATTAAAGACAAGCTTCCTAACAACTTTGCAGTAAATACTATAGAGAATGTAAAAAGCGAACTTCCAAATATAAAATATATAATAACTTTAGACAGTGATACAAATTTAAGTTTAGGAACAGCAAGCAGATTAGTAGGAGCAATGGAACACATTTTAAATAGACCAATAGTAGAAAACAGAAAAGTAGTTAGTGGCTATGGAATTATGCAGCCAAGAATTGGATTAGATTTAGAGCTTTCTAAAAAGAGTATGTTCGTCGAATTATATAGTATGCAAGGTGGTATAGATCTATATTCTAATGCTATTTCTGATGTTTACCAAGATTGTTTTGGTGAGGGTATTTTTACTGGTAAAGGTATTTATAATGTTGATGTATATAATGAGATTTTAGAAGACGAGATACCTGAAAATACAGTATTAAGTCATGATTTGCTAGAAGGTAATTTCTTAAAATGTGGTTTGCTTAGTGATACTATTTTATTAGATGGTTTTCCAACAAGTTATATGCCATATATAATGAGAAACCATAGGTGGACTAGAGGAGATATACAAATTGTATCTTGGCTTAAAAGTAAGAGATTAAGTTTATTAGATAAGTTCAAGATTTTTGATAATGTTCGTAGAAATTTAATTTGTTTTTCGGGATTAGTCCTTATTACTTTAAGTTTTATAGCGAAGGCTTTTAGTAATTATCTAAGTTTAAAACTATTTTGCTTAGGTTTCTTAAGTATTGCCATTTCATATATACTAGATTTAATAAACTATATTATATATAAAGAGAGCAATATAGAAGGCGCAATTTATGCTGATAAAAAGTTTTCAAATGATAAAAATAATATAGTAATTAGCGTTATACGAATGTTTTTTAGCTTCGCATTTTTACCTTATGAAACTTATAAAAACTTAGATGCTATTTTTAGAAGTATTTATCGTAAAAAGCACAAATGTAAAATGCTTGAGTGGGTAACAGCTGAAGATGGAGAGAAAAATAAAATAAGTGACTTAAATTCTTATTATTTTGAAATGAAAATAAATCTTCTTTTTGCGATTATATTTTTGATGTTAGGTCAATGGTATTTTAAAATTCTTGGATTTATTTGGATAGTTGCGCCAGTATTTGCTTGGTATATAAGCTTAGAAAATAATGATAAATATATTTGGCATAGAGAAGACAAAAAATATTTAGATGATATAGGTAAGAAGACTTGGCAATTTTTTGAAGATTTTATAAACGAAGAAAACAATTATTTAATGATAGATAATTATCAAGAAGACAGGGAAAAGAAAATTGTAAATAGAACATCTTCAACTAATATTGGTTTAGAGCTTTTAGCAGTTATTTCGGCTTATGATTTAGGATATATAAATTACAAGAAATGTATTGATTATATTAGAAAGATTATAGACACAGTAAGTAGGCTTTCAAAATGGAATGGCCATTTATATAATTGGTACAATACTAAAACATTGGAACCATTAATACCAAGGTATGTTTCAAGTGTTGATAGTGGTAATTTTGTTGGATATTTATATGTGGTAAAACAATTTTTAATAGAAAATCAGAATAAATTAGATATCGAAAGCCTAAAACAAATTGTTACATCACTTATCGAAAATACTGATTTCTCATATTTATATAGTGAGAAAAATAAGTTGTTATCAGTAGGATTTAACTTAGAAGACAACAAACTTACAGATTCATATTACGACTTTTTAGCTTCAGAGGCAAGACAGGCGAGTTTAGTTGCAATAAGCAAAGGCGATGTACCAGTAAAACATTGGTATAATTTGAGTAGAACTCTTACTAGCTTGAATAAATATAAAGGATTAGTATCTTGGTCAGGAACAGCTTTTGAGTATTTAATGCCTAATATAACTTTAAAAAGATACAAAGGCAGTTTACTAGACGAAGCTAGTAAATTTGCAATAATGAGCCAAATAGAATATGCGAGAAACTTACGACTTCCTTGGGGTATTTCAGAATCTGCCTTCAATTTAAGAGATTTAAATAACAATTACCAATACAAAGCTTTTGGTATTCCTTGGCTAGGATTTAAAAGAGGGTTAGAAAATGATTTTGTAATTTCACCTTACAGTACTTTCTTAAGTTTAGAAGATAGTCATAGGTTAGGAATAGAAAACTTAGAGTGGCTAGAATATGAAGGTGCTGTTCGGAAAATATGGATTTTATGAAGCTGTAGATTATACTAAAAGTAGATTAAAAAATGGCGAAAAGAAAGAAATTGTAAAAACATATATGGCACATCATCAAGGTTTAATCTTACTCTCAATAAACAATATTTTGAATGAAAAAATTTTAAATAGACGTTTTAATGATAATCCAGAAATAGAGGCAACAGATATTTTGTTACAAGAAAAAATGCCAATAAATATGATAATAACAAAAGAGAAAAAAGAAAAGATTACAAATTTAAATGAAGGTTTAGACACAGGTTATATAAGAAGGGCACCACTTGAAAAAAATAATATAATGCCAGATGTTCATGTGCTTGCAAACGAACATTATAAAATAATAATAGATGAGAATGGTGAAGGCAAAAGTGAGTATAATGATATTTTAATAAATAATTATAAGGAAACGTATGAGCTAAGACAAGGTATTTTCTTCTATATCAAAAACGTAAAAAACAGGAAGATAATTAGACCAGAAGAAAATGCAAGTGTAGTTTTTGCTCCAGAGCAAGTTATTTTCTCAAAACAAGATGGAAATTTGAAACTAGATTTAAAAGTAACAATTGATCCTGACAAAGCAATAGAAATAAGAAGATTAGAAATAGAGAATATGGGTAAGGCATCAGAAATTTTAGAAATTATTTCAGAATTTGAGCCAGTGTTATCAAATCCAATGCAAGAATATGCGCATCCTGCTTTTAATAAGCTATTTATGAGATTAGAAGAAAAAGACAATTATATTATCCTAAAAAGAAAATTTAATAGAAGTAGTAGTGAAATATTTTTAGGAACAACTTTATACACAGAAAACGAACAAATTGGGGATTTTGAATACGAAATTGATAAAGAAAAATATTATGGAAGAGGAGTTAGAAACCTTCCTATTCAGATAGAGGAGGAAAAACATTTCTCAAATGATGATAAAATAGCAGTGGATAAAATAATTGCAATGAAGAAAACTTTGAGAATTTCTAGTGGTGAAAAAATTGCTATAAATCTAGTAATAAATGTATCTGAAGATAAAGAAGAAATTATTGAAAATTTAGAAGAGTTAAAAAGTGAAGAAGAACTTGAAAAGACTTTTGAGCTTGCAAAACTTAGAAACGAGGAAGAACTTAAGTATTTACAAATACGTCAAAGTAAATTACTAGATTACCAGAATTTACTAAAATATATAATAAGACCAAATTATTTGAAAGACAACAAATTTAGTATGTCTTATAGGATGAATGACCTTTGGAAATTTGGTATTTCAGGAGATCTTCCAATAATTTTTGTAAAGATTAAAAATATTGAAGATATTTATGTAATAGAAGAAGTAATTGGTTGCTTTGAATATTATAAGGCTAAAAATATTAGAGTAGATTTAGTAATCCTTAATGAAGAAAGTGATGTATATGAAAAATATGTAAGAGAATGTATAGAAGAGGTTATATCTAATAAGCAATTACAATTTCTATTAAATGCGCATGGTGGAATTTTCTTAATAGATAAGACAAATGCAATAAAAGAAGATTTAGACTGTATTGAGTTTAAGGCAAGAGTAACTATAGATAGTAAGAAGGGCGGAATAAATACCTTCTTAAGAGAAAATGAAGAAAACTTAAAAAATATAAATACAAGTAATGTATTTAGAAAAATAGATACAGTGCCACTAAAAAATATTGATAGAGAGGAACTAAAAGACTTAGAGTTTTCAAATGATTATGGCGGATTTTATGAGAATGGGAAAGAGTTTATATGCTTATTAAGTAAAGAAAATGCACTACCTAGTGTATGGTGTAATATCTTAGCAAATAGATTTTTTGGTACAGTTGTAACAGAAAATTTAGGTGGATATACTTGGCATAAAAACAGTAGATTAAATAAATTAACTGCTTGGAATAACAATTCTTTAGTAGATTTACCTTCAGAAATCTTCTATGTAAAAGACGAGGACCAAAATTATACTTGGACTTTAAATTATAATGTAAATCCAAATTACAGCAGTTATAAAGTGACTCATGGATTTGGCTATACAAAGCTTAATAATAATACAGATAATTTACTTCAAGAACTAGAAATTTTTGTACCTGAAAAGGACGAAGTAAAAATTAATAAATTCAAAATAAAAAATACTTTAGATAGCAAAAGGAAGTTAAAACTTATTTACTATGTAAAAGCAGTTTTAGGTGAAGACGAAATTAGAACAAATGGAAATATTGCAGTTTCAAAAATGGGAAATACTGTTTTTGCTAAAAATGTTTTACCAGAAGATGAGTTTAAAGATAAAGTAATGTATATTTCTAGTAATTTAGAGATAAAAAGTTATACTGGTGAAAAGGAAAATTTCTTTAAAGGAGAAGACATCAAATATCCAAACGCATTATTTGAAAGGTTGAATTGTAAGAGTGGGCTTGGAAAAAATTCCTGCATAGGAATAGAATTTGAAATTGATTTAGCAGGCTTTGAAGAAAAAGAATTTGTAATTATTATGGGAGAAGAAGAGGAAAGCAGTAGATTAAAAAGCAAAGTAGAATTTTACACAGATGTAAATAAAGCAACAGGAGAATTAACTAATATTCAAAATAAATGGAATGATATTCTTGGTACTTTAAATATTAAAACACCTTGTAAAGAATTAGATATTATGGTAAACGGATGGCTTCCATATCAGACACTTAGCAGTAGAATTTGGGGTAAAACAGGATATTATCAGTCAGGTGGAGCATATGGTTTTAGAGATCAAATTCAAGATTGTTGTGGTATGAAATATATTGATAAAAGTCTTTTGAAAGAGCAGCTTATAAATTCTGCATCACATCAATTTTTAGAAGGAGATGTACTTCACTGGTGGCATGACGAGACTAAAAAAGGCATTAGGACAAGAATATCTGACGACCTTTTATGGTTAGTGTATGGAGTGCTTGAATATGTGGAATTTACTGGGGATAAGGACTTTTTTAATGAAGAAGTAGAATATTTAAAAGGAGAAATACTTGAAAATGGAGAAAACGAGAGATACTCAGTTTTTTATAAAAGTGAAGTAAAAGAAAGTATGTTTAAACATTGTGTAAGAAGTATTGATAGAGTAATAGCAGATATAGGAGATTTTCCCAAAATCCGGTACAGGCGATTGGAATGATGGCTTTGATAAGCTAGGAAGTAAGGGAAAAGGAGAAAGTATATGGCTTCGGATTTTTCTTATATGATATTTTAAATAGGTTTGTCGCTATTTGTGAAGAAAAAGGCGAGACAGAAAAATTCGAGCAATATGAGGAAGTAAAGAAAAATTTAAGGAAAAGTTTAAATGGCAAAGCTTGGGATGGAAGATGGTATAAGCGTGCAATAACAGATAATGGAGATACTATTGGAGGAATTGATAGCAAGGAATGTAAAATCGATAGTTTATCACAGAGTTGGTCCGTTATTTCGGGAGCAGGTGATAATGATAAAAAGTTTATTGCTATTGAAAGCGCTGAAAATTATTTAGTAGATAGGGAAAACAAGTTAATAAAATTATTTGATCCACCTTTTGATAATGGTGAAATAGAGCCAGGATATATTAAAGATTATTTACCTGGAATAAGAGAAAATGGTGGCCAGTACACACATGCTGCTATTTGGCTTATTATTGCAGAAGCAATGCTAGGATTTGGAGAAAAAGCAACTGAACTTGCACAGATAGTTTGTCCAATTAATCATTCAAGAACTAAAGAAGATTCTAAAGTATTTAAACTAGAACCATATATTATGCCAGCTGATGTATATTCTTCAAAAGGATTAGAAGGACGAGGTGGCTGGAACTGGTATACAGGAGCAGCAAGTTGGTATTATAGAGCTATTATAGAATATATTTTAGGTTTCAAAATTAGAAATAATTTTATGGAATTTGAACCATGTATTCCAAAACATTGGAAAGAGTTTGAAATAAAATATAAATATAAAACAAATAGTTATTTAATAAAAGTTAAAAATAAGGGTAGAAAAAATACTGGGGTAACATGTGTGACACTAGATGGTATAGAGATTGAGAGTAAAAAAGTTTTCTTAGAAGATAATGGAAAATTTCATAATATTGAAATATTTTTGCAATAAATTTGAAAAAAAACTTGTACTCTTAAAACAAATGTGATATAAAATAAATTGAAGTTAGGAATCCTTATTTTTGAATTATGAAAGGCGGGAATTTTGTGGAAGAGATAGTAGAAAGAGACAAAAAAACGATTTTAGTAGTAGATGATGAGCCAAACATTGTAGATTTATTGGTTTTTAATTTAGAAAAAGAAGGTTATGATACTATTGTTGCAAATGATGGTATTACAGCTGTAGATATGGCACTTAAAGAAAAACCAGATTTAATTTTATTAGATGTTATGATTCCAAAACTAGATGGTATATCAGTTTGTAAAAAAATTAGATATGCACTTAATATTTCAAATATTCCGATTTTAATGATTTCTGCAAGAGATACAGAATCAGATAAAATTGTTGGGCTTGAAATGGGTGCAGATGATTATATAACAAAACCATTCCAAACTAGAGAGCTTATGGCTAGAATTAAAGCTAATTTAAGAAAAGCTGAGCTTAACTCTAATATGGAAATGTATCAAAATTCAAAACAAGAGGATAAGAGCGATATTATAAAAGTTGGTGATTTAAGCTTAGACCTTAAGAAAGTTGAAGTCAAGGTAAAAGGTGAAGTTATCAATTTAACTAAAAAAGAGTTTGATGTTCTAAAATATTTAGCTAGTCAACCTGGACAGGTTGTTACTAGAGAGATGTTACTTCGCGATGTTTGGGAATATGAGGAATATGTTGGAGCTATCAGAACTATAGATGTTACAATGAATAGAATTAGAGATAAGATTGAAAAAGATAAAGCAAATCCAAAGATTTTAATAACCAAAAGAGGTGTAGGTTATTATGTAACAGATAGAAGCTAATAAATGAAATTATTTATGAAAAAAAGGAGATAAAATAACAATGAAGTGAACCCCATATCGTTCACAATAAAAAAAGAGATATGATAAAATAACACCAAACGAAAGTGAGGTGTTATTTTTATGGGTAAACATTATTCAGA
>CATJWN010000053.1 GCA_949745595.1 uncultured Clostridia bacterium
AGGAAGAAATGCTTAAATTACAAGAAAAAAATCAGAGAAATCAAGAAACAATGAACTTATTTAAAAATATGGGAATTTTATAGGAGGTACACAAAAGTGAAATGTGGAGATAAAGAGTGGAAACATTGCAGAGTAGAAAAGATGGGATGTAATGGATGTTACTATGATGAAAAGACTAATACAATACTAAGTAAAGAAGAACTAGCAATATTTAACACAAATAATTGGTATGAATGTATAAGCGTAATAGAAAAATATTGGAATCAGGACTATGGAACATTTGATATAGCAGGAAAAGATGGAAAACAAGTATTAGAATTAACAACAGGTGGCTGGTCTGACAATGAACAATTATTAAATGAAATAGCAAATACGATGTTCTGGTTTATATGGTGGCAAGAAAGTAAAAGAGGAGGCTATTATAAATTTTTATATGTTGAAAAAATAAAAGTGGGAGATGAGTAGATGCTAGTATTACCAATAAAAAAAGAATGGTTTGATATGATAAAGTCAGGGAAGAAGAAAGAAGAGTACAGAGAAATTAAACCATATTGGACTAAAAGATTAAATAATGAATTCGATAAAATGCTAAAACCTATAATACCAACAAACATTGAAAGAGATGTAAGAAAATATCCTCAATGGATAACAATTTATTTAAGAAATGGATATTCTCCATTTTCTCCTATGCTAAAGTGCAGTTGCAAATTAAGAATAGGACAAGGAAAAGAAGAATGGGGAGCAGAGAAGCGGAAAAGAATATTACAAATTTGAAATATTAGAAATACAGGAGGTGTGAAATGAGTAAAACAGATGAGATTTTAGAATTAAAATTTGATATTCCTAATTGGATATTGAGAATACTAGGATATAAGATACGATCTCATAATGAAAAATGTACTGCATTTCAAAAAAATATGTATGGGAAGGACAACTTTAATTATGCAGTTATCTATGAAATACATATATTTAAAGATAAAGTATTCAAAATAAATGAAATTTGTGTGACACCACATTATTTAATAAATGATATGTATGACTGGTTTAGTGGAAAAGAAGCATTACATTTTATAAAAAGACTAGATAAGATATTATCTAAATTTGTTGTAATAAAAAGGAGGTAATACTATATGCCAAAGAAATACATTGTTTATAGATATTTTAATGCAATATTATATTGGACTTATGAAAGGATAGAATTATCAGAAAAAGAATTAGAACCATATATTGAAAAACATTTAGGAGAATTGAAAAATATTGAAATATTTACAAGAGAAAATAAAATAAAGTTAGAAATAAATGTAAATATGAGAGGAGAATAAAGATGCCAACAGAAAATGGAGAAATGGAAAAAGGTAAATTATTTATACAAACTGAAGATGGAGGAATAAAAGAATTAGGAAAAGTAGAATCAATAGAATTTGCAGAAGAAAATGGTTTACAATCAAAAATTGAAGATTTTAGTCCAATAGCATTTGATACAAAATCTTCTGGCGAAATAACAATCACATTAACAAAAGATGAATACAGAAGTCTAATGAAAAAGATAGGTTTGGAAACACTTACAAGAAAAAGATTTAAAAAATTATTAATGGGATGCGGAATGCAAAGAAATGATGCTGAAGTGGTAGCACAGGCATTTAATGAAAGTAAAATAAGATATACACCTCTTGCTATACAAAGAATTATTGAAACTATTAATGCAGAAGCGGAAAGAGAGGTAAAAAGATGAAAACTTATAAAGGATATCAATTATTAAAAATGTTATGTGAAGGAGAAATAAAAGCAAATCAAAAAGTTAGTAGTGTAAGTTTAGATTATAAAAACTGCACTTTAGACTTTGTAATAAAAGATAGAGCAGAAAACATAATGGATTTAGACTTTGAACTGCTAGAAGAAAATAAAGAGATAGAAGAAATACCAACAAAAATTATTAATACAAGCGATCCAATTGAACACCTTGTAGAACAACACAATAAAACAAATGAACTAGTAAGAGCAGTAAATAAATTGATTAGAGAAAGTGAGGAAAGAAAGAATGAAACTATATAGTAATGAAATTGTATTTAGGGGACATCCTGATAAAGTATGCGATCAAATTAGTGATGCAATATTAGATGAATGTTTGAAACAAGATCCAAACAGTAGATGTGGAATAGAAACTGTAGGAGGAAAAAATAAAATATTTATAACAGGAGAAATAACGAGTAAGGCATTAATAGATGTGAGACAAATTGCAAAAAGAGTGTTAGCAAGTGTAGGTTATCCAACAACTTATGAAATTATAGATAATATAGGATTACAAAGTCCAGACATAGCACTTGGAACAAATGATGAAGTAAATGGAGCAGGAGATAACGGCATGATGTTTGGATATGCTTGTAATGATACAAAACAAATGCTACCAACAGCAATGGTAATATTGCAACAGTTATCTAAAATGTATGACGAGCTGAGAAAACTAGATAAAAGGTTCTTACCTGATGGAAAAGCACAAATTACAGGGATGTATAGCAATAACATGAAATTAGAGTATATTAAAACATTCACAATTTGCTATCAAAATACAGAAAAGGAAAGAGAACTCACAGATGAAATAATAAAAAATATGTGTTATGAAATAGTAAAGCAATACAAAATTAAAATAGGAGAATTTCTAATAAATCCAACTGGTAAGTTTGAAATAGGAGGATTTGAAGGAGATGCAGGACTAACAGGAAGAAAAATA
>CATJWN010000054.1 GCA_949745595.1 uncultured Clostridia bacterium
AAGGTAATACAAGAGAAGTTTTAGAAAGTTAGAAACAAACGATTATCCTTTAGCTAAAAGCTATAAAGTAAAGATAGATAAACATATTTGTTAGTAGAGGCAATTGGTCTGTTCGAAAAGAGATATGTTTTGTTACTGTCTTTTGGGTAACTTGTGGACAGGTTACCCTTTTATATTATTATAAGGAAAAAATATGAAAAGAAAAGATAATTTATACCAAGAAATTTGTAAAATGAAACACATTGAGTTTGCATTTAATGAGATATGTAGAAATACAGAAAACAAAAGAAAAGTATATAGGTTTAAAGAATATAAATGTATTAATTTATCTAAAATTCAAAAGGTTTTAGAAGATAGAGAATATGTTGTTGGAAGATATATAAGATTTAAGATTTTTGAACCTAAAGAAAGAAGTATAGTAAGTCAAGAAATGCCAGATAAGCTAGTTAATCATTTAGTAAGTAGATATATTTTAATGCCTGCCTTAATGCCTTGCTTAATTGATACTAATGTTGCTTGTAGAATAAAAATGGGAACTAAAAAAGGATTACAATATTATAAGGAATTCCATAGAAAATGCAGAATTAAATATGATAATTATTATGTTCTAAAATGCGATATAAGTAAATATTTTGCAAGTATAGACCAAGAAACTTTAAAGGCAAAGTTAAGAAGAAAAATAAAAGACAGAGATGCATTGAAGATTGTTTTTGATATTATTGACAGTGAGCCAAAAGGTCTTGGAATTGGAAATATGACTAGTCAGATTTTAGCAGTGTTTTATTTAAATGCAATGGATCATTATATTAAGGAAGAGTTAAAAATCAAATACTATTTGCGTTATCAAGATGATTTTATTTTGTTCCATCCATCAAAAGAGTATTTAAAAGAATGCTTAGAAAAAATAAAAGTATTTCTTGAAAAGGAGAAACTTACTTTAAATAGAAAAACTAGAATTTTTAATGGTAGAAATAATTTTGTTTACTTAGGAAGAAGTAAAAATTCACGATATGCGAAGTATCGCTTAGTAAATAGAAGAATAAAGGCTAAAAAGCATTTATATGAGGTAGGAAAAATAGATCTTCAAAGCTATTGTTCAACTTTGTTGTCCTATAAGTTTTTAAAGAATGAGTTTAGGAAAAAAATGAGAAGTGAATAATAAATTAAAGATAAGAAGAATATTTATTTAAAAGGACTTGAAAGAAAGCTAAAAAATACATATAATAAAAATGCTTATTAAATAAGAAAGAGGGAAGAGAAAATTGAAAAAAGCTAAAAAGGAAAGCTTCATACAAGGTGTGCTTGCTTTGATGTTTTCCCAAGTAATTATAAAAATATTGGGCTTAATATATAGTATGTATCTTACAAACCGAGAAGGGTTTGGAGATAGTGGAAATGCTATATATATGGGTGGATATCAAATATATGCGCTACTTTTAACTTTATCTTCAATAGGTGTACCTAATGCGATTTCAAAGCTAATTTCAGAAAGACTTGCAAGAGGAGATAAAAAAGGAGCAGATAGAGTTTTTAAAATTGCATTTATGACTTTTGCAGTTATTGGCTTTGTTGGAACATTAATATTGTTTTTGGGTGCTAGAGTTATTGCTAATTATTGGTTAGCAATTCCTGAGTGTGAATATACTCTGATTAGCTTGTCACCAGCAATTTTCTTTGTTTCTATTTCTTCTGTAATAAGAGGATATTTTAATGGAATACAGAAGATTTCAAATACGGCTAGATCTCAAACTTTAGAACAAGTATTTAAAACTACTCTTACTATATTATTTGTGGAAATTGTTGCAATGATAACTACTACAAATACTACATTAATGGCAGCAGGTGCAAATTTGGCTACTACTTTTGCAACTTTTTTAAGCTTTTCATATATATTTGCTCTTTGCCAAAGAAATAGAAAAGCAGATAGAAAAGAGATAATAAATAGTGAATATATTGGGGAAAAAGAAAGTGTAAAATCTATAGTAAGTAAAATTTTATCTGTATCTATTCCAATGTCAATCAGCTCATTATTATCTTCTATAAATAAGAATATAGATTCAGCAACAGTAGTTAGAATTTTGAAACCTTTAGTTGGAGAGGTTTCTGCTAAAGCTAGATATGGAATTTTAAGTTCTAAGATTGATATATTAACTTCAATGCCACTTGCTTTTAATATTGCATTTGCAACTGCTTTAGTTCCAGCAATATCTACTGCAAGAGTGCAAGGAGATGAGAAAACTATTAATAAAAGATTATCATTTTCGATATTAGTGACTATTTTAATAGGTTTGCCTTGTACAATAGGTATGTTTATGTATGCAAATCAAATTTTAGCCTTGTTATTCCCTAAGGCAAGTAAAGGAGGAACATTGCTTGCAATTTCAGCCTTTACTATTATATTTACAGTTTTAGCGCAAACGATAAATGGTGCTTTGCAGGGATTAGGTAAAGTAAAAATTCCAGCAATAGCTTTAGGTTGTGGAGTTATAGTGAAGCTTCTTACAAATGTTTTACTTATTCCAATAGAAGGAATTTATGAAAATGGTGCTGCAATTGGTTCTGTACTTTGTCATATAATTTCTTTTACAATAGTATATAATGTATTAAAGAATACAGTAAAATTAGAATTTAGCATATTTAGATTAATGATAAAACCAATGATAGCAACTTTAGTTATGGCTATAGTATCTTATGCTTGTTATATGCTTGCAATTAGTCTAGGAATACATGGATCAATTTCAACTATAATTGGTATAGGAGTTGCGGTAGTAATTTATGCAATTTTAGTTATAATTTTAAAAATTTTATCAAAAGAAGATATATTATCTTTACCAAAAGGAGAAAAAATTTATAAAATTCTACAAAAAATGAAAATTTATGCGTAATTTAAAAAATGAAAAAGTGCCTGAAAATAGGCACTTTTTCATTACTGAAAATATAGAAATACTGAAAATAAAGGTCTTTATAAAATTTTTTCAAAAAAAAGAAGGATTTTTGAAGGCTTTGGCGAATAATCTTATTGTAGATGTAAAAATACTACATATTTAAAACTTTTAGGAGGTAATAAAATGAACAAAGCTGAATTAATCGCAGCAATCGCTGCAAAAACAGGAGAAACAAAAAAAAGTGCAGAGGAAACAGTTAATGCATTCGTTAGTGTTGTTACAGATGCATTAAAAAAAGGAGAAAAAGTTCAATTAGTTGGATTTGGTTCTTTCGAAGTAAGAAAAAGAGCTGCTAGAAAAGGAAGAAATCCACAAACTAAAGAAGAAATCAAAATACCTGCATCAAAAGCTCC
>CATJWN010000055.1 GCA_949745595.1 uncultured Clostridia bacterium
ACTTATATACACTGCTGTATCTAATTTAACTACTATATATTTTTCTGTATCTGTACCAGCTGCTGAATTCAACCATCTTGTATTATAGTTACCATCTAAAGCATTTTCTGCTGCACCATTTTGAGCCTTATCCTCTGCTGAAACTTTTGCAAGTGATAATTGTGACACTGGTATATACTTTCTTGTATCAGGTTGATTATCAGCTGTAAAAATAAGTTCTATAACTTCACTAGCCGCAAATAAATTTCTTGCTTTTTGTCTAATTAAAAGTTTGGCATCTCCCTCTACTACTGGCTCTTCTTCTGAATAATCAGTCCAGCCATTAGCATTTCTAGCTCTACCTTCAATTCTTTCAATCTTCCATTCTAATCCGTCTGTATTATCCATACCAATTAGTCTGTTCTCTAAATCATTTAGGTATGCCGTAATTGTAGGTCTGCTTGATTTTTGAATATTTATTACATATTCATTATTATTAATTCTTAATTTTATCTTGTTGTCTCCATTTACTTGCTCTATTTCTTCTACTGTTAATGTATATGTGTCTGATGTTCCACGTTTCCATGTAGTTCCGCCATCCAAGCTATATTCCCAATTTGAACCTTTAAATTCGTCTACTAAAATTATCTTATTTGCTTCTTCTCCATCAAATGAGAAATCTGCTACTTTCTTAACAGTTGTATCTTCATATAAGTTTACCATTGCAATAGAAGCAAATATATCGTATCCTTCCATATCAATTCTTACATATTGTCCTGATACGCTTTCATCAAATGTAATTTTCTTAAATTCTTCATCTTGTGCTGCATTTTCTAGTCTTCCTGCTTCTATCCAATCTTGACCATTCTCACTTATATATACATAAGCATTTTTAATATAAGCTGGATCATCTGCTCTATATTTCTTTTGTACATATTCTAATGCAGATAAATACTTATTACTATCAAGTTTTATAGTAATAGATGCTCTCTTACCTACTATTGAGTATCTAAAATCTGTATGCCATAAAGTATTACGATTTCCATCTATCGCATTTACTGCATAAAATGGTCTACTACTATCTATTGATTGACTTGAATATGCATGCATTGATAAATGTGATATTGGTATATATGTTTCTCTTGGAGTATTTACATCTTCTGCAAATTGATATTCTAGTATATCACTGGCTGTAAAATTTGAAGTAGCTTTTGTTCTAATATATAATTTTTTAGCTCCTTCTACTATCGGTTCTTTTTCTGAATAATCAGTCCAATTATTTGTTCCTTCGATCTTCCATTCAAGTGTTGCTTGGTTTGTTACTCCTATCAATCTATTTTCCCAATCATTTAAATAAGGATTAATTGTAGGGGTATCCATTTTATTAATTCTTATTGTATATTGTGTAGAATTTCCAGAAAAACGCATTTTAATTTGGTTATCTGCAGTAATCTGTTCTATCTCTGCTTCTGTTAATAGATGTTCATCACCACTTCCATTCTTCCAAGTTGTACCTCCATCTAAGCTATATTGCCAGCTTTGGCCCTTAAAGTCATTATCTACAATTATCTTTTTAGCATTATCTCCATCAAATGAGAATGTTCCTACAATTCTTACTGTTGTATTTTCATATAAGTTGAACATTTTTGCTGTAATAAAGCTATTTTGTGTTCGATGTCCTATTACTTTAACATATAATGCTTTAACTGGATCAAAATCAACTACCTTAGTACTAACATCATTTGTATTTGCATAAGTCCAATTTGTTCCTGATACTACTTCTGTCCACTCTTCTCCATCAGTACTTACTAATATCTTTGCACTTAAAATTTTTCCATTTCCACCTGGAGCTGGGAAATATTCTAGTGCTGTTAAATTTTTAACTTCGTCAAATTTAAATACTATAAATTTATCTGGATCATTTCCATTCCAATTTGAATGCCAACTTGTATTTAGGTTAGCATCAATTGCATATTTAGCATATCTATTTTGACTATCCGCTTGTGTTGAAAAAGCATGAAGTCCTACATGATCAATTGAAATATATTTTCTTGTATCTGGGTCAGTGTTTGTAGTAAAAGTATATGTTTTTTCTGTTTTACTTTCTAGACGAGTTCCTGTTGCTGCAACTTTTACTGTTACTGTTTTGTCTCCTGATAAATCAGGTACAGCATCTTTATATAATGTCCATGGATCATTCTCATTTAACTTCCACATCATTACTGGAGTTGCCGCAATCAATTTGTTTTCCAAGTCATTTGCATATAGTACACTTGGAAGTCCTGCTGACTCTTGAATGTCTATTTTATATAAATTTTCCTCATTGTAATTTACACCAACTATATGAATATATATATCATTTTCAGCTGTAATAGATGCGATTTCTTCTGGTGTTAATAGCCATTTATGTTCTTCACTTCCATCAAAAGAAACTTCATTCCAATGTGATAAACCTTCTGTTGGGTGTCCATCTATACAATAATCCCAGCGAACACCATTACCATCAAATCTACTTGCTAACACAATTTTATTTGCATCTTTTCCGTCAAATGAAAAGCTTGCAATTGAAGTATCTAATGTTCCAAGTATATAATTAGCTTCTAATCTTGTAAGTGATGGTTGATATACTGTATAACTACTTGCTGTATTATTAGGAGTAGCTTTTGCTTCATTTAGTATTCTTGTTTGTAATAAAGTAAATTGATATTGAAGCTCTACTGTTGTCATTTTAGGTTTGATTAAATTTGTTAAGTGATACATTGGTAATGGGAAATATTTTAAGCTTTCAGCCATCTCTTCTGCTAAATCAAAAAAGTCCTGTCCTGTTTTAGCTGTATTAGCACAATATACACTATATAATCCATACCAAGCATCTATATTTATTGGTTGTACTTCTAATGCTTTTCTATAAATCTCCTCTTGCTTAGCCAAATCACCTGCATATGTTTTTGCTTCCATTATAATTTTTTGACATTTTTCTAAATCTGCTTGATTATTCATTGCTTCTTGAGCCAATGCTACATAAACTACTGAATATCCTCTACTATAACTTGCATTACCCCAACCTAAAGGTAATCTCTCACTTTTCTCAGATAATGTCCAACCACTAACATCATTATCAATTCCCCAGTAGCCCTTACCATTTGAATCTTGTGTATAATATAATAATGCTGCGTGTCCTGGCTGACCAATAACTGCTGATGCAATTCCATGTACACCACGTATACAGTGTCCTGATTTTGATATACCACCGCAAACGCATCCTGTACCAAATTTATTTCTAAAATTCATCCATAATTTATTTAGTCTATAATTTAATGTTCCTCTTGATATACCATAATCGTCTATTGTCTTACCATTAACGCTAAACAATTCATTAAAATAATCATAATTTTCTTCATTATAAAATCTTGGATCTCCATAATTTGGCCATACATATGCTATATATGAGTGTGGTGTTAATAATCCCCAAGCATTATTTGGCGCCTTATCTATCTTTGATTGTGTATATTCATTAAGCCATATTGTTGACTCATCATCTAACATTGTATGCATTACATAACGCATTTCTTCTATAGTATAGCTTTCAAACCAAGGTGTAATATTTACTGCCTCTGTTGCTTTAAACTTACCTTGATTATACATATCTTTATAAATTTTATAACGTACAACAGAATCTGATTGGTTTTCTGCTGCTGAAGGTTGCATCCATAAAGCAACTCGTGCAGAGTGCGTTAATGAAAGTGATATTGCCATTCTTTTATATAAATCACCTTTTGTTGTAGGCGCATCCGGTCTTCTATTATGTAATCTTCTTATACCGTCTTCTGATATTGGATCAGTAATATCGAAATCATTTTTATACTCTTCATATAATCTTACAAGCTCTGTTAATGAATTAACATAACTACCTATAGGTGTTCCACCTAATGCATAATAACGAATATTTTCTACATCGTTCATAAGCCAGTCTAAAGTTTCTTTATAACTGTCTTTATATCCAGCCATAAATTGTAAATAATCATAACCAAGTTTACTTACAAATTCTCTTTGTAATATTGCTAATTCATATTCACCTGTAATTTCTTCACCTTGATGTCTTCTAATTATTTCATCATACTCTTCAATTGTTTTTATAAAGTCTATTTTTTCGCCTTCGCCTTCTACATAGTCCTCTTTAATTAATTTTGCATCTGCATAAACAGCATGATCTGCAGTGTCATTTCCATTATTATGTGCATATAACTTTATATAATTTGCTTCTTTTATATCTATTTTATAGAAAAGTGCATTACTTGTTCCTTTCATAACTGATGGTGATACTGGTGTTTTCGCATCCCAATGTTCTCCATCAACAGATGTATATATTGCAAATTTTACACCATTTCCATTATTTTTTCTACTTTCATCTACACCTAAATAAGTAGTAAAATAATCATAGTCATAATCTCTAATATCATACACAAGCGTTGATGTTGCGTGAGCAGATATTCCTTTATAGAATTGTCTTTTCTGTCCATCAACAATTAATGTAATTAAACCATTATTATAACCTGACTCTAAATTTCTATCTAAGGTTATACTTCCCCATCCAACTGATGATTGGTCTTTAATATAAGGAATATCTGATAAATAACAAAACTTTTCTGATGCTTCAACTTTAGAGTTAAACAAACAAAAAAGAATTATAAAAGTTATAAAAATCTTTGATAAAATTTTTCCTTTACTATTCATAAAAATCCTTACCTTCCTTTTCTAAAAAAAATAAAATTTCCCTTCTTATTATACCATAATTAGCATATTTTGTAAATCAGTTCTTACAGTTAAAACATCTAAAATATCAAATTTTAAACGTTTTTTAATTTACTAATAACTAAATGGCTTTATATATTTATAATAATTATAGCGATTTTGTCAAATCTTGTCAATTCCCTCTCCCACTTATATTATATGTTTTTTATATTACAAATTGCATGAATTTTTTTATACTAGGGAACTAGGTTTTTGACAATTTTATATTTTTATAAGTTACAAAAAATATATATTCTTGAAAAAATAAAAGTAGTAGATTTTTCTATCTACTACCTGTCATTTTTTAGTTATTTTCCAATATTTCTAATAATCTTTCTAACATTTCTATATGTGGAACTATCTTATTTTTCTCACAATCCTTAATAAGCTCTTTAAAATCTTTTTGTTTTACCCACTTCACTGCCGAAACTTCTTCCTTTTGCAAACAAAAATCATTTATTTCTATATCTCTTCTTATCATATAAACATCTACTATCTCATTATTTATCATATTATCATTTGTAAATTGCTCATGTATAGTAAATAAATATTCTAATTCCTCAGGATTAACATATAGTCCTATTTCCTCACCAAGTTCTCTTGCAGCTCCTTCCGCACTTTCATCACCAGCTGATAAATGTCCTGAAGCAGATGTAGTCCACTTATTTGGGTTGCTTTTTTTCTCTGGACTTCTGAGTTGCATTAAAATATCATTATTGCTATTTATTATCCAAATGTGTACTGTTCTATGCCACAAACCTTTTTTATGTACTTCATCTCTAGATTTTATTTCACCTGTTTTATTTCCTTGATTGTCAAGAACATCTAAATTTTCCATTATTTATCCTCCAATTGTTTTTTCACTTGTATCTTTGGATTTACTTTTATCCCTAACACTCCAGCAAATTGTCTAAGTAACTCTCGTTCATCACCAGCATATATTAAACATTTATCATATAGTTCAAAATTATTAATATAATCACTATATGCATTCTTAAATCCATTTACTCTATTTTGTATGTACTCACTATTACTTCCTTCTCGCCTTTCTGCTTTCATATATTCTTCTGGGCTAATGTCTGAATGTACATATATTGGTACTACTGCTTCACCGAAAAGCTTACCCAATTCTACAATTGTATCAACGTTACTACAACTTAGCACTTGATTTTGTGTACCAAAAATATAGTTTCTCAAAACCGCTGCAACTTGTATTCCGTAAGTATTATTAAAGTTTTCATATTTTAGATCACAACCTTCTAAGTCATAACCAGCATCTCCGACTACAAATCATTTCATTTCCATCATTAGGATTTCTAACCCTCGAAGTATGTTTCGGAATTGTGATGCAACCGATTTTATTTGCTGCCCTTACTATTAAATCTTTTCCTGAGCTAGCATTGCCCGCAACTACATATATTTTATTTCCTTGTGGAATAAGATGTCTTTTAGTATCTAATCCATCTTCACTTACAATTTGCTCGACTATTCTTTTAGCCTCATCTATACTACCTATATTTAATATTATGCTATCAAATAATCCTATATTATTTGTATACATACTATAAATACTATTTGCCACTTGATATCTAGCGTTTATAATATCTGGATCCGTTACTCCTCTATTATTACAAATATTAATAAGTTTATTTAGGCTTGGTTTCCCTCTATGTATGAAATATGATTTCACATTATCTCCAAATTTTGTGTGTAACTTTTTAAGAGTTACTTCATCATTCACAACTATAAGAGGCCTCTTTCCATTACACGCATATTCATATATGGCTTCTGATGAAAACCCATACCACTCACCATATTGTGTATATCTATAATCACAATTATCTGGTAAGTTATCCACATTGATAATACTACTATCGTCGTCTTTCCTTCTAGTCCTAGTTGTATACTTAGGTACAATATCATATCTATCATCTATCGAACTTATTAACTTTAATATTTCACTTTTCCCAGAACCTGATGGTCCTGTTATTGTAATTATATTAAACATAAAACCCTCTCTAAATTAAAATACTTGTATATTATATCACAAATTCTTAGAAATTTCAATTGCTGTTTACATAATTGTAAAAATATGGTATAATAAAGGGGATTACGAAAACCGTTTGTAATCATTTTCCAAGTGTGAAATGCTCAAACTTTAGGTTTACATTTGGGAAATTGCTCAAACTACTCATTTTAGAAAGGACAGGTGATGAGAGCAATGAAACTGAACATTGACATCTACAAGGGGGTTAACAGGGCGATATACCGGCTGAACAATCAGCACAGGTGGACATCCATGGTGACCGAGAACAAGTACAATGAGCTGGCTAAGCAGGCTCTGAACTCTATGGTCTCCTATATCATTGCCAGTTACTGCGAAGAGGACGGCATGGAGATTCATTGGGAGTGCTTCCCGCGCATTGCTTTGTACCGTGCCTTCAACAAGGCTTACGTGTCTTACGATACGCCCGAGAAGTTCTTGGCAGAAATCTGCCGTATCGGCTCTATCGACAAGCGCGAGTTTGACAAGGCTACGCGTACCATCATCGGCGAGCGGACTAACACCGACTTCGCGCGTTTCATCAGCAATGATTGTGACACGATGGAGTACCGCATTTTCCGTGCCGGCACGAAGCTCGCCACTTGGCTTGAGCTCAAAGAGCAGGCCGTGTGGATACGGAACGAAAAGGAAATCTCTGAACACATGGATGACGTAATGGCAAGCTTGGAAGAATTTATGGATCTTCCAGGCGTGAAGGACTTGCTCGTCGAGGGCAACAGCGTCTTTATGGCTTGTCGTAGGATTTCCCGCCTGCGTAATGCTAATCGGTGGGCTGCATTCCCGTATATTGTGGACTGCAACGTGCTTGGGCATTTGTTCGACACTGCTGTGTTCGCCTACTTCATTGGGTTGGAGAAATTCAACTACGATGAGAAACTGGCGACTAAGATGTACTTTATGGGCATCTTCCACGACATCGCTGAAGCGTGGACGACTGATATTCCAAGTGACATCAAGGATCGTATTCCCGGATTCCGTGAAGCAACCGAGTATTTTGAGGATTGGATGTTAGAGACGTATCTCTACAAAGTAATCCCTGATTTCTTGGTTACTAAAATCAAGGACGTAATGTTCGAGGACAAGGCAAATCTGCAGTACAAAAAGCTGATGAAGGGTGCGGATTATCTGTCCGCCGACACGGAATGCTGGCGTCAATATGTAGCCGGCTCTCGTGAGTCGTACTTCCTTACTTCTGCAGTTCAGGGCTTTGACAAACAGCTCTATGATGGGCAGAAGGCAGAACTTTCGCCGATTGCCCGTGAGCTTCACGATACCATTTTGGCTTACTGCAAGGACGTAGTTGACAAGATGAAGCCCAGCTGCTCAAGAACTGACGCCACGCTGTAAATGACACAGTAATGGCCCGGCATAATCTGTATGCATGCAAGGACACACCCCACTGTCAGAATTAATGCTTGAAGTTTCAATAAAGGGACAGACCGTATACGGCCTGTCCCTTTGTACTTAGCTATACTTTCCATTTATTTAATACTTTTTTATCTATTATTTGAAACATTTTACACAATCCATAAGCTGAGAATGGAATCATAATGTAGAAATATTGTATAACGTAAATCGCTTTTGTTTCCCAGATAATATGAAATAGAAAGCCACCAAGAAAAGCAAGTGGCAAAAGAGCTTTTTTTATCGAACCTTCCTTAAAAGTCATTATTAAAGCCACACTTGCACTTAAAAAAGTTATCATTTGAAAAACATCCATTATCCTTTCAAAAGCCTTATAAATATCTCCACAAACCATACTTTGAACTAAATTGTCAGACATAATACGCTGATTATACACAGCATCTAAGTCGAGTATTATGCTAGGCGTTGAACACCAAAAAACTTGAAAAGTAGGATTTAACCATGTAGTTTGTAGCTTACTTGTAAAGAAATCCCACGTGTACACTGGGTTTGTTAATAAAAACCACACTCTATCTTTTAAAAGATCTTTTGCAATTTCTCCAGATACTATTCTATTATAATTACTTTCATTATATATTTTTTCAACATCTGCTGTATACCATCCTGGAGTAAGCGTTACCGGCTCTGCTATTCCCATATAAATATATGCCATCATAGGAACACCCTCACTTAACGAATAGCCTGTACCATTTTCGACATGCTTGTATACATAAGTTTTGAAACTAAACATACAAACCAATACTAATAAAATTCCTGCAATAGTCTGTTTTGTGAAAGCTTGTAAAAAATGCAAGAAAAGTATAATTAATATAGCAACAGCAAAAATCTCATAATTTGTTTTAAGTAAATACGCAACAGAAATTGCTACTGCTGTAATGACTAAATTATATACCTTATTACTTTCAATAAATTTTAAAGTAAACAGAAATGCTATCAAACCAAACATTAAACCAGGAATGTTTCCATATACATGTGTACTAAAAAACGCCCAATAAATCGAAAAAAATGCAATTAAAATCAAACATAATCTATGAACAATATCTTCTTTAAAAATTTCTTTACATATTAAATATAAGGTCAGTGCACTTACAGCAGAATATATTACGTTTAAAATCTGTAACACTAGTGGACTACGTGTGTTAAATAATCTAAACACCGTCATAATATACACACAGAAACCTAATTGATGTGGATTTCTATTGAGATATTCTCCTGGGTTTAGGATTGTAGGTAAATCATTTTCCACAAACTTCTCACCACAATATACTACCATGGACTGATCCGAAATAGGTTTAAATTCAATACGATTTACCCACCAAATTCCAAAACATAAACTTACCGCTAAAACAATTATCAACAAAATTTTTTTATTAATCTTAGGTAATAACTTATAAACCCCATATAATAAAGTCAGTCCAATACAAGAAAATAAGATGTTTAAAAATATATTATCAATTCTAAACTCACATTTTTCGTTTGCAAAATTTATAGTAACATTGAAATATACAGTAATTATTATCGCTAATATTCCTATTACTGCCACAATAGCACCTACTACTATCATAATAGCAGAAGAGGATAGCTTTTGAATTTTTTGAAAATTAGTTGGTATACTAAGTTTATTATCAATTTTTTCTTTCAAAATTCTTCCTCCTTAAAATAATATTTACAATATATCACAATTTTATATCTAGCACAAATTTTTCACAAAATATTCACATAAAAAAGGCCATTCCTTATGAATGACCTAATTTATTATTTTAAATATTCATTTTTCTTATCAAATACCATTAGCCTTCCATAGAAGAACAATGTTAAAATAACTACTACTGCTGTAAAAATTAATAACCATAAACTAAAGCTACTTATACCTGTTTTTGGTATATTACTATCATCTCTTTTAGTACTATCTGTCGTACTAGTTGATCCTATATTAGAAGTTGATGTATTTGTAGTGCTTGTATGTGTACCTGTTACTGCTTCATTTTTATTTTCTGTGCTTAATATAGTATTAGTTTTATCTGGTTTATAATATCCATTATTGCTAGTAATATTAGTTCTATCATACTTTTTATCTGGTTTTGTATTTCCACCATTATTAACATTTTGATTATTATTGTTAGCATTACTATTATTACCATTACTGCTATTGTTGTTATTGCTATTATTATTGTTGTTATTATTGTTACTACCTTGATTTGTGTTTCCACCTGAAGCAGTTCCATTAGTAATAGTTATTCCTTTATTAACTTCTGAAATAGCTTTTGAACCTTCATTTCCATTTGCAAAAGCAATATTCTTTAGCTTAATAGAAACATTTGAAGCACTATTGTCATTTACCTTAAACTTCATTTCAAAAACAACTTCATTATTTTTTGTCAATTGATTTCTTGTAATTACAATTTTTCCGTTATCTTTATTATATGAAGCTCCATCTATTGGGCTTTCCCAAGAGTTTTTACCAGACATTTCTATAAGTGTCAAACTGTTTTTGTCATATTCAAGAGTACCTTGGAATGCAATAATTCCTTGTTCTGAACTTACATTTGACAAATTAACACTTGCTATAAATTCTTCTCCTTTTGCATACTCATTTTTAGGTGTTGTTATACTTAAATCACAATTAATATTTGCCGCATATACACTTCCTGATAGTGCAATACAAATTATCATTGCCAAAAGTGAAGTTATCTTCATTATTTTTTTCATAATCTCAATTTCTCCTTTATCTTATTGTACATTTTTTCACTCCTATTTAGTATATCATAAAAGAAAAAAAATGTAAATTAATAAATAAAGGTATTTTTATTAATCTTTAAAATAACCTCTCATATCAGCAAATAAATCGTTCATATCAATTTTTAATATGTGTGCAATACCAAACAGTTCAAAATCTTTTACTGTTCTTTTTCCTTTTTCAATATCATATAAACTTTGTTTATGAATACTTATTCCCATAAGCTCTAATTTTGCAGACAACTCCTCATAAGATAATCCACATTTTGTTCGGTATTCTTTAACGCATTTTCCAACCACGTTAATCTTACCATTAAATTTTGCAATTAAAGACATATTTTTCTCCAAATTTACTATATGTATTGATTTTATTATTTTTTTATGCTATATTTGTAAGTGTTAACACTTTATTGTATGCAAATAGAAATAATAAAATACAAGGGGCAAACCAAATGAACAAATCGAATGAAGAATTACATATACCCGATTATATATTAGACGAATATGAAGAATATATTCAAGATAATAAATCACAAAAAAAATGGCAAAATCTGAATGCTTTAATTAATCTTTCAACAATAAGCGGCAGACTTACACAAGATCAAGCAAATAATCTTAAAAAAAAATACAAAAAAGACTTCAATTGAAGTCTTTTTGTTAGATTATTGAAAAAAAATTAATTTTTATTTATAATAATGCTAACAAACAACAAATATTGAGGTATAAAAATGGAATTAGAAATAGATGTAATGGATTATTTGCAATATAATTCAAAATTAATATTAACTTTTTTCTTCATAAGCTTACTAGCACTAGCATTAAATTATATTACACATGATAAGATTAACACTCTGCTATTTTCAACTTATAGGAGCTCACCTTTTAATATATTTACCTATGTAAGATTAGTAGGACATATCATCGGACATAGCAGTTGGTCACATTTCTCAAGTAATTTTATCTATATTTTGCTAATAGGACCTATGCTTGAAGAAAAATTTGGCACTGAAAATTTATTTTTAATGATATTAATTACTGCAATTGTTGTTGGAATAATAAATTCTTTCAGGAAAAATGTTAGACTAGAAGGTGCAAGCTCAATTGTATTTATGTTCATTACTTTAAGCTCTTTTGTCAATATACAAGAAGGAAAAATACCATTAACTCTAGTACTTATTTGTTTATTCCATGTAGCCGACGAATTTATAGATCTAGGAAAAAAAGATGGCGTATCTCACTTAGGACATATTCTTGGTGCAATATGTGGTTGTATATTTCGGTTTTTTGTATGTGGGAGAACAAATACAATTATGGAAATTACTTCAAAACTTTATTATGCAAGTGATATAAAGCTTACATTTTTTCTTGACTTTTATGCTCAAATGACTTATAATAAGCTATGTTAATGCGACTGTAGCTTAGCTGGATAGAGCACTTGGCTACGAACCGGAAGGTCAATAGCCCAAAAGCTTATTAAATTGGGACTTTTAGGAGTTAATTTCTATGCGTTCCCCAAAAGTTCCCCAAAAATATCTTTTTATAATTGCATACTTCACCAACTAAAATTCATGCAGCTGTAGCTCAACTGGATAGAGTACCTGGCTACGAACCAGGCGGTTGTAGGTTCAAGCCCTATCAGCTGCACCAAATACACTTAGAAATAAGTGTATTTTTTTAACTTGCTTTCTTCTCTACCCTTATTTCTTGTACTCTTAGTTGTTTAATTTTATTAAAGTACATATCACTTTCGTTAATAAATTTTTGTAATGTATCTTCTCCACTTTGTTTTAAATACATTTTCATCATTTCATTTTTCTTTCTTTCTCCAGTAATATGTATATAATATTTTCTTGTAGTATCAAAATCTGCATGCCCCATTATAACATGTAATACTTCTGGTGGCATTCCCAATGTAGAACATAAAGTTGCAAACGAATGTCTTAATCCATATGTTGTCAAATGCTCTAATTTATATTTTTTTATAAATTTAGGCATTTTATTTGTTAAATTTTCTGATACATAAGGTCTCTCATCTTCATTAAGAAATATATATTCATCTTCATCTAACTTTTTCCCTTTTTGTTGATATTCAGCTATTCTCTGTGTCTTTATCATTAAAAGTAATCTTTTTAATCTTGGATGCATTGGAATATCTCTATAACTCTCAGAAGTTTTTAAATCTCCATCTCCTCGTCTATTACCAATTTTTACCATATCGTCATCATATACTTCCCATTGTTTATAAGCATTATTGATATGCACTGTGTCATTTTCAAAGTCCATTGCACTCCATTTCAAACCGACAGCCTTCCTCTGGTCTAGCTCCTGTTAATAATATAGCTTCAAATAAATATGCCCATTGTCTTTGATCCTTTTCAAAAAGGTCAAGCCATACTTCTTGTCTATCTTGCTCTAGATGTTCTATTTCAATACCGAGTGATTTTTTTACACTATCTATCTTAATTTTTTGTGCAGGATTATACTTTATTACTTTTTCTTGTATAGCAACATCAAAAGATAATTTTAAAACCAATCGTATATCTTTTAAATATTTAGTTGAATAATCTAATTTATCAAAATACTCTTGCAATTGTTCTTCAGTTATAGTTGTTATATCAATATTTCCAAAATATGGAATAACTTGTTTCTGTGCAGTTCTCCAATAATATGCAAATGTATCAGGACTTAATTTTTTCTTTTTCTTTGTAGTAACAATTTCTGCTTCTTTCTTCTTTTTCTGTATCATTTTATGAATAAACATTGAAACAGGATACTGACAATTTGTTTCGTATTTATCTGATGATAATGCTGAACTAAAAATCCCATCTTTCATATAAAAAGATTTTTTTTGCTTAACAATCTTTTCGACATTTTTATTAAAAGTATCTAACTCATTTTTATAAAAGTCTGCTAAATAATTACCTTGAGTAATTTTCATAAGATTTCTTACTTCTACTAATATATCTAGCTCTACCTCTCTAATCTTTTTTACAGCAATTTCTTCTGTCTCTCCATAACGTTCTACTCTTGGATTTTTGATACCTTTAAGACCCAATTGTATAGTTGTACGAGCCTCCTTTCCATTCTTTTTATCTCTTATATGAATTTTACCTTTCCCATTTTTTGGCTTTTCTTTGGTTATCTTACTGGCTTTATTATTATTTATTTTTTGCATTTTTACTCCAATCCAAAATTAAAATACAAGTAAAATAATATAAGAAACTATTAAATTACTCTTATTTTATAATTTTTTCTCGTCTAAATCAATGTCAAAACTTAATAAGTATATTTCCCATAATTTTCAGAAAACCATTTTGGTAAAGCTTGTTTATCAATAATAATTTTTCTTTTTAAACGAATCGCTGGAAAACCTTCCATTTTTACCATTTCAAGCATTAGATTTTTCCCAACATTAAGCATTTTTGCTGCTTCATCAACACTTATTCCAATTCTCTCATCCTCTAATGGCATTAAACTCACGCTCCGCTTCTACCATTTTGCTTGCCATAATACTTGCAAGGTCAGTTGGATATAATTCAAATGCTTCTTCCATCTTCAATCCTAGATTTTCCAAGTTAGTTTCCTCTTTACAAGCTGTACTTTTTAAATGATTTAATGCTATTTGTGCATAAGCAATAGCTTCTTTTTTATTCATAATAAGTTGCACCAAAAAACAAGCCTTATGGCTTGTTTTAATTCCTTTCTTTAATATATTTAGGTACATCATACGAGCGTCCTAATTCTTCTCTAAATTCATACCTCTTTTTTGAAGGGTTATACTTATAGGCACTATAATTCCACTTTCTATAATTTTCATTTGTAAGATATGATGATTTTGATAATTCCATACTATCTTGGTTATGTAAATTTTTCAAAATTAAATCATCAACATTGTTATTAAATCTAATTTTTTCTCTATTTTTCTTTACAGATTTCTTTGTTTTTTCAATATGTATCTTATTAGATATGCTTTTTCTATTTTGCTTTTCAATCAAATATCTATCATCATTTTTTATAATCTTAGAAACATATGAACTATCAATATTTTCTCTTTTTGCTATTTCTTTTACTTTTAAATGTTCTTCATAATATAAATAGTTAATTAAAGATTTCTTGTTCAATTCCATACTTATACTTCCTTTTAGTCATTTTTTTGCAAACACCTTTTAGATACGACAATTTTATTAAGTAACATTACTTAATTTCTTTAATAACTTTATTAAACTCTGTATTGTCATTTTCTTTTTGGTAAATAATTTTAACATTTGATTGACTACATATTATACAAACATCAATTATAGCCATCCATACAAATAGTATAATAATTATAATCTTTAGCAAAATTTCTCCCTCCTTGCATATATATTTCTAGGAAGATAGGTTGTCCCTATCTCCTAGATTTAATATAGTGCGTTCTATTGAACTTTGCCCTTCATTATATATAACTGCAATAAGATATATGAAACTCTACCATAAATTTAATTTTTTTAAAATTTATATCGTTTTATGGATTTTATAACTCTTTCAATTATATGTTGATAGCAGTCTTCATTGCCATAGCAGAATTTTTTTATAAGACCACTCTTCATATTTATTAACTTTATCAAAGCTACTTCATTACCTTCTTGTGCTTTCTTTCCTAAATAATATATTTCTTTTAATCTTTCTTCCATATTACTTTTCCCCTTTTAAAAATTTTCTTATTTTATCAAAAGCTCTTAACTTTATTCTACTAACAGATTTTGAACATATATTTAGTATATTAGCAGCTTCTTCTTGTGATAATTCCTTGCTATAAAGCAAAAAAAGCACTTCTTGCTCAATAGCAGAAAGTGACTTTAGTGCACAATGTAAATTAAAATTTTCGCAAAAGTTAATAAAATCAAAGACATCTTTTGATGTTTGATCTTCAAATAAAAAATCTTCACATAAATATGAATTCAAATACATATTTTCAAAATTGTCATCATCAATTAAATCTAATTCTCTTCTTTTGTTTTTCAACTCCTTTCTAAAAAACTCTTTTCCCGAAAAAATAATAACCTTATTTAAAAAGCTATTAAATTCATAAAATTCTTCATTTGAGTTAGCATTCTTTTTTTCCATAATAATACCTCCCAATTTTTTGGGAATTTATATTATTTTCATGATTTGATATAAAATTTCACCTCCTTACGCAGCATATTTGCATAATTTTTATGCTTTTCACGAAAAGTTTACATAAATTCCCTTTTTCTATCAAATTAGACAGGATTTTATGTAAATCAAGGGTTCGCTTTTTTTAACTTTTTTCAACTTTTTTCAACTTTATCGATTTTTTTTAACTTATTTTTAATTCTTGAGGTGTACTCTCCTCTTTTTTATAAATTTGTAGATTTGTGTCCGTTAAAAATAAATCATTTTCTTGATATACTGATTAAAATTAGGAGGTTTGTATTATGCAAGAGAAATCAGAAAAATTGGATGAATTATCAAAATTAAAAATCTCAATTGGAAAGAAAGTAAAATTATATAGAACTGAATCTCAGGAAATGTTAGCTGAAAAAGCTCTACTATCTCGAGATACAATTTCGGATATTGAATGTGGAAATGTTATGATGGGAATTGATACCTTAATAAAACTTTGCAATGCATTAAACATTACTCCTAATGATATTTGTGAAGATTATATAAATACGAAATCTGAAGGTTTAAATATAAAAATCAAACAAGAACTATCTTCTATAAACCTATCTAATGAAGAATTAGAAATAATATTACAAATGTTAAGATACTTTAAAGCAAACAGAAACTAAATTTAATTAGTATATGTGTAATTCACATATACTTTTTTATATAAAAGGAAAGGAGAAAAAGATGGACAACTTATTAGAACAAGCAATTCAAGGAAATCAAGACGCCTATGTAAAATTGATGGATTTACTACGAACTGATTTATATAGAATTGCAACAGCTAGATTAACTAATAGTGAAGATATAAATGACGCTATTCATGAAACAATTTTAAAATCATATAAATATCTACATAAACTAAAACACAAAGAATATTTTAAAACATGGATTATCAAAATATTAATTAACGAATGTAACAATATTTACTACTATAATTTAAGACAAATTAGTCTTATAAATAGAATAATATATAGCAAAGGTCCATCTAAAAAGACAGAAATTGAATTAGCTGAAGATAAAATGGACTTTGAAAAACTATTATCTCCTTTAAATTATAACGAAAAAATTATTGCAATTTTATATTACAATAATAGCTTTACACCAACAGAAATTGCTGATATATTGAATATAAGTGTAAATACTGTTAAAACTAGACTTCGAAGATTAAAAATTAAAATTGAATCAGAAATTAAGAAAGGAGGTAATGAAACTTATGAAAAAACAAGAAAATAATTTTGATGAAATAGACAAAATTCTATTTAAAGCCTTTGAAAACTCTCCTGATGTTCCTGATTCAACAAAACATACTATTCACAATGCTTTTAAATTACCTAGAAAACAAAAGAAGAAAAATTATGTATATAGTACTCTTCAAAAAGTTGCAATATTTATAGTTACTTTTACCATTCTAACTACTAGCGTTGTATTTGCAAAAGATATAATTAATTTCATTACTAACCTTTTTACAAACTCAACAAAAGCAATTGATACTGCAGTTGCAAATGGATACATTCAGAATGTTGATATGGATTTTATTTTTGATAATAATATTGGAATCAAAACAAATAATTTAGTTATTGACGAGAACAATTTAGATATATCTTTTACATACTATACAGATATAGCTAACATTACAAATATGGAAATACATGAATACATAATTAGAGACGAAAACAATAATATTATTGGAGTTGAATTAGATGATTATGCAAACTTTAATGAGCCCAATAAAATTTCATCTCGTAGCATGAAAAGTGGAACAAAAATAATAGATTCTAATAACAAATTTACCGAATCTATTTTGTACTCTTCTTTGGAGCTACCAAAACTCAATAGTTTAACTTTTGAAATAAAAAGTTTCATATTAACAAATTCTAATGATAAACAGAAAAAATATGAAGGTAATTGGTTATATACAATTAATATTGACAATAATATTATGAAAAGAAATACTGAAAAATACTCTACCTCATATAATGAGGTTATCAAAAGTATTTCAGCTGAACAATCTGAAACTTCTTTAAAAATTGAACTAACCTTAAATGAGGAAATCAATGAAGATGTTTTACTTAAAGAAATAGATAATATTAAATTAACAAATATTTTAAATGAAAAATATCCTTATTTCTACATGTACAACAATAATGATGAAAATAATAACGGTCATCTCATAATAGAATTTGATATTAGTAAATATTTCGAAAACACAAATTCTTTAAACTTGTATATTAAATATAATACAGATAAGAGCTTAAATGTTCATTTATTAAAATAAAAATCAAAGTGCAGATGGAACTCCACCTGCACTTTTTATAGAAAAAATGACTTTTAAGACTGTTTTCATATATCAACTTTTATTTCTTACTAGAATCTAATCTATACAGACTTGCTTACCTGCGCTTAGTTGTAATCAGTAATTCGCATATGCACTTTCAGCGTTCTGCTTGCACCAGATGTCCTGGTATACTTAAAATAGTACACCCTTCCCGGAGTAATCGAAATCTCCGAAGATGTGGTTGTGCCACCATTAGCATACACGCTAATATCTGTAAGTGCCTCAGTATGATTATAGTCGTATAGCTGAACAGAAACCCAATTATCCACAGCATTTCCGTTCTGATCTGTCACCGTCGCAGAGAATCTCAGCTTATTACCAGAGTATGTCCGATCTCCGCCTCTGTGGGTATAACCCATAGTAAAGCTTTGGTCGAGAGACAAAGGCATAATGCCGTAGTCGCCATCCGCAATAGTTTCAGGCGTAACTTCAAACTCATACACCGCCATTTCGTTGCCGTCAGCATCACACTCTGTTCCCACCAGTTCTACTACCTCATAAGTAGGCATCGTCTCGCCCACTTCCGCCGCCATAGCATTCGCAGTCAAAGAGTAAAGCATCAGGAATGCCATGAACATAATTGTCATCTTCTTAAAAACCTTCATAATGTTAACCTCCAAAGTCACGTGTTTTGTTTTCTAACAGTCTTAACAATCATTTTTCTACACTATTGAATTTCTCAGCTATAATAGAACTAGCCTCGAAAAGCAATCAACATTGTCCTAAAAATGCAATGTTATTTTGAATTTTAGCACACAAAAAACAGAAGATGTAAAAAAGTTGAAAAAAGTTGAAAAAAGTTGAAATTTTCTTTTTCAAATTTTTTATTTTTCTTGAACCTTCTCTTAAATTTACATCAGTCTAATAAATAGAATAATAAAACGGAGATATTTTAAATTATGGTAAAAATTTTAATTGTTGAAAAAGATGTAAAATTTAGACAGAAAATAATCAATGAATTAAGTAGAACAAATGAAAATATTAAATTTTGTGGAATAGCAACTAATTTATCAGAATTCTATGATTCTATTAAAGAATATTCTTTTGACATTCTTTTAATTAACTTAGAAATACTAAAAAATATAGAGCTAGTTTACCTAGAAAAATTTAATAAATCCATTATCGCACTTTGTTCAAAGAATTCTACTATAAACGATGTACTAGATATTCCAATGGTTTATGATTTTGTTACAAAATCAAATAACATTGATATTCTTAATAAAAAAATAAATGAATTACTAAAATATAAAGATAGTAATGAAATTAAAAATTTAATCTCTAAAGAGCTAAACTACTTAGGATATAATCCATCACACAAGGGATATCAATATTTATTAGAAACTATATATATTTTAAATAATTTAGATAATTATTTTGACGATAATCTATCAAAAGATATTTATCCAATGGTTGCAAAAAAATTCAAAACAACTCCTCTTAATGTAAAATATAATATTCGAAATGCAACAGAAGCAATGTGCTATTGCTGCAAACAATCAAAATTACAACAATATTTAGGAATTGACTTTGAAGAAATCCCCAAAGTAAAGACCATCATTCTGGTAATAGGAAATAATATTCATAAAAAAATTCACAAATAGTTCTATTACACTTAATTCCATAAAAATCTACTTTTCAGCTATTTATGATTTTATTTATTATAATTAGCATAAGGAGGGGTTTATATGGAAAATGAATTTTTTAAAATTTTCAATAAAATAACTAGCAGCATAAGTATTATATTTACAACATTAACTTCTATTCTAGGAATTGAATGGACGCTTTTTGCAGGATATTTAGTACTTAATGTTTTTGATTATTTAACAGGAACAATAAAATCAAAAGTTAATAAAACAGAAAATTCTAATAAAGGTAGTTTAGGAATATTAAAAAAAGTTTGCTATTGGATTCTTATACTAATATCTTTCCTAATCTCTTATTTATTATTGCAACTAGGGTATAAAATTAATATTCAACTTGATTTTATTATGTTTTTTGGATGGTTTACTCTTACTTGTTTAATAATTAACGAAACAAGAAGTATTTTAGAAAACCTTATAGAAATAGGCATAGATGTTCCTCTTTTTCTAAAAAAAGGATTGGAAGTTTATCAAAATAAAATAGAAAGTAAAGTAGATACTATAATGAAAAAATAATCACATATTCCACTCTTTTCTACTTATTTCTACTAAATTCTATTTTTTGATATACTTAACTCATTTTCTAATATAATGTTTATGAAAGCAAGCTATTATGAATTAGAAAGGAGGCGTTTTACAAAAGAAAAAGATGTATTATTTTATAATAAACGTTACTTACTAATATGTAATTTTAGCAATATTATAATCAATAATTTCAACGTCAAGGGAGGTTTTTTTATATGAAAGAAGAAGATACAAAACAATTTATTATAAAAGAATTATCAAAGTTTAAATTTCAACAATATACCAAAGGATTTAAGTATTTAGTAGAAGCAATATATCTATCCATTATTGATGAAAACGCATTGGATAATTTATCTAAAAATGTGTTTCCTATTATTGCAAAAAAGTATAATGAAAAATCTTTTTTTAATGTCAAATGGTGCATAGATAAAGTTATAGAACGAATGTACAATTTTACAGACATAAACATTATATCTAACTATTTTAATTTAGACTACAATATGAAGCCTAGCCTTAAATTTATAGTATATACTGTTGTTTGTAAGTATAAACATTCATTAAAAGTATAAAAAATTAATCACATTATGATTCATAATGTGATTTTTATATATTATATAATAAAAAAACTACTTTACATGAAAGTAGGTTTTATTATCTCTTTTAATGCTAAAGTTTATTTAGGTAAGAATTGAAGTTTAAATGCCTCTAATCTTAAGTTTTGACCTGTTGTTCCTATTGTTATGTGTGTTCCTACTTGCTCTGCCATCCATCCTGTGTATTGAACATGTGCTTGTCCTTTAAAGTCATTATAACTTGAAATTATCTCTATTGCTTCTATTCTTCTATTTTGACCTGTTGTTCCTGCTATGCAATCTTTTGGTACCCAATCTCCCCAGCCTATTCCTTCCATATGTACTCTATATTGAATATCTATATCTGAAGAAATTTTTATTGCTTCTATTCTTAAGTCTTGTCCTGTTGTTCCTGCT